>JAWUVW010000034.1:0-34332 GCA_034112185.1 Flavobacteriaceae bacterium | reverse complement strand
TGGAAATAGAATATACATTGAAGACCATACAATTCCCATTGGCAAATTATATAAAGCCAATCTCATTAAGATTTTGAACTAGAGACTTACCAGAGGCATTATTAAATATTATTTCAGACACATGCCTGTTTTCTTGGAAATCGTGAAATCGAAGATTCAGCGCAGCTAATCTCACAAATTCGATTAGCGCTTCCCTCCTGTGTCGTCGTGTAAAAAGAGGGTTTAGTCACCCTTACCCCCTTCACTATTTGATAAATAGGTGTTCGTGAATCTCGCACCTCGGTTTATTCGCAAGGTTTTTATTTTTTAGGGGAGCTCATGAATCTCGTACTTCAATGGCATTAACTGAGGAGAGAAACATTTTAGAAGAAAAAAAATAAAGAAGAGTAAAGAATGCCAGCGTGCCACCTGGCTCATAAACTAAAATAGTCCAGTAGACTATGTCTTAACGCTTTGCTCTGTTTTTAACCATATCGAAGCATGAGATTCGACGAAGCTTGCGAAGTCACTTATCTCAGTCAAGATTAGCTTTGCTACATCTGCGATTTCATGAGTTTACTAATTTAAAATAGAAACCTTGGGCATAAAACCCCTCTTTTCCCGATAAAAAATCGGGACAGGCGTCACGCAAGTGTATTATACTTTTATTTAGGAATCATCAGATGGATCATTTACTTTGAATGGTATGTAAAGGCTAATTGTGGCTATGGAACTAAAACTCTAAAGAAGGCTACCTCATGATTGCCGTATGCAAAATGTCCGACGCTAATCGCGCGATTGTTTTGATTAATGCACATGCGCAACATTGGCTTCGTCTCATTTTGGTTTGGCTAGCAAATCTTCGATTTCAGGAGCTATGTATTAAATAAGAGAAATTTAGCGACTAATTTCTAGCCACTTACCAGATGCTCACTATTTGGTGCTAAGGAATTCGTTTTTATGAGATTTAAAAATTACTGTTTTCTATATTAGTTTCAGAGCAGGCTATTTTATAATACTAAGCAATACTATTAAACAAACGCTCTATTACATTTTTATCTGAAGGGTTTATAAACTTTATTGCTTTGGTCCATTTAACCCATTTTAATGATTTAAACTTATTCGGTTCTTTGTTTTTAAACTTTTGACCACGTGTTATAAGTAAAAAATAATGTCGCGTCAATGTGTTTTTAGTATGGTCTACTAGTGTGTTTGAAGCGTAATATTTAATATTATCCATAGTTAAATTTACACCTGTTTCTTCAGAAACTTCTCTAAAAAGGCCTTCTTCAGGTGATTCCCCCTTTTTAAGAAAACCACCTGCAAGAACAAATCGCTTTTTATCTTTTTTTTTTTGAAGAACTAAAACAGAAGAATCTTCAATTATAAGTAACTTAGATTTATGTTTATTAATTTTCATAAAAATTATTCTAGGACATTTTCATTTAAAGAATCTATTTCAGCAGTAGTCGTCTCATCATCCAAATCACTATTTTTTTGATAATTTCTCATCACTTTCACTAATTTCACACCCACTTTAACAAGATAAATAGTGTCATCCACCCTCACTTCTATGGCTTCAATAATTTCATTTTTTTTGTTTCTAAATGAAATAATATGTTTGTCATCATAACCCTCTGGAAATTTATGCACTAATAGCTTTAAAATGTGTTCATTCAACTTTTGATAATCTACAATTTCACGTATCATATCTTTAAGAGTTACATGCCTAACAAATAGGCGAAGATTAAAGGGGCAACGATAGTCGCATCACTCTCAATTATAAATTTGGGTGTATTAACATCTAATTTCCCCCAAGTAATTTTTTCATTAGGAACTGCTCCAGAATACGAACCATAACTTGTCGTAGAATCACTTATTTGGCAGAAATAACTCCAAAAAGGTGTATCTGTACGTTCCATGTCTTGATATAACATTGGTACTACACATATTGGAAAATCACCTGCTATTCCGCCGCCTATTTGAAAGAAACCTATGCCATTTTTAGAATTATCAGTATACCAATCTGCTAGGAAGGTCATATACTCAATTCCAGACTTCATAGTACTCACTTTAAGGGCGCCTTTGAGGACATAACTTGCAAAAATATTTCCCATAGTGCTATCTTCCCAACCTGGGCAAATTATAGGAAGGTTCTTTTCTGCAGCGGCATACATCCATGAGTCTTTTAAATCTATTTCGTAGTAGTCTTCTAAGACACCCGATAATAATAGTTTATACATATACTCATGGGGTAGATAACGTTCGCCCTTATCATCAGCATCTTTCCAAATTTTATAGATATGTTGTTGCAATCTTCTAAAGGCTTCTTCTTCTGGAATGCAAGTATCAGTAACACGATTAAGGCCTTGCTCTAATAAATCCCATTCTTGCTTTGGTGTTAAATCGCGATAATTAGGAATTCGTTTATAATGAGAATGTGCTACTAAGTTCATAATATCCTCTTCTAAATTTGCTCCTGTACACGAGATGATTTGCACTTTGTCTTGCCGTATCATTTCAGCAAAAATCTTTCCTATTTCTGCTGTACTCATCGCTCCTGCCAAAGACACTAACATTTTTGAACCTTTATTTAATTGGGCTTCGTAAGACTTTGCGGCATCAACAACGGTAGCAGCATTAAAATGCAAATAATATTTTTCTATAAATTCTGTTATTGGTTTGTTCATTTTTAAATTTTTTCGATTATAACTTGAATAACTTCAAAAAGGATTAAAATAATAATAATCCATTCTAACATACTACTATATCTATGTTGTAAAATATCTTTAAATAGATCTAAATTTTCTTTTATAACATTTAGGTAGAATTGTAATCCGTGATGCCGTTTTACAATATCTAATTCATCTTTTATTAAATAATCTAATTTTGACAACTCTTCATTAGACCATGCTAAATCTGAAGAGTCAAATATGAATAAGTTTTCTGCAATGCTATTTTTAAGATTCATTGTTTTGCCAATAAAAATGCGCATTTGCTTTTTAGAGAGCTTGATATTACCAAAGTTTTCTAGTTGTTTGGCATAGATTAAAGTACCCTCATGCAGACTTTCAGTTTTATTCAAATAATGCTTTAAGGCTACGGATTGCCCTAAATTAAGCATGATAATATGTGCAATATCTTCTGAAAGTTCATCTATTTGAATTTTTCCAAAATCAACTTCAATAGTGTTCCCAATTTCTATACTATATTCTTCTTTCGGTGATAATGTTAAACCCGATTCTATTCCCAAAATGCTTTTAAAAACCGTGTATTCAAAACTCTTTTTACAATTAAAAAATACGATGCTCCCGTAATCTTTAACATACATAAAAGAGTCTTTAGCAGCACCGTAAAACAAAAAAGAATGCTCTCTTTTTAAGATTGTTAAGTTACATTTTGCTCGAAAATCTATTAAATCGATTTGATTTTCAATATGATATGCTATAACTTTATATTCCATCAGAAAAACCCAAAAGGTTAGATTAATAGTCTTCTTCTTTTAATTTTGATAAATTATTAGTTTGTAGTTTCTCATTAGGAGTAAGGTCATAATCATCTTCAATGGTCTCATTTTGAAACTTATAACTTAACATTTTGTAGTAGAGTTTTGCCGCAAGAAAATCTGAAGATTTGTCTATTTCATTAGGGCATAATTCTACAAGATCAAAACCAACAACATTTTTTTCTTTAAAAACTTGCTTCAAGAAATCTAAAGTTTCATACCAAAGTAATCCTCCGGGCTCTGGTGTGCCTGTACTTGGTAATATGGAAGGGTCTAGTGCATCTAAATCGAATGTTATAAAAACGTTATCTGTCATCTGGTCAATGGCGGCGTCCATCCAAGAATCATCCATTGCCATGTCGCGAGCAAAATAGGTTTTATCCAAATTCATGACAGATTTCTCTTTGATGTCCATAGAACGAATACCTACTTGAATTAAATTGGTATTCTGACTGGCTTCATAAATGGCACAAGCATGATTGCAAGAACTTCCATCATAACTTTGTCGTAAATCGGCATGCGCATCAATATGTAACACTGTTAAGTTTGGAAACATCTCATTAAAGGCTCTAATAGTTCCTATAGATATAGAATGTTCGCCACCCAAAATGGTAACAAATTTATGTTTCTTTATGTATTTTTTTGTCGTTTCGTGTACAGCATCTACCATTTGTTCTGGAGAGGTGTTTTCTGTAACAGGATCTGTTAAGTAAATCCCTTGTTTATAAACTTCTAAACCGGTCTCAATATCGTAAAGTTCCATGTTTTCGGAAGCGTCTAAAAAGGCCTTAGGCCCTTTATCTGCTCCTTTTTGCCATGTACTTGTTCCATCATAAGGAACAGGAATTAATACAATTTTTGCATGCTCCAATTTCGCATATTTTTCTGGTATTCCAGCGTAAGTTCTAATGTCCATTTTTTATTTATCCGCTAATTGTCGTTCAATAGTTGATTTTTGAAGTGTATTGGTTTTAGGTTTTTTATCATAGCCCAAAATTTCAAGAAAGTCTTCACTTTTTTGCTGTTCTCTAAATAACTGTGATGAGATATTTCCGTGTTCATCTTTATCAATTAAAATATGTTTAGGAGCAGGAATTAAACAATGTTGCAAGCCTCCATAGCCACCAATAGATTCTTGATAAGCTCCTATGTTAAAAAAACCGATGTATAATGGTTTATCTTTATGATATTTTGGTAAATAGATAGCGTTCATATGTTGCTCACTATTATAATAATCATCACTATCACAAGTTAGGCCTCCAAGAAGAACGCGCTCATAAGAATCATTCCAACGATTTATAGGTAACATAATAAAGCGTTTGTTAATCGCCCAAGTATCTGGAAGTGTCGTAATAAATGAAGAATTTATCATGTTCCATTTTTCCCTATCGTTTTGTTGTTTTTGATATAGCACTTCGTAAATGGCTCCACCACTCTCGCCTACTGTAAAGCTTCCAAATTCTGTGAAAATATGAGGCACGTCTACATCTTCCGCTTCACAAGTCAATTTAATTTGATTAATGATTTCATCTATCATATATGCATAATCAAAATCAAATGCTAATGAATTTTTAACAGGGAATCCGCCACCGATATTTAAG
Source organism: Flavobacteriaceae bacterium (assembly GCA_034112185.1). GTDB lineage: Bacteria > Bacteroidota > Bacteroidia > Flavobacteriales > Flavobacteriaceae > Winogradskyella. The sequence continues at coordinate 29,247 of JAWUVW010000034.1, read as the reverse complement.
CTATTAAGAGATGGGCATATCTTTTTTAAACTTGTATATACTTTAAGACATTTTAAAAGTTCATTCCAATAGTAAGCGTTATCTCTAATACCTGTGTTAATAAAGAAGTGAAGCATTTTAAGCTTTACTTTCGGGTTGTCTTTAATCTGCTTGTTATAAAAAGGCACTATATTTTTATACCCTATTCCTAATCTCGAGGTATAAAATTCAAATTTGGGGTCTTCTTCTGATGCAATACGAATACCAATATTAAAATTGTCCTTTATTTCATTAGAGAGTAATTCTATTTCTTCGTAGTTATCAATAATTGGAATACAATTTTGATGACCGTTATTGATTAATCTCGCAATATTAGTGATGTATTGGGCCCGCTTAAAACCATTACTTATAACAAACGTATTGTCGTTTATTTTTCCTTCTTCTTTTAAAGTTTCAATAATATCTATGTCAAAAGCCGAAGAGGTTTCAATATGTATATCATTTTTCAAAGCCTCATTTAAAACATGCTTAAAATGTGAACTTTTTGTACAATAGCAATAGTTATAGTTGCCCTTATAGTTGTGCTTCTTAATAGCATTATCAAACCATACTTTTGATTTATTAATGTTTTCAGAAATTTTAGGTAAGTATGTAAATTTTAAAGGTGTTCCATAAGTTTGAACCAATTTATTTAGGTCTATTTCATGAAAAAGTAAGTTGTCTTTCTCAAGAACAAATTCTTCTTGAGGAAAATCGAAAGTTTGATTGACTAAATCAATATATTTTGTGTTCATTATAAATGTGATAAATGTGATAAATGTGATAAAAGTTATTAAAGTATGAAAGCAAGAATGCCTTCCTCAAAAGAAATAACAACTAAAATCAAACCATAATTTGGTACTGCATTTTGGAGACAAAACACATTTTATAAAGTGTAGATATATTTTTCACTATGGAAGTTAGCTTTAAATTTCGGTTACTTACGCCGTAAGCTTCTTTTGAATATGACTTCCTAATTTTCAAAAGACCGAACTTATAAACATGTTTCAATTTGCTCAGCTAAAAGCTCCTATGATTAAAGCTTTAGGGGTGCAAAGAAAATACAAAAAAACGAATATTTTATATTTTTTATATTTTTTATGATTTTTAATACCATTTTCATTCCACACACATTTACTCATGGTTGGTTATTGTTGAAAGAAATCGTGAAATCGAAGATGCAGCGTCGCTAATCTCGCAAACTCGATTTTACCACCACTCCTATGCTCTTTACTCATTTGCTTTTATTTCATTAAATAGGTCATCGTGAATCTTAAAATAAGATGTTTCTGGGACAATCTTCGTACCTCGATTTATTCGCTAGGTTTTTATTGTTTTAGACGTGTTCATGAACCTCGCTAACTCGGTTTCGTAAAAAGCGTGTTTTACTGCTGGATTATTGTTTTCTGTATAAAGACGTGAACCAGCAAACTGGTTTCTCGTCCTACGCTATCGTAATAATTAGGAGTTCGTGCACTTTGTATGATTGTGGCTGTCGCCTAAACTCATTCTTCGCTTTATTCACAAGGTTAATATTGTTTTAGAGGAGTTCATGTATCTCGTATCTCGATGTATTCATATAGTTTTAGTGTTTAGAGGGATCCATGTGCCTCGCAAACTTGGTTTCATTAACTGAGTACAGAAAATTATCCAATAAATTATTTTAGAAACTTAAGAATAAACCTGAGCTTTTAACCACAGCGACGGATGCGATACGCCGCCGCTTGCAAAGTCATTTCTCTGATTCGAGATTAGCTGCGCTGACTCTACGATTTCATGAACTCTTTAATTTAAAATCGCGTAAACGTTAAAATGGATATAGTAAAAAATTTTAGACGATGTACTAGTACTATAGGATTGCTGTAAAACCTTAAAAACAACTCTAATTATATCTCAAAATTGGTAATTCTCAGATTAAAACACGCTGACACAGAATATGTTTAAAAAAAACGCACTTTTATCGCGATTTAAGCACTTGCGTATCAATTTTTTACACAAAAACCTGCGTACCCCTACGTATTTTTTGCCTTCTCGACGTAGTGTGTTATATTGATTTTATTTATAAGTTTACACCATGAAAGAAAAACAGGCTATTAGTTTTAAGGTTAAATTCTACTGAAAAGCCTATCGCGCTATTAGCATTTAAAACATTGTTTAGGTTGTGCTTAATTAAATAACTGTTGGAGAATTAGTGACCTTTAGTTTTGCACAATTGTATAAGACCATCTCATATCAGAGTTGGTCTTGTACATTTATATTTTTACTATAGGATTTAAATTAACAAGATATTATCCTTAAGACATAGAATATTTTTATCTTTGTAACTCGATATGAGGCAAATATTCCATAAAATAACGTCTTTTGCAATGGCTTTTGTAGTGTTATTCTCTACAATGTCGTTTACAATTAACATGCATTATTGTGGTGATACTTTAGTCGAAACAGCAATATTTCAAAAGGTGAAAGGATGTGGAATGGAAATGGAAAAGCCTTCCATTGAAGGCTGTGCTATTACAAAAAAGGATTGCTGTAAAAACGAACAATCATTAGTTGATGGTCAAGATGAATTACAATTACACATTGACAGCATTTCATTAAAACAACACCTTTTTATAACTTCATTTGCATATACTTATATCAACCTTTTTGAAGGTTTAGATAATAATGTAACGTCTTACGAAGTTTACAAACCACCACTCGTTATAAGGCAACTCTACAAGCTAGACGAGACGTATTTAATTTGATTTTTAAACAATAGACTGTGTTATCCTATGACTGTAATGTTATAAGGATGTTTTGTTGTATTCGGTGTTTTCTCAACGCCAATGTCTAACTGTTTAATAATCATAGCTAATGCTAAATAAAAGCATCAAATTTTTAATTGAAAACAAACTCGTAGCGGTGCTACTACTCGTCCTTTTTATTGGATGGGGAACTGTAAATTCACCTTTTAATTGGGATACTGGATTTTTACCAAGTAATCCTGTAGCAGTAGATGCCATTCCAGATATTGGCGAAAACCAACAAATCGTATTTACGAAATGGGATGGTCGTTCACCTCAAGATATCGAAGACCAAATTACCTATCCTCTAACCACGTCCCTATTGGGAATTCCGGGCGTAAAAACCATTCGTAGTTCTTCTATGTTTGGCTTTTCAAGTATCTATATCATTTTTGAAGAAGATATAGAATTTTATTGGAGTCGTAGTCGCATCCTCGAGAAACTAAACTCATTACCAAGTAGCCTATTACCTGAAGGTATTAATCCTACATTAGGACCAGATGCCACAGGATTAGGCCAAATCTTTTGGTACACACTAGAAGGTCGTGATGAAAACGGAAATGTTACTGGTGGTTGGGATTTACAAGAGTTGCGTAGTATTCAAGATTATTATGTGAAATATGCTTTGTCGTCTGCAAGTGGAGTATCTGAAGTGGCCTCAATTGGGGGTTACGTTCAAGAATATCAAGTAGATGTCAATCCTGAATTGATGCGTCAATATAATATTGGATTGCATCACGTTGTAAAAGCAGTAAAAGAAAGTAATAAAGACATTGGCGCACAAACGCTAGAAATTAACCAAGCCGAATATTTAGTGCGTGGTTTGGGCTATGTAAAATCTATTGAAGATATAGAAAATGCAGTCGTTTCTTCTGAAGATTTTACATCCATACGAATTAAAGACATTGGCAAAGTATCGTTAGGCCCTGCAACGCGTAGAGGATTATTAGATAAAGAAGGTGCAGAAGTTGTCGGCGCTGTTGTCGTATCGCGTTATGGTGCAAATCCCATGGAAGTCATCAACAATGTCAAAGAAAAAATAAACGAGTTAAGCGCAGGATTACCTACTAAAGTGTTAGCAGATGGACGTACATCCCAAGTTACTATTATTCCTTTTTATGACAGGACAGAACTCATTCAAGAAACATTAGGAACATTAAATGAAGCCTTAACATTAGAGATTTTGATAACCATTCTCGTTATTATCATAATGGTATTTAATCTTCGCGCTTCTATATTGATATCAGGCTTGTTACCTGTTGCTGTATTAATGGTTTTTATAGCGATGAAAATTTTTGGTGTCGATGCAAATATTGTAGCGCTTTCAGGTATTGCTATTGCTATTGGTACAATGGTCGATGTAGGTGTCATACTCTCCGAAAATATTATTAGGCATCTGGACGAAGAAAGTAAAAAATTAAAAGTGATAAGTGATAAGTTGCCAATCAACACCATTGTTTATAATGCTACAGCAGAAGTATCTGGTGCTATTGTAACAGCAGTAATGACAACGATTATTAGTTTCATTCCTGTATTTACTATGATTGGTGCAGAAGGAAAACTATTTAGACCATTAGCGTATACAAAAACCTTTGCTTTGACAGCTTCAATTATTGTGGCATTATTTTTAATTCCACCATTTGCAGCGTTTCTATTTAAAAGAAAAAGTATCAAAAAGAGTTTTAGTTACGTTTTAAATACAGCTTTAATTGTCGTTGGAATAATCGGTATTATTTATGGTTATTGGTTTTCGCTAATCCTGATAGGCTTTGGAATTACAGGCGCTTTAAAACTTCAACAAATAGTTGATGAAAAGCGAGCTAACCTTATCAATATCATTATTTCCGTAGTTGCAATTGTAATCTTATTAGCCGAATATTGGAGACCTTTAGGAGTTGATAAAAGCATCTTTTGGAATCTCATTTTTGTAAGTATTATATGCTTTGGATTATTAGCTGTTTTCACCTTGTTTAGAAGTTATTATACACGAATTTTAAGATGGTGTTTAGATAACAAACTCTTGTTTCTATCAATACCAACAGCTATTGTAATTGCTGGTTTTTTCATTATGAAAAACACAGGTAAAGAGTTTATGCCATCTTTAAATGAAGGCTCTTTTTTGTTAATGCCAACTTCAATGCCGCACTCTGGTGTTGAAGAAAACAAACGCGTTTTACAGCAATTAGATATGGCCGTAGCTAGTATTCCAGAGATTAAAACCGTAGTTGGAAAAGCGGGTAGAACAGAATCGGCTTTAGATCCTGCACCATTATCTATGTATGAGAATATGATTCAGTACAAATCTGAATTTATGCTGAATGCAGATGGAGAACGTCAACGCTACAAAGTTAATGATGAGGGTGAATATGTATTAAAAAACGGAATGTCATTACGAACGGAGCAACGTGACGCGTGGCAATCTCTCAATGCAAAAGAACAACTCATTCCAGACAATGACGGCGAATTCTTTCGTAATTGGCGACCAGAAATTAAATCACCTGATGATATTTGGAATGAAATTATAAGAGTTACCAAATTACCTGGTGTGACGTCAGCACCAAAATTACAACCTATTGAAACCCGATTAGTGATGCTTCAAACAGGAATGCGAGCACCAATGGGAATAAAGGTAAAAGGGCAAGACTTAAATCAAATTGAAGCGTTTGGAGTTCAATTGGAAAAGATATTAAAACAAGCTGAAGGTGTTAAACAAGAGGCTGTATTTGCAGATCGTATTGTTGGTAAACCCTATTTGCTAATTGATATTGATAGAGAGAAAATTGCGCGTTATGGCATTTCCATACAAGATGTACAAGAGGTGCTAAAAGTTGCTGTTGGGGGAATGGTATTAACCCAAACCGTTGAAGGTCGGGAGCGCTATGGTGTACGCGTGCGTTATCCAAGAGAATTAAGAGCTAGTCCAACCGATTTAAAGCAAATATATATTCCTGTTGCGAAAGGCAGTTCAGTACCATTAAGTGAATTAGCAACTATTCGTTACGAACAAGGTCCACAAGTTATTAAAAGTGAAGACACTTTTTTAGTCGGCTATGTGCTATTTGATAAATTAGATGGTTTTGCAGAAGTAAATGTGGTTGAAAATGCACAAGGCCTAATTCAGCAAAAAATTGATACAGGTGAATTAGTCGTACCAAAAGGTATCAACTACAAGTTTACAGGAACGTATGAAAATCAATTACGAGCAGAAGAAACATTATCGGTTGTTGTGCCTTTAGCTTTAGCAATTATCTTTCTGATTTTATATTTTCAATTCCGTTCGGTAGCTACCTCTCTTATGGTATTTACTGGAATAGCAGTAGCATTTGCAGGTGGCTTTATAATGATATGGCTCTATGGTCAAGATTGGTTTTTAAACTTCAATTTCTTTGGGGAAAATATGCGCGACTTATTCCAAATACGGCCAATTAATTTGAGTGTTGCTGTTTGGGTTGGGTTTATTGCCTTATTTGGTATTGCAACAGACGATGGTGTTGTGATGGCCACCTATTTAAAGCAAACATTCGATAGAAATACGCCAGAAAACAGGAAAGAGATTAGAGCCTCAATTGTTGAAGCAGGAGAAAAACGTATTCGTCCGTGTTTGATGACTACTGCAACCACCATATTAGCATTATTACCAATTTTAACAGCAACAGGACGAGGCAGTGATATTATGATTCCTATGGCCATTCCAAGTTTTGGTGGCATGTTAATAGCTTTAATCACATTATTTGTTGTTCCAGTATTATACAGCTGGAAAGCAGAGTTAAAAGTGAAAAGTTAAAAGTGAAAAGTTAAAAGTGAAAAGTGAAAAGTGAAAAGTTAAAAGTTAAAAGTGAAAAGTGAAAAGTGAAAAGTGAAAAGTTAAAAGTTAAAAGTTAAAAGTGAAAAGTGAAAAACTAAAAGTGATACGTTAAAAGTTACAAATTATGAGTAAAAGTATTTTAAAGGATAAAAGTTATGACTTTGCAATTATGGTAGTAAAGTTGTCGCAGTTATTGGTTTCTGAAAAAAGAGAGTTTGTACTAAGTAAACAATTTTTAAGAAGTGGAACAGCAATCGCTGCGTTAATTAGAGAAGCCGAATTTGCTCAAAGTAAAAAAGATTTTATAAATAAAATGAGTATTTCACTTAAAGAAGCAAATGAAACTATGTATTGGTTGGACTTGTTAAAAGACACCAATTATATAAGTAAAGAAGTGCATCAAAATCATTTGACTTTAAATAGAGAGTTGGTTGCAATGCTCGTAAGTTCAATTAAAACAACTAAATCAAGTATTTAAAAATGAAAAATGACAATAAAGTATTAGAAATTGGACAATTGAAAGTAAATGGTAAAACTAATCACTTTTCACTTTTCATTTTTTCGTTAAGAGGTATTCTAGTTTTTAGTTTTTCACTTTTCACTTTTCACTTAAAAAGCGCTTTACTAGCTATTATTTTTATGTTTTCTATTAATATAATAAATGGTCAATCGCTTGATGCATTGGTAAATGAAGCTTTAGATAACAATCCAGAGATTCAAAAATTTGAATTACAATTCAAAAGAGCCTCTGAAAAAGTAAACGAAGTTAATACTATTCCAAATACTGAATTTGGTGTTGGTTACTTTGTAAGCGAACCCGAAACACGAACAGGTGCACAACGCTTTAAAGTGTCTGCAAAACAAATGCTACCTTGGTTTGGTAATATAACAGCAAGAGAGAATTATGTCTCTTCGCTGGCAGATGCTAAATATGAAGATATTGTTATTGCTAAACGAAAATTAATGGCTTCAGTTTCACAATCCTACTATAGGCTTTATACTAACAAGGCGAAACAGGAGGTATTAACCGAAAACATCAATTTACTTGATACCTACGAAACATTGGCGTTGACTTCAGTTGAAGTTGGAAAAGCCTCAGCAGTAGATGTATTACGGTTACAAATGCGTCAAAATGAATTAAAACAACTTAAACAAGTTTTAACGCAACAGTTTTTAGCAGAACAAACTAATTTTAATAAACTCTTAAATCGGGATAAAACTAGTTCAGTCAATGTTATAAATGAATTGAATTTACCTTCTGAAGATTTTGAAATAAATTTAGAAAATTTAGCATTACATCCTGAATTGCTGCAATATGATAAACTCTATCAATCAGTAGAACAATCTGAATTACTGAACCAAAAAGAAAGTAGTCCAATGATTGGTTTTGGATTGGACTATATCAATGTAGAGAAGCGACCAAATATGAATTTTAGTGATAACGGGAAGGATATTATTATGCCTATGGTATCTTTTTCAATTCCCGTTTTTAATAACAAATACAAATCGCAAACCAAACAAAACGAATTGCAACAGCAGGAGATTGAATTCCAAAAACAAGAACGCTTAAATACCTTGGAAACACTTTTAGATAAAGCAATAAACGATAGAATTTCTGCAAGAATAAGTTATACAACCCAAACGAAGAACTTAAAGCAAGCTAATGATGCTGAAGAAATTCTTATTAAAAATTACGAAACAGGAACGATTGATTTTAATGATGTGCTCGATATACAAGAATTACAATTGAAGTTTCAAATGAATCAAATTGAGTCTGTTAAATCCTACTATGTGCAAACCACTGTTATTAATTATTTAACACAACAATAATGAAACATGCGTATCACATACACGGAATGACATGCAACGGTTGTCGCGGTCATGTAGAAAAAACACTCTCAAAAGTAGAAGGTGTTTCAACGGCTTCTGTTGATTTAGAAAAAGCAGAAGCAACAATCGAAATGGAATCTCATATTCCAATAGAAAGGCTTCAAGACGCTTTAAACTTGGACGGTGGAAAATATAGTATTCACAAATTAGGGGAACACCATCATACCACAGTAGAAAAGGAAAAACAGCCACAAGGAAAAGGAACAGGTACTTTTTATTGTCCTATGCATTGCGAAGGCGATAAGACCTATGCTAAACTCGGCGATTGCCCTGTCTGCGGAATGGATTTAGTCGAAGAGCAAAATCTGTCCACAACGTCATCAGAACAATGGACCTGCCCGATGCATCCAGAAATAATAAAAGATAAAGCAGGTGCTTGTCCTAAATGCGGCATGGATTTAGTACCAATGGAAGCAGATAGTTCAGCAGAAGAGAAAACCTATAAAAAGTTATTAAAGAAGTTTATAATTGCAGTAATATTCACATTACCAATTTTTTTAATGGCAATGAGTGAAATGCTTTTCAACAATCCGTTATACACTATAATGGACCAAAAATATTGGAATTGGACTCAGTTCGCTTTATCAATTCCAGTTGTGTTTTATGCCACATGGATGTTCTTTGAGCGTGCCTATAAAAGTATAAAAACGTGGCGTCTTAATATGTTTACGCTCATAGGAATAGGTGCAGGTGCAGCTTGGTTATTTAGTGTTTTTGGCATGTTTTTTCCAGATGTTTTTCCAAGTCAGTTCAAAACTGAATCTGGAGCAGTACATGTCTATTTTGAAGCCGCTACTGTTATTTTAACATTGGTGCTTTTAGGACAACTTTTAGAAGCGCGTGCGCATAGTAAAACCAATACAGCAGTAAAAGAATTGATAAAGTTAGCACCTAATAAAGCTATAAAAGTAATAGATGGTGAAGATGTTGAAGTAGCCATCGATGCTATTGAATTAAATGATATTCTAAAAGTAAAACCAGGCGATAAAATTCCTGTAGATGGTGCTATAACAGAAGGAAATACAACCATTGATGAGTCAATGATTACTGGAGAGCCAATTCCTGTTAATAAAACAGTGAATGATAAAGTAAGTAGCGGCACAATAAATGGTAATCAATCTTTTTTAATGAAAGCTGAAAAAGTGGGGAGCGATACACTACTCTCTCAAATCATCCACATGGTTAACAATGCCAGCAGAAGTCGTGCGCCAATACAGAATTTAGCCGATAAAGTATCCGGTTACTTTGTACCTGTTGTGGTCATCATCTCTTTACTAACTTTTGCAGTTTGGGCAATTTGGGGACCAGAACCCGTTTATGTTTATGCGTTTGTGAATGCTATTGCTGTTTTGATTATAGCTTGTCCTTGTGCATTAGGGTTGGCAACACCAATGTCAGTTATGGTTGGTGTTGGTAAAGGTGCTCAAAATGGCGTATTAATTAAAAATGCCGAAGCCCTTGAAAAAATGGATAAAGTAACAACGCTAATTGTAGATAAGACAGGAACAATTACCGAAGGAAAACCAACCGTTGAAACAGTAGGTTCTTTTAATACTGATTTCAACAAAAATGAAATCCTGAAATATATTGTTTCGTTGAACCAAAACAGCGAACATCCATTAGCAGAAGCTACCGTTAAATATGGAAAAGAACAACATGTTGAAATTTTAAAATCGGAAGCATTTAGTGCCGTTACAGGTAAAGGTGTCGAAGCTACTATTACGACTAAAAAGGTAGCACTAGGAAATCCTAAGATGATGGATTATGCCAATGCAGAGATAACCTCACAAATGGAGGAAGAGGCTAAAACCTATCAAAAACAAGGGAAAACAGTTTCTTATTTAGCAATAGATAGCACGGTTACTGGCTATGTCGTAATAGGCGATAAAATAAAGAAAACTAGTGCAAAAGCCATTAAGGAACTTCAAGCCAAAGGTATTGAAGTCATCATGTTAACAGGCGATAATCAAGACACAGCGCAAGCAGTAGCAACAGAATTAAATCTTACAGATTTTAAAGCCAGTATGTTACCCGAAGATAAACTCAAAGAAGTACAGAAACTACAAGAAAAAGGAAAAGTCGTTGCGATGGCTGGCGACGGTATTAATGACGCACCGGCACTTGCTAAAAGTGATGTAGGTATCGCCATGGGCACAGGAACAGATGTAGCAATTGAAAGTGCTATGATCACCTTGGTAAAAGGAGATTTACACGGTATTGTAAAAGCTAAAAAGTTAAGTAATACCGTAATGAAGAATATTAAGCAGAATCTATTTTTTGCACTTGTCTATAACACATTAGGTGTACCCATTGCTGCAGGTGTTTTATTTCCGTTTTTTGGGATTTTATTATCGCCAATGATTGCTGCATTAGCAATGAGTTTTAGTTCGGTATCTGTAATAGCCAATGCCCTAAGATTAAGAAACATTAAAATATAATTTAAAAATAATGATTATGAAAAATCTAATTCTATTCGTCGCAATCAGTCTTCTATTTGTAAGCTGCAAAAATGAAGCAAAGCAAACAGAAAAAAATGAACATGAAAATCATGCAATGCCTGAAAAAGCTGAAGAACAAAAAAAGAAAGTATTAAGTCCACATACATCTACAATGGACATGATTGGTGATGCCCATATTCATATTGATTATTCGTCACCAGGCGTTAGAGGTCGAATCATTTTTGGTGGTTTGGTTGGATATGATACCGTTTGGCAAGCAGGTGCACATAATGCTACGTGGATAGAAACTAATAAGGATTTAATCATAAATGGTGAAGCGCTACCAAAAGGGAAATATGGTTTTTTTACAATTCCATCAAAGAAGGATTGGACTATAATAATTAATAAAAATTGGGAGCAACACGGGAAAGATGAGTATGATGAAAATGATGATGTGATACGATTTAAAGTGACACCAAATATTTCAGATGAAATTACAGAGCATTTAGAGTATAAAGTAAATAAAATTAGTGAAACAGAGGGGCGTATTTCTCTTGCTTGGGAAAAGGTGACAATTAGCTTTCCATTCAAAATAAAGCAATAAGATGATAAACAGGCATACAGCATTAAAAATTAGAAAAACACATCGTTATTTGGGTTTGTTTTTGGGAATTCAATTTTTGTTTTGGACCCTAAGTGGGTTATATTTTAGTTGGACAGATATTGATGATATTCACGGCGACCCATTTAAAAACAGTGCATATCAGCCTAAAGCGTTTAATGAGCTTATTAGTCCATCAGAACTTAATGTTTCAAACGGTATTAATACTATAGCGTTGAGAGACATTAATAATGCACCGTACTATTGGATTAACAACGAACACTTATACAATGCCATCGATGGAAGTCTAAAAAATCAAATCACAAAAAATGAGGCGCTTTATATTGCTAAAAACAATATGAAAATCGGTTTAGAAGTAGAAACTATTGAACAGATTAATGAAACTGGAAAACATCACGAGTATCGAGAAAAACTATTGCCTGCTTATGTAATATCTTATCAAACAGATGAAGCTTTAAAGGCTTATATCTCTATAAAAGATGGGAAATTTCAAACGGTAAGACATAGGGCTTGGCGTTGGTTTGATTTTTTATGGATGACACATACAATGGATTATGAAGGGAGAGATAACTTTAATACCATTGTATTAAGAGCTTTTTCTTTATTAGGTTTAATTACTGTATTAAGCGGATTCTTACTTTGGTTGACATCATCACCAACAATGAGAAAATTATTAAAACGAAAAAATAAATAGTAATGAAAAAATATTTAATCTATATAGTAATATTAGTCATCGGATTAGTTTTAGGGTGGGCGTTATTTGGAGGTTCTTCAAACGAAGAATCTGAACATAATCATGATGCAGTAGCTGAAACAAATCAAATGTGGACGTGCTCAATGCATCCAAAAATCATGCAACCAGAACCAGGCGATTGTCCTATTTGTGGTATGGATTTAATTCCTGCAGAAAGTAGTGCTGACGGCTTAGCAGCAGACCAATTCAAGCTTACAGAAAACGCAATGGCATTGGCAAACATTCAAACGTCTCGTGTTGGAAATGGTAAAACTGAAGATAACATTATCAAATTATCTGGAAAGATTGTAGAAAATGAAGAAGCCAATGCAGTTCAAGTCAGTTATTTTTCTGGAAGAATAGAACGTTTGAATGTGAATTTTACAGGTGAAAAAGTGCGTAAAGGACAATTATTAGCAACTATTTATTCGCCAGAATTGTATGCGGCACAACAAGAATTACTTACAGCATCGTCTTTAAAAGAATCGCAGCCCGCTTTATACAAAGCAGTGCGCAATAAATTGAAACTTTGGAAACTTTCTGAAAGCCAAATCAATCAAATTGAAACCTCCGGAAAGGTTAAAGAAAACTTTCCTGTGTACGCAACAGTTTCTGGAACAGTTTCAGAAAAATTAGTAGAACAAGGCGACTATATAAAACAAGGGCAACCCTTACTTAAAATTGCAAATCTCAATACGGTTTGGGCAAATTTTGATGTGTATGAAAACCAAATCGATTTATTTAAAAAAGGTCAAGCCATTTCTATTACATCAAATGCTTATCCAAACAAAGAATTTAAAGCTAAAGTAGATTTTATAGATCCCGTTTTAGATACCAGAACAAGAACCTTAAAATTAAGAGTTGTAGTTAATAATAAAGATGATGTGTTTAAACCAGGACTATTTGTTGAAGGAAGACTAAAAGGAATTTATTCAAGTAAAGAAGCCGTTTTATCTATCCCATCTTCGGCTATTTTATGGACTGGTAAGCGATCGGTTGTTTACCTAAAGGCAAACCCAAATGAAGCTATTTTTGAAATGCGTGAAATTACCTTAGGCAATAAGATTGGAGATAATTATCAGGTTTTAGAAGGTTTGAACACTGGCGATGAAATAGTAACCAATGGCACATTTACAGTGGATGCAGCAGCCCAATTACAAGGCAAAAAATCTATGATGAATAAAGAGGGTGGTAAGGTTATGACTGGTCACGAGGGACATCTTGGTATGGAGAAGACAGCTTCAGTAAACAATGAGAATCAGTCCAATATAAATGAGAGAACGAAAGTCTCAAAGGACTTTCAGAATCAGTTGAAAATAGTTTTTAATGATTATATCAAACTAAAGAATGCTTTAGTTAAAGATGATTCAAATAATGTAATTGTAGAAGCAAAAAGACTATTAGATGATTTATCTAAAGTGGACATGAAACTATTAAAGAATAATGAGGTTCATAGTCATTGGATGTCATTAGAAGGGGACATAAAAATAGCCGCAACTTCAATTTCAAATAGGTCAAAAATTACAGAACAAAGAGCCTATTTTAAAAGCCTGTCATCAGACTTAACTAATGCGATTGAAGTCTTTGGTATCAATGAAAAAGTGTATCATCAATTTTGTCCTATGGCAGACAATAATAATGGTGCCTATTGGTTGAGTAAAGAAGAAAAAGTAATCAATCCCTATTTTGGTGATGCCATGCTTACCTGTGGAGAAGTAAAACAAGTCATAGAATAATAACAATTAAATATTTTAACAATGAATTTTTTAAACAATAATCACGAACACAAAATCATTAGTATGAACAACCTGAGTAAAAAAGTAATTTTAAGTGCAACTGTAATAATGGCTATGGGTTTAACAAGTTGTAAAAACGAAACCAAACAACAGACAGAAACGCCAACTACTGAAGTCTCAAAAGAAATAGCGATGGCGGCTGTTAGCTTTGGTGTAAGAGGAAATTGTGGCATGTGCAAAAGTACTATTGAAAAAGCGGCGAACAAAGTTGAAGGTGTTGCGAATGCCACTTGGGATGTAGACAAAAAGAAAATAGATGTGTCTTTTGATGCTACTAAAACAGATGCTATGGTAATTCATAATGCAATAGCAGCATCTGGTTATGATACTGAAAAAGTTGTTGGTGATTTAGAAGCTTATGATGGTTTACCAGGATGTTGTAAATACGATCATGCTATGGATATGAATCAGTCTGGTGAAACGAAAGAAGATGATCCTTCAAATCACGATCATTAAGAACAATGAATTAGAACCTATTGAAAGCAATTATTTCGATAGGTTCTTATTTTAAATTTTAATAAGCATATTCCATTCTACACGCACATTACTCATCTTGGCTTATTTTTCAAATAGAAATCTTGTGGATAAAGCTCCTATTATCCAAAACAAAAATAGGGACAGGCCCCACCAGAGTGCATTCAAGGATATTTTATAATAATTAGCACTATATGACAATGAAGCGTAGTCCAGAAAGTCGTTTACTTGTTTGTTGTCCGATTGGTTAAGGCTTTCATTAAAACGCGTACTATAGTATTTATAATAAAGGCCATTATCAATAAAATACTACCAAATAAAATGGGTAAAATACCTCCAAAGGTGAATAGCATTCCGAGGACATAACCCATTAAAACTTCTGGTTTATGGATAGGTGTAAAAAAGGCTAATAGTAACGGAAAAAGCATCATATATGGTAATGGACCTTCCACATTTAATTCCCAAAACACCGCAATTAGCAAACCAAATGCGAAGGCTGTTATAAAGCGTTTAAGGACTTTTGTTTCCTTGTCTTGTTGTCTTTTTATTATAGTAACCGCTATAAAGCATAGTAAAGGGATGGTCACTAACCCCCACCAATTTGAAAACCCTGGTAAATCTTTGCTCGCCATTAAATGATGCGTAACGACACCACCATTAACATATTCCCATAGAAGTATTAGAGCCGTGAACACGAATGCACCAATAGTGACTTGGGTTCTGTTTTGAAGTATGGCTTTTAGTTTCATTATTTTTCTAGTTTTAAGATTAATAATTCTCAATGATCTGATCTTGGATCAAGTCCTATTTTTGAAGGGCGTCTTTAATGGTAGGAGAAACTTGTTGTTGGGCTATAAGGTATACAGCCAATAGCATCGTTAGGCAAGTGGTAATTCGTTTCATTGATTGATTGATTGATTGATTGATGATCTTTGCTATAAGACGCTTTTGAGTCAAAATTGTTACACTAGGTTTTTGTACTTAACCTACTTCTCGTTTTAAACTAAGCTCCTTGCCCAAAACCTCTTATTATTGATCTCTAGATGTTCATATTTTATTTTCTAAATAGCTGGTAATTTTGGTATTTATATAGGCCTCTAAATCCATCTTATTTAGATAGATCTCTTTGTTCTCTTCCATAAATTTCTTGAATTTGTTGTTTTTTCTCAATAGTAATACACGCCCGTTTTAGATATTTGCTGCGGCATAGACTAGTATTTGTCATAAAAACGATCCCTTTCCAAAGGCTGCACCTGAAGGGAAAATTGTGAATAGGATGATGCCTTATTTAATACGAAGGGTTGAAGAGACCACCTCTGTTGCGGTCAGACCTCACGCGAGTTGTCTATTATAAAGAAAGAGAAGAAAAGCCAAAAAAATAATAATTTGAAAATGCAGGTTCATAAAAATGCTTCTAGAATATATTGATGACCACTATTAAAGGAAACGATAATATATAGAATTATGATGTTTTGAAAATTACAGAATGTAGTTAACATCCAGTTTACAAGTATAGTATGTACTAACTGGGTTGAATTTCTTAACTGCCCAGTAAGAGTATAGTATTTAGAAAAAAAAATCAAAAAACTAAATCTCCACAAAGCTTTACTTTTAATTTAACAGCTCCGGGTAGATATGCCAATGGCGTGGATTCTTTTATCAAAATGTTAATACTATCCTTAGAAGCCCCATTTTTTAGTAGTTTATTTTCAACATTCGATAGTAGTTTTTCTAACTCTTGCTTTTCATCATTTTGCATTGTATTAACCACCTTTTCTTCTTCGCTACTAATTTGAGCAATACAAGCACCAAAGGCATTGGCGACTTCTAAATGCTCTGGAAATAATACTTTTGAGGCGCCTTCAATTTGTTTTGGTAATAAAAAAGCGCCACCGCCACACGCTACAACAGGAATTTCTTTTACATCGGTTTTTAATTTATCTACTAATTTTTCGATAGCTAATTGTATGTGTTGTTTTACTAATGTTATAGCTTCTGAATAAGGCAGTTGAGCACTGTCTTCTATAGCTTCTTTTAGCTTTTGTTCGTTTAAAGCACCTTCAATATCTATTTGATTATTAGCTAAATAGAAATCAGAAAGCGTTAAGGTATCACCACCAAACCCAATGGCTTTTTCTTTTAGCTTATAACCTACCGAATCTGGACCTAAATAACATTTTCTGTCTTTAAATCTAACAATCGTACCACCTCCAATACCTACAGCAACAACATCTGGCATTCTAAAATTTGTGAGCACACCTCCTATTTGAGCCGCTTGTGTACTTTCTCGAGGAAAAAAATTAACCAATACACCTCCATCGGACGTTGTACCACCAACATCTATAACAACTCCATTTTCGACATTAGATAGAGCTCCTGCCCCTCGGATACTATTTGTTGGACCCGAGGATATTGTAAGTACAGGAAAATCTTGTACTTGGTCTAATGACATCAATGTACCATCATTTTGACCAATAAATAATTGAGCTGATAATCCTAAATGGGTCACCGTTTCTTTAAAAGCATTCACCATTTTTAAGGCTACACCTTGCAATGCTGCATTAAGAATTGCAGCGTTTTCACGTTCTAATAATCCTAAACCACCAACTTGGTGTGAGCAGCTTATTCTTATATGTTCTCCTAAGATGTCTTTAGCCCAAGTGGCCACCTGTAATTCTTGATCTGGTGATGTTTTAGAGAAAATTCCTGTGATGGCCAATGATTCTATTTCGCTCTTCATTTTAAGAAGACAGGCTTTCACTTCGTCTTCATCTAAGGGGCTAATTAATCTGCCGTCAAATTCATAACCTCCATGAACCATATATAAATGTTTCCCTAAAATAGTTTTTAAGTCTTCAGGGAAATCTGTCATCGTAGGTATAGCGCTACTTGCAGGTAAACCTATACGAATAGCACCAACTTTATTTAATTCCTTTCGCTCTACAAGGGCATTAGTACAATGCGTCGTGCCAAGCATTATGTATTTGATATCTCTTTTAGGAATGTTAGCATCTAAAAGTACTTTTTTAATGGCATTTCTTATACCGCTACTAACATCTAAAGTTGTCGTTTGTTTTGTTTTTGCTAATATTTTATTGTCGAATGAAACTAAAACAGCATCTGTATTTGTACCTCCAACATCAACTCCTATTTTATACTGCATATGACTTCTATTTATTTAATTCCTCGATTGGGGTGTAACTTTCTTTATAACCAAACTTTTCTGGACCACCTAATGCAATACCCTTTAACGTTCGCCATTGGGCATCCGCTCTCATTCCTAATACAACAACACGAGTACCATATTGGATAGTTTCTGCAGTGATGGGTTGGGCATTTTCTGCATCAACTAACACAATTAAATCTGGTGTAATGGCCACGGGTTGACCATCTTTTTTAGCTAATAAGAATTCATTTTGAAAATCTAATTCCATTTTTGAGTTTTGATTTTCATCTAAGCCAATGATTTCGCAAACTCCTTTATTCCAGCGTCCATCAATTTTAATAGAAATATCACTTATTTTACCTGTAAATAGTTGTATTGCAGAAGCGTTTTCTATTAAAGCATCTAATGGGTTTTTATTTTTTTCTTTCGCGTTTAAAATGGATTCTCCAAGCAGTTGCGCATAAGAAACTATACCGTGAACAGCCGCTTTTTTAACTTGCAGCCCGCTCATTGGATAACAACCAACAGCGCAACTACCTCCCATTTGTATGGTCGTAGCGCCTAGTAAGGTTTCTCCCCATACATTATCTATGGTATGATATACGTTTCTATTCCCTTTCTCATCAGCTTGTGTAATTGGTGAAGCAGGAATATCGTGTAAGGTAAATGTGGTCATTTCTAATCTTGGAAAAGCTCTACCCATACCATCGGCATCTACAATAGGGATTCGTTTTTGCGCTGCAATAGAAAATGGAATTATACCATTTAAACCACCAGCTTCTATAGGCATAACCGCATCAATTTTTCTTCCAAGATAGTTTTCCATCATTTCAAAAGCTTTAATAAATTCATCTCCAGAAAATAATTTCTCAACAAGAATCATGGGAGCTCCAAATGCGGCAATAGGCACTACTAGCGCATCATCTTTTAGTTCATCAACACTAATTAAGGACACGTCCCCATATGTATTAATTGCCTCCTTTGCTAAAAGCTTTCCTATATAAGGATCTCCACCTCCGCCAGTTCCCAAGATGGTTGAACCTAATGCTATGGACTCTATATCTGTTATATTAATTTTTCGCATTATTTTTTAATGATTTTTTGAAGCATGAAATAAACCACAGTGGCTACAATAATTCCTAATATGTTTTTAATTTGAGAGGTCATCATTAGCATTACTAAAACACCACTAATCCATGATACAATACCTATCCAATTCACTTTTTTAGGGGTTTCTTGGTAGGTTTTAGATATAAAATAATCTGATAGCATAACACCAGCGATGGGTGTAATTGTTATCGTTAAAATGCTAATAAAATTCATAAAGTTAGATAGTATGCCAACAGCTGCTAACATAATGCCTACTAGCCCTACGATTAAAGTTGTTTTTGAACGATTTTTATCTCCTAGCTTTAAAAGATTATTAAACGCTAATCCAGAAGAATAAATATTCATCACATTAGAGGTCCAAGTGGCTAGAATAAGAATAGACATTGCAAAAAATGGAAATCCTAAAGTTGAAAATATTTCTACAATATCATATGTACCCTGTGTAATAGCTAATATAGCTCCTATTGCCAATAAGCAAAGAGCCGAAGGAATAATCCCAAAAATAGATCCTAAAATGGCATCTTTTTTTGTTGCAGCGAAACGATTATAATCTGGTGAAATAACACCACCAACTGATATGAAACCAATTGTAAAACCAATGGCTTGTAATAAGGGCATTTTTTCTTTTGGTGTAAAGTCTATTACCTCTTGAAAGCTATGGGTTTTAAATGTTATAATTAGTCCATATATAAGCAATAAAACGATCGCTGGTACCGCTATATAATTCAGCCATTTTAAGTATTTAAACCCAAATACGGCTGTTAATACCATAATAATTCCCCAAAATACAGAAGAGATCCATATTGGGATTTCAGGACCATTCATTTCAACTAATATTTTTGAAAAAGAAGCTCCTGCAATATTACTTTGAATGCCAAACCAGCCCAAAGTAGATAATCCAATAACTAAGCCTACTATTATGCGTGCACCAGTTTCTCCAAAACTGCTTGATGCTAATGAAACGGTAGTTTTTCTTTTTTCTACAGCAGCTACACTCAATAGAGACATAAATAGAACAACAAAACTAAAGCCTATTAATCCTGCCCAAATTGAGTAATTAAAGCTAAGGGACGCTATTAAGGTACTCCCAACTAATAAAGCAGGCACACTTACAATCCCTCCAAACCATACTCCAGCAAGACTATACCATTTGGTCGTATTTTGATTGTTTTCCATCTATTTTTTATTTAATTAATGTGTAAATAATAGTTGTATCCTCCAATATATTTCCAGCTTGAGATTCAAAAGCTTCAATATAAACAACATCCCCTTCTTGTAAATGTCCTTTTATAGAACCGTCTTCATTAAGCATTTCTATGTTTCCTTTTTGAATTATCGAAATTTCGTGACTAGAATGTTTCGTAAATCCTTTTTCAGGAATTCGTGTGCCTTTTTTTAAAAACACTGTACCAAATTCAAAGTCAACCTTTTCATTTACAAACCCAAATAAGGTTTTATTATAATGTTCCTCTGGTAATGGGAATGTTATTTTTTTTATTTCCATTTTAAATTTGATAAAATTCTTGTGCTTCTTTTTTACTGATATAACCGTTTTTAACATCTAATAAGACCTGCGCTTTAGGGCGTTGCTTTGTTTGCCCATATCCGCCTCCTGTCGCTGTAACACATCTTACAACATCTCCCTTTTCTAAATAGATATTTGTTCCTAAACTGTGTCTCTGTTTTGTGCCATCTTTTTTTAGAATCATGAAGTAATTGTAGGATCCATCATGGCCACCTTTCATTCCCCAAGTTTTTGTCTTTTCTCCAAGGAAAGCGGCAGTAATATGTGCACCATCTGATACAATTTTATAATCTAAATATTGTCCATTGCCTCCTTGAAATTCTCCATAACCACCACCTTCATTATGAAAAGCATACTGTTCTACTTGAATACCATAGCGCATTTCTCTTATTTCAATTGGTATGTTATATGATTCTCCACTTCCACAAGATAATTGGCCTCTATTACCATCATGGGTTGCAGAAGCTCCCCAGCCGCCAGCTAAAGGTTCGGCTTGTATATAAAACTGATTGGTATCTGGATGAATGCCTGAAATGAATGTTGCACATACAGAACGCATATGTCCTGCAGGTAATTTATCAGGAATTAAAGGTGCTAATATTTTCCAAATAAGGTCTATCGCCGTAATTAAAACTTCATAATATACAGATACTGCCGAAGGAGCTTCTGCACTTACAATTGTACCTGGGTCACAGAGGACTTTCATAGGTCTAAAAGCGCCTCCATTGGCATCCATACTAGGCGTGGTAATCGCTTTAAACAAACTCCTACAGCCTGTAACCAATCCACTAAAGGACAAATTAGTGGCGCCTTTTACCTGTGGATGTGAGCCATTAAAATCCGCTATAAATTCGGTGTCAGTAACCGTGATTTTTGCTTTTATAGGAAAAGGACCTTCACCAAAACCATTGTCCTCTATTTCCGTTTCACCTTCGTATACACCGTTCGGAATTTCTTTTAAAGCTTCGATACACATACGTTCACCATATGCCAGAAAATCATCTTTTGCCTTTTTATAGGTTTCCAAACTGTATTTATCTATGATAGAAATGACGCGCTTTGCTCCGACTTCTGCCGCTGCGATTCCAGCATATAAATCGCCTAAAGTACTTTCTGGAAGCCTTACATTAGCTTTAATTAGGTCTATAATAGCCTCGTTAATTTTTCCTTCGGATTTTATTTTTATAAATGGAAAATGTAGACCTTCTTGATAAATTTCTGTTGCAATAGTGGATACTGAACCCGGAAAAGTACCTCCTAATTCTGTCCAATGCGCCTTGTTCACCGTAAATGCTACTAATTCATTTTTATAAAAAACAGGATATACCACGGAAACATCTGATAAATGTGTACCTCCACCTGCATAAGGTGTATTTGCAATAACGATATCCCCTTCTTTTAAAGCATTCTTACCTGAAAATTTTTGTAAGGTCGCTCGTACCACCGAATCTAAAGCTGCTAAAAAAGCAGTGACACCATTACCTTGTGCTAATAATTCTCCTTTACGATCTGTAACACCAACAGCATAATCTAAGGACTCATATATGATTGGACTCATACTAGTACGTTGTAATGTTTGAAACATTTCATCACCTGCCGCTACTAGCGCATCTTGAATAATTTCTAAAGTGAATTTTTCCATGATTATTACTTTTGTAGTGTTAAAATTAAATTCCCATAGTCATCCACTTTGACTGTCTGCAAAGACGTAACTACTGTTGTAGTAGCCTTTTCTGCAATTATAGCAGGGCCATTAAACGCCATGTTTGGTTCTAATAAATGCCTGTGAAAAAAAGGTGTAGCACAAATACCTAAATCGTCAAAATCTACATCTCTGGTATCGAAAATGGCATCTTCAAAGGCGCGACCGGTTATCTTATGTTTTGGGAAGTCTGGCTTATCAACTTCCACTTCAGCGACTAAATGAAAGTTTACTAATTCGACAACAGTATCTAATTGAAATGAATAGTGTTTTTTGTGCACTTTATGAAAATGATTGATGATATCGTCTAAGGCGGTTTCTTGAGACACCTCATCTATCAATACTTTTACATAATGCTCTTGTCCTGCATAGCGCAAATCAACATAATGGGTAAACTTTACTTGTTCTGAAGGCGTTTTATCAATCTTAAAATTTAAAATCGCTTCAGCCTTTATATCATTAAACGTTAAGACAATTGTGTTTTTTTGATTTTCGGAAAGGGTTAAGACATTCGTTCTAATATAATCTCTTCTAATATCTGACATGAGCATACCAAAGGCTGAGAATACACCTGCATGCGGTGGAATTATTAACTCTGCTACTTGTAATTCTCTTGCTAAGTCCGATCCATGCATTGCGCCACCTCCACCAATAACCATCATTGTAAAGTCTCTCGGGTCATACCCTTTATTAACAGAAATCAATTTTAATGCATTAATCATATTGGCATTGGCAATTCGCAGAATTCCTTTTGCTATATCGCTTTTGGTGCCATTTAGTTTATCACAGAGTGGCTTAGCCGCTTTAGTAATACTGGCATAATCGGGTTTTAATTCGCCGCCTAAAAAATAATCTGGATGAATTCTGCCTGTAATAATGTTGGCATCTGTGGTGGTCAGACTTTTTCCACCGCGCCCATAAGCTGCTGGTCCTGGCATGGCACCTGCGCTTTTAGGACCAACATGCATTTTACCTCCTTTATCTATCCATGCAATACTACCGCCACCATTACCTATTTCGACAATATCAATAACAGGTGTTTGGATTGGATAACCAGCTTCTGTTCTTGAATGTTCAATTTTATAATTGGTTGTTATTTTGACTTGTCCGTTCTCGACTAGAGCACATTTTGCGGTAGTCCCTCCTATGTCTAAAACAATTAAGTCTTTTTTATCAATCACTTTTCCTAATGCAATAGCTCCAAAAACACCACTTGCAGGCCCCGATTCTACCATAGTGATTGGATTAGACTTCACATCATTTATAGTTGTTATTCCTCCATTAGATTGCATAATATAAGGTGGATTTCTCAGACCTCTTACTTTCAACTTAGTTTCTAAATTATTCAAGTATTTTTTCGCAATAGGCAGAACATATCCCGATAAAACTGTAGAACTTGTTCTCTCATATTCTCGCCATTCCCTAGTAACTTGATGCGAAGCAATAATTTGAATATCGGAAGTCAACGTCGCCAATTCCTTTAACAATTCAATTTCGTGTATAGGATTTTTATAGGCGTGTAATAAACATACAGCAATAGATTCTACATCCTCTTCCTTGCATGCTTTAATAATTGCTTTTAGAGTTGCAGTGTTTAATGCTTTAATAACTTCCCCTTTATAATTCATGCGTTCTTCAACTTCAAATCGTAAATAGCGCGGTACAAAAGGTGGCTGTTTTACAAAATTAAAATTGAATAAATCTGGTCTATTACAACGTGCTATTTCTAATACGTCTCTAAACCCTTTTGTAGTTACTAAGGCTGTTTTTGCGCCTTTACGCTCTGTTAGAGCATTAATGACCACCGTAGTGCCATGTGCAAAAAAATCTATTTCTTTGAGGTCGATATTCCCTTTTTCAATAGTATCAAATATGCCTTGTTCAAAATTGGAAGGTGTTGTATCGGATTTTGCTACAACTACTCCTGACGGTTTGCCGGTCTTTTTATCAAATTCTAAGCATACAAGGTCTGTAAAAGTGCCTCCTATATCTGTTGCAACTCTCATAATATATATTTATAAAGTTTGATTAAAAAAGCCACTAATTTTTTTTAGTGGCTTAGTATTCACATTAATTCACTTAAAAAATTAATTAAAAATTAACACTTCATTACTACTGATTAAAACTTATAAGCTAGTGTTGTACCATAAGCTGCTGGTTGCCCTAACCATGCTAAATCTGAACCTCCATTAGAGAATGTCTGGTCAAAAAACTCAGTTATGTATTGGGTTTCCGTAATATTTGTTCCCCAAATCCCGACAGTAAAGGCATCACTAAATGTGAAACTAATTCTGGCATTTAAAAGGCTATATCTTGGAGATACAGCTGCATTATCTTCATGCCAGTACATTTTTCCTGTACCTTCTAAATTAATATTACTGTTAAAATCTATTTTTTCCGTAAGACTAAAACTAGATTCTAAACCAAAGTTATAACTGTCTTGTGGTACTAGTGGTGTTGCATTACCAGACACATCAATAGTTTCATTGGCACCTGTACTTACTGTAGAAGTACCATTTACAATTTTAGATTTACTAGAACCATAGCTAGCTAATATGTCTAACCAATTTGTTGCTCTAAATCGCATATCTGCTTCAAAACCATAAGACTCACTTTCCGCTATATTGAAATTACCAATAAGAATTTGGCCAGCACCACCATCTAAAACTAAAGCATATAATTGCTGATCAGTAAAATCAGTATAATAAGCAGAAATATTAAGTATAAAACGGTTATTCCAATATGAATTTTTAATACCGATCTCGTAGTTATCTGTAATTTCAGGATTAAAGGAAGTATTATAACGTACAGTTTCACCTTGGTTAAAACCACCTGTTCTATAGCCTTTTCCATAATTAGCATACATCATCATGTTTTTAGTAGCTTGGAATGCTAAAGAAAATTTTGGTTGTAATTGTGTATCTGTTCTTTGTGGGTTTGTACCTTCACTTCGATTCTCTTGACTAATATCATCATTATCGTAGCGAAGTCCTGCGGATACCGTTAATTTGTTTGTCAACTTGTAGTCTACAAAGCCAAATACGGCAAAGGTTTTATACGTATTTGTAAAATCACCTATCGCAAGTTGACTTTGGGTCCCTGTTGGCTCAAATGGTGGTGCAAAAAAACCAAAATCTGCTGAAGCTCTCGTTATTAGTGTTTTGTCTAGATTTTGGTAAAACAAACCTAGATCCCAGTTTAGTTTCGTGTTTTCATCACTTACAGAACCTAAACGAATTTCTTGATTGAAGGATTCTGTATTACTATCTTGATCTTGTCTTAATACATCTGCAGGTGTGAAGTCTAAATCTCCAAAGGCGTTTCTATCAGCTTTATTAATGGTTGTTAGTGACGTTAATTTAATTTTATTTAAATCAAAATCGACTTTTAAATTACCGTACGTGTTTTTTAGAGTTCCTAATCCTTCTTGATCTGCTATGATAGCCATATTATCATAATCATCAGGTGCTATTTTAGCGCTTCCATTAGTCGGCGCTGCATAATAAAGCGCACCAGCTTCAGTATCAATTACCTGTCCAGTTAGTGTTGCCGTAATATTCGAAGATAATTTAGCTTTTAACTGTGCTCTTACTGTTAAATCTTCCATGAAATCTGGAGCCTTATCTAAAGTAACATTATTTAGCAAGCCGTCCCCTTTCTTATATGAACCAGATACACGATAGAATAACTTGTCTTTGATAAGAGGACCTGTAGACGATAACTGAGTTTGCAATAAATTTCCATTTGCATAACCAATGTTAACCTTAGTTTTAAAAGTATTGGTAGGTTCATTTGTGACTATATTTATCGCACCTGCAATGGCATTTTTACCGTATAATGCACCTTGAGGTCCTTTTACAACTTCAATTAAAGCAACATCAAATAACTCTTGATTTAATAAATTGGCGTCTGGTAATGTTACGCCATCAATAACAAATGCAATTGGAGCGTCTCCATTTCTAATTTGTGAAATCCCTCTTACCGTTATAAAATTATTTCCTACATTTTGAGACGTTGTAAAATTAACATTAGGTATTTGGTCAGTGAATGTTTGTACATTATTAATTCCTTTAGTTTCTATATCTTCTGCGGTAAAGGTGACAACAGATTCTGGAATTGATTGCACAGATTCTGCTCTTCGTCTTGCTCGCCCAATGACATTGCCAAACCCTTTAATTAATACAGCATCTAATTGTGCCGCATCCTCTTCGAGTACTACATCAATTTTAGATTGTCCGTTAACCACAACCTCCTTTGTTTTAAATCCTAAATATGAAAAAACAATGGTAGCTCCTTTATTAACAATTATAGTGTAGTTTCCATTTTCATCGGTTGTTGTTCCGTTTGAAGTTCCTTTTTCAATAACATTGACTCCTAATAGTGCATCCGAAGAATCTTTTACATTACCGCTTACCGTTACATTTTGAGAGAATGCGAAAAATGGAATAAAAAGGACTAATAATAATAAATTTCGTGTCATTTTAATATTTTCTTTAGTTAGTTATGAGGTTAAAATTATACTTATTGATTTTCCAAATATACTCTTCCAAATATTTATTTATATATTAGTAATTCCTATTAATTAAACTGGAAGTATATGGAAAATGAGATAATTCATAATAACGAAACCTTATTGCTAACAAAGCATGTATTTAACACATTATTAAACAGCGTTATATCTCATTTTAAGTTATCCCACAATATTCCAATAAATTATAATGATTCTCAATTATATGGCTTTGGCAATTATGACCCTGAAAAACCAAATTTAAAGAATGATCTAGAACTTATATTAAGAGGCTATGTAAATGGAAAATACCTTTATAATAAAGATAGAGAAGCTTCATCTGGAAAACCTGTTATAAAACTTAGTAGAGATTATAAGCTATTGTTTTTTAATTATGTTGGTTACAAAAACATAGATGAATTTATTAAAAGTGACTTGTTTTCAAGCAAGCAAAGAGTTGAACAATTAGAATTACTCGAAAAGGGTCGTACGTTAGAAGACTATTATTATGTCTGTTATTATTTTGGGGAATACAATAAAATGACCAAAGGCCAAATGGTTATTTATAATGATTGGAAAACCATTGAGGCGCAATATGCGTATGATGGTTATGGCAGTAAAGGTGCTTATACTTTTTTCGGAAATATAACCCACAGTGAAGATTTTGTGCACTTTGATACCAAATATTACCTAGGAAATAAGAAAAGTGAGGGTGCGAATTTCATCTTTTTTATTGGTAAATCGTCACCTATTGAACGCCATTACCTTGTCGGAACATATTCAGGTTTTGACAAATATGATAGAGCTATAGCCGGAAAAATGATTTTGAAAAAATACAATTCTAAAGCTGAAATTGAAGAGGAAGCAAATGATAAATCGTTCGACCCAATTATTTGTCAAGAATTAAATAAAAATCGAACAGTTGTAGAAAGTAATATTAGAAAAAACCCTTTATTGTTCTCAAAAAAAAGTCCGTACGCTCAAGTCTTAATGAGTATTTCAGGGGATTACATTTTTAATTTTGAATTAGAACAAACTAGCCATACATTGAAACTAAAAATAGAAAAGTATCACTTTAATATTATTAGTCTTAATAATTCTATAATCGTTGAAGACGATGCAATTAGCGTTTTAAACAAAGGTCAGATTTTAAATTTCGATTTCTCTATATCTGGAATGTTTCACTTACAAAAGGTTTCAATCTATGTTAAAGCGCAGGACTTTACAGATACTAAAACGAAGTCAAAAGGTAATTTTAACGGTGTGGATATTAATAACAAACTCGTTACTGGTAATGTGTTTATTGATGTTGATAGATAATTTTATTCTACACACATTACCCATCCTGTAATAGATGAGATAAAGAACCTACTTATTCTGGTTTATAAAGGCAACGACTTTATCCGCAAATAAATCAGGTTCAGTAGACCTAGGAGAATACCCAGATTTTTCAAAAATTACTAATTCTTTTTGGTTAGACCCTAAATTGTCATAGGAATCTTGTGCAAATTGGATAGGCACTACTATATTGTGTTTGCCCAAAAGTACTATGGCTGGTATGGCGATTTCTGAAAGCCGATCTTTAAAATTTATATTTTGAAATAAATCTGAATCTAAAATGAATTGTGTATGTTGCCTATTCCTAAACAATGTCAATAGATTATATTTAAAAATCGTATTATCATCGCTTTCTACGTTTTTATTTATGAGACCAGCATCCTGAAGTACAGTTTCAAAGGCTTCACTGTTCAATTTTGGTATATCATCCTCATTATATTTTTGGGGGGGGCATTGTTAACTATATCGATCACACCTTCCCAGTAATCAATGTTATTACCAGCTTCAATTGATTCTGTTGCGGCTCTTCTAAAATTAGTGAGGTGCGGCGTAAATATCTTTGGTATTATGTGCCCCATCGACATCGATCCACCCTAGGAAATCACTTTGATCTTTTAATAGGGTTGCAGGTCCAAGAGTACCGCCCCAACTATGTCCCATAAGAAAAACCGAGAGTTACTGCCCTATTTTTATTTAAGAACCTTGACAAGTGCTAAAATATCTTCTGCCATGATGACAATGTTTATGCCTCTTTCAGAATAACTGCCTTGGGCCATTCCTGACCCTATTAGGTCAAAATAGACCACTGTATATTCTTATTCAATTTCACTTTTAATGGTATTCGTAAGATAGGATAATCCAATACCTCCCGAGCCACCATTTAATATAATCAGAAATATTTTTTCGGAGCTATTTCCATGAATGTAAGCTGGCATATCAACATCTCTATGACGCAGAAATATGGTACCGTCTAAAAAAGATAGTTTTGAGATGTCTTTAGGGCTGCTTACAGCCTCAGAATCTTGTGTAAACCTACTTTTAAAAATAATATGACAATAGGAATGAGTTAGATTTGTTTTAATGTCTTGTACTATAAATTAGTGTTTCTCGTCATAAGCCTACCTTTATCACTTATGGACTTCTGTTAAAGTATCTGTAATTAAAACTTAATGAATTATTAAAATATGCGCACGCACATACAGAACTTGGGGTATTAAACAATTAATGAGATTGCCTTCGTTATAAAGCTAATCTTGCAAGTCTATGCGCCAAAGACATCCCAAGAGACATCATTTTTTATCTTAAAAGGACCAGAAATAGGGTACTACCATAGTTAATGT
>JAWUVW010000033.1:0-33386 GCA_034112185.1 Flavobacteriaceae bacterium | reverse complement strand
CCCGAAAACGCTTTTGTTAGCCTAGAAAATGACGCCTATATTTTGGTGTTAGATGAAGAAAAGGATGCTAATTTCTATTTTAAACAAGTGAAAGTTGAAGCCGTTAAAACCGCGAATGGCTTTACCGAATTAAAGGATTTTAAGGCCTTAAAGAAAACCGACAAAGTATTGGTTAAAGGTGCTTTTAGCTTAATTGGCAGTTGATGAGAGCGGACTAAACCTTTTTCACATAAATATTATTGGTAATAGCTTTAGACATAATCATAGTTTTGTCCCTTATAGTAATCGTCATGGATTGATCAAAATCTTCCTTATCTACAACTAAAATATCTGTACCCAGACCAATTTGGTGTTTATCTAAGTACTTTAAAAAATCTGAAGATGAATCTAAAACTCCAACGCAAGTATAATCTGCGTTAGCAGTTGCCTTAGAGAGCATAATTTTGTTAGTCTTCACAATTTCACCCTCTTTATTCGGTATGGGATCACCATGAGGATCGTAAGTTGGGAAATCTAAAAAAGCATCTAATTGGTTGATTAATTTTGGCGATTTTATATGTTCTAATTGTTCAGCAATATCATGAACTTCATCCCAAGAAAAATTCAACTTATCAACCAAAAAGACTTCCCAAAGTCTGTGTTTCCTGACAATATCGACTGCTGTTAATCTGCCGTTTTCAGTCAGTTTTACACCTTTGTATTTGATATAGGTAATAAGATTTTTTTCAGCCAATTTTTTTAGCATATCGGTTACCGAAGAAGCTTTAGCGTCAATCTGTTCTGCAATGGCATTCGTGCTGACTTCTCCTTCACTTTTTTGACTCAAATGAAAAATGGCTTTTAAATAATTTTCTTCTGTAAGGGTAATTATCATAGACTTTATTCTTGCAAAAGGACCAGCAGCTCTTTTGGTGTAATATAACGAAACAAACGTTTTTCGATAGTAAACGCTTCATCTAGAAACACGACTGCTGGCAAGGTTAATTCTTGGTCGTTTTGGCCAGCTAATAACTCGGCAATTTGATGGTATGCCGCGCGTTTTTTTCCAACATTCAAATTTAAAAATTTTTTCCCACCAAACAGAATGGTATCCTTAGATTCTACATTAAATTTTACAGCGTAGTAATTGGCTGATAATTCGGTTTCAATTTTAGGCTTTGTATAAACGACTTTTTCCATTTTTTTACAATACACACACCAATCCGCATAAAAATGAATCATTACTTTTTTGGGTTCGGTCAGTAAGGCTTGCTCTAAGTCTTCAAAACTTAACCAATTCACTGCTGACTTTTGTGCAGACGCTAGCGTTGAAAAACAAAACAGTAAAATAAATATAGAATACTTCATTTAATGCATTTTACCAATAGTGACGCCTATAAAAAATGTGCGCGGCAAAGCTGGTCCATAAACGTAGTCTGAATCTCGTGTCGGACCAACATCAAAATCATCTTGAAAACTATTGAATATATTTTTAACGCCAGCGTTTAAAGTTAACTGAAAATCTTCAAAAAAATCAAAATGGGTTTCGGCATTCATATTCATATCAAAAAAGGTCGGACTTTCATTCAGACTTAAAAAGCCACTATCGCTTACCACTAGAGGTACAATCATTTCGCCTGTATAGGTTCCTGTTACGGATACACTAAACTTTTTACTCGGCGTCCAATTGGTGTTAAGGTAACCATAAACGTTTGGGTTGCGCACAAATTCTGAAATCAAGATATCGTTTTCATTTGGGTTAGACCCGTCAGTTTCAAACAAAACTTGGTCGCTTTCATAGGCTGAGCGTTGCAAAGTACCACCAATTTGAAACAACCATTTTTTTGAAGGTGATACACCAAATTCAAAATTAGCACCATAAACGCGAGCACCTTCTCCATTACGCACTTCTTCTAAAATAGAACCATTATCAAATTGAACACCAGTATTTACAAGTGTAAATGGGTTAACTAAATTGGTGTAAAATCCTTCGATTAAAAAATTGGTCTGTGTGGTATTAAAATCTTTCGTATAATTAAAAGACCCGGTAAATGCATTTGAATATTCGGGCTTTAAATCGTTTGAAAGAATCACAAATTTCGGTTCGCCACCAACGGAAGAGATATGCAAATCTTCATTAAAAGCTTGTGGCGCTTTAAAGCCTCTGGCATAACCACCTCTAAATTTTAAGTCGTCATTAAAGGTGTACGCTACTGTTAATCTGGGGTTTAATGCGGTTTGCGAAATGTCAACGACTCGCTCAATATCACCTATTTTATAGATGCCGTCGACATTTACATAATCTAATCGCGACCCAATTAATGCCGAAAACTTAGTGTTTGGTTTCCATTCGTATTGCGCATAAATACCCGTTGAATTCACGTCTTGGTCTATCAACTTATTATAACCGCTAATAAAATCTTCGGTACTGCTCATATTGTGCTCAATTCCTGTAGTAAGCACATCTCTTGTGAATTTTTTAGTAAACTGAAACCCATTTACCCAAGCCAAGTCCTTAGTTGTGCCGTAAGCGTTAAGTGCGGTAAGGCTGTCTTGCGCTGTTCTTCCGCCACCAAGTCCGCCATAATAACTATCGCGGTCTGTGTATTGTACGGAACTGTAAATGGAATAATTATGGGTGTTTTTTTCATTTTCAAAATCATAACTAACGCCACCCATAATGGTATTGTGCGTTAACTCTTCAGTAATATCGGTAAAGTGTGGTGACAAATCTAAGCGGTCGCCACCACGTCTGTATTCGTTTAAAACGGTCGCATCAACCGTAATTCTGCTTAAGTCTGTTGGTTTCACATAGAATTTTGTGCCAAAAGTCGTGTTCTTTAGTTGTACCATTTCCGTAAAACCATCGCCATTGGCATCCCATTCGTCCCTATCTCTATGAATTCCATAAAATGTAGCACCACTTTTTAAATCGTCCGACACCAAAGAAGCGTTAAAATTAAGAACACGGTCTGGTGTGTCACCATCAATTAAACCTAAATAGCTACCCACTTCCCAAGTATTTAAAACGGGGTCTTTGGTAATAATATTCACCGTTCCCGCAATAGCATTTGAGCCAAACAAAGCGGAGCCACCACTCCTCACAATTTCCACGCGGTCTATAATTTGTGTTGGAATTTGCTCTAAACCATAGACGCTACTTAAGGCACTAAAAACCGCACGACTGTTCACAAGAATTTGAGAATAGCTTCCGTCCAAGCCATTTAAACGCACTTGTGTAAATCCACAATTTTGACAGTTATTTTCTACACGCACGCCTGGCGCATAATTCAAACTCTCTGCAACTGTCAAAGCTTGTGTAGCATTTATTAGTTTTTCGCCAAGTGTGTTAACAATTATTGGTGCTTCTTTTTTATTGACGCGGTTTCTGGTGGCACTGACGACAACTTCATCTAAGCCGAACAAATCTTCAACCAAAATAATTTTTAAATCATTTCTATTGTTACTATTAATTTCAACAGTTTGTGTTCTTACCTTTAAACCTAGTGAGGCTACTTTTATTTTATAAGTTCCGAAAGGCAAGTCTATTTTAAAATTTCCGTTTTCATCAGAAAAGGTTGCGTAATTTGCCATACCACTTAAGCTTACCTTAGCATAAGGTATGGGTTCATTTTCAAAAATCACAGCTCCTTTAACCGTTTTATTTTGGGCAAAAGCTAAGCTAAATCCTAATAGAAGTACAAGTGTTTTCAAATTCAAAATATTTATTTTTGCGCAAATATAAATATATTTTTAGATTTGTCTAAAAATATATTTAGAATAATTAAAAAAAGATTAATGAGTTCTCTTTAAGGGTTGGTTTTAAGTACAATCGTCTATTTTTTATAGTACCTTCGCAATAAATTTTTAGACTAATGAAAAAATGTTTTGTTTTATTTTGTTTATGCGCATTGTTTTTAAGCAATTGTAAAAACGAAATCAAAGACAACGGGAAATTAAATGTGGTGACTACGACATCCATGATTACGGATTTGGTGAAAAACATAGGTGGTGATTCTATAAATGTGCAAGGTTTAATGGGATCTGGTGTAGATCCGCATTTATATAAAGCTAGTGAAGGAGACGTCTCAAAATTGGTGAATGCAGATATCATTTTCTACAATGGGTTACATTTAGAAGGTAAGCTAGTCGAAGTTTTCGAAAAAATGGGAAGCGCAACTAAAACGCCAATTGCATTGGCAGATGAGTTAGATGAAACAACCTTAATTGGTTCAGATTATTTCGCCTCTAACTATGATCCCCATGTGTGGTTTGATATTGATTACTTTAAGCAATTTGCTGAAAAAGTAGCTGTCATTTTATCTGAAAAAGATCCAAAAAATAAAGCGGTGTTTGAGGCCAATAAAGTAAGCTATATTTCCGAATTAGAGCGTCTTCAAAACAAAGTGAAATCGGTCATTGAAACGCTACCAAAGGACAAACGCATATTAGTAACAGCGCATGATGCCTTTAATTATTTTGGAAAAGCCTACGGTTTTGAAGTGGTTGGCCTACAAGGATTATCTACAGCGACAGAGGCTGGTGTGCAAGATGTTCAAAAACTTGCAGCCTTCATTATCGAAAAGAAAATTAAGGCAATTTTTGTAGAGAGTTCAGTGCCAAAGCGTACCATTGAAGCTTTACAAGCAGCCGTAAAATCGAAAGGTCACGACGTAGAAATAGGAGGGACCTTGTATTCTGATGCTTTAGGAAACGCAGGAACTCTTGAAGGCACTTATATCGGGATGTTTACCTATAATGTGAATACGATTGTAAACGCACTTAAGTAATGAATAAAATAGCAGTAAAAGTTGACGATCTAACCGTAGCCTACAACTACAAACCTGTACTTTGGGATATCGATTTAGAAATTCCAGAAGGTGTTTTAATGGCTATCGTCGGCCCAAATGGCGCAGGGAAATCCACACTCATAAAAGCTATATTGGGTATTTTAAAACCAATAGCTGGTAGTGTTACTATTTACGACAAGCCTTATGACAAACAACGCCAATTAGTGGCTTATGTCCCTCAAAAAGGGAGTGTAGATTGGGATTTCCCAACAACAGCCTTAGATGTTGTAATGATGGGAACTTACGGAAGTTTGGGATGGATAAAACGACCTGGTCAAAAAGAAAAAAAAGCATCACTAGAAGCCTTAGAAAA
The DNA here is from genome assembly GCA_034112185.1 of Flavobacteriaceae bacterium. Classification (GTDB taxonomy): domain Bacteria; phylum Bacteroidota; class Bacteroidia; order Flavobacteriales; family Flavobacteriaceae; genus Winogradskyella. Next base: position 28,244 of record JAWUVW010000033.1, on the reverse strand, counting down.
GGTGGGTATGTTGGCCTTTAAAAATCGACAGATTAGTCAACTTTCAGGAGGACAGCAACAACGTATTTTTTTAGCTAGAGCATTGGTGCAAAATGCGTCTATTTATTTTATGGACGAACCTTTTCAGGGTGTAGACGCTTCAACTGAAATTGCGATTATTAATATTTTAAAAGAATTACGCAAAGCTGGTAAAACAGTCATCGTTGTGCATCACGATTTGCAGACTGTACCAGAATATTTTGACTGGGTAACCTTTTTAAATGTAAAAAAAATTGCCACAGGACCTGTTAAAGATATTTTTAATGATGATAACCTGACGAAGACTTATGGGATAAATTATAAGGTTAGTATTCAGGAGTAAAATCTGTTTTCAGTCTTCAGTCGCAGCCAGCAGTAATTACGGTTGCTAATAAAAACAATATCAGTCTGAAGATGGACGAAGACCTATAGAAACATAAATTTAAACTTTAAAGATGAAATATGCATACACCATTCTATACGTGCAAGATGTTGAAAAAACTACGGAATTCTGCGAAAGAGCATTCGGGTTTTAAAAGAAAGTTATGACACCAGAAGCAAGTTACGTCGACCTTATTTCGAGTGAGACAACAATCGCTTTGCCTCAAATTCTTTAAGAGATTCAAGTTTCCTAAAAGGATTTGAATTTTTTTCAATAGATAGAAAACCAAATGGGATTGAAATGGCCTTTACGACTGAAAACATTAAAGATGATTTTGAAACAGCTCTAATAGCGGGTGCGAATCAATATGAGGCTATAGCACGAAAATCTTGGTGACAAAAAGGAGGTTGCTTAAGAGATCTTAATGGTTTTTTGATAGAAGTTTGTACACCATTAAAGGGCTAGAAAACGCAAATGACCTCACCGGTTTTCAAAACCTGTGAGGTCTGGAAAACTTAAACTAAAAACAAACAAACGAACAGGCCTGCAAGCAAGTTGTCACGACTTGAAAAAGGCGTAATTCTAAAACAAACTAATAAAATTAAGATTCTGAACTTCCGAAGCGTCGGAACAGAATGACAAATGGATCTAACAGAATACATAGAACTCGTCTTTACAGACTACACACTAAGAACCATCACCTTAGGAACTGCAATTTTAGGTGCGGTCTGTGGCATGCTTGGTAGTTTCGCAGTACTTAGAAGACAAAGTTTACTAGGAGATGCCATTTCACATGCTGCGCTACCTGGGATTGCAATTGCATTTTTAATCACTGGAGCAAAAGACACTAACACCTTACTATTTGGAGCATTGATTAGTGGCTTAATTGGTACCTTCTGGATCAGAGGTATTGTTACCAAAACCCATTTAAAATCTGATACGGCCTTAGGACTTATTCTATCCTTGTTTTTTGGGTTTGGTATGCTATTGCTCACTTTTATCCAAAAGCAACCCAATGCCAATCAAGCCGGATTAGATAAATATTTATTTGGACAAGCAGCGACTTTGATAGAAAGTGATGTTTGGACTATGGCTATTGTCACTGGAATTTGTCTTTTAGTAATGCTGGTTTTCTGGAAAGAATTTAAACTTCTTTTATTCGATGCAGACTATACAAAAACCCTTGGTTTCAATACTAAATTCATTGATATTTTAATTACAAGTTTTATTGTATTGGCCATTGTTCTGGGGCTTCAAACCGTTGGTGTTGTTTTAATGAGCGCTATGCTTTTAGCACCGGCAGCAGCGGCAAGACAATGGACAAATAGCTTGGCTGTAATGGTGTTTTTAGCCGCTATTTTCGGTGCTTTTTCTGGAGTTGTTGGTACTGCAATAAGCGCGAGTCAAAATAATTTATCTACAGGTCCAGTAATTGTGTTGGTTGCTGCAGTCTTTGTTGCCTTTTCTTTTATTTTTTCACCTAGCCGAGGTTTACTATTCAAACAAATAAGATTCATAAAGAATCGTCGCGATTTAGAATTACATAAAACTTTAGCTTTTATGCATCATATTGCAGAAACACATGAGGATATTTCGCATCCACACGCTATAATACTTTTAAATAATTTTCAAGGTTATACACGTTCTACACTTCAGAAATTAGTAGATAAAGATTATGTTCAGCTCAATGGAAGTATGTGGAATTTAACAAAAGTTGGTTTTGATACAGCTGCCAACTTATACACTAAACAACAAACAGAAGATGAGTAACGCACAGCTCGAAATACAGCTCATTGCTAGTTTGGTAGCCGCAGCTTGCGCTATTCCTGGAACGTTTTTAGTACTCAGAAAAATGGCCATGATAAGCGATGCCATTAGCCACTCTATTTTACCAGGAATTGTAATTGGATTCTTCATTACTCAAGATTTAAATTCGCCAGTACTTATTTTATTAGCGGCTTTAACAGGAATATTAACTGTAGTTTTGGTAGAATACATTCAAAAAACAGGTTTAGTTAAAGAGGATACGGCTATAGGTTTGGTTTTTCCAGCGCTCTTTAGTATTGGCGTGATTATGATTGCTAAAAATGCCAATGATGTACATTTAGATATCGATGCCGTTTTATTGGGCGAATTGGCTTTTGCTCCGTTTGATCGCTTAATTATTAGCGGTACAGATGTTGGTCCGAAATCACTATGGATTATTGGCACTATTCTACTGATTACAATTACACTTTTAATATTATTTTTTAAAGAATTAAAAGTAAGTACATTCGATAGAGGTTTAGCGGCGTCCTTAGGGTTTTCACCTGCCATTATTCATTACGGATTAATGTCAGTATCGTCAGTAACTACTGTTGGTGCATTTGATGCAGTTGGTGCGATTTTAGTAGTTGCGCTAATGATAGCTCCTGCGGCGGCGGCTTATTTATTGACTACAGATCTAAAGAAAATGCTAGGGTTAGCGGTTGGATTCGGAATTTTCAGTGCCATCTTTGGCTATTGGGTAGCGCATTGGCTAGACGCATCCATTGCAGGTTCTATTACGTCAGTTCTTGGGTTGGTCTTTTTATTGGTGTATTTATTTGCTCCGACAAAAGGAATTATAGCCGTAATGTATAGAGAAAGACAGCAACGTATAGAAGTCTCATTACTTACGTTTTTGCTACACTTAAAGAATCATGATGAGGAATCTGAACGCCATGTAAAACACCTTAACGAACATATTAACTGGCAAAAAGTACGGTCTCAAAGTGTCCTAGATTTAGCTCAGAAAAATAATATGATTCATATTAAAAATAGCATCGTTTCATTAACTCAAAAAGGGGATGAATTCACGTCAAAAGCTATTGACTATATCATTACCAACGAAGATGCACAAATTGAAGATATGAAGGAAGATTTCTTTTTGTTTAGAGGCTAATTTTTTGGGTACTCACAAAGAATATAGACGGATATATTGCATGAGTTTTATCAATTTATTTTATTAGTCGAGTGACTTAAGTAATAAAATTAAGACCATTTTTATTTATTCCCATATTATTATTAGGCTTTGCATGTAAAGACGACGATTTAAACGATAACACTGATGGCAACAACCAAGTAGGTGTATTAATAAAGCAAATTAATCATAACTCAATTGAAGATAATGAGTCCTTCTCAGAGATTTTTAACTATGACCGAAATGAATCACGCAGTATTATCGATACCAGCGCTGAATTGTACGAAGACTACAAATCTACTTTTGAATATGCTAATGATTACCAAGGTACAGCAATGTGTTATGATGATGCGTTAGACTCTAATATCGAGTTCACCTCCGAATAAATATCTAATCTTCTTTATGTATAATTTAATATCGAAAGAGGGGACGACTGTAAACTGAGACTCTAAACTTACTTAAACCCACGCTCCTTTTGAATATGCTCATAAGCTTCCTGCACTTGCCTAAACTTGGCTTCGGCACCGTCTTGATGTTCTTTACCTAAATGACCAACGCGGTCTGGATGGTACTTCTTTGCCATGGTTCGGTAGGCTTTTTTGACCTCAGAATCTTGAACAGTTTTATCAATTTCAAGAATTTTGTAAGCATTATCACTGCTGTTATAAAACATGGCTTTTATGCTTTCATAATCCCTGCTACTAATCCCTAAATAACCCGTTATCGTGTAAATTTGTCGCAATTCGTCTTCAGTGACGATGCCATCTGCTTTTGCAATTCCGAATAAAAAATGAAGCAATTGTAAACGTGATGCGTGATCCATCATTTGCTTAATTTGAGTACATACCTTGCGTGTAGAAATGTTTTGTTTGGTAATGTTCTTAAACAATTCAAAAGCCTTATTGGCTCTATCTTTCCCATACATATTAGTAAACTGTTGACGTACAAAATCTAATTCTCGTTGATCTTGTTTACCGTCGGCTTTAATAATTATTGATGCTAATATCAACAAACTGACTTCAAAATCACCCGATTGGGTTTGTGGTCGTTGCTGTCTGTTTTGCGCTGGTCTTTGACTGTAAGGGTCACGTTGTCCTCTTTCTGTTTGGCGTTCGCCTAATAAAGGTGTGCCTTTACCTGTCAAATTATCGACAAAACTGCCTAAAGCCAATCCAATTATAGCTCCAATTGGTCCACCAAAAGACCAACCAAGAGCACCACCAATCCATTTTGCAAAACTCATATTTTATATTTGATTTAATGAATGTATAAACCTGCTAACCTTAAACTTTTTAATTTTATATAGATTTTGAGCAGATTCACGAGGTCAAAAATATGACCATTATAATTTTCCGCGTAAAGATACTATTTGTTACTAGATAATATTAAGTTTTTGTTACCATTGACAACCAAAATAGTACCATTTAAACTGCTAACCGAAGACTGAGTTCTGACCACTATTTTTCATTATCTTTGCAATTCAAATTAGATTAATTAAAAATTTAAAAAAATATGTATCCACCAGAATTAGTAAAACCAATGCGCGAGGATTTAACCAAGGTTGGTTTTGAAGAATTACATACAACAGAAGCTGTAAATAATGCAATTGCAAAAGAAGGAACAACTTTAGTAGTTGTAAATTCAGTTTGTGGTTGTGCAGCAGCCAATGCAAGACCAGGAGCTCGTATGAGTTTAGAAAATACAAAGCATCCAGATCATATCGTTACTGTGTTTGCAGGTGTTGACAAAGAGGCTGTTGATGCGGCAAGAGCACACATGGTGCCATTTCCTCCAAGCTCGCCTTGTATGGCTTTGTTTAAAGACGGAGAATTGGTTCACATGTTAGAGCGTCACCATATTGAAGGGCGTCCCGCAGAATTAATCTCAGAAAACCTTATGGATGCTTATAATGCGCATTGTTAAGAAACACTGAAGTATAAAGATAGAAGTAAAAAAACCACGAAGTAATTTGTGGTTTTTTTGGTTTTAAACTTATACCTTTAATTAGGGGTGCTTATTAGGACAATCCATGTATTACTGTTTATTAAATCTTCAAACCTTAAGATTTTAGTTATTTTTGATGCTCTAAATAAATTGTAGTGCAAAAACTATTAGCATATCCATTGTCGGTCCTCTATTTTATTTGCTTTGGGCTTTGTATAGTCATTTTTCATCCAATACAATGGTTTGGCTTCAAAGTCTTTGGTTACAAGGGTCTAAAAAATACGGTAGATGCTTTGCAATTTTTTCTAATGCAATGTCTTAAGGTTTTAGGTACAAGAATTTCATTTTATAATCCTTACGACATTTCTACAGACAAGCCCTTAATTATTGTTTCTAATCACCAGAGTATGCAAGATATTTCACCAATAATGTGGTATATGCGTAAACATCATGTTAAGTTTGTTTCCAAAAAGGAGTTAGGAAAAGGCGTTCCTAGTGTATCTTATAATTTAAGACATGGAGGTTCGGTTTTAATAGATCGTAAAAATCCGCGTCAGGCCTTACCAGCCATGATAAAGTTTGGTGAGTACATTGAATCTACAAATCGTGCAGCGGTCATCTTTCCTGAAGGTACGCGAAGCAAAGACGGTACACCAAAACCTTTTAAAACTAAAGGACTAGAAATTTTAATAAAAAAAATACCTTCGGCATTAATTGTTCCAATAACGGTTAATAATTCTTGGAAAACTTTGCGCTACGGTAAATTCCCAATGGGAATAGGAAATCATATTAAATTTACTGTTCATAAGCCCTTAGAAATTATTAACTTTACGGATAAGACCGAACTATTTCGGCAAGTTGAGCAAACTATTGTTGAAGCTATTGAAAATTAACCATCAAATAAATTATCAAGATGTCGTTAAAAAATGTAAGATTAGAAGTCATGCAACATCTCGAAAAAGATGTAGATGCACTCATTGAAAAATACTTAATTCCTGTTGAAGAAATTTGGCAACCTACAGATTTTTTGCCAGACTCTACAAAGGAATCTTTTTATGAAGAGGTTAGAGAAATTAGAGCACTTTCTAAAGAATTACCTTATGATTTTTGGGTGGTCTTAGTTGGTGATATGATTACCGAAGAGGCTTTGCCAAGTTACGAATCTTGGCTTATGGATGTTGAAGGTATAGACCAAATAGAAGGTAATGGCTGGTCGCGTTGGATACGACAATGGACAGGTGAAGAAAACCGACACGGAGATGTGCTTAATAAATATTTATACCTTTCTGGGCGCGTGAACATGAAAGAAATTGAAAAGACGACGCAACATCTAATTAGTGATGGATTTGATATTGGTACAGATAGAGATCCTTATAAAAACTTTGTGTATACAAGCTTTCAAGAATTAGCAACATATGTTTCGCATAATCGTGTAGCTAAAATGGCGAAGCAAAAAGGAAACAAACAGCTCGCTAAGATGTGTAAAATTATTTCAGGAGATGAGATGCGTCACCACCATGCGTATTCAGAGTTTGTTGAGCGTATTTTTACTGTAGATCCGAGTCAGATGATGATGGCTTTTCACGATATGATGAAACGAAAAATTGCGATGCCAGCACATTTTTTAAGAGAATCTGGTGACCAAATTGGCACAGCTTTCGAAGAATTTTCTAACACGGCACAACGTATTGGTGTTTATACCTCTAATGATTATGTTGATATTCTACAAAAATTAATTGATCGATGGGATTTAGGTAATATTTCTGGTTTAAATGAAGAGGCTGAAAAAGCTAGAGATTATTTAATGAAACTACCGCCACGAATGTATCGCTTATCTGAACGTATAAAAATCCCAGAAAATTCGTTTCAATTTAAATGGGTCGATCCTGCTTAGCAACTTATGAAACGAGCCTTTTAAAAATTTTATCATCTAGCTGAATTATTAATAGCGTACTGCATGTGACCTTTTGAAAGACAATAATTATAAACACATGAAAACAGTTGCTATTATTGAAGCGACCAAAGCTTTCGTAAAATCTGAACTTTTTGATGCTGAAGGGGGTCATGATTGGTTTCATATTGAGCGAGTGTACAAAAACGCTTTACTGATAGCTAAAAATGAACCGGTTGATCTAACGGTGGTATGTTTAGCTGCGCTATTACACGATATTGCAGATTCTAAATTTTATAATGGAGACGAAACCATTGGCCCAAAAGTGGCTAGTGCGTTTCTTTTAAAGCATAATGTAGATAGTGAGATTATAGAACATGTAACTCAGATTATCGAAAACATGTCTTTTAAAAATTCATTTGATTTAAATCTGGCTTTTAGCTCTAAAGAAATGGAAGTGGTACAAGACGCCGACCGTCTGGATGCTATTGGTGCTATTGGGATAGCACGTTGTTTTAATTATGGTGGTTTTAAAGATAGACCTTTGTATAATCCTGAAATTGAGCCAAACCTCAACATGACTAAAGCCGAATATAAGGCGGCTAAAGCACCAACACTAAATCATTTTTACGAAAAACTTTTGCTTCTTAAAGACCAGATGAATACAAAAACGGGTAGGCGTATTGCTCTGGACCGACATAAATATATGGAAGGTTTTTTAAAACAGTTTTACGAAGAGTGGGAGGGTAAGTTATGAACTCGCTATGAAAAATTAGTTTATTAGTGGTCAGATTTTAAGTATGCTTTTTAGCTGTTTCCCAACTAAAAATAAATATGACACGTTAGGTTTAAACCATCAAGGTTTAAATTAATTCCTAGCACTTATTTAGATGACATCAATATAATTGATACCTCGTCATTCTATATAACTCTTCATAGCGAAGAATATATTAAAGATTAGAAGTTCAGTGAAGAAGGTTTCTTTATAGAAGCTCTTTATCGCACTCCTGTTGGAAAATAGTACTTATCTAAAAGAAAAGGGTATTTAATGTTCTAAACGAGACCCTGAGCATGTAGCCGTTAAGTAAGAGTCGTTTACTTATAGATACTAGAAAATATAGAAATAAAATTCTAAGAAAAGAATTCTGTTATTTAAACCCGATTGGTAGAAGTCTTAATTCTCTTTTGCCACCTCTAAAGCCGTCAACTTATATTCAATTATCGCCATTTCTTCACCATAACTTATAATTTCATCTGCCGTTAAATTATTCTTAGAGTTTACCGTTTTTAAAATGTCATCACCTTTCTTAGTGTAATACGCAATTGCCACATCAATTTTTTCATTCATAATTATAAAAATTTATTATTGAAGAATTAACTTTAATTCACCTCTATATTTAGACGCACTTTTCCCTGTAAATTCCTTAAATAATTTATTGAAATGTGAAAAATTATTGAATCCACATTCAAAACTTATATCTGTAATGCTCATTTGGCTTTCGGATAGAAGCTTCGTTGCGTGTACGACCCTATATTCGTTAACCAGTTTTGTAAATGTTTTACCTGTTACCTTTTTAAAATAGCGACAAAAGGCAGGAACCGTCATGCTCACCTTATCTGCGATCTCATCTAAACTAATATGTTCCTGAAAATTGTTATTAACATGTTTAAAAATCAGATCAATTTTAGCACTGTCTTGAGGCTCCGTTTCAAATGCAAAACCGCCAGCATTTAAAATAATATAATCTTCTGACTTTGCAAGACCATGTAAAATTTCCAATAGAACTAGTATTTTTTTAAAGCCTTCTTTTTCAGGTAGTTTTTCAATTTTCTGACCTATCTTCTTTTTTGTTTTAACGCCAAACAAAATTCCGTTTTTTGCGCGCTCAAACAAGTTATTTATACCCTCCATTTCTGGAATATCAAAAAAAGGCTCACCTAAAAATTCGGATTTAAATTGTACAATGGTTTCGCTACCATTCACCGTAAGCCGATCTGTAAAACCATTATGTGGTAAGTTAGATCCTAGGAGTAATAATTGGCTGTTATTAAAATATGACAAGTGATTACCTATGTGTCGTTTCCCTTTTCCTTTATTAACGTAAACCAACTCAATTTCTGGATGAAAGTGCCAAAAAGGTTTCTTTTCTCCCATATAAGCTTCGTGCTTAATAACACGCATAGAGCTTCCAAATTCTGGACTAATCTTTTCTAAAGTGGGTTTTCTTGTGTTCATAATAGGTTATTCCTACGAATTTAAGTCTATTTAATTTTAAAATATATGTAAAATTACCAACAATATGTACTATATTAACTAGATACAGTATTAAATACCCTTATTCGGTTAATTACGCACACATATAGGCCAAAATTGTTGTTTTCTACAAGCTAAAGCTCATATATCTTTGACATGTTAAATCATGTGAAGCTGATGAATTGAAAAAGCACCTTCAATACGTAACTAAACAAAACATAAGTTAAAGGCAAATTTCGAATATCAGTGTAACCGAAAAAAGATGAAACATATGAAAAAATTATTAAGAAAAATTTTAGTGGTAACAGTGATGTTAGGGACATACACAGGTTACGCAAGCGAAACTTTAGAAGTTGAAGAGACTTCCATTACTATAAAAAAAGGAAACCATATTTCTGTTTCTGACGCCAAAGGGGAGGTCATTTACAGTGGTCGGATTAAAGCCAATGGAAATATTAAAAATATTTTCGACTTTACACAGCTCAAAGATGGTATGTATAGGGTTGAGGTAGACAAAGATTTTGAAATTGAAATTAATGCTATAACGGTAAATGATGGTGTGGTTACATTTTTGCAAGATTTTGAAGAAAAAATTTATAAGCCTGTATTTAGATCTGAAAACTCTAAAGTGTTGATTTCTAAATTGGCTTTAGACTCAGAAGAAATGATTATAGAACTCTATTACGAACACGAGCTTATCTACACTGAAAGTGTAAAAGGAAAGGCAATTTTAAATCGTGTTTATCAACTCGATGAGACACTACCGGGTTATTACAAAGCCATTATTAGGTCTAACGACAGAGTGTACATCGAGAACTTTAGAATATAAATTGTTGTTTATATATTAGTTTTTTATTTAGTTGAAAGTGGGTTTTAGAGAGCCCACTTTTTTGTTTAAAATAGTTTTATTTCGCCATCTTTTAAAATATCAGACAATCCTAAGTTTGGTCCTGGTATGCATTTGTACCTCAAATATTTTAACCTTACCAAGGTTACAAAAGCAAGAATTTTTTCAGAGGTTTGTACTTCTCCTTGAATTCGTTTAACAGATATGTTTTCATAAATTGTTCCCCTTCTTTTTCAAAGTACTCTTAGAAACCGTCTCGAATGTCTTTCGGCAATTTGGACAAACCGTTATGGGCATATTATTGGGAGCCATAGCACTTTGATCTTAGAGTTGGATGTCGAACTGTAAAAGTAATACGAAACCGGATATTTGTTGGTTACAGACTGTAGTGTTATTATAGTTTATGAAATTCTGAATTCAAAGTCTTGAAATATATATACTATTAATATTGAGTATTTTATGTGGTCAATATTGCATACTAATTGGATAAGATAATTGTTTTTAATGATCTCGATTCTTAGTATTTTCACTATGTAATAAACACTTAAAATGATGTGGAAATTATATAAATTACAGTTGATAATAATGAGTCCACTTTTAATAGTAAGCCTTATTATTATTATACCTATTTATTATATCTATAAATTGTTAGATATGGTTTGCTATAAGAGAGAACCCTTGCACCTAGTTTTCAACAAAATCATCAGAAGCAAAGCAGGTTTTAAATGTTAAATAAAAGTGTATTTAAGCGATTAATAATGCTTTTAATCTGTTTCGTAAAGTTTATTTTATAAATTGCTCTGATAATTCTAATGGGTTTTCTGCTTAATAAGCAGGAGGCCATATTAAAACCAAAACCTATATACACATGAAAAAGTCATCCAAATACAAACGTTTAGTGGCACTCACCTTGTTAAGGTTAAGCCTTTTGGTACTAACTCCACTATATTGTTTTTATAGATTCACAATTATTTTATCAAGGCTTTTTGTTAGGAAACCGCAGCCGTTAGTTTCACATGAGGTCTAATTTATTTCCCAGGAAACTCTGCTTTACGTTTTTCTAAAAATGCTGTTGTGCCTTCAACAAAATCAGAAGTGCCAAAACATTTTCCAAATTGCTTAATTTCGACTTTAAAGCCATCTTTGCTATCCTTATAATTCGCATTAATTGCTTTAATTGCTTTACTAATAGCTACTGAGGAATTACGCATAATCTTACTTGCTATTTTTTCACAAAGTGGTAATAGTTCATTTTGCTCAACCACATGGTTTACTAATCCGTAATTTAAAGCTTGGTTAGCATCTATCATACCAGCGGTCATAATCATCTCCATAGCCCTACCTTTGCCAACCAATTGAGGTAAACGTTGGGTGCCACCATAACCAGGAATCACTCCAAGAGATGTTTCAGGTAATCCCATTTTAGCATTAGTACTAGCGACTCTAAAATGACAAGCCATTGCTAATTCTAAACCTCCACCTAGTGCGAATCCATTCACTGCTGCGATGACTGGAGTACTTAGATTTTCAATAAAATCAAATAACAGCGTCTGACCTTGAGCGGCTAATTTACCGCCTTCGTCAACACTAAAATGAGCAAATTCGCTAATATCTGCACCAGCAACAAAGGCTTTTTCACCGCTTCCTGTAAGAATGATGACTTTGGTATCGCTATCGTTGTTGGCCTCATCAAATGCCTCATGTAATTCATGAATAGTATCTTTATTTAAGGCGTTTAACTTCTTTGGTCTGTTAATGGTAATTGTTGTGATTCCGTTTGCCTGTTCTGACAGTATGTTTTCGTAGTTCATTGAAAATGTTTTATAGCCTGAATTCAGTTCAGGATCTTATGATTTTAGTTTCTATTATTTAAAAGCACTTCGTAAGTTTCGCTTAGGTACTTAGAATGAAAAAATAACTCCATTTCAGTAATAGGCAGTGTGACAATTTAGTTTTTGAAATTTACGAAGTATGCGAATAAAATTACAAAGCCTGTTTATTCTTTTGGAAAAGTAACCGTAAAAATAGTCCCTTTTCCGAGTTGAGATGTAAAGGTAATACTTCCATTATAAGTTTCCACAATGTTTTTTACCATAGCTAGGCCCAATCCCATGCCGCTTGTTTTCGTTGTGAATTTAGGTTCGAATATTTTAGTTTTATTATCTTCAGTAATACCAGAACCATTGTCTTCTACTGTGATATTTACAGTATCGTTTTTACTAAAAACATGAACTTCAATTTTAGGGTTTTCAGAATCTTCAGGTATAGCTTGAATACCATTTTTTACCAGATTTGTGACCACCCTAATGAGTTGTGTTCTATCAAACTTAGCAATAACATCATCATCATCAGGGTAGAACGTGATATAATGTTCGTTAAATATATCGAGTGCTAACTTTACGATATGTGCGACATTCAATAGTTCACTTTTCTGAGCAGGCATTTTAGCAAAATTTGAAAATGCTGAAGCTATGGAGCTCATCGTGTCTATTTGTTCTATGAGTGTATTGCTATATTCTTCAACTTTTTGATAGATATTCTCATCTTGTGGATTAAATTTTCGTTGAAAACTCTGCACACTTAAACGCATTGGCGTTAATGGGTTTTTAATCTCGTGAGCGACTTGTTTTGCCATTTCGCGCCAAGCTTGTTCACGTTCGCTAGTGGCCAATTTCACAGCACTATCTTCTAATTCTTCAATCATACTGTTGTACGAATTCACCAATGTTTCTATCTCTTCACTTGAAGATTCGATTTCAATTTTCTTGTTGCGTTTTTCAAGTCGAATTTCATTCATCTTATCACTTATGGTTTTAAGTGACCTTGTAATGTACTTTGAAATGAAATAAGCGAAACCAATCGCTACTATAATCATAACTAAATACGCATATCCTAATCGTATCAAAAACTCTTTCAGTTCCCTATTTAAAAAATCGTCATTTTCTAGATAAGGTAAGTTTAGAATGGCGAGATTCTTAAATTTCTCGTCAGTGATATAGGAGTAAGAAGATTGAAACGTTTGTCCGTTTTCTTGGTTTTTAAAAACATAGCGGTGCTCTAGGGTGTTTGCTAATTTATTTAAAACTTCTGCACTTAAGCATATTTCGGTTGTATCTCTTTGAATGGTTCTTTTAGAGCTTTTTAGCAGTTGTCCATCTAAATCGTAAAGGTTAATTTGCAAATTATGAATCGCGTCTATATCAAATATTTCGGTTTTAAAAATCAGCGGAATGTTCTCTGTAGTAACTGGGTAAGTGGTCTCTCGAATGGCAAAATTAATACTGCTTCGTATAGCCTTTTCTTTTCGTTCTAAACGTTCTCTGTGATAATCTTTTGCCTCTTCGTTGTATTGATATATAGTTACTGCAGCAATTAATATTGAAGCCAACAAGACCAATAGGATCATAGCTACAAATATTCTTGCTCTTAAGGACAGTCGATTAATTTTCATTGAAATGCCCGAGAAATGGGATATCTTTTAGTTCTGTATATTAAGTTTAAATATAGCAATAATCAATCCAAAAGTGCGTCTCACAAATCTCAAATTACAAAAAGCAAGAATCTAACCTGTAAATTATTGGAATTTGAATTTTGAGTCTATGCTTCCGGATTCTTAGAGCGGATCTTTTTATAGAGTTTAAATCCTAGCATAATCAAAAGGGCTAAAACAACAATTGCTATGACACCAAAAATCCAATTTATAGAGCTCTTTAGTATGACTAGAAATACGACTGCGAATAAAATAAAAGTGGCGCCTTCATTCCATATACGCATAAAACTTGAAGTCACCTTAACCTCATCTTTTTGAAGTTGTTTGTAGTAAATATGAGTCTTATAGTGGTAAATAAATAATAGTAATACAAAGGCTAATTTAACATGCATCCATGATTGTTGAAACCAACTTGGCATTAGAATCATTAACCAAATAGCGAATAGTGTCGCTAAAATTGCGGACGGCCAAGTAATTATGAACCATAGACGTTTAGACATTAGTTTTAATTGTTTACCTAAAATTTCCTTATCTGGTGATGGTTTGTGAAAGGCTTCTATTTGATAGACAAACAATCTAGGGATATAAAATAAGCCAGCAAACCAAGTGATAACGAAAATGAGATGAAGGGATTTTATGTAGTTGTAGTATTCCATTAATCTTTAACAAATAAATAGTTCAATTGCTTAGCGTTAAAAGCAGTATTAAATGCTTTTACCTCATCGTTCAAAATAGCATTAAAAGCATCAAGTTGCTTTTTTATTTGTCCTGATAATTCATTTTTAACCGCAATATCTTGTTCCGTCGGTGCAAAGTCTCCCATACTCACTAGCGAATTTAAGTGTCCTAATTTATTCGTTAATTTAATGGGGAAGTTTAAAGGATCTTGCCCACTTTTGTTTTTTGTTTGATACAATTCTTTTTCAATTGTAGATAATTGTGTTTCTAAAGTTTTAGCTTTTTCAACCAATGCTTTTACATTACCATCATCTTTATATTGCTTTTGGAATGCACTCAGTTGTTTATTTACTGCTCTTATTTTCTTTATAGATTTATGCGCATCATCCATCGTTTTATTCACGTCTTTTATAAAGACAAACTGCTTTTGCATATCTGCTAAAGTACTTTCTGCTCTAGGGTCAGCTACAATAGTAAATGGTTTTGACATCTCGATTATGCTCGAGTTGAGCGAATCTTCTATACTAAGACTTACTTCATATTGTCCAGGAATTGCTCTCGGGCCTTCTAAACTTGCCCACCATAAAATCATACCATCCAAACGTTCTGCACCATCATAAGTCATATTCCAAACAAATTGGTTCGCTCCTTTTTTAACAGTCAACTTGTTTTTCTTGTCTTTAGTTGAAAATGTTTTAATCGTATCGCCTTTAGTGTCAAAATAGGTTAGAGATACTTTATCATCGTCCTTAAAATCTTTTAGGTTGAAATAGGTGATAACTCCATTAGGGTGATTAGTGCCTGTTGTCTGGCTACCTTTTACTGCTGCACCTCGCATTCTGTATGTGTCTTTTGGTTTGAATAGTGCATTCTTAGTTAAATCCGTATCAAATAATTGATGAATTACAGACAGATCATCAATCATCCAAAGGCTACGTCCTTGGGTCGCGACAATTAAGTTATTCTCTTTAATCGTTAAATCTGTAATAGGCACAATTGGTAAATTTAATTGGAACGGTTTCCAATCGTCCCCATCATTAAACGATATATACATGCCTGTTTCTGTACCAGCATATAACAAGCCTTTTCGCTTAGGGTCTTCTCTTAGCACTCTGGTAAAATGTTCTTCGTCTATGCCGTTTGTAATCTTCGTCCAGCTCTTTCCGTAATTGGTTGTTTTATACAAATACGGTGCGAAATCACCTGTTTTATATTTAGTGCCAGCAACATAGCATGTGCCTTCATCAAAAACACTGGGTTCTATACTATTAATGAGCATCCATTCTGGCATGCCTTTTGGCGTCACATCTGTCCAGGTTTTTCCTCCATCTTGTGTGATATTTATTAAACCGTCATCACTACCAACCCAAAGTAAACCTTCCTTTAGTGGAGATTCTTGAGCAGCGAAAATGGTACAGTAATATTCAACTGACGTATTATCTTGTGTGATTGGACCTCCAGAGGACTTCAATTTTTCAGGATCGTTACGAGTTAAATCTGGACTAATAATATCCCAAGATTGCCCCTCATTTTCTGTAACGTGAACGTGCTGAGAAAACGTATATAAGCGATTTGGATTATGCTTTGAAAATATAATCGGAAAATTCCATTGAAAACGGTACTTCATGCCTTCAGCTCCATGTCCCATAGGATTATCTGGCCATACATTAATCGCTCTAACGGTACCTGTTTTGTGATTTCTGCGAGTTAAGAACCCATCATAACTACCTCCATAAATAATATCATTATCTTCTGGGTCAACTGCAATATGCGCAGATTCACCTCCTGCTGTACTTTCCCAATCGTCTTCTGTAATGGCTCTCCCATCAGTTCTATGCGGAATTCTAATGGTAGAATTATCTTGTTGAGCGACATAAATTCGATATGGAAACGCATTGTCTGTAGTCACACGATAAAATTGTGATGTTGGTTGATTATGATACGTACTCCAAGTTTCACCACCATCATAAGTGACTTGTGCTCCTCCATCATCACCTATAATCATTCGTTTTGGATTTTCAGGCGCAATCCATAAATCGTGATGATCTCCATGTGGAGCGTTATAAGTATCAAATGATTTTCCGCCATCTGTACTTTTATGGTAACGTACATTTAAAACATAGACTGTATTGACATCTTCAGTATCTGCATACAACCTGGTGTAATACCAAGCACGTTGACGTAGTTTACGCTCACTATTAACTTCATTCCAAGTTTCTCCTCCATCATCACTTCGATACAAGCCACCTTTATCTTTATTTTCTATAATCGCCCAAACGCGCTGACTATTTAATGGAGATACTGTAACACCAATAATACCTAAAGTCCCTTCTGGAAATCCTTTATTCGTTGATATTTCAGTCCAAGTTTCACCACTATCTGTACTTTTCCAAAGCGCAGAACCATCACCACCCGAGTTTAAACTGTAAGGTGTTCTATTAATTCTCCAAGTCGAAGCATATAAAATTCTTGGGTTTGTAGGATCTATGATTAAATCCACAACTCCAGCGTGTTCATTTGAAAACAAGGTTTTCTTCCATGTCTGTCCTCCATCAATACTTTTATAAACGCCGCGTTCTTGAGTTGGTTTGTATAGGTTGCCCATTACTCCTGCAAAAACGATATTGTGATTTGTTGGATGGACTGCAATACGAGGTACATGTCTCGAGTTTTTTAATCCTGAAGCAGTCCAAGTTTTCCCAGCATCTTCACTTTTCCAAATCCCGTAGCCTGAAGAGACATTTCCTCTCACCGTTTTTTCTCCTCCACCTACATAAATTACATTTGGATCACTTTTAGAAACTGTTATCGCTCCAATACTTCCACCGAAAAAGCCATCAGAAATATTTTCCCATTGACGACCTCCATTAGTCGTTTTCCAGATGCCTCCACCTGTTGATCCAAAATAATATAAGTTAGGTTGGTCAGGCACACCTGTTACCGCTGCACTTCGACCACCTCTAAAAGGACCAAGAAGTCGATACTCTAACGCATCATAATCTGATTCTTGAAAATTTTGTGATTGTAGATCTAAACTAAAAAAAGAGAGTAATAAGAGGGTAAGAATGCTTGGAAATTTCATCTGTTTTTATTAATAAATTTTTATTGGTCACATGGAACATTCACTTAACCATTTCTTTCGGTTACAAAGTGTTTACTTATGAATGTGTCATAGTGAGAAGCGGTTGGTTATCTAAAAAATAAAATTACGGATTATATGTTATTTATCTGCTCTAGTCATTAAATTTAACTTTACCTCACGACGTAAAAAGTAAGCCGTTACTAAAGTCGCTAACACATCTGAAATTGGGAAAGCCATCCAAACCCCTAGAGCTCCGTAAAACTTTGGAAGAATAAATATTAATGGAATAAAGAATAAACCTTGACGTAATAGGGTTAATAGCAATGCCGGAATAGCTTTGCCAATCGCCTGAAAATAAGCTGCGCCAATCAACTGTACTGCAATAATTGGAGTTGCTGCAAAAACCCAACGCATTGCCGGTGGGGCTTCTTTAAGTACGGCAGCATCTTGTGTAAATAGCTTTGTGATTTCAACCGGGAAAATCATTAAAAAGACAAAAACGAGTCCTGCTAGTAAAGCGGCATATTTTATAGCCGTATTAATAGTCTCTCTAACACGTTTGTATTTTTCTGCACCATAATTAAAGCCTGCTATTGGCAAAAACCCTTGGGTTATACCATAAACCGGGAATAGTGCAAACATGAGCATACGAGCAACTATAGCATAAGCGGTCACCGAAGTTTCACCACCTAAATCGAATAAAATATTATTCATCAATAAATAAGTAACACTTACAATAGCCTGTCTTGCTAAGGTTACAAAACCAAGCGATCCAATCTCTTTAACAATGGGTTTTTCTAAACCAAAGTGTTTAAAGTTGATTTTTAATTCTGAATTTTTCGATAAAAAGAACCATAAAATAAACAAGAAACAAAATCCATATGAAATCGTAGTTGCCCATGCTGCACCAGCCATTCCAAAATCAAAAACTTTAATAAACAAGACGTCTAAAAGCAAATTTCCAACTGAAGGAAACATCATGGCATACATCGCAAATTTTGGTTTTCCTTCTGCTCTTATAACTGTATTTCCCATCATGCAAAGCGCCAAAATTGGCACTCCGTATAATACAATTCTATAATAGGTTCTGGCAGGTTCAAAAATGGCCCCTTTACCTCCAAAAGCTGATACGATATCATTAATGTAAAGCAAACCAAAAACAACGAAAATTATTGTAACGCTTATGGTTAGTGTAATTTGATTACCAAATGTTTTTAAAGCTTTTGCTTTATTATCAGAACCTAAAGCTCTAGATATAATTGAAGATCCACCAATGCCTATTGCCATACCCAAGGCTGCAATAAAAAACGAAACAGGTAACACCACATTAATTGCCGCAATGGCTGTTGGGCCAATCCAATTACCAACAAAAATAGTGTCCACTAAAATATTTAAGGACATTACTAAAATACCTATAGATGCAGGTACAGCTTGTTTTATGAGTAATTTTCCAATCGGTTGATTACCTAAATCTTGTGATGAAATTTTAGCCATTACATGGTCACTGTTTCTTCAGTAGTTGCCCATTCCTCTACGATATTAGTTAGAACTTGAGCAAAATCGTCTCGTTCGTTAAGGCAAGGGATAACAGTAAATTCCTCTCCTCCAACTTCATGAAAAATTTCTTCTCCTTCCATGGCAATTTCTTCCAAAGTCTCCAAACAATCACTTACAAAAGCTGGTGTTACCACAGCCATTTTCTTTGTGCCTGCCTTACCCATTCTCTCAATAGTTCGGTCTGTATATGGTTTTAACCATGGATCAAACCCAAGTCGAGATTGAAAAGTAGTTGAATATGTCCCGTTTTTTAAGCCTAGTCTTTTCGCCACATTCACAGTAGTGATTTCACATTGGTGACGGTAACAAAATTCGTGTTGCTCACTGCCTATTTTAAAACAACATTTGCCGTTCATCTTACAGTTTCCGTTTGTAATATCACTTTTACGAATGTGCCTTTCAGGAACACCATGATAGCTAAAGAGAATGTGTTCATAATCTATAGTATTTAAGGTTTCTCCAATACTTTTTGAAAGTACATTGATATAATCTTCACGATTGTAAAATGCTGGAGTTCGTGTAATTGTAACTTGTGGAAAATGTTTAGCAACCAATTCATCTACTTTTACATCAATGGTTTCTGTCGTTGCCATCGCAAATTGCGGATATAGCGGAATAGTTTTTATTTCCGTACATCCTTTGTCCACCAATTCCTGTAAGCCTTTTTTAAGAGTCATACTTCCGTAACGCATAGCTAAAGCTACAGGATAATCTACTTGCTTTTGCATCTTTTTTTGAAGTCGTGCAGACAATACAATTAGAGGTGAGCCCTCTTCCCACCAAATCTTTTTATAGGCTTTGGCTGAAGTTTTTGGTCTTGTATTAAGTATAATCCCTTTTACGAGTAACGTACGTGCCCAAAGTGGCACATCGATAACACGCTCATCCATTAAAAATTCCCCTAAATATTTTTTAACGTCCTTTGGGTTTGGACTTTCTGGAGAGCCTAAATTGACTAATAAGATTCCTTTTGACATAATTTTCTTTTTCAATAGCAAAAATACAACTCTATCGGCAATAGCTTACAATTCTCTTGATAGGTTTTATTTATAGTTCTATCGTCAACTATTTTTCAATTTTAACTGTTAAAATCTTAAGAGACATGGGCTATGCTATTTGTTTTTTATCGATTTTTAGGCTTTAAATAGGACTTTTTTAAGGGTTTAAATATCTCTACAAGTCTTGATTACATTTTTTTTATGAAAAAAATCACTACGTTAGTTCTTCTTTTGTTTTCACTACTATGTTTCTCACAACAAAAATACCAAAGCTTACTTTGGAAAATTACCGGAAACGGTCTTGAAAAGCCGTCGTACTTATATGGCACCATGCACGTTAGCAAAAAAGTGGCGTTTCGATTAGACGATGTGTTTTATAAGGCCTTAAATGAAAGTGATTGTATTGCTTTAGAATCTGACCCTAGAACTTGGCCAGGTTTTAATTATGATATGATGCTAAACGAAATGGCAAATTATAATAATTATAGAAATGAATTCTACACCAATCTCTTCAAGTTAACACACCCTGAAGAAATGGCAATTAGAGCTTCTGTGAGAATGGATAATAATGCTGTGAATGCCTATTTATACAGAAAAAATAACGCGTCAGATAATTTTGAAGAAGAGACCTATTTGGACATGTTTATTTTTCAGGCTGGAAAGAAAAACAATAAAGAAATCTATGGACTAGAAGACCTAGCAGAAGCAAGATATTTAACAACTAAAGCGACTTATAATGCTAACAAAAAAGATTTAGATCCATGGATACAAAAATTATATGCTAAAGAGAACCCATATCTCATTCAAGAAAACTTATATCGCGATAGAAATTTAGATTTATTAGACTCTATTGGTGCTGAGGTAAATACGGAATTTTATCGTGAGAATATGCTTTATATTCGAAATGAAAACATGGTGCTCTCTTTAGAGAAGCTAATGCCAACTAAATCGGTATTTGCTGGCGTTGGCGCTGCGCATTTACCAGGAGATAAAGGCATGATTAATATACTTCGTCAAAGAGGTTATACCGTGAAAGCACTAACTTCGAAACAATCGAGTTTCAGTAAATCTGAAAAAAATAAACTCGATAGTCTTTTTACAGCTCCTGAGCTTAAAATGCATTATACACCTGATGGCTTTTTAGGTTTAAACACCTACGATGAATTACGTGAGTTATCTTATGGTGGCCAGAAGTATTATTTAGATCCGGATATGACTAATGGTGCTTATTTAACTGTAAATAGAATCAGTCGTTTTTTGTATTTACCAAACCAAAAAAATAATATCACTTTAAAAGATATTGACGATTTATTGTACGAGGATATTCCTGGTGATATTATTGCGAAAGAAGAATTAACAAACCCTTATCCTGGCATTAGTATCGTTAATAAAACGAAGAAAGGTGAGTTTCAGAAATACCATATTTATCAGACCCCTTTAGAAATTATAATTATGAAATTTGCCGGCCGTAGTGATTTTGTATTGCAGCATGAAGCCAAAATATTTAACTCTATTGCATTAAAAACACTTTCGGAATCTAACCGAGTCTTTGTATCACCAAATCAAAAGTTTCAAGTTAATTTTCCTGAATATTTCATTACTAGTAACATGGAAAATAGTGGTAAAAAACTACTAGAAGGCTATAAAAATGATGCCTATTATTTTCTAGAAGAAGCTACGCTTCATGATGTATCCTATATCGAAGAAGATAGTTTCGAGGCCAAGTATTTTCATCATGCTTTATACAAAAATTATAAGCTCTCCGAAGCTGAAGGCGGTTTTAAAGCTGGAGATTACAAAACTTATGAATCGCGTGCCGTTTTAGATTCTACTTCAAATAAAAACTTACATTTAAAAACGATTGTAAAAGACGGAAGCTATTATCTATTAGGATATGTAGGTATAAATGAAACTGACAAAACCGATTTCTTCACGTCTTTTACGTTCAATAAAACAAATTATAAGCATTTTGAAAAAGTAGTAGATACGGCTTTACATTTCACAGTAAAAACTAACACTATAGCTCCAGTTCCGAATCCTCATGTTCATGGTAGTTACAATGACAATAAAGATGATAATGACTATGCGGAGCAACTAAAATTAACAACGTATGCGACCAAGGCCAACGAGAAAATAACAATATCTAGACGGAAGTTTCATGATTTACAGATGTATCATAATGTGGATAGCCTATGGAAAGAAACTGAAGACAAAATAAATTATGGCCGTTATCATTTGGGTAATAAGAAATTCAAAATCTCTAAGCGTTCAAAATCAAAAACGGATCGCACTTATACCTTCAGCTTTAGCTATACAGACTCATTAAGTGTAAAGCAGGTCTTAGTAAAAAATATTTTAAAAGAAGGTGTGCTTTTTGAGCTGAAAACTTTAGTAGATTCTATTAGTGGTGCTTCAACTTTTGTGACTGAATTTTACGACTCGTTTACTCCAATCGATACCTTGATGGGCAAAAGTGTGCTTAACGACAAAAGCAAACAATTCTTTGAGGCATTAAGGGCCAATGACAGTATGGTTTTAGAGTCTTACCATCTCGTTAAATTTAAGAAACACAATAGTAAAGACATTGCAGCAGTCCTGAAGGATTTTGAATTTGACAAAGACCGCCTAGACATAAAATCTCATCTCGTTAAAAAACTCATTGAAATCGATTTAAAGAATAATTCACCCTTTATAAAGCAGTTGTATCACGATAGTTATTCCCATCCGCAAACACAAACGGCTATTTTAGATGGCTTGTTAGACTCTAATACCAAAGCTTCTTATGACTTAGCACTAGATCTTATGGAGCGCGATTTACCTCTAAATGGTGTTGGCAGTATATTCTATAATTACTACGGTAAAGATTCTTTACAATTAAAAGCTACGTTGTTTCCGAAAATATTACAATACAGCACAATAAATGAATACAAGCAACCACTTTATAGCCTCTTAGCAAGATTAAAAGACAGTGGCTTTATTAAACTAAAAAATTATTCTAAGTATAAAAATCAACTCATTAATGACGGTAAGATTGAAGTGAAACGAAGTTTAGGTAGTAACTCGAGTTACAACTATGGCTATAATACGTACACCAATGATTTATCAACATATGTAAAACTAATTTATCCCTATAGAAATGAGCGTAACGCTCAAGATTTCTTTGAGAAATTATTGAATGTTGAAGACACTAATGCGCTAGTGAAATATTATGTATTACTCACGGAAAACAAAGAAACGGTGCCAGAAAAATTAAAAGAAAAAATACTTGAAGATGAAGAAAATCAGTATTTACTCGTAGAAGAATTGGATGATGCAAAACTCTTAAGTAAATTGAAGGCCATTAAAATTAATCAACACCAATTTGCAAAGTCTAAACTCTTATCTAACGCGAGCTATGAAAAAGAAAAAGACGCCATAAGCTTTGTGTTAAAGCGCGATTTTGTAACTGACAGGGGCAAAGATGCTGTGATGTACTTTTTTAAAATCGAGAAAGACGATGAATACTCGGGCAAGATCGAAGCACTGCATTACATCTCTTTTATAAAGCCAAAAAAACCACAACAATTGGTTGTGGATTATTATAATAGATCTGAAAACTACGGCACTCCGATAGATAAAACCAAAGAACTAGAAGAGCAATATTTGGAAATCATCAACCTAGCAATTTATAAAGACCGGAAACGCGTCACACCTAGTGCTCGTGGTGGAGGTGATTATTATGATTACTAGTCCCATTAACGTTTGTAACTCTAAATTGTTAAAATTCCTTCTTCTGTAAATTTTCAATTACGGTTTTTCCGCAGTTAACATTTCTTTAACATATTTACGTGTGGGAATTTACGGCTTTAACTTTACCTTTATAATGTTCAGAGAGTTACAAAGATGGATTGCAAAGCCATTTAAGTCGTTTTTTGAGCAGGTATTAATATCAAAAACCAGTACTGGTTTATTTTTTCTTTGCACGCTTTGCTCCCTCTTTTCATAATTAATTATTAATCTGACCTTAATTAAAAGGTTTTAAAACAAATTAAATTATGAAAAATTTATTTTTTATGCTAGCTTTTGTGCTGGTGGGTACTTTTGCTTTTGCAAACACAGAATTAACATCAGAAATCAATATTGATGTAACAAAAGCTGAAAAAGCTCAAATTCAGGATAATTTTGACTTTTCTATCGAAATTCAATCTGTAAACGATTTATCATTTTCAAATGATATTCAAGTTCAAAATTCTATAGATGAAGATGGTAGATGTAGATGGAGGGTTTGTACTTACAGAAATGGAACTTTAGTGGGTTGTACTGCTTGGACTTATGGTGAGTGTTTAGACGAAGTTGTTATTACAGCTATTCCTTAATAATATTTATTAAATGAACAAAAGCCTGTATTTAAATTAACATAAATACAGGCTTTTTAAACTAAATCACAATGAAAAAAGTAATATTATTTATATTAATGTGCATAGTAATTAATATGAATTATGCTCAGGAATTAACAATATGCGGAGAAATTGAATATGTTCAATCTACCCATTTTTCTAGAGATTTTTCAAGAGACTTTACATTAAAATTTAATAATAGTAATTCAATATATCAAGAAGCAAACATTACCAATAAAAAAGAGGAAATAAAGCAGACTAATAAAGACGAAGGTCAGCAATTAAGTAGGGATGTCCCGAGAAATAACCTTAATCCAGAATTTTTTTATAACGATAGAAATAGTTTCCACTTTATGGAAGTATGGTTTGATAAAGAATTATTAGTTCAAGAAGATTCTCTAACTTGGAAATGGAATTTAAAAAATGAGGTGAAAAAAATTGGTGAATTTAATTGCCAAAAAGCAACTATAGAATTTAGAGGTAGAGAATATACTGCTTGGTTTACCGAAGAAATACCAGTTCCTTTTGGTCCTTGGAAATTTCAAGGTTTATCAGGTCTCATTTTAGAAGTTTATGATAATGATAGAGTTTTTCATATTGTTACTAAAAAATTGAAAATTGAAAAACAAGCGGCATGTGATATAAAAGTTGATAAATCAAAATTTACAGCGGCATTAACAATTAATCAATATCTAAAAAAGAAAGTCGAGTTAATTAAAGAAGATTTTGCAAAACTTTCGAGCAGACTTCCTAAAGGATATGATGCTTTGGTATATGATGAAAATTGTGATGATTGTAGAGAAGAAGTCGAATTATTTAAGAATGAGTAAACAATTATCAATTATAATTCTTTCATTATTATGCAATTTCAATAACTGCCATTCTCAAGCAATTATTAAAGGTAATATCAAAAGTAATATTCAAGATGTAATCCCTTTTGCTACTGTTACAGTAAAAAAAGATAGCCTTTCACCTATAATTAATTTTTCATATTCAGATGAAAAAGGAAATTACAACATAAAAATAGAAAAAGATGGATATTACAGTTTATCGTTTTCAAGCTTAGGATATGATACAAAGGTTGTTGAAATACATATTATCAAAACACAACTAGAAATAACACGAGATATAATACTATTTGAAAAACCATTTTCTCTTGACGAAGTAATTATCACATCTGATCAACCAATAAAAGTAAAAAAAGACACCATAGTATTCAATGCAAAATATTTTAGTGTTGGTAATGAACAAACAGTTGAAGATTTACTCAAAAAAATACCAGGTATAGCAATTGATAACAATGGAACTATAAGAATAGGAAATCAAGAAATTGAAAAATTAATGATTGACGGCGATGATCTTTTTGAAAAAGGGTATAGAATTTTATCTAAGAATATGCCTTCACACCCTATTGATAAAGTAGAAGTTTTGAACAATTATTCTAACAACAGGTTACTGAAGAATATCGAACAAAGTGATAAAGTTGCTTTAAACCTCAAGTTAAAAGATAAATTTAAACGTATTTGGTTTGGAAATATAAATTTTGGTTATGGTTTGGTTTCCGAAAATATTTATGATGCGAGATTAAATTTGGCGAATTTTGGAAAGAAAAATAAATATTTTATTATTGGTAACTTCAATAATACTGGTTATGATGCTACAGGCGATATAGAAAACTTAATCCGTCCTTTTAGAAGCAGAGATGAACCGGCATCAATTGGAGATAATCAAACGATCAACTCATTATTAGACCTGTCGTCGAATGGTCTTAATTTCAAAGAAAGCAGAACCAATTTTAACAATGCAGAATTAGTGTCATTAAACGCTATTTTTAACCCTACAGAAAAACTAAAAATTAAAACGCTAGGGTTTTTTAATTGGGACGAAACTGATTTTTTTAGAAATAGTATAGATGCGGTCAATGTAGACAACACCGGTTTTATCAATACCGAAGTCTATAAAGTTCGCAACAAGAACAGAGTTGCCTTTGGCAAACTAGATCTCATTTACAATAGCTCTGTAACTAAAATGCTGGAAGCCACGACAAAATTTAACAGTGGTAATTTTAATGACGGTTCTAATTTGGTATTTAATGGCAATTCTACTATCGAAAATTTGCAGCATCAAAATACATTGTTTGACCAAAAAATAAATTATACCAATAAATTTAAAGATAATAAAGTGTTTCTTCTTACAGGTCGCTATATCCATGAGAAAACACCGCAGAATTATACCATCAACGAATTCTTTTACGAAAATTTATTTCCAAATATTACCAACGCCAACAATGTAAAACAACAAAGTACCAACCAAATGCAATATGCGGGTTTTAGTGCGCACTTATTAGACCGAAAAACAAGCGGTAATTTATTAGAACTAGAGTTTGGTAACGAATTCCGTAAAGACCAACTCAAAACCTCTTTTGTAATTCTAGAAGATAATACAGTTTTAGACCTGCCTGTAGATTACCAAAATACAACAACCTATACCGTTAATGATTTGTTTTTAAAAAGTGAATATCGTTATCAACTTAGTGATTTTGCCCTTACAGGAAAACTGCATGTACACCAGCTTTTTAATAGCCTAGAAAACATTGCAACTAAAGCGACTCAAAACCCATTCTTTATTAATCCGAGTATTGGTTTTGATTGGACAATAAATGACACGAATAAAATACTTTCCAACTATTCTTACAACACAACAAACGCAAAAGTTTTAGATGTTTACGACAATTTTGTGCTTAACAGCTTTAGGTCTTTTGTTGCAGGAGCTGGTGAATTTAACCAGTTAGATGCTTCTAGTGTGATGTTTAATTACCAATTGGGCAATTGGAGCAACCTCTTCTTTGCTAATACTTATATAATTTACAGTAAGAATCATGATTTCTTTTCTACTAACACGCTTGTTGAACAAAATTTTACACAATCCCAAAAAATTGTAATAAAGGATCGTGAGTTTATAACCATAAATTCAAAAATAGACTACTATTTTAAGTTTATAGCCTCAAATCTGAAACTAGACTTAGGTTATACTAAAAGTGAGTTTAAAAATATTGTAAATGACTCAGATTTAAGAAGTGTAATCTCTAATAACTATAACTATGGTTTAGAGTTGCGTTCTGGGTTTAAAGGACTGTTTAATTATCATTTGGGTACCAAATGGAGCACCAACAAAATAGAAACTACCATTACGAATTCCTTCACCGATAACGTGAGTTTTCTAGATTTAAACTTTGTATTTAATGAAAAGTTGAGTGCACAAGTTCAGACAGAGCGTTATTTTTTTGGAAATCTAAACACAGATAACACTTATTATTTCTTAGATTTTGATGTAAAATATCAACTCAAAAAAGACAAACTAACCTTAGGGTTAACTGGTAAAAATCTTTTTAATACCGAACGGTTTAGAAATTTCTCAATAAGTGATATTGGCAGCTCAACTACAGAATATAGACTTTTGCCTCGATTTGTACTTTTAAAATTAGAATATCGGTTTTGAACATATAAAAATCGTAATTTAATAGCATCTAAAGCGATAGTAACATTTGCTTTGCAAATACACAATTGATAACAAACATCTTATAATGCTCATGTACTAGTAGCTATAAAAGAATATTAAGATAACTAAACTAGCATAAAATCTTTTAAATATTATGAAGAAAATATTAATCCTAAATTTGTAATTCACTACAAGGGCAAATTAGTGGCTACGTAGAATACAGCTATAGTGTGATACACAGTATGGACTACAAAACGAAGAACGTTCTGAAGTTTAACGACAATAATT
>JAWUVW010000032.1:0-9404 GCA_034112185.1 Flavobacteriaceae bacterium | reverse complement strand
ACAAGCTTTCTAGTAAGTTTTTAAAACAAAAAAGCAATCCAATATTTTGGATTGACTTTTCTCACCATGTTGAAACGGGACACGGCGCAGCCAATTCCTTTTTTTATGCCTACAAATTCATAAAACAAGCTTTCTAGTAAGTTTTTAAAACAAAAAAGCAATCCAATATTTTGGATTGACTTTTCTCACCATGTTGAAACGGGACACGGCGCAGCCAATTCCTTTTTTTATGCCTACAAATTCATAAAACAAGATTTCTAGTAAGTTTTTAAAACAAAAAAGCAATCCAATATTTTGGATTGACTTTTCTCACCATGTTGAAATGGGACTCGGCGCAGCCAATTCCTTTTTTTATGCCTACAAATTCATAAAACAAGGTTTCTAGTAAGTTTTTAAAACAAAAAAGCAATCCAATATTTTGGATTGACTTTTCTCACCATGTTGAAACGGGACTCGGCGTAGCCAATTCCTTTTTTATTATACATACGAATTCAGAAAGATAGTTTTCTACTGTATTTTAATTTGAAAAGTTCGCTTTAACGCCTAGTGACTTCATTTTTTTTTTTTTAATAACTTTTTAGAATTATGTAGCCTTATTTTAGGACGGGATCAACTTTTATCACAGGGGTGACAACAAACCTAACAAACCTAACAAACCTAACAAACCCAACAACAACAACAACAACAACAACAACAATTCCGTTGTTATACATGACTTTGTTCAATAAAAATTTCTGAATATTGAACTTTTCGGCCTATTCTTTAAACAAAAAATCAGGATAAACATTTGGATTCGCTTTTTTATAGGTTAATACTTAGTTTTTTTAAAGGTTTTTGATTCCTAAATTGGCTTAAAAACATATAAATATAAATGTCAAAAATTTTGTTTCCTAACAAATTGAAAAATAGTTGGTTACGGGGTTGTTTTGTCAAATTTTTTTTAGCGCTATTCGTTATGTAGTGGCACCAAATTAGAATTATTTTACCTATACACTTTATGTTAAAAACACTACAAAACATCTTCAAATATCATTATTTACTTATATTGCTACCTTAACATGCTACCTTAACATGCTACCTTAACATGCGACCTTAACATGCGACCTTAACATGCGACCTTAACATGCGACCTTAACATGTATGTTATCATAATTTGTTAATTCGAATATCTAATTTTAAAAGTTTTTCACTATAAATGGATTTAATTAAGAAGATTCTTTGTTGTTCATTAGTTTTCATTGCCGTCTCTGTTTATTCGCAGGAGATTCCCCCTATTCAAGTATTTACACCACAAGACTATGGTGCCGAAGATCAAAATTGGGCCATAACACAATCTCAAAATAATTTTATATATGTAGCTAATAATAAAGGGTTGCTAGAATATAATGGAGCTTCTTGGAAACTTTACAACTCACCTAATGACGGTATTTTGAGATCTGTTCATGTTGTGAAAGATAAAATTTATTCAGGTGGCTACATGGATTTTGGGTTCTGGAGTAAAAATGAATTTGGTAGTCTATTATATACATCTCTCACGAATGATTTAGATTTTAAAGTTAAAGAAGATGAAGAATTTTGGGGAATTATAGATATTGAAGGGTATGTCTTATTTCAATCCTTAGAAAGCATCTACATCTACAATACGGCTGATGAAAGTTACAGAGTGCTTAATTCTGACTCGAGAATCAATAAAATGTTTAAGGCAAAAGAGACGATTTATTTTCAAAATAGTGGCGTAGGAATTTTTAAGATTGTTAACGGTAAAGAAGTTTTGGTGATTTCGTCTAATAGGATTGAAAACAGAGAAGTTGTCAATATTTATGATTTTCAAAACGCGCTACTTTTTCTGACTAAAGAAGACGGTTTTTACGTGTTTCAAAATGATGAGATCAAAAAATGGGCTAATAATTTGAATAGTACTTTGTCTAATAAAAGCATCTATAGTAGTGCCAGATTAAAGGATGGTAGTTTTGTTCTAGGAACGATATCTAATGGCGTTATTCAATTAGATTCTAAAGGTGAAGTTTTGCTTAAAATCGATCAAACTTATGGTTTAAGCAACAACACTATATTATCAATTAAAGAGGATAATTATGGAAATATATGGTTGGGATTAGATAATGGAATAAATGTACTTAATTTAAATTCACCGTATAAGGTGTATCAGGATAAGCAAGGTGCGCTCGGTACTGTTTATGCATCGGTAAAAACGAATGAACATTTATATTTAGGTACAAATCA
Organism: Flavobacteriaceae bacterium; assembly: GCA_034112185.1. Taxonomy (GTDB): domain Bacteria; phylum Bacteroidota; class Bacteroidia; order Flavobacteriales; family Flavobacteriaceae; genus Winogradskyella. The sequence goes on along the minus strand of JAWUVW010000032.1, from coordinate 7,163 downwards.
AGGTTTATTTTACAAAGGACTTAATTCGAATTCAAAATTTGAATTCATACCAGGTACAAAAGGGCAGGTTTGGAGTTTAGAGATTTTATATGGGACTCTGTTTTGTGGACACGATAATGGGACCTTTATAATAGATAAAGATAAAGTTACAAAAGTATCAAGCGTAAAAGGGACATGGAATTTTAAGACAATAGAAGGGCAACCTAATCTTTTAATGCAAGGTAATTATAAAGGTTTAACTATCTTAGAACGAACGGATACTGAGGAATGGCACTTTCGAAACAAAATTACTGGTTTTGAAATATCGTCTCGGTATATTGAGTTTTCGAACGTGAATGAAATACTTGTTAATCATGAGCATAAGGGGGTTTATAAATTAGAGATTGATAGCGCCTATACTACGGTACTTAACACCGTCAAAATGGCTATTAAGGGGGGGGTAAAATCTAGTTTAATCTCCTACAATAACTCAATTTTATATGCTTACAAGGACGGTGTTTGGCGTTATGATGAAGTAAATGAAGAATTTGAAAAGGATAGTCTTTTAAGTTCTCTATTAAGTGAAGGCAAGTATTTGTCGGGTAAGCTTATTAATAATAAAGAAAAGAACAATCTGTGGGGATTTACTAGGAATGAGATTATTTATATTGAGCCTGGAAAATTGTCTAATGAACCCGAAGTTAATATCATATCTATTCCTAATGAAGTGCGTAAAAATAAATCAGGTTATGAAAACTTGCTTTTTATTGGTGATGGGAATTATTTGATCGGAACTACTGATGGTTATGTTATTATTGATTTAAATAAATTGACGACAAAATCTAATCAAATATATTTAAATGAGGTGGCATACAGGTCGGGTCAAAATGAATTTTTGCCATTAGACTTAGATAAATTCATTGAATTAGAAAACAATAATAATAGCATTCAATTTAAATATAGTGTCACAAATTACGACAAGCTTTCCGCTTCAAAATACCAATATAGGTTAATTGGTAATTATGATAGCTGGAGCCAATGGACAACAAATTCAGAAGTGTTTTTTGAAAACTTAGAATTTGGTGATTATAAGTTTGAAGTTAGAGCGATGTCTGGTGGTGCTGTTAGTAGCAATGTGATATCGTACGATTTTACAATCGAAAAGCCATGGTATCTTAAGCCATTAGCTCTTGTTTTCTACGTGTTATCATTTTTACTTTTACTTCTTTTAAGTCAGTATCTAAATAGACGCTATTATAAAAAACAAAAACAGAAGCTCATTAATCACAAACAGAGAGAATTAGAGTTAGAGCAGTTAGAAAGTCAAAGACAATTAATGCAAGTTAAAAATGAAAACTTACAGCTAGATATTGAAAATAAGAATAGAGAACTAGGCATGGCAACCATGAATTTGGTTAAGCGTAATGAGTTGTTAAATAACATTAAAGAAGAGTTATCAAAAGGTGCATCTATAGATGAATCTAAAAATGTGATAATGCTTATAAATTCAAGTTTAAATAATACAAGCGACTGGAAGTTGTTCGAAGAAGCTTTTAATAATGTCGATAAAGATTTTATGAAAAAGGTGAAGGCCCTTCACCCTTCCATAACTCCAAATGATTTAAGATTGTGTGCTTACTTAAGACTTAATCTTTCTTCAAAAGAAATTGCTCCACTACTTAACATTTCGCATAAAAGTGTAGAGGTTAAACGATATCGTTTGCGTAAAAAAATGGGCTTAGATCACGACCAAAGTTTATCTAATTATATTATTGAGTTATAACATCTGTTTTAACACGATTTACCACCTATACAATAACCATACAGAACCTGTATAAAAGCAATTTTTCCTACGTTTTTAAAGCTTTTAGTAATTTTTGTTAATTTTATCTTAATTAATGAGAATTGCGCAAAATAGGGGCTTTGAAGTGTTATATCCGCAATAATTAGCTGGGGTTTTTAAATTGTATGTCTATTGTATGGTTGTTTTTTGCAAAATCTTTCAATTTTTTATTATAATTTGCCCTATCTCTAATAACCAATTATGAAAATAAAATTTTTAATGCTCTTTGCCTTTATTATAACAATGGCATCATATGGGCAAAATGTAAATGTTACTGGAACGATTATCGAAGCGTCTTCAGGGATTCCCTTACCGGGAGTAAATGTAATTCTGAAAAACACATCGATAGGGGCTTCAACCGATTTTGACGGTAATTTCACCTTAAATGATGTGCCTCTAAATTCCATTGTTGTAGTCTCTTATTTGGGTTTTATCACTCAAGAAATTACGATTCAAAATAGTGATCCTTTATCTATAGCACTCGAAGAAGACACAGAGTCTCTTAATGAGGTGGTCGTGATAGGTTATGGGACGCAAAGCAAAAAAGAAATCACAGGTGCTGTAGCTGTAATTTCTAACGAAACAATAGAAAAACTTAAACCAACACGTATCGAGCAGGCATTGCAAGGGCAAGTGGCTGGTGTTAATATTACGTCTACATCGGGTGCTCCTGGTGCTGGGCTGACAATTAATATAAGGGGGGTGTCTACCAACGGACAAAACAAACCTTTAATTTTGGTAGATGGTAACGTCATAGAAGATTTAAGTGTACTAAACCCTAATGATATTGAATCTATAAATGTTCTAAAAGATGCAACAGCTGGTATTTATGGAGTGAGAGCGGCAAATGGAGTTATCTTAATAACGACCAAAACAGGTAGAAAGAACATGCCTTTAACAGTCGAATTAAATATCTATGGTGGCGTACAAACAACAACACGTAAGATTCCTGTTTTAAATGCGACAGAATATGGTTTGCTGTTAAACGAAGCGTTTGCGGCAAATGGGGATCCTTTACCTTATCCAGATGTTAGTGGCTTAGGACAAGGTACGAATTGGCAAGATGAAGTTTTTCAGAGTGCTCCAATCCTTAGTAATGCCATAAATTTGAAAGGTGGTAATGAAAACTCGACATTTGCATTTGGTACGTCATACTTTACACAAGATGGTATTGTAGGTGGAAACAAAGCAAATTTTACGCGTTTCACTCAAAGTGGAAACTATAGTATAGAATTTTTAGAAAATTTTAAATTTAATGTTGGTATGATATGGAACAGTACCAATAGACGCGTTTTGAACGAAGGCGGTTTAGGTTCTGTGCTGTTCAACGCACTTAATATGGCGCCGACTTTCGCTGTTAGAGATGCCAATGGCGCATATACAATTGCCGAAGGTTTAGGTAATGAGGTTATTAATCCACTTGCCCAAATAGACAATACGTATGAAAGAGCTAAAGTGGATAGATTGAGTGGTAATGCTGGCCTATCCTACAATTTTTTAGAGCATTTTACAGCGCAAGTTAACTATCAATTTAATTATTCTCAGGTCGGAACTAAAGTATTTAGACCCGAAGCGTTTTTTGGCAGTGGTAAAGTTTTTAATGTAGATTTAAGTGAGGTAACCCAGCGATATGATATCTATAGAGACTATACATTTGATGCCTTTATTAAATATGAAAATTCATTTAACGATACACATAATGTTAATTTCTTGTTAGGTACATCCGTATTTAAAACAGAAGGTGTATTTGCGGGAGAACGAGGTTTTGGTATTACAGACAATTATGTTGGCAATGCCTTCATAGATCAGGCTGAGCGGGTTGAAAATATAAACCTAGCGCGTGGTTTTAATCCAAGATTCGATGATCGTTTATTGTCCTATTTTGCAAGGTTACAATATGATTATAAAGGCAAATATTTAATATCCGCGGTCGTAAGACGCGATGGGTCGAGTAAATTTGGTCCTGATAATAGATTTGGAGTTTTTCCATCTGTTTCGGCAGGTTGGATTGCTACCGAAGAATCGTTTTTACAGGATAATGAGTTTTTAGACTTTCTTAAATTTAGAGCCTCTTACGGTATTCTTGGTAATGACCGAATAGATGCTTTTCAATTTACGTCCCTACTAGATGGTCAAGGGACTTATGTTTTTGATGGTGTAAGAGATTTTGGTGTTGGTTCTGGTTCATTAGCTAACGCTGGGATATCATGGGAAGAACAAAAAACTTACAATTTTGGTCTTGACGCCCGTTTTTGGGATAATAAAATTGATGTAACCGTAGATTACTTTAAGAAAAGAACAGAAGATTTGTTAGTACAGCCTTTAACCTCTGGTATTTTAGGGCCTGCGGCACCTGGAGCAGAACCACCGTTTATTAATGCAGGTATCGTAGAAAATAGTGGTTTAGAATTTGCAATTGGCTATAGGGAGCAATTATCAGATGATTTTGGTTTTAGTATTCGCTATAATGTCACCACATTAAAAAATGAAGTAATTGCAGTGAGTGCCGAAGGCGGATTTATCGCGGGTGGACAATTTGGTGTTGGTCAAGACCCGCCGTCACGTATGGAAGCTGGACTACCTATTGGCTATTTTAGAGGCTTTAGAACAGATGGGGTTTTTCAAAACCAAGCTCAAATTGATAATTCACCAACTATTAATGACAATGTACAACCGGGAGATCTAATTTTTGTAGATGTTAATGGAGATGGTCTTATTGATGATGAGGATAGAACTAATATTGGAAATCCTATACCAGATGCTACAATGGGGCTAAATTTAGCCTTCGATTATAAAAATTGGGATTTTGCAGCCTACGCATTTGCATCTGTCGGAAATGAGATCGTTAGAAATTATGAGCGTAATCAGCCATTAACAAACAGGTCGATATATACTTTAAATCGTTGGACAGGTGAGGGGACGTCTAATAGTTTTCCGAGAGTGACCACTGGTGCTAATTCTAATGGCCTATTTTCAGATTTCTTTGTAGAGGATGGCTCTTTTGTGAGATTGCAAAACGTACAGTTAGGGTATACCTTGTCACAAGAAACTACTGAGAATATGGGTATAAGCAACCTTCGAATTTATGTATCCGCTAGCAATTTGTTAACGCTAACGGAGTACACAGGTTACGATCCAACAGCGACGTCTGCCGATGCAATTGGTGGGGGTATTGATAATGGATTTTATCCAAGTCCAAGGACTTTTTTATTAGGAATGAACTTAAAATTTTAGTACCACATGAAAAACTTAAAACTAGTATATGTATTTTTTGCTCTATGTGTCGTTATTTCATGTAGTGATGATTTTTTAGAAGTAGAAGCATTAGACGAAAATTCAGAAGAATTCTTTAATTCAGAAGATGATTATCAACGCGCTTTAACGGGTGCTTATGGTTTATTACAATCCACTTACCTGAGTGTCATGTTAGGCGAAATAGCGTCAGATAACACTTTCGCTGGTGGAGAAAGCGCTACTGATGTGTTAGGAATCCAAGAGATAGATGATATGATTCATACACCGCTTAATGCAGAGCTGAGTAATATCTGGGGATGGATGTATGGCGGCGTAAATCGTGCGAATTACATCATGGAGTTTCAGGATAAAACACAGTTTGAAGGCAAGGAAGCTATTCTAGCCCAAACACGGTTTTTAAGAGCCTATTATTATTTTGAATTGGTAAAGTGGTTTGGAGATGTGCCATTTGAAGTGGATCGTAGATTGCAATTTGGGGATCAGTTCTCAATTCCGAGAACACCAAAAGCACAGATTTATGCGCAAATGGAGCTAGATTTAATTTATGCAGCCGCTAATTTAACTTATGTGCCGTCACAAACAGGTAGAGTGACTAAAGGTGCAGCAGAGGCGTTATTAGGAAAAGTATATTTATTTCAAGATAAATTTACGGAAGCCGGAGTTGTTCTCGAAAACGTAATAAATAATGGACCTTACGATTTATTAGCAGATTACAGTACGATGTTTGAGAATGACAATGAGAACAATATTGAATCTGTTTTTGAGGTGCAATATACCGATATAGAGGGGGCTGGTTTTGGATGTTTGCAATGCAGTTTGGGTAATGTCGCTGTAGGTTTTAACGGTATAAGAAATTACAGTGGAACATTATTTGAATCGGGGTTTAGTTTCAATGTACCAACACCCGAAGTTGTTGCAGAATTTGAAGATGGAGACAATAGATTGGAAACAGCTATTTTAGATATAAATGCATGGGCTACGGATACTGGTGCGACGTTCGTCGCTGGTAATGAGCATACAGGTTATTTTAATAGAAAATATATAGCTAGAGCAGGAGATTTAAATACGGGTGATGCTAATCTTACGAACCCTAATAACTATAGAGCTATACGATTTGCAGATGTCTTATTGATGGCTGCGGAAGCATTAAACAGAGGTGGTGTAAGTGATTCAAGAGCGCAAATGTATCTTAATAGGGTTAGAGAGCGTGCTTTTGGAAACTCAGATAATAATGTAACAGCATCAGGCTCGGGATTAACGAGTGCAATATACCATGAACGAAGAGTAGAGTTAGTAGGTGAAGGTCATCGCTTTTTTGATTTGGTAAGAACAGGAAGAGCGGCGACAGAAATCGATGGTTTCCAGGCAGGTAAGCATGAGGTGTTTCCTATACCATTGATTGAGATTCAATTAGCAGGTAGTCAGTGGGAGCAGAATCCAGGATATTAAAAAAAATAGAAATGAAAAATATAAAATTAATTTTAGCATCTTTTTTTCTTATCGCCATTATAGGCTGTGAAGAAGACGAACGTAGCACACAATTTATTGATAATGCTGCCGCGCCAAGTGAAGTACTATTACAATTTAGAACGACACAAGACAATTCTGGCTTAGTGACAATGACACCAAATGCAGTGGGAGCTACAAAGTTTGATATCGCTTTTGGTGATGGTACTGGCAACGCTGTTGAATTAGAGGTGGGTGAAACTATTGATAACGTTTATGGAGAAGGCACTTATACTGTAGGTGTAACTGCAACTAGCGTTAATGGCTTAACGACTCAAGTAGAACAGCAATTGATCGTGTCGTTTGAAGCGCCACAAAATTTATTAGTAACAGTAGAAAACGATGCTGCAATTTCAAGGCGAGTTAACGTTACGGCCACGGCAGATTTCGCGATGAGTTATGAAGTCGATTTTGGGCAAGCAGGTAGTGATCCAATTAGTGGTAATATCGGTGAGACAGTTCCATTTATTTATGAGGAGGCGGGAACATACACAATTACGGTGGTTGCTATGGGTGCGGCAATAGAAACTGCAACTTTTGTTGAAGAAAACTTTGAAGTCACAGAAATATTAGCACCAAT
>JAWUVW010000031.1:0-45791 GCA_034112185.1 Flavobacteriaceae bacterium | reverse complement strand
GGTGCATGAGTTTTAGAACTTCTATTTAATAGATCTTCATAGCAATTTTGATAGTCGTCCCAAAGCTTGCGTTCCTTTAAATCGTCTGGTGAGAATTTCCAGTGTTTCTCTTGCTTATTTAATCGTCTTAATAAGCGATTTTTTTGTTCGTCCTTTGAAATATTCAAAAAGAATTTAAAGATTATTGTACCGTTGTCTGCAACATGCTTTTCAAAGTTATTTATTTGTTCAAAACGCTCATCCCAGAAGGCTTCATCAACGTCTTCTACACTTTTTATATCTGGCATATTCTCGTACATCAAATATTTAGGATGTACACGAGTTACCAAAACGTTTTCATAATGCGTTCTATTGAAAATCCCGAATCTACCGCGCTCTGGTAACGCAATATAGTGCCTCCAAAGATAATCGTGTTTTAACTCTGATTCTGTAGGTTTCTTGAAGCTATGTGCTTCTATACCTCTTACGTTAAACTCTTTAAAAACTTCACGAATTAAACTGTCCTTCCCAGCTGTATCCATGCCTTGAATACACATTAAAACCGCATACTTACCATGGGCATACATTGTATTTTGTATCTCTGCTAAATCTTTACTAACCGCTCTAAGTTTTTTTTCAATCGTTTTATTATTTGCTCCTAAATCTAGAGCTGTTGGTAAATCTTTGATATTGATTTTGGATGAGATTTTTAAATCATCTATACTTAGGTCTTTCATGAGTCAATGTTATTTTTATTTGTCGTAAAATATTGTACACTATTAATCATCACATTAGGTGATAAAACTTTTAGCATAGGCGTTTCATAATTTTACTATTATTTTGAAGCAAACATTTTCACATCTTGCTCACTAACGTCTTTACCTCCTAATATAATCAAACGCTCAACGACATTTCTCAATTCTCGAATATTACCTGTCCAATCATAATTCTGAAGTAATTTGACTGCCTTATCTGAAAATGATTTTTTAGCGTTGCCTTGTGAATTTGCAATTTTATCTGTAAAATAATTGATAAGCATTGGTATATCCTCTCTTCTATCATTAAGCGCAGGGACTTCAATTAAAATCACGGCTAATCTGTGGTATAAATCTTCTCTAAATCGACCTTCTTCAATTTCTTTCTTTAAGTTTTTGTTTGTCGCCGCTACAACTCTAACATTCACTTTAATATCCCTATCACTTCCAACACGCTGAATGCGACTTTCTTGAAGTGCACGTAAAACTTTAGCCTGAGCTGACAGACTCATATCACCTATTTCATCTAAGAAAATAGTACCACCATTAGCGGCTTCAAACTTACCAGCTCTGTCTTTTGCTGCGGATGTAAAAGCCCCTTTTACGTGACCAAACAATTCGCTTTCTATTAATTCACTCGGAATTGCAGCACAATTCACTTCTATCATAGGCCCTTTAAAGCGTTCACTTTTTTGATGTAACCAATGCGCTACAAGCTCTTTGCCTGTGCCATTAGGTCCCGTAATTAAAACACGAGCATCTGTTGGCGCCACCTTGTCTATCATGTCTTTGATACGTGCAATACCATCGCTATTACCAATCATCTCGTAGTTTTTGCTAACTTTCTTTTTTAGCATTTTGTTTTCTACTACCAACTCTTTTCGATCTAAAGCGATACGTACCGTATTTAACAATCGGTTTAAATCCGGTGGCTTAGAGATATAGTCAAAAGCACCTAATCGCATCGTGTTTACGGCAGTATCCAAATCACCATGACCAGAAATCATCACCATTGGTATTTCTGGCTTAATCTTTTTAGCGGCTTCCAATACTTCAACCCCGTCCATTTTTGGCATTTTAATATCACAAAGCACTAAGTCGTAATCGTCTTTTCTAATTTTTTCAATGCCTATTAAACCATCTTCAGCTTCTTCCACTTGGTAGGTATCATTTTCTTCAGAAAGTATTTTTACCAATACTCTGCGGATTGCCGCTTCATCTTCTATTATTAATATTTTTGGCATAATTATATTTTAAATTTTAATCCTGTTCTTAAGTAAAATGCATTTAAATCATTTAATTGAAACACTTCTTCTCTGTTTTGGTTTCGTAATACATTATCTAACCTAAAGGTATACCCAATATAAGAATAAGCTACTAAATGTTTTGTAAAGCAATATTCGTACCCAAGTCCTCCGACAGCAACTGAAAGTGAAATCGTATTTACCGCCCTTTGATTGACTAATAATGGTTGTTGAATATTTGCAAAGTAACCATCTAGGGCTGTAAATACTTGTAGCATACTTTTTTCACTAAAAAAGTATTTTAAATTCGATTTTGGTACACCTGCACTAAACGACCATTTATCATTAACACGTCTAAAATAACTCACAAATGGTAGAGGATATGGTACCCCAGCCGTTGTATTATAGGTGAGCCCTAATATCAAACGATAAGGCTTATCTATATCTTTAGCATCAGTTCTATCCTTAATTGCAAAGACACCACCATTCAAAAACAAGTCGTCTGAGCTTAGCTTATTAGTCAATGTAGATGCTATCCTTGGATTTACCTTTAATCCCATACGCCAATTTGCGCTTGCCTTAAAGGTATAGGCCAAACTAACATCAATAATATGTAAGCGACTTAAAGCATCACTATTAAAAGGGTAGTTCTCTTCTAAATTAAGAATTATTCTGTTGTATTCTCCACCTACAATAAGATAATCCTTATCCTTAATTTTTATTGGGTAATTTACTAAAGCTCTCAACCTAGTATATTGATCTTCGGACTTGCTACTAGGAATAAATGAGTACTCTAAACGCGCCAAATCGGTTAGTTGTGCTTCAGCAAAATGAATACAACATAGTGTCAGAACAATTACAATTGTATAACATTTTGAAAACCGTATAATCATAAATATTCTTTATTTTTGAATAATATGAATATCGCGTTGAGGGAAAGGAATTGAGACATTATTTTCCCTAAATAATCGATCGATTTCAAAACGTATATCACTTTTTGGAAATTGTGCTCTAAAACTTTCGTTAACGGTAAAGATGAGTTTAAAATCTAAAGAACTCTCACCAAAATCAGCAAAAATAACTACAGGTTCTGGTGCTGACAAAACGTCTTCGTGGGTTCTGGCAGCTTGAAGCATCAGTTTTTTAACCAACTGTACATCACTACCATACGCGACACCTACAGCTACAGACTCTCTTGTTGTATTTCCATTTTGTGTCCAATTGTACAGGCTATTAGTTAGATATAAATGATTCGGAATGACCATTACTTTATTTTCAATAGTTACCGCTCGAGTGGTTCGTATTTTAATTTCCTCCACACGTCCTACTTTTCCATCCAATTCAATAATATCACCAACATGAACTGTTTGATCAACTAAAATAAATATCCCAGAAATAATATCTTGAAACAAGGTTTGAAGCGCTAACCCTATACCAATTAAAAGCGCAGCAGAAGCAGCCAAAACAGTCGTAACATTTATGCCCACACTTTGAAAAGTAACTAGTAATATAATAATGTAAATAAGCCATCTAAAATAGCCATAAACAGCATTAAACTTAGTTCTTTCTTGCTTTGGAAGGTTTCTGGTAATGATTCGAAGTAGAACTCTTAGTACTATTGTAGTAATGAAAATTACGGTACTAACGACTAGAATATCAAATATTGAAATACTTATTTTATTCCCAAAATCCATGTGTTGCCCTAGAAAGTCTTTAGTTGCTTCCCAAGCGCCACTATCGGTAATAGATTGTTCAATATGTTTTAAATCTTGAATCATCAATTAATACTTCAACCATTTAAAGAGCTCTTTATATGTTGGTTTTTTACCATACATTAAAATACCAACACGATAAATTTTTGCGGCAAACCAAACTGCCAATATAAAAGTCCCTATTAAAAGCAACAGTGAAATACCTTGCTGCCATAATGGAACACCAAAAGGAATACGCATTAGCATCACAACTGGCGACGTAAAGGGGATAAACGAAAACACCGTAGAAACCGTACCATGAGGATCTTCTATAACCGTAAATACGCCTACATAAACTGCTAAAATCAATGGCATTAATATAGGCAACATAAATTGTTGTGTGTCCGTTTCATTATCGACAGCAGCACCAATAGCGGCATATAAAGAACTATATAATAAGTAACCTCCAATAAAGAAAAACATAAAGGCTAACACAAGGTTTGTCAATGGTAAATTACCAATTGCAGTAATTAAATTTTCGGCCATGGCTTGGGCACCTTCTGCCTGCATAGCTTGGTTTACAAGTTCTTGCTGTGGTGTTTGTACTTGTGTCATATCAATACCGAAAATCGCAGATACAATCGTTAATAATACACCTCCTAAAATCACCCAAATCACAAACTGCGTTATACCAGCCAGAGAGGTTCCAATAATCTTACCCATCATGAGTTGAATCGGTTTTACTGAAGAAATTATCACCTCTATAATTCTGCTTGTCTTTTCTTCGATAACACTACGCATAATCATATTTCCATATATAATTATGAACATAAAAAGTAAATAGCCTGCTGCGCCACCAAAAGCCAGTTTAACAAGGTTATCTATTTTAGAACTTTTTTCTCCGTCAAAACTTTCTTGAGCTATATTTATACTAATCTTAGAGGCTTCTATTTGCGCAAGTGTAACACCATCTTTTTGCAGTTTCATCTCTCGTAAGCGCTTTTCAATTTTACGTTCTAAACCAGACATAATAGAGATTGATGGAGATTCTTCTGAATAAAATTTTACATTATTAGAAAATACATCCAAAGAATCTACAGCCGAAATATGTAATAAGCCATAATCCTCCTTTTCTTTAACTAAAGCTATGGCATCCTCATAGCTTAATCCATTAAGAATAGTATAATTGGTATTATCGGTTTTCTGAAAGACATCCACTAAAAACCCTGTTTCATCTAATACAGAAATAGTACGTTGCTTGTCATTGTTTAGTTGCGATAAATACGAAACAACAGCAATAAGGGCAATCATTATTAATGGACTCAAAAATGTCATTACAATAAATGACTTATTCTTAACCTTAGTTAAGTATTCTCGTTTTATGATAAGTGGTAAATGATTCATGCTTAGTTGTTTTTTACTGTTTGAATAAAAATATCACTCGCAGAGGGAATAACTTCTACAAAATGATGTACTTCTGCCTTTGTGGTTAAAAAAGACAATAAATCATTTGGCGATGTATTATCACCTATTTTAATATTCAACTTAATATCATCATTTAAATTTTTGAATGTTGCTGGTAGCACTTCAAACGTATTCTGAATTTCAGAAAACACCTTGTCTTTATTTGCAGATTCTAAACCAACTTCGAACGTATTGGTCTTATACTGGCGTTTAATATCATTTAATTTTCCATCTAAAACCTTATTTGATTTATGGATCAATGCAATATGGTCGCAAAGTTCTTCAACGGATTCCATACGATGCGTAGAGAAAATTACGGTAGCTCCTTCGTCTCTTAATTGCAAGATTTCATCTTTAATCAAGTTAGCATTTATAGGGTCAAAGCCAGAAAATGGTTCGTCAAAAATTAATAGTTTTGGCTGATGTAAAACCGTAACTACAAATTGTATTTTTTGCGCTTGTCCTTTACTTAACTCCTGAATTTTTTTATTCCACCAATCACCAATATCTAATTTATCGAACCAATATTTTAATCGGCTTTTCGCTTCAGATTTACTCAAGCCTTTTAATTGTGCCAAATACAAACATTGTTCACCAACTTTCATAGACTTATATAAGCCTCGTTCTTCTGGCAAATAACCAATATCTCTAATATGCTCTGGTTTTAAAGGCTGCCCATCTAAAAGAACAGAGCCTTCATCTGGCATCATAATTTGATTAATGATACGAATTAGAGTTGTTTTTCCGGCTCCATTTGGGCCCAGAAGTCCAAAAATACTGCCCTTAGGTACTGCAATAGATACTTCATTTAGTGCCTTAAAATCCCCAAAGTTTTTGGATACGGAATCTGCAACTAATAAGTCGTTCATATATAACTTGATTTATTGGTATGGTTAATGAACTCATATTAATTTTTTCGGTTAAAAACAAAAAATCAAGATGAGTTCCATCCGTAAAGATATTAAATGTTAGAGATTCTATATAGTTATGCCTTATTATTTGTTTACTTTTTTGAGTATTTCTCTAACACATTTATAAACCTGAAACAAATTTGAGGCGTATTGAAAAAACACAGTAGAAGTTAAGAAAAAATAAAAAGGGTTTAAAATATTATGAGGTGCTGAGATACTCAATTAAATTAAGCACAGGGGAGCTCATAATAAGCACAACATTAATTGATGAGACCCTGAAATAAATTAAGGGTATAAAACAAAACCCACCCTTATGGTTAGACAAGGATGGGAAAAAATTGCTATGAAAAAGAAAAATTACCGCTAATTAAAATTAGCGATAACTCAAAGATAGTATTTTTTCTGAAATAGAGGCTTTTTATGAAAACATATCTTTTACTTTTTCAAAAAAAGACTTATCGGAACTCTCTGGTTTAGGCTCAAAATGTTCGTCATCTCTCATGCTTTCAAAAAATTCTTTCTGCTTATTATTTAATGTCTTTGGCGTCCAAACGTTTACATGCACTAGCAAGTCGCCTTGACCATATCCATTGATACTAGGTATACCTTTACCTCGTAATCTTAATATTTTACCAGATTGTACCCCTGGTTCAATTTTAATTCTCACCTTTCCAGTAACGGCATCTATTTCTTTCGATGACCCCAAAACTGCATCTGGTACACTCACATACATATCGTAGTGTAAATTATCACCTTCGCGTTTTAAAGTTGGGTGGTCTTCTTCTTGTATCGCGACTAATAAATCCCCAGCGATACCATTTCCTGGTGCATCGTTACCCTTACTTGTCACTTTTAATTGCATGCCATCAACAACACCAGCAGGAATTTTCACCACTACGGTTTCCTCAGACACCTTTAAACCTTGTGCATCAGCATCTGAAGGTTTTTTATCAATAGCCTGTCCAGCTCCACCACAAGTAGGACAAGCTGCAGACGTTTGCATTCGCCCTAAGATCGTATTAGTAACTCGAGTCACCTGACCAGCACCATTACAAGTACTACAGGTTTTATAAGTAGTTCCTGGCGCTTGTACTTTACGTTTTACTTTTATTTTCTTTTCTACACCATTTGCAACTTCTTCTAATGATAAAGCGACACGAATACGTAAATTACTACCTTTTACAACACGTTGTCTACCCCCTCCACCAAAGCCACCGCCTCCAGAGAAACCGCCTCCGAAAATATCGCCAAACTGACTGAAGATGTCATCCATATTCATACTTCCGCCTCCACCGAAGCCACCTCCACCACTACCGTCAAAGGCTTGGTGACCAAACTGGTCGTAACGTGCTTTCTTATCCGCATTACTTAATACTTCGTAAGCTTCAGCTGCTTTTTTAAACTTCTCTTCTGCCCCTGCATCATCAGGGTTTTTATCTGGATGATACTTTAAAGCCATCTTACGATATGCTTTTTTTATCTCAGCATCAGATGCACCTTTACTTAGTCCTAATATGTCGTAATAATCTTCTTTCATCTTTAGTGCCCGAAACAGCGGGTATCTTTTTAATTCTTAGCTTTCTTAAATTAAGAAAACATCGCTTATGATTTTCTTACTGCCCGATAACCACTTTAGGAAATCGAATCACTTTCTCACCTAGCTTATAACCACGCTCAACCACATCGATAATTTTACCTTTTAAGTCTTCACTTGGAGCAGGAATTTGGGTGATCGCCTCATGGTGGTCTGCATTAAAAACATCGCCTTGATTCACCTCTATTTTAGATAAGCCCTTTTGCTCTAAAGTTGTCAAAAGCTTCGTGTAAATTAACAAGACTCCTTTGCGCAATTCTTCTGCTTCTTTGTCATCTTCGATATGCATTAAAGCACGCTCAAAATCATCTAAAACAGGCAACATTGACACTATTACATCTTGACTTGCTGTTTTAAACAACTCAATACGCTCTTTCGTCGTTCGTTTTTTATAATTTTCAAATTCTGCGAACAAACGCATAAATTTATCTTTCTCGCCAGCTAACTGATCTTTCAATTGTTCTTCGGCAGATTTTTCTTCTTTTTGTTCCACATCAGCAGTTGCAGTAGCTGTATCTTCGAGTTGTGGTTCTTCCTCGGCTTTATTTTTATCGTTCTTACTCATATTTGAGTTCTTAATTTTACTTTCATTTACAATTTGCAAAAGTACTGCCATTATTATAAAAATGTCAAAATGTCATTAACATTTTTTTTTAATCATTTATGACTCCTAATCCTTATTTTTGCAGACTTAAAACAAAAACAAAATAACACTGACATGAAAACATCATTTTTAAAAATTTTCGCTGTGGTTGCATTAATTTCATTTACAAGTTGTGGTGATAAGGCAAAAGACGCAGAAACAAAAGCAGAAGAAGCAGTTGCTGTAGCAGAAGTAACCGCTGTAACGTACACAGCAAACACAGACCAATCCATGATTGAATGGAAAGGTTTTAAACCAACAGGATCACACACAGGAACTATTGGAATTACAGAAGGTTCTGTAAATGTTAATGCTGGAGCTATTGAAAGTGGCAACTTTGCCATAGCTATGAATAGTATAGCTGTAACTGATATTCCTGTTGAAGATGAAGGTAACGCAAAATTAAAAGGCCATCTTATGAGTGGTGATTTCTTTGATGTTGAAACCTATCCAAGTGCAAAATTCGAAGTTACAGGCATTCAGACTGTTGAAGGCAAGACAATGCTTTCTGGTAACTTAACATTAAAAGACGCGACTAACAATATCAGTTTTCCTGTAGCGACAGAAATGAACGGTGACTTGATGACTTTAACAAGTGAGACGTTTACAATAGACCGTTCTAAATGGAATGTACAATACGGATCTAAATCATTCTTTGATAATTTAGGTGATAAATTTATTAATGATGATATGGAGTTAAAAGTGATTTTGGTTGCTAACAAAGCATAGTACACAAAACAAATCTTTAGTAGAAAGCGGTCTTTAAAAGGATCGCTTTTTTTGTATCCATATTTAGCATCTACTATATTATTGTTACCTTTCTATTGATAGTATACCCTATAGAACTATGGAATTAAAAACGAATGCCCTATTTGTTTTTTTAGGTGCTATTGGTTCACACTAAATTCGAGTAAACATTCATTGATTGCTAAAAGGATGGCGAGAAGGATCATAGTCTTGTGTTTTTTTTGGCACATAGCATCGTTTAAAAACTGTCGTCCTTGGGAGCATTTTTATACTGTACACTGAAGAGTAAAGCAAGCGCAAATACATTGGCCTTACCGTTTAATTTTAGCTTTTTTCTAATATTCTTTCGGTGGATTTCAATGGTAGATTGGTTCAGACCGAGTTGCGTTGTAGTAGTGCTACTTTTTGTACCCTCACCTATCAGCAATAACAGCTTTCGTTCGCGTATTGCAAACTGTTTTTACGATGAATTTCTGTTTGCCTAAGCAAATTTAAAGATTGAATTAAACCCTATGTAAATTGTTTATTGGCGCATATCGATTTGGTTTCTTTTGATACAAAAATAAATTCGTCACTGCTCAAAAAATCAGACTCTTTACTCAATTTTTTTTATCCTTTGAACTAATTGGATCTTCGCCTTTTTTACAGGTTTTTTCATATTAGCAAAATACGTTTTGTAATGATAAAAAAAATCCCGAATAATGGGGGATTTTTTAAAGCGCCCAAATCAAAATAAATATCACCTGCCGCCAATAATATGTCGGCTTGTTTTCTGAATTTTTTTGTGACTGTAAAATCGCATAATTCTTTTACAGCTGTGTATGTAATGCCTGGTTATTTTGCAGTATAATAACTCTTGATATGTTTATTGTTCGCATTTACGCTCATACAGTCTGTCCATTTGTTGTTATTTCATACATTTAAGAAAGATTTTTTTTTGACTATCACTAATTGAAGTTATCGCTATTGTAGCTATTAATAGTATTAATTTTAAATATAGTATTGGTCGATATATCAGTTATACGTACTTCAATGAGCTATGATAGCCTCAAAAATTCAGTTGCCTTTAATAACTCATTAAAACTTAAACATGTGAAAAAGGACTAAATCAAAATACACCCAATAGCACGTATATCAACTCGTTAAATTAAAAAATAATCAAGCTTTAGAAAGAAATCTATTTAAACCTTAGTTTATTGTTGACTAAAGGCTTTAAAGGATGTATTCGAGATTACATAGCCTATATGTACTAAATAGCAACAGCATTATATTAATAAGCTTTAGGTCAAAAATAATAACCGAGATAATAAAAGTATACTCGATATGATAACAGCCATAATTATCAGATGCTTTTAACGGCATGAGATTAATGGTATCGCTTAGGAAATGGTATTTACATAAAAATAAACTTCACAGCCCCAATCATAGCGATAAAACCAATAAAAGCAATAAGAACCCAGATGGTACCTTTGTAATACATCTTATGAAGACGAAGATCTTTACGATATTGAAAACCAATAATAATTGCAAAGACTATAAAAAATAATAATCCAAAAATCAATTGACCGTTACTAAACATCTTCTTATTTTTATGCAAAAATAAGAATTAAGATACTAATAAACTAAAGACACATGCAAGATAAAATCAATGCCGTAAAAGCATTCCATACCGCCTTTAAGATTGGTCACAGAGAAACTCCAAAAGCCGACTTGGGCATCGAAAAAAACATGTTGCGCTACAAACTAATGCGTGAAGAAAATGAAGAATATCTAGAAGCAGCCAATGACAATGATCTAGTCGAAGTTGCAGACGCCCTAGGGGATATGCTTTACATCTTATGTGGCACTATCATAGAACATGGAATGCAACACAAAATTGAAGAGGTCTTTGAGGAAATTCAACGTAGTAATATGAGTAAACTCGGAGCCGATGGTGAGCCTATTTATAGAGAGGACGGCAAAGTATTAAAAGGTCCTAATTACTTTAAGCCTCATATTAAGGAGATTTTAGAGCCATAGATTAAACTGAGCTATTTAATCAATGCACATCACTGTTTTCCCCTATGCGGAATTAAACGGGTTTTATTTCACCTCATGTCTCCAACCATGAATATCTTCAGATAAATTATGTTGAATATTTAATAAGGTTTGTTTAAATAGCTTTCCATAAGAATCTTCTGCATCCGCAATCTCAAAGAGTTCGTCTTGATGTTGAAATGCTGAAACCGGACTAATAACAGCTGCAGTGCCTACACCAAAAACTTCTTTTAAAGTACCTGCTCTTGCGGCCGTTTTAATTTCTTCGACCTTAATTTGTCTAATAGCGCAGTCTATGCCCAGATCACTCGCTAATTGAATGATACTTTTACGTGTCACTCCATCTAAGATTCTATCGTTATTTGGCGCCGTAATTAACTGATTATTAATTCTAAAAAACACATTCATGGTACCAGCTTCTTCTAAATACGTATGTGTTTTCGCATCTGTCCAAATCACTTGCTGAAAGCCTTGTTCCTGTGCCAATCGTGTTGGGTAAAACTGTGCCGCATAATTCCCCGCCGCTTTTGCATATCCCACACCACCATCAGCAGAACGGCTATATTGCTCAGCAATTAATACACGTACAGCAGAATTATAATACGACTGCGCTGGTGAACAAATAATCATAAACTTATAGTTGCTTGCTGGTGAAGCCGCTATTGCAGGTTCTGTTGCAATTACAAAAGGACGCAAGTATAAAGAATTACCAACTCCAGGCTTAATCCATGCACTATCTAGTTTCAATAAAGTTTCCAAACCATTAAAGAAATAAGCCTCAGGAAATGCTGGCATCGCCAAACGTTCAGCAGACCTGTTAATACGTTTAAAGTTTTGTTTAGGCCTAAATAAGAAAATCTTACCATCATCATCTTTGTAAGCTTTCATTCCTTCAAAAACAGCTTGTCCGTAATGAAACACGCGCGCTGAAGGCTCAATCGTTAGTGCTTGGTAGGGCATAATATGAGGTGTTTTCCATTTACCATCCTCATAATCGCATACAAACATGTGATCTGCAAACACACGACCAAAGTCTAAATTACTAAAATCAACACTATTAATTTTAGAAGTTTCAGTTGTTTCAACACTAATTTTATCTGTATGTATAGCCATAATTACCCACGGTTTAAGCAACAAAAGTACACAATCATTGCCGTTAAAAAAAGGCAATATTCCCTTAAATTGTGTAAATTTGTTATTCGCTATTTAATGAATATAAAACGTATTAATAATGAAAAAAATAATCTTATTTGTTGCACTTGGTTTAGCTTTTATAGCTTGTAAGAGCGAGACGCAAACTACTGATAACGACACAGAAGACTTAAAAGAGGAAATTGCTTATGCCTCTTTCGGAATGGAAATTAACGATGCAGATGTATTAACTTCTGAACGTATGATGGAGCAATATAAAGGCTTAAAAGCTGGTGATACTGTTCTCACTAAATTGAAAGCTAAAATTATAGAAGTATGTTCTGCAAAAGGGTGTTGGATGACTTTAGATATGGATGGTAAAAATGAAGTTATGGTAAAATTTAAAGACTATGGTTTCTTTATGCCATTAAATGCAGAAGGTGATGTTGTTATTAACGGAAAAGCTTATGTATCAGAAACCTCTATTGACGAGTTAAGACATTATGCAGAAGATGCAGGGAAATCTGAAGAAGAAATAGCGGCTATTACAGAATCAAAACGCACCTATTCATTTGAAGCGGATGGCGTTTTACTTAAGCAATAAAAACAATTAATGTTCTTTTTCTCTCACTTCTAATGCGAGTTAACTGTAAGAATGAAGAAAATATTATTGAAGAAGTCACTGAAAAGAGTGTCGAATACAACATTTACAAACCTTATTAAAAGGCAGGTTTCATGAACGCGATGTATGCGTACAAAAACCCCAATTTACAGGCTCTCAAATGAAGCCTTAAATTGCGTTACAGTGTCGCTATTAATAACTGTTTAAGTTGCCATAAAACAGAATGTGTAGGACCAATTCCTAAAATTAAAAAAGTACTGATTCAATAAGTCTTGATACGAAAAATAATCACCACATCAGATGGTTCTAAAACCATACAGATCGAAGATTGGAATGAGCAATACCACTCCATCCATGGCGCCATACAAGAAGCAAACCACGTGTTTTTAAAACATGGTTTACTTTTCTTTTGTTCTGAACTCGTTTCAGCTTCTAATGAACTTGATTCAACATTTAAAAATGAAACTATTTGTCACACTGGGCGCAGTCAAAGTGCTTTAGAAGCAAATACTATTAGTATCCTAGAAATAGGTTTCGGTACAGGACTCAATGCATTTCTCACTTCAATTGAGGCTGAAAAGCTAAACCAACCCATCAAATATGTTGGTATTGAAGCTTATCCTGTTGCGTTAGATGAAATTGAACAACTCAATTACATTGAGCTTATCTCGGAAAAGCATGCTGCTAGTTTTGAAAAAATGCACAGCGTAGCATGGGAAACACCAAACCAAATCACGCCACACTTTCAATTAGAAAAGGAGCAAAAATTCTTTCAAGATATTAATACCGCAAATGCTTTTGATATCATTTATTTTGATGCCTTCGGCGCACGAGTTCAACCCGATTTATGGACAGAAGACATCTTTATGATTATGTTCAAAGCCCTTAAAACTAATGGTGTTTTAGTCACGTACTCTGCAAAAGGTAGTGTGAGGCGCGCCATGCAAGCTGTTGGTTTTACCGTAGAACGCTTACCCGGCCCACCTGGTAAACGTGAAATGCTAAGAGCGCAGAAAAAGGGCTCTTAGCATTCAGCGAAGTGCAACGAGCTAAATGCTTTATAAAAAATGTGATCGTAGCATTCGACGAAGCACAGCGAGTCAAATGTTTTGCAAAAAAGAGCTAAATATTGTATGTCGTGACGTCGAGTGAAATTCCTTTTCTAAAATTTTGTATCGAGAAGCATTCAAATTAAAAGGCGTTCTCGATACATTTCTCGCTTACTCGAAACACTCGAACTGACAATAGCGTTTGTAATGACATTTCCAAACGTTAAATCCAATCTAAAATTAATTTTTTCGATTTCTACCTTCCGTATCTTTACAAAAAGAATAATAAATGACCGTTTTAATAACAGGCGCAACAGGATTAATTGGACAGGAAATTGTAAAACAATGTCATGCTGAAGGTATTAACATTCATTATTTAACCACTTCAAAATCGAAGCTTAGCACAGAAGCAAATTACAAAGGTTTTTACTGGAACCCCACCAATAAAGACATAGACCACACCTGTTTTGAAGGCGTTTCTGCCATTATAAATTTGGCCGGCGCTTCAATCTCTAAACGCTGGACAGACGACTACAAAAAGGAAATTCTTGAAAGTCGCACCAAAACTGCTCAGCTTTTACAAGACACTATTAAGACTCATAATTATAAAATAGATCACGTCGTTTCCGCAAGTGCCATTGGGATTTACCCTACGAGTTTAGTCAATTACTACGAAGAAACCAATACTGAAATTTCAGAATCATTTTTAGGTAAAGTCGTTCATGAATGGGAAGTTGCAGTTGATGGTTTTGAGGCTTTAGGTTGTAAATTGACAAAAATTAGAATTGGTTTAGTTTTGGCTAAAGATGGTGGTGCCTTACCAGAAATTATTAAACCAATGAAGTTTTGTGCAGGAGCGGCATTTGGAAGCGGTAAACAATGGCAAAGCTGGATTCATGTTGAAGATTTAGCAATGCTTTTTGTATTTGCTTTACAAAATAAATTGGAAGGAGTTTATAATGGAGTAGCACCAAATCCCGTGAGTAACGAAGAACTCACCAAAGTGGCCGCAGGTGTATTAGAACGACCACTTTTACTACCAAACATTCCAAAATTTCCAATTAAACTTGCTTTAGGTGAAATGCACATGTTATTATTTGAAAGTCAGCGCGTCAGTTCTCATAAAATAGAAACTGCAGGCTTCAATTTTCACTTTGTAAATTTAAGACCCGCTTTAGAGGATTTGTTAGGATAGGGTTTATTCTAAAATTCGTTTTAATACGATGTAATATCCATTACCTCTTAACTAGAGTAAAAACTTAATCAGGAGTCTCACTCGAGTACATTGAAAAACACACTTTACGACCATCCTTAACTATGACACCTAAGCACTCTTCGATATCGTTTTTTGTAGTTCGAAAATTCACAATACAGGTTCTCAAGCAGTATTTCTCTGCGACTATAGCATTAGATAAAAACCACGTCTCCACCCCCTTGTAAAACATTCACTAATTCTTCATTTAGCGCATTTAAATACGCTTCTCTTTTTTCACTTTTTGCCTCAAGATCTTCTAGGATATACCTGAATGTCGCTATGCTTAAATTTTGAATTACCGCCTCTAATTCTTTATGCTTACTGGCTAATTCATGGAAGTATTCTGATAATTCTATAGCCTCCCTTATCAATTTCACATAGCCCTCACTTCCTATTTGCTGTAAAGCCAACCCTACTTTTAAAGCTCTAAAACCACAAGAATCCTGAAGTCCATATTCGAAGTAATTTAGCACACCTCCTCCTTCGCTCAAACTAAAATTATAAGAGTCAGGATGCGAACTATAGGTATCTATTAGATACTTTGGGTTTTTCACCAACGCACAACCCACTTCTAATGGACTATACAGCCACTTATAAGGATCTAAAGCAATAGAGTCGGCTTCTTTCATGCCTTTAAAGATGTCTTTTAGCTCAGAAATAATAGCCGCAGGAATACCATACATCAATATGAAACCATAAATTATACGCTCTCCAAATAGCCACTATAGCCTCGAGATTACCCACAACACCAGTACTAAAACCTCCTGTTGTGACCACCACCACAAAGGCTTGATACCGCTGTTCTAAATCAGTTTTTATTGTTTGTTGTAAACTATCAACATTCACTTTATTTGAGACGTCTGTCGGAATCCAACGTATAGAATTACTACCATGACCAAATAAAATAGTGGCTTTATCAATCCACGTATGTATAAATTTTGAACAGCATGACATTAACTGTTTAGATGTTTTTAAAAGCCCATCTTCCTCAATACTTTTAAGAGCCTTTAAAGTTATGATTGCTAAAAAGGCCGTGAAATCTGACATATTACCTCCACTGACTAAAACACCTCCATAGCTTGGTGAAGCTCCAATAAATTCGACAACGACTTAGTCATTTGTTTATCAATTTCTGTCGCCCTAGGTCTTAGAATTTGTTCACCGACATTCTGGTTAACAGAAGTGGCCAACAAATCGGCTAAGGCCCTAATTGGCGCAGCCGCTGACGAAATAAATCCAAAAAACTTGGGATGACCATTAAATAGTGAATTGTCGAATACTAATTTTGAAGTAGACGCCAATAATTGGCCTGCTGGCATACCTTGCTTTAGCAAAGGCGAATCCCCTAATACGCTTTGTAATTCTTTTGATGACTTGGACGCCGTAACTGGCTTTTCAGAAATGCCATCGAAAAATTTAGAAATGGGACCAATGAGTTCGTAACCCATTTTTCGAAATTCAGTTTTGCTAATTTTAATTGAATTCTCGCGTTCATCAATAATTCTGATTGTTTTATTTAATACACCTATTTTTACTTAACTATTTTCTGAAATTACGAACCCTCCAACCATTTCTTTTTCAGTTGGTGTCTCAAACCATGTTTCCATAAAATTGAAATTTTCTTTGGTGACTTCAAATTCAAAAGTGGCCCCTTTTTCAATATTTCTTTTCATAACTCTACGCAGCCTCGTGACTTTAGGAATGTCTAAAAAATGAGTTCTTAATTCATAGCCATTGGCCTCTGCAAATGTTCTGAATTTTTGACGATGTTCAACTTTAGAAAGCCCTAAATCTAAGATGGTATCGGTCTTTGAGTTTTCTAACTGATTAACCAAACCTAAGATGATCTCTTCTGCTCTATCAATTCTTTCTAGAAACCATTCTAAGCCGTCTTCCGGCTTTTTATCTGGAAGAAATAAGGCATTATTCCATGTGTCGATTGAAAAGATAATACCGTTAATTCTTCTTTTCAGTTCGTTTGCGTAAGTGGTTTTTCCTGAACCGGTATTGCCGACTATTAAGTGAATCATTTTGTGTTTTTATTAATTGTAAGACAAGGTTTGGATGGCTTGCTTCGACAGTTCGCCATGCTCGTGCTTTGTATCTAAGAGCCCAAGCTATTTAAGTCGCTCTAAATTAGTAAAAGAAAACGAACGAAAAAGGAACATTTTTATGATTTTACTTCGCTAGTTTACTATGCTCATACCAGATTGCACGAAAAGAAAACTACCTATTATCCAGCTAGTTAAACAACTCCATCAGCTATAAACAATTAGGGTGATTTTTACATATCACAAATAAAAGGTTTAATTTAAAGCATTAGTAATAATTTCAAAAAAGTATAAATTATGAAAACATTAGCCAGAATTTCTTTTTTACTCGTGTTTTTTAGGATGACTGCAAACGCTCAGAACGTTAAATTTGAACTAGCAATAGTTGCGACACATGAGTTATAGCGTACACAAATATTTGATAATAAGGTGTTTGATTCTTTTGTAATAGAAAAAAATATTCCCGTTTATACTAAAATGAAGGGACAAAAAGCAATGCTTGTTAAGGGAGACCGTGGTATTCGTGCTGGGAAATATGCTTTTATACTAACGTTTGACAGTGTTAAAGATAGAGATCGAATTTACACTCCTTCTGGCTAATTAGTTGGTGATTTTGATGAAGAGGCTATATGGGAAAAATTTACTTCAATGCCAATAGGCATTAGAACCATACTCACCGACCGTTTAAAAGTAACTGACTAAATAGGTGTTTATTTCATTCAACTAAAGCGAGCATTTAAAAGTTTTATTTCAATTTATACCAAGGATGTTTAGCTAGGACTTAGCTATGGTGATTATTTTCATAAACACTCCTATTTTCAACTTCCGAAAGCATGTCTTCATATGCCTGATTAAGCAAATTTAATGCCCAGTTAAAAGATGGTGAATTATTGTATACCTATTTAGCATGAGATACAACGGCTTTAATTCTGCTTTTCATATCGCTTTGCTTGGACAAATTTTGTAGTTAGAGATCCTACTAATTAGCTTTTAAGAGTTCATTTTGAAATATTTGTAAGCTTTTTCCAGATACTATAAGATGCCCTAATTCTTGCAAAGCACGTTCTAAAGCCGCTAATACTGCTATAAGATCATTTGATGAAACCGAACCCATGTGGCCAACTCTAAAGTAAGTGGCTTTTATTTCTGGCAATAAGCCCCCTGCAATAATCACATTACTACCAACCATTTTAGCACTTAACGCCGCACCTTCTATACCTTTAGGATAGTACACTGCTGTTAATGTATTGGCTGCTATTGTATTTGTTTTCGGTAATATCTCTAGATTTAATGAAGCTATTCCTGCTCTAAATGCCTTTGCTAAACTTTGATGTCTTTTTATTCTTTTGTCCATGCCTTCTTTACAAATAATTTTCAAGCTCGTTTGTAATGCCACAATTAAATTAACCGCTGGTGTTCCGAAATACGAAGGCCTTCGTTCTTCGTAAGCTCTCATTATGGGTAACCAATTGCTCCAATCTGCATAATAATTAGGCACAGGCGTTTTTCTATTTCCCCAAACTTGCATCGCTTTTTCCGATGCCATTAAAAGCGCAAGTCCTGGAGGTACTCCAATTGCTTTTTGAGATGCCGTTAAGACAACATCAAGCCCCCACTCGTCTTGATTTAACGCTTCGCCTGCTACCGAGCATACACCATCTAGAATGCTTAACGTATTATATTTTTTAGCCAAATGAGCTATAGGTTTCGGATCTACTAATAGCCCCGTAGAGGTATCTACATGCGTAATCGTCAAAGCTTTATAGTGTCTAGCTTTCAATTCTTTTTCAATAGCCTCAAGACTTACTACCTCGCCTATAGGTGCTTCCAAAATCTTTGTATTTGCACCATAACGCTCCAAAATATCTTTGAACCGTTTACCAAAGTACCCTGAAGAAATTATCAACACATTATCTCCTTGTTCTATAAGATTGGCTGCAGCCATGTCCATAGCCAGTGTACCAGTTCCTGCAACGATAAAAGGTTGCCCTTTTGGAGACTTCCATACGGCTCTCATTAGCTCAAGGCTATTTCCGAAAACCTCAATAAAATTTGGAGCAACATGACTAGTAGTAGCCACAGCCATTGCCTGTAATACGTCTGGCTCAAATTCAATAGGACCAGGAATCATAAGTAATTTTCTACCTTTCATTTGTTTTTATATTATTTAACCAAATTGCGTTTACTTATGAGTATACCATCAAAATCTACATAAATATAATCCTGTGAAATAAAGGTAACACCTCCAAATTTAACCGGTATATCAACCTCCCCTATCTGGCGTTTAATACTTTTAACAGGAGACGTGTTTATTGCTCTTATACCTATATCCATAGAATTAATAAGATGACTATCACGAATACAACCATTTATAATTATACCTTTCCAATTGTTTTGTATGGCCATTGCAGTTAATTGATCACCGACTAATGCACAACGTAATGAGGCACCACCATCAACAACAAGCACTCTGCCTTTTCCGTCAGATTCTAATTGCTTTCTGACTAACGAATTATCTTCAAATAACTTTAATGTCGTAATTTTTCCTGAAAACACTTTTTTATTTCCAAAATGATTAAAAATGGGGTCAACACAAATCAGTGATTCGTTATGCGCATCCCAAAGATCTGCTGTCGTAAACATATGTATATCTAAAATTTAAAGACGTTGTTTAAAATTATGATATTTGAAAAGGCAACATGCTTACATGTTGCCTTTTCAAATAAATAGAATAAGAATTACTTATCTAGAACAAGTTCTCTCGTTGATTCTTTTTTCTTGACTTCAAACTGATTACTTGTGTTATTTTCGCCACCAGCCTTTAAAGCTTTGTCTCCAGCAAAAAACGTTTTATGGTCGTCTCCTAAATCCGAACCAGCCATACGTTGATGTTTCACACAAGATACACCATTACGAATTTCTTGCCTTTGTACATCTCTTACATAAGCCAACATACCTTCTTCTCCAAAGTAGCCTTCTGTTAAATTATTCATATGAAGCGCTGTCGTATGATACGTTGGTAACGTAATTAAGTGATGGAAAATCCCAGCGTCTCTTGCACCATCCCTTTGGAACGTTCTAATTTTCTTATCCGCACGATAGCTCAATTCTGTAGCATCATATTGTACATCCATTAAATTATTCAGATCATAAGCAGTCATATTTTCACCTTCAGAAAGCATGTCTTCATAAGCCTGATTACGGAAATTTAAGGTCCAGTTAAAAGATGGTGAATTGTTGTACACCAATTTAGCATTAGGCACAACGGCTTTAATTCTGTTTACCATATGCGCAATTTGCTTAACATTTGGTGTTGGCGTTTCTATCCACAGTAAGTCAGCACCATTCTGAAGACTGGTAATACAATCTAATACAACGCGATCTATGTTCGAGCCATTTTTAAATTTATACAAGCCATTCGCTAGTCGCACAGGGCGCACTAATTTACCGTCTCTTTTAAGAAGGACATCATCTTCTTTAGCATCCTTAATACCTATGTCTTCTGCCTCTACAAAAGCTAAATATTTAGAAGCTAAATCCCCAGGTTCTTGACTCACCGGTAATTTTTGGGTTAAACCAGCACCTTCAGAATCTGTTCTCGCCACAATAATTCCGTCATCAATTCCTAACTCTAGAAACGCATATCTAATCGCATTTAATTTCGCAATAAAATCTTCATGAGGCACAGTAACCTTTCCATCTTGATGCCC
Source organism: Flavobacteriaceae bacterium (assembly GCA_034112185.1). Taxonomy (GTDB): domain Bacteria; phylum Bacteroidota; class Bacteroidia; order Flavobacteriales; family Flavobacteriaceae; genus Winogradskyella. Next base: position 24,908 of record JAWUVW010000031.1, on the reverse strand, counting down.
ACATTGTTTTGCATCAGAAACTTGATTTTCAATCTGAATCGCACAAGCTCCAGCTTCAATCATTTTCTTAGTTAATAAATACGTCGCTTCTTCATTTCCAAAACCGGCGTCAATATCAGCAATAATCGGAACGATGTGCGTCTCATAATTATCAATTTGATCTTGCACGTCTTCTCCATTTTCAAGTCTTTTAAATAAATCATTGAGGTCTATAGCATCTGCTTGGCGTAAGAAATCATAAATTTCTTTTATCAATGATGGAACAGCCGTTTTTTCGTGCATAGATTGATCTGGTAATGGCCCAAATTCTGAGCGTAATGCAGCCACCATCCAGCCCGAAAGATACAAGTACTTTTTATCTGTAGTTTTATGATGCTTTTTAACAGCGATCATTTTTTGCTGTGCCACAAAACCATGCCAGCACCCTAGAGATTGGGTGTATTTAGATGAATCTGCATCATACTCTGCCATATCCTTTCTCATAATGGCAGCCGTATATTTCGCGATATCTAAACCAGTTTTAAAACGATTCTGAGTCAACATTCTTGCTGCACTTTCCGGACGAATTGCATTCCAAGTTTCCCCATACTTTTCTTTAAGACTTCTTACAGTCTGCAATGCAGAACGATAATTTGTTTGTGATAAATTTTTCATAATTTTGTATTAGGTTATTTATTATTAATAATTAGATCCTGTTGATTGTTGTCGCAATCGCAGGATTGTTTTTTTTTATAGGTATTGGTAGGCTGGAAGCGTTAAAAACTCTTCAAATTTTTCGGATAAAACTAAATTATTAAAAAGGTTAAAAGCCAATTTAAACTTGCCGTTCTTTATGTTTTCTCCTCCAAATTCCGTAATAATTTTTTCGACCTCATCATCAAATATCTCCTGATATAGTTTAATGTTGAATTTTCGCCCATCTTCTAATTCTACTTCATTTTTCAACCATTGCCATAACTGAGTTCTAGAAATTTCAGCAGTTGCGGCATCTTCCATTAAATTGTAAAGTGCCACAGCGCCGTGACCTCTTAACCAAGCTTCTGTGTATAGAATTCCGACATTAATATTTTTTCTTACCCCTGGTTCTGTAACTGTTCCCTGTGGTATTTCGACCAAATCTGATGCGGTTATTTGAACATCGTCGCGTGTGACGTGCAATTGGTTCGGCGTTGTCATGTATTTATCGAATTCCGCTAAAGCCACTGCAACTAATCCAGGGTGTGCAACCCATGTACCATCGTGCCCATTTTTAACTTCACGCTCCTTATCCTTCCTAACTTTTTCTATAGCAAGAGCATTGGCTTTTTCATTATTTTTAATCGGAATTTGCGCAGCCATACCACCAATGGCAAGAATACCTCGTTTATGACAGCGCTGAATAACCAGTTTAGAGTAGGCATCCATAAATGGCGTGGTCATAGTCACCTGGTCGCGATTAGGCACCACAAAGTTGGGATGGTTTCTAAATTTTTTGATGTACGAAAAAATATAATCCCAACGACCACAATTTAAACCTACAATATGATCTTTAAGTTCGTAGATGATTTCATCTAACTGAAAGCTTGCCGTAATCGTCTCTACTAAAACCGTGGCTTTAAAAGTGCCTCTAGGAACATTGAGATACTCTTGAGCAAATGTAAATACATCATTCCACCAGCGCGCTTCTAAATAATGCTCTAATTTTGGTAAGTAAAAATATGGTGCCGTATTGTTACCCATCATGGTTTTGGTATTGTGGAACACATACAAACCAAAATCTGTTAAACTGCCCGAAGTTTCTTCATTATTGATAATAAGGTGGCGTTCATTTAAGTGCAACCCTCGCGGCCTTACTAACAATACGGCGAGCGTGTCATTTAATTTATAAGCTTTTTCTTTTTTAACATCAAACAAAGAAATCGTTCTTTTGTTGGCATCTATTAAATTGTATTGACCCTCAATAGCGTTACTCCAAGTTGGAGAATTACTATCTTCAAAATCTGCCATAAACGTTTTAGCTCCAGAATTCAAAGCGTTGATAACCATTTTTCGATCTACAGGACCCGTTATTTCTACGCGCCTGTCCAACAAATCTTCTGGAATAGAACCAGCAACCCAATCACCATCTCTAATCGATTCTGTTTCACGAGGAAATTCTGGAAAACCTCCTGTATCAAAATGATCCTGTTGCTGTTTTCTTTTTTCCAACAATTCTAAACGCTGCCTATTGAATTTTTCGTGTAACTCAATTAGAAATGCCATTGCCTCATCCGTTATAACCTCAGGATAATAGCGCTTCACGTCTTTAGAAAACTGTAATTTAGAAGGTGTTAATACTGTAGTGTACATGATTTTAATGTTTTATGTTAGGACAATAATAAAACAAAGTTTCCTATAAAACAAGCGAACGTTCGCTAAAACGATAAAGTCCACATAAAACAGATTATTCGCAAATTATGTTATCTTTGAAAGTAATTATGGAAGAAGATTATATTAAATTGATTTTTGGCTTAAAAATTAAGCAATTAAGAACCGCAAAAGGCCTGTCTTTGTTCGGCTTATCAAAACTCACAGGCTTATCTAAATCGTATCTTAACGAAATTGAAAAAGGAAAAAAATATCCAAAGCCTGATAAAATTGTTAATCTTTCTGAAAAGTTAGATATACCGTACGACCAGATCGTTTCTTTAAAATTAGATAAGAACCTCGCCCCTATAGGTGAGATTTTACGATCAAAAATATTAAAGGAAATTCCGTTGGAGGTTTTTGGGATTAAAGAAAGCACTTTAATTGACATTGTGTCCAATGCGCCAGCAAAAGTCAATACCTTTATCAGTACTATTATAGAAATAGCAAAACATTATAGCTTTGGCAAAGAGAGTTTTTACTTGGCGTCGATGCGATCGCACCAAGAAGCTAATAACAACTATTTTGACGAGGTAGAACTGAGTGTATTGAAATTTGCTACAACCTATCAGATTGACCTCAATACTCCTATTGCATCTAAAGAATTAGAAGACATTCTAATTGAAGAATATGGATATGTTATTAGCGAAGATGAATTGAGCACCTATGAAGCTCTAGAAAATTTACGTTGTGTTTTCGTACCAAAAACTAAAACCTTATTACTTGCTGGCGGTATAGACGACGCACAGCGCACGTTTATTTATGCTAAGGAAATAGCGTACAATTTTTTAAAAATTACCGATCGATTATATACGTTTCCATGGATAAAATTTAAAAGTTTTGATCAGGTGCTTCATAATTTTTATGCCTCCTATTTTGCAGGAGCGCTTACGATTCCTAAAGCTGATTTGACTTCACAATTAGAAACTATTTTTGAAAAAGAAACGTTTGACAAAACCTTATTTCTTAAAACCTTAGAAGCTTTCAATGCGTCACCAGAATCTTTCTATCAACGTTTAACCAATATCTTACCTAAGGCATTTAATATTCAGGATTTATTCTTTTTACGGTTTTCACACCAAGAAGGAAGCGAAAGGTTTCATTTAAAAAAGGAACTTCATTTATCACATCAGCACTCTCCCCGTTCTAATGAAACTAATGAGCATTATTGCAGGCGCTGGGTGTCCTTAAAAGTTTTAAAAGATATTAGTAAAAGTAAAAAGGCTCATGAATTTGATATTCAAATTTCGAATTACGAAAGTGATGGCACAAAGTATTTACTACTATCCTCTGCTACTAAAGATCCTTTTAGAGAAAATCAATATAGAAGCATTAGTATTGGGTTACTGATTAATAAACAATTAGAGCGTAAATTAAAATTTTTAGATGATAAAACGATTAAAACACAAGCCGTCGGCGTCACCTGCGAACGTTGCTCAATTAAAGACTGTGAGGTTAGGCAAACTCCAGCCAGGATTTTAGACAAAGTCGCTAAAAACGAAAAGATAGAACGCATCGTAGAAGACTTAAACACTAAGTTTAGTTCTTAAATAGCTTATAATACGTTAAGAAGCTGTTTAAAATTTATCTCTACCGGCCAGTCAGGCTTCAGTTTTATTTTGTGTTTTATTTTTACCGTTTCTGCATTATACTGTAAAAAACTAGAACCCATCAACAGGAATATCTTTCACCGTTAACCTATAGTCCTATGCTTCCATCATATTTTTTATAGAATAACGCCAAAATTTAAATTTGATATTTAAATATGTGCTGGTTTTAACATTACGCAGTTGTGCAATTTGGAATTGCATTTATAATTAAACTTCTACACCGTAGCAATTGTAGGTGTATGTCATTAGAAATGAATGCCCAATCCAATACCTCCAGAGGACGTACTACCGCCTCCGAATTCAAAAATAACACCCAACATATCATTAAATTTATATTCTACACCTGCGTGTAAATTTAAATTAAAATCATCCTTGTTACTATCTCCTGCAACCACTACACCGGCATCAACACCAGCCCAGATATCCCATGGCTCTGCAAGACCAAGTAGTCTGTCAAAATAGTAATCTCCTCTTCCACCTAATGCGAACGTGTTTTTACCACTGAACCAAATTCTGGCCGTAGGCGCAATGGTAATATCTTCAGCAACCTGAAATTCATAATTCGCTGCAATACTTGAATTGCTTCCAAATCTAACGAACGTATTCAATACATTTCCATAGTTTTCTTGGGCTGACAGTTGGATTACACCTGCGATTAAACCAATTAGGCAAAGTGTTAAGTAATTTCTATAATTTTCCATAATTTAATCTCATTAGTCTAACTAAGATATGTTTTTTTTTAGAATAATTAACCCCCTATTAACCAATTATTTCTTCCTTTAAGTTTAATCATCTAATAAGTTATTAATAGAAAAGCGAGCTAGGCTTGCATCATTTTTAATTTCCTTTGTTAAAAGGAGGCATTGCATAAAGAGGGTCATAGCGTACGGTTTTTAAAACCTAATTTGATATATTTTAAATATAGAAGCCATGCTTCTGCTTTTTTTATGTTTAATTTTACTCTAAATAAAAAAAAATCTAATTATTGAAATATCTGTTTTATATAATAATTTTATTACTTCCTCTTTTAGTTTACTCTCAAAATGAAGACACTAAAACGGATAGTCTACCTTCTTTAAACCCTTTTATTCAAGATCATAGCAATCAATTAAATATTAAGCTGGATATCACTAATGAACGCGTGGCCTATTTTATGCCATACGAAAATGACAAAGCTGAAATTAGAACGAATCTAAATGTAAGCTATGGGGTTGTTTTTAGTTATAAATTTTTATCGGTTAGATTAGGGGTTCGGCCTAAACTATCTGAAAGTGAATTAGAAAATAAAGGGGAAACAGATCGTTTCCGATTGCGGGTGAAATTATTATTTGATAAATGGACACATCGACTAGAATATAATTATACAAGAGGATTCTATGTGGAAAATACGAGTGCGATTGATGATGACATAGAAAATCCAAGTTTTAAAATTCAGTTTCCATATTTCACAACCAATATAGTATCTGGCTCTTCTTATTATAAATTCAATGATAACTATTCTGTAAAAGCAATTGAATCCAATACTGAAATACAATTAAAAAGTGCTGGTACTTTTTTAGTAGGTATAGATTATACCTTATATTTTGTAAAAGGTACTGATGCTGTAAAATTAGAAGATCAAGGTATTATTAGTAGAGATTCCTATAATGAATACTCAGGGTTTAGTCCAATTTTTAATGCTGGATATCATTATACTTTTGTTTTACATAAATATTGGTATACCAATGTTTATGCAAATCCTGGAGTGGGTATTGATTTTTATAATACAAAATTTTTTAATACTAACGGACATACTAATAGTGGCAATACTTCGCTGTTTTTAACATTTAAGACTGGAATTTCTGCTGGATATAATGGAAAACATATATATTTTGGAGGAGACTATAATTACCATAGTAATAGTGAAAAACTTGATTCGGACGATATTACCCTACAGCCCATAAGGTATAATTTTCATCTCTTTTTTGGTTATCGATTTAAAGCTCCAAAACAAGTACGTCAACCAGTGGAATATATAGAGAGTAAAGTTCCTATTTTAAAAAAAGACAGTAATTAAACAAAACGCGCGCGATCAATTACTTTCTTAATACTATGATTTGAATTTTTGTTAGTTTTTCCGTCCCGATAGCTACCTGGAACTATCTTCACCGTCCTCTTTGCATGAGGACGCTAGCAAACCTTTGATTTTTATCTGGGTGTGCTACCTGTTTTTTTACTTCTAGAGTTCAACATTCGCAGGGTTCAATTAATTATTTTAAAGTTCAATAGACATGCCTTCGCGAGCAAGTGCACAGTTTTTAAATCGTGCCTGACATTGTTTTTCTATATTCCTAAGAAATTCGTCATCATGATCAGGATCGTGATGCGTCATTATGAGTTGTTTCACACCTGCTCGTTCTGCCACCTCTATGGCCTGATTAAAACTACTATGCCCCCATCCTTTGTGAGTTAGTAGCTCCTCATCTGTATATTGTGCTTCGTGTATTAAGAGATCAGCATCTTTGGCAAAGGCAACGATATCTTTATTAATGGTATCGCCATGTTCTAGGTCAGTGCAAACCACAATAACCAATCCTTCAACTTCAACACGATACCCGAAGGATCCTCCGGGGTGATTCTGTTTGATTGTTTTTAGCACCGCACCCCTATCTTCAAAAATGTTGTTTTCTTTGAAGTCGAAGTTAAATTTGGCCCCCATATCTTCGAGTTGAATCGGGAAATATTCTTCTAACATGAGGTTCTTGAAGATTTCTCGAAGATCTGTAAATTTACCACCCTCGCCTAAAGCGCCAATATTAATCGTTTGATTCGGATTATATGCAGGATCAAAAAACGGCAAACCTTGAATATGATCCCAGTGAAAATGAGTAAAAGTGATATCAATATCACTTTGCTCTAAAAAATTTTTATTGATATGTTTACCTAGGGCTCTAATACCCGTTCCTGCATCTAAGATGCTAATACGGTTTGTACTATGCCTATGGAAAGCGATACACGTCGTGTTGCCTCCAAACTCAAGATAATTAGGGTCACAAATTGGAATTGAGCCCCGAGTACCATAAAAAGTAACTGTGATATATGCCATAAATGATGTTTATTATTAAAATTTTCGATTAAGAAACTAAAAAGGTATGAATTATATACGTCTTAAGCTTATTTATTTTTTAACAACTTATTTTAAATAGTCTCCTGTTTTATATTTCTTATATTATTGTTCTAAAAACCTTAATCATAGTTTCATGTTTAATATGCTATTCGTATCCTCACCTTCCTTCTTTCATGAGGACTCTATCATACCTTTGATTATGCCTTGCAAAATTATGTCCAAATAGTGTCTAAAATATTTAATCTTAATTTAGAATTGTATGATAATCGTCCGTAAATAGCTATCTGCATCAAAGGTCTAATAGACATTTGGTTTTACGAAAGCAAAATTGTGTTTCGCTAACTAAAGAATTTAATCCTATTTTCTAATTAGCAATTCCAAAAGCATAAAGAAGACGTCCGCAAGCGCCTGACTCTAGTCTGGCAGAAAAACCGCCATTACCTAGAGGCTGGAGCACCCAAAAAATTTAGCACATCGCTTTTAGCGAACCTGCCAAACGGCACTTGTTAGTGCACTTTGGAGTTAACGGCGCAAAAGCGGTCACCTAACGAGTCAGCCCTCTATGCCATTACTGATCATTAATTTAGCTTTCTAGGTAGTTTTCCTTTCATAGTATCCAAAGCATAAATTGTCCATGCTAAAATTACAGCATTTTTCATAATATCATTTTCATGAACATATTCCAAAAAATCAAGATTTGTATGATGTGTAGCGGTGTTATAAGCTAATTTATCTTGTATAAATTGAAATGATGGTATGTTGTAGTAATCAAATGTTTCGTGATCCGTCGAAAGTGTGTTTTCAACGGTTATGGCTCCCTGACTTATATTAGAAATTGCTTCAAATATTTTTTTAAAAACAGGCCTAGCCAATTCATTGTTCTGCAAATAAACACCTCTTATTAAACCAGCCCCATTATCTAAATTTAGATATGCTATTGTTTTTTTAGATGCGTTGTTCGGCTTTTCATTTAGAGCTCCAAAATGTGCTTTTGCATAGGCTGCTGACCCCAAAAAAGCTTGCTCTTCACCTCCCCAAAGACCAATCTTAATAGTTCTTTTAGGCTGATAACCAATCTGCTTAAGAATGCGCAAAGCTTCTACTAAAACGATGGAATTAGCTCCATTATCCGTCGCGCCAGTGGCAGAATGCCAAGAATCGAAATGCGCTCCTAATACTATGCTTTCGGACTTTAGTTGTGTATCATTACCTGGTATTTCCCCTATGATATTTACATTGTTTTCGGGTTCATTATAAAATTCGGTTTGCAAATTAAGACGTATGGTAGGTGTTGCATTAAATTTGGTCATACGGTACAATCTCCCAAAATGTTCAGGCATAATAGTGAAATAAGGCAATGGTTTTAAGTCGCCTTCTCTAAAATAGTAAGTGCCATCTGGGTGTAAAACACCTAAATACATAGGTCGCGTAGTCAATATACCTAAAGCACCTTCAGTTTCTAGAAACTTAAGAAAAGTTTCATCCGCCTTATCATCAATTTCCCATTTCTCAAATAGTTTCGGGAGCGGTGTTACCTTAACCTTAGCAGTAACCTTTTGCTCCATTTGCTTCAACTGCACATCTGAATATCGCGATTCAATGGTATCCAATAGTGATTTCTTTTTTGGCATTTCCCCTAAAAGGATGACTTTTCCCTTGAGCTTCCCTGAGAACTCCTTTTGCACTTTATTCATATCCTTAAAACTTTCAATATAAATAATCTCCCCAGAAACAATACCATCGGTGCTTTTAGTCATCGCCAATGGATACGCGGAAATATTCATATAGTTTGGAGCAACCATTTCAACTTTAAAGGTTTTAATATTCCAACCACGACAATCAGAACAATAATTTTCAAAACGCACATTCTCAAGACCAATTTTTTTCATTTCTGCAGACATCCAGTTTGCAGCTTTATAATACTCGCGCGTACCTGTAAGCCTTTGACCATAAATATCTGTTAACTGGCTTAACATGTTTAGGGCTTCAGAATTATTAAATCCTTCACGACGAATTTCTGACAATGTGTCTTCCCCTTCTGTTAATTGTGAATAACTGTTGATGGAAAACCCTATAAAAAGACATAAAGCAATACTAGTTTTTAGTTTCATAAATTATGAGAAAGGCTGATTATATTTTTGCAATTAGAAGCACCGGTCAGTATATGGCTAGTTGCCGAAGCTCGAAGATAACAAAAAGTGGTTTTGTTGCAGTAATTTTTTAGTCGTTTTTCATTAACTTGTTTTGAAATAAGTTTAGCGTTTACAATAAACTTTTCGAGTATAAGAAGGTATATTTCATGATGCAAAAAGTGATAATTTGCCACTCTTTTTTTGTAATCAGAATTATTTATGGTATAATCAATAAAACCTTCTAAGTTTCTATTACTAACATAATCTTTGTACCAATTGTCATTATTTTTCCAATCTGTATAATTACACATTACATCTTCTTATATAATTTTATCGATTGCATGAAGATCCACCAATTACTTTGTGTAAAATTGCATTATTGTTAACTGCAAATTGTCATTTCCAGATTTTGAATTATTGTTGCAGTCTCCTAGTAAACCATAGGCTCTTTTATTAATTAGTAAATCCGGATAACCTGTTATTATTTTTGTGTGAGAGGTGTAATTCCCTTAGTCTTCTTTTGTCATTTCACCATCCAATATTCGGTCAAAAAGTGAGTCTTTAATCGTATAATACTGAATAATTTTATCGATTTGATTAACATCATTATTTAAATCATCTGATACAATTACATATATATATTCAGTAGCTCCTACTTTATATTATGTACTCCATTACAGCTATTTATACTTACAGCAATGAAAACACCAATAACCACAAGGATAATTTTGCTAATGGTATTTTCAAAGTATTTGGAAGTCTTTTTTTCTCCATAACGTCTTTTCTTATTGTCCTAAAAAACTTAGTCGTAATTTCTCAAACCCTTCGTAATCATATGATATTAAGCAGTTTAAAAACACCAATTCTACTTCTTCATCACCATCCGCTGAAAAAGCATTGGAACTAAGTAAAAGTTCATCTATCTGCTGTGTATATTTACCCTCCTCGATAGTTATTAAAAATTTCGCTTTATAGCTTGTATATTCAGTGAGTTCAAGCAACCTAATTTTTGGATAAGGAAACAATATATCATAGGTTTCAATTTTGGTATCAAATCCCCAAGATTTAAATTGTTCAACTATCCATTCATCATTTTCACGACCATATTCCGTGCCTAGATAATGAAGTCTAGCAGATAGCTGTTGCATCCATTCATCAAATTTTTATGAAAAAGCAGAGCATCAAATGCCTCTTCCAATTTATTTTGATTTTCGACATTAGTTTCTTTAAAGCCAATAGTACTGTTTTGCGCTAGCGATGTAACGGGTAACATACATGCAAATTCTAATCATAATGCTGTTGGTTGAATATTGAAGTTACTAATTTCCTTATAACTCTTTTATTAATGCTGTGAAATCAGATTTTGATTATTCCTATTTCTAAGTACACCCGGCATTAATTAAACAAAAATTACACATAAAGACTTATATGAGCATATAAGAACTACTTATCCCTTTTTATTCTTGGAAGAAGGACTATTTATAGTTTATAAAATTACCAAAAGCAGGATGAAACCGCTACATAGAACTATGTGTTTTTAATAAAAAAAAGGTATTAAAGCTAACTTATATATTTATTTTAATATTTCATTTGAAAACATATAATTATGCTTTTATAGTTTGTATCTACAAATAGCCCTTTTACGCTATCTAAACGCAACCATTAATACACCCAAAACCCAACAACACGCTCAATTAGCCAATAGGACGCTATACCTCCAATACCATAAACAGGTACAAATGTTGCCCATTTAGGAAACGTAATTTTTGTTTTTTTAAGTAGCCATAGTAATCCAAGAACACCGAGTATAAAAGCGATCTGCCCAAGTTCTACGCCAATATTAAAAAATAATAAGGCAGACGGAATTGTCGTTTGGGGCAATCCAATAGTTGTTAATGCCCCTGCAAAACCAAAACCATGAAGTAGTCCGAAAATAAACGCAACAACCCAAGGGTATTTCGAGGTCAATGTTTCTTCTCCTTTGTAATACTGTATAAGTTCAGTGGCTAGAAAAACAATACTTAATGCGATTACTGCTTCTACTGGTGGACCAGGTAAGCCAATAAAACCTAGTGTTGCTAGTGAAAGTGTAATACTATGAGCGATAGTAAAAGCCGTCACAGTCTTTATTAATTTTTTGAATCCTGAGGTAATTAATAATAGCGCTAAAACAAATAATAAATGATCTATTCCGAGCAAAATATGTTCGACACCTAGAATTAAATAGGTTTTAATGGTACCTAATAATGTCTCTTTATCGGGTATTATATAAGATGGATTATCAGGTTGAAGCATGAAGGATATCTTCTCACCATTCAGAAAATTTACATTCACCAAGACGTCTATCAAGGTTTTGTTTAATCCATCAATACTAATTGTTTGTCCAGGCAGCGCCTCGTCAGAACTTACTTTATAACTATGCACGATAGACCCTGACACCAAATTAGGTAATTCAAGTATTTCTATTGTGTAGGAGTTAGGGAATATTGGTGCTATTTTCGGCACTGCATCTCCCATGCTTGGAACTTTCCAAAATACATTGTAAGAAAAATCATCAAGTTGTATTATTTGCAAATAGGCTGGACGAATTTCATGACTCCTAACATTTGTAGAGAAAAGAATACAAAAAACGATTATAAGGCACCTGAAGGTAGAGTTGAAATTCATGTATTTATCTATTAATAGCGTCTTGAATTTCTTTAATTATTTTAGGGTCCATGGCTTTCGAATCGATATTAAAATCAATTAGATATTTTTTCTTCAGTTCATTATAAATCATAATGTCAAATTCTTGTTGCCTATCATAGTTAAAATCGTTTATGACGTCGCTTTTAATCGCGTTTATATTCTTAAACGATGGATTGCTTTTTTTTTCAATATAGACTAAGTGATATCCAAACCCAGAAGGAATTGGCCCAGTCCATTGATTTAAATCTTGATTTTCAAGCGCTTCAGGAAAACTATTACCTAATTTTAGGGCAAGTTGATTGGCTGTTAAGTCATTCATGAAATACGAAAACGGTAAGCGATCTCCTCTGCCTTCCATTTCTTTAATTGATGAAGTTCCATGTTTTTTTAATATAAGCTCTGCGTCTTGCTTAGGGTTTGACCTATTGTCAGGGCTAAAGGGAATTTGATATAAAGAATACATATAAGGTGTCTTGTATTTTTCCTTATGACTTTCATAATACTCTTGTAATTCCTTTTCTGTTGGGCTCTGCATGGTCGCGAGATCATTTGATAAGAATTCCATTTTTTGCGCTAATCGCCGCTTAATAATCTCATCATTATGATCTAAATTCATCATCAAAGCCTCTTGATAAAATATTTCTTGCTTGATGTTTTGGGAAATTAAATTGGAGAGTTCTTGTTGTGAAGGTGGTCGTTTCCATTGCATCTCCCATGACGCCATAATATTTTCTAAATCGTATGTATCAAAAACAACGGTATTTTGACTTTCTTCTTTATTATCAATTAGGGCATAAAAAATAAAAATTGCAATGCCTAATAACACAAAATGAACCAAGGGTTCTTTAATAAATTTTTTCATTGAATGGTAATGTTAATCCTATTAAAAAGCTTCCTTTAATAAGGAAGCCTTTTTAAACTATATGAATTTTATTTTATTTCGTAGTATACCAAATAGGGGAGGTATAAGCTCTTTGCTGAGAAGTCATCGGTACTTCTTTATCCATTTCTACACCAAACCTGACTTTGTCATAGAGCGTCCATCTGGGCGTAGGGATTTCTAGAACTCTCACATAATAAAATGCTTCTAAACTTGAATCGAAATCAGGGTCTATCCAAAAGGCTGTTAGCTCAATAGAACCTGTGGCATTATCCCAAGTTGCGTCTTCTGTATTTACAGAATTACTTATGGCAGCAACCTTACCATTTGCATCTAAAGTTCTATTACCGCTCCACTTAACATTGTAAACAGTTTCTCCTAGAGTACCGTCTGTATTTGCCCATCCTTTTACAATCTGTAAACGATCAAGACTTCCACCTTCTGGATCCATTAAAGCAGATGCCATAAAAGTTGGAGACTTATCTCCACTATTACTTATGTCACCTCCCATTGGCACGCCTTTGCTATAACCAGCATCAACCATATTTGCAAGATCACTTTCTGTGTAATTAAATCCGCCAAAGAATCTAACAGTCATTCTAGGACCTGTAGTTGCATACGTTTCTTTACGTTTCATGGCATCCCATAAGGCTGTTCGTGTGTTTTCTGTTGCCCAGACCGCTGCATAACCAGACGCAATTGTTTGCCAAGTCATAATTTTAGCTAATTCGGAAGTTACAAATGGATGTTCCCATCGTTTTGCACCACCTTCAACATTCACAGCTTTTCCATAAAAGTTATTGTCATCTGCAGTTGCCAATGACGTATGTGAATCTGTACTTCCGATCAGTCCAAATTTATAAGGATTAGTTCCAAACTCATTTTTATATTTAAGGCCTCGTTTCAAAGCTTCTCTTCCATATTCACCAGCCAGCATATCTTGAGTTTTAATAGCACTCAAATCTAAATTTCCAAAATCCCAATTCTCGAAATCTGCAAATTCATCATTAGGCGATAAGAAAGGGTGTGTTTCACTATCGCCTTTTATCTGCGTTATTTCATATAATGGCTCCCATTTAATTCGCTCTTGAAAATATGAGGCGTCGAATGGTTCACCGTTTACTCTAGTTTCCGCGAACATAATGCCATTACTTAAATTCCCATTATGAGGAATAGCCAATACTTGGCCACCAGTTGTTTCTTGGTAATTACTTAAGTTTTTCCAAAGATCCTCAGGATCAGAAGATGCATAATTCGTATATGGTGTATAGCCTATAGTCTTATCTTTATTATCTCTATAAATGACCACGCGATGTAAATTATTCCCTTTAATCAAAGAGGTCCATTCATATCCTATAAAAGCAGTGAATTTTCCGGGATTATTGTATTTTTCGGCAGCCTCAACAGTTGCAGTCCACACAGATTTTTGAAGCTCAGGCTTATTTGGGTCCATGTCCATTTCTTTTTGAGAAAATGCCTTTATAAGCTCTAATGCCGCTTCTGCACCTCGCCCTTCTTTAAGCATTCCATTCCAACGTTTACCCTGACCTGTTTCCATTATCCATTCTTCACCAGCCTCAATTGATTGAAAAAGGCCCATTCCGTCGGAATGATCCGCTACTACCAAAAAATCTAAAGGTCTTGAAAGTTTTGCGTTTAAGCCAGTAGATGAAATGACCTCGTCACCCCTAGCAAATTTGTAGGCTTCATCTAACCCAATAGAGTTGCCAAATAATCCGGCATCCATTGATAATGTTGTGTGCAAATGCGTATCTCCCCAATATACACTAGTAGCATTGCCGTTGCTAGTTTTTGAAGTTTCACTTGTTTTAGAAACCGTTTTAGTTTCGTCGACAGATTTAACCTCTGAATCTTTCTTTTCTGCACATGAAAAAATTAGTGCTGTCATAAATAGAAAATAAATTTTTTTCATAATCGTGGATTTTATTAGCATAACTACCTATAATATAAGAGTTCATGAATTTACGAATTAATATTGAAAATAAAGTCAGATGCCAAATAAAAGCGGCGATTTAGTGTTTATTGTAAAATTTCAATAGTCTAATAAACCTGTAGCTTAATCACAGCCAATAATCATTCGTAAGTTTTCGCTAATGTTTTGCCGATATTTAAGACAATAGGAATGTTTTATCAATCATTTTTCAAATCATATTTTATAAGAGCGGGTAATTAAAAAAATAGCTCCTAAAAATTTATTTTAAGTGGGATCAAATTTTGAGTATTCTCATATTTTGATCTATCCCTAATTAGGATTATACCAAATAGGACTAGACCATCCACGTTCTTGTATAGTAGCAGGAATATCTTTTCGAATAGGAATACCTAGAACAACCGCATCATAAGTTGACCAACGAGGTGTTGGGATTTCAATGATCCTTACATAATAAAATGTGTTTTGGGAAGCATCAAAATCGGGGTCAGTCCACGTCGTAAAGAACTGAACAGCACCAATGTTGTTGCTATATTTTGCTGTTTTTAGATCTACGGTATTTCCAACATGCGTTTTGCCATCCGTTCTATGATCTGATAATGCAACATCATAAATTTTTTCGTGTGCTTCCCCATCAGCATCAACCCAGCCTTTAATAATTTGCGCTCTATCAAGATTCGCACCATCTACTTCTTTAATGGCATGGATGATAAAAGTTGGCGCAATGCCATTTGAATTTACTATGTCGCTTCCCATTGGCACACCATTTGCATATGCTGATGTTAGCCAATCATCATTTGAAATACTATTTTTATCAAAATTAAAACTACCAAAAAAGCGAACTTTCATTCTTGTCCCTGATGTACCAAAAGTTTCTTTCCGAATCATTGCATTATAAATGGCTTCTCTGGTATTTTCTTTAGCCCAAATACCTGCCAAGCCACCAGATCCAAATTCCCTTGCCTGTAGTTGATTTGCCTCGGGAAAACCAGGTACACCTTCTAATCGATCCATTCGGTCGTTTTCAAAACCAAATTTACCCGTATAATTGTCCTCCTCAACTGACGACGCAGAATTATGACTATCAGAATCACCAATGATTCCATACTTAAATGGGTTTCCATTTCCGTCACTTTCACTTTTAATACCATCTAATAATGCTTGTCGCAAATAACTACCTTTTCTATGTGTAGGTCTCTCAGCCGTTGCTGCTAAAGTATAATCCCAAATTTCAAAATCTGCATATTCATCGTTGGGAGATAAATCAGGATGCGTGTCTGAAGACCCTTTAATTTGACTGATTTCGTAAAGTGGTTCATTTTTCATTCGTGATGCGCTATACGCTTTGGTAATTGGGTTCCCATCGGAATCAGTTAATGAAAACATCAAACCATCACTTGCATTTCCATTATGAGGTATTGCTAATAAAGTGGCTCCGTTAGCTCGGCTGTCTTCCATCCAAGCCCAAAGGTCTTCAGGGTTTTCTGAATCCATTGATGAAAAAGCCAATTCAGGAATATGCTCTGAATTTTGAAACAAAACTACTCTGTGTAAGTTTCTTGTATTTGGGTTTGATGACCATTCAAAAGCAGGAAACGTCGTAAATTCACCAGGTTTATTATGCTTATCTGCAGTCTCTATGATTTTCTTCCAAACGGATTTCATAACTACAGGGTCAGAAAACAGGGGTTCCTTTGATAAATCACCACCTGTACTAAAATCATATAAAAAATCAGCAAATGCTTTAAATGCAATTGCAGGGTCTTCCGAAGTGACACGTTTGGCAAAATCTAATTGACCTATTGGTGTATTCGGGTCTGCCATCATCCTAAACATACCCATCCATTCTGCATGATCAGAAACAGCATACCAATCTAAAGGTACTTTAATTTTTAAAGGCGTTCCGTCTCCCCCACCGGGAATAGATTCTCCTTGTGCCCATCTATATGCATCATCTGGTTCGGTGACACTTCCATTTGTAAACCCATCGAAAGACCAAGAAGTGTGTATGTGCAAATTTCCGAAATAGGCATTTTTAGTTTCACTATATCCAGTTGTACCTTCAGATGTTTTAGCAGTTTCTATAACCTCTTCATCTACAATAATTTCTTTTTTAGCATCATTTTTACACCCAATAAGGGCTGTTAAAATGACAAAGGCGAGTAGCTTTTTCATGGTTTTGTTTGTTTGCTTGTTTGCTTGTTTGCTTGTAATGAAATTACAAATTAATTAGGATTATACCAAATAGGGCTAGACCAAGCGCGTTCTTGAATAGTGGCAGGGAAATCCTTTGGTGGAGCAATACCGAGTGTCTTAGCGTCATAAGTTGACCAACGTGGTGTAGGTATTTCTAAAACACGGACGTAATAAAATGCGCTTTGTGAGGCATCAAAATCGGGATCTTTCCAAACGGTTTTTAATTCCGCACTACCAATAGTATTCGTATAAGATGCATTTGGAATGTCTACACTATTTCCAACAGCAGGGAGTTTACCCTTAGTATTTATTTGCCGGTCTCCCGACCATACGACGTCGTAAATTTTTTCATGAGTTTTTCCGGTAGTATCGACCCAACCTTTAATAACTTGAATCCGGTCTAGATTACCACTATTAGGCCCTTTTAATGCCCAAATCATCATCTGTGGTACTTCATTGTTTGTATTGGCTTGCAGATCTGCTCCCATAGGAACTCCTTTTTTATAACCTGTGGCTACCCAATTTGAATCTCCCGGTTGCGTATCTTCAAAGTCATAACCTCCAAATACACGAAGTGTTATTCTAGAGCCAGAAGTTGCCCACGTTTCTTTACGCGCCATAGCGTCATAAATTCCTTCACGGGTGTTTTCTTCAGCCCAAACACAAGATAATCCGGCAGTACCTTGCTCTATTTTTGAAGGTTCACCAGGTTGTATATCCAAAAGTCTGGCGGCAGCTGAGCTTGATTTTAAATTGTGCTCTCCAGTATGGTTGTATTCTTCATGAGAAACAATAGCGGTATGAATATCACCACCTCCAACAACTCCAAATTTGAAGGGATTGATGTCTATTTCTTTTTCTATTGCCAATCCATTTTTAAAAGCACTCCTAACGTAATTAGTTTCTAATACCTTAACTGTTCCTGGACCTGCAACTGGTTTGGTCCAAAGTTCAAATCCAGCAAATTCATCATTTGGTGACATTAAAGGATGTGTTTCAGATTGGCCTTTGGTTTGAATAATTTCAGTTAAGGGCTCATTACGCATGCGACTTTCTGCATATGCTCTGTCAATAGGAGAGCCTTCCGATGTATTCTTAGAGAACATAGCACCATTACTTAAGTTTCCGTTATGTGAAATGGCTAGTAAAGTAGATCCATTTTGACGTTGAATATCCATCCAATTCCATAACTCCTCAGGCTTTTGCGAATCGAAATAGGAAAAAGGAAATTCTGGTAAATTTTCGGTATCTCTAAACAATACATTTCTATGCAGATTGCCCATATTTGGCTGAGAGGACCATTCATAGCCCATTATGGTTGTAAACTTTCCAGGTTCATTATACTGATCCGTAATGCGCTTCATTTCTTGCCAAGCTGTACGCTTTAATTCTGGCGTGCTTAATTCGGGGTCTGGTTTTGTAGAGCCATCTGGTTGAATCGTCTGCGACACTAAACCATAAAAGGCTTTCATCGATTTATTCACATCTTTACCGGAAGCTATAATTTGCGCGGCCATAGGATTTTTAGATAGTGGATTTTCTGGGTCATACATTTGTACCAATATGCCTAAATATTCAGAATGGTCAGTAACCGATAAGAAATCTAAAGGGATTTTTAATTGGGTTTCCTGTCCCGAAGGATGTTTTACCTTTTCGCCACGAGCATGCCTATAGGCAGTTTCAGGCCCTGCTTTTACATCTAAAATAGCCGCGTCAAAAGACCAAGAGGTGTGTTGGTGTGTCTGACCGAAATACGCATTTTTCAAGGGGTTATAATCAGCAGTTCTTGTTACTTCTTTATTAGCCAGAGTCACCTCCTTTGTCCCTTCTTCTATAGTAGATTGATTTGTCGTTTTTTTACAACTGTAAACACTTAATAAAAAAGCGGTACATAAAAATAAATGAATCTGTTTTTTCATGGTTTTAGTTTTTAGTGCTTGTACTGTCTGTTTGAGCCTTTTGCGCTTCTAGGAGATCAAATTTTATTTTAAGTCTATTCAGTGAACCAACATTCTCGGGTTCTTTTAGATCTGCTTTGCTCACCGAAATAGTTGTTGCGGCATTAGATGCTTTTAAATAGTCTGAAGTATTCTTAATTAATGCCGCGTTAATACTATTAGCCATAGGCTCGGAAGTATCAGGTTTTATGAGTTGTAAGGCGGCCTCGTTTACAGTAATAGAATCGTCACCAACTTTAGTCCTTAAATAACTCTCGAAGCCTGTTTCATCTTTTAAATAATCCTTTTCTGTGTCTTTAAAAAACTGTTTACCTAATTCTGAAAGCGCAATGGCTTCGCGTTGTAATTTGGGATCGACAAAATGTATTAATTCAATTTTAAGGCCTTCTTTTTTGGTTTCTATTTCTAATAATTTATCTAATTTTAGAAATTGTTCTTCTGAAGGAATCGAGTCGGTATAACTGAACTTTAATTCTTCATAATCTTTTGGGTCTACATCGACTAGCAACGCTAAAGAATTAACAGGGTTTGTAGCGGCTCCCGTTATTCTCTTTTTAAAAGTGGTCCAAATAATTTTTCCAATACTGATTTCAGGATCATTTAAGTCACCTCTTACGGGGATTTCTAAATTAACGTCCCCATTTTTATCTTTTAAGATAAATAACGCGAATTTTAAGGGTAAACTAAATAAACCATTCTTCTCGTTACTGACTTCAACATTTTTTACTAATAAATTATTCTCACTAACAATATCAGCATTGCTAATTATAGATTTCGAATAATAATAAAAATCTCCAAGGAGGATACTATGACCTGTGTAATATTGAGAATAAAGGTTAATATCCGAAAGCAGGAATTTTTCAATAGTTAAATCTAAATTGACGTTGTCTAAATCCAATGGATTATAACCTAGTTTGGCATTTAGAGTTCCGCGATTATTTAGTAACATATCAGAATAAATAGTTACCCAATCGGCCGTACTGCTAATACCATCGGAATCCATTTTTATTTTATTCAAGTGATAATCAAATCGTTCTCCTGTTAAATTATCACTGTAATCCATAATGCCTTCGGTAATATTTAAATTGTTGATGGCATAGTACATTGCTGAACTCGAAATTGAATCGGTATGTTGTTCAACGTTCGTCGTATCAGCAATAGAATCCCCATTAGGATCTCGTTTAAATGTTTTGAAAAAATTGTTAGTGATAGAATCCATTTCAAAATAGACGTAGGGTTCCCTGAATTTTAGGGAATCTAAAACATACAAACTGTTTGCATAATCGATACGTTTTAAATTACAATCAATACGATTCGCTTTTAAAAACGCTTTATCATTTTTGTCGGTCATCATAAAATCGCTGACATCAACATGTCCAGAAACTATGGCGTTAATTACCTCACTGGTGTTTCCTTCAATTTTTATTTGAGAATTTAATCGTCCTTTGAAATTATTGATTTCTGCATATTCTAGGACATATTCATAGAATGGATGTAGCTCTAAATCTTTTACTGTGATCAGCGCATCAAATTCCCCATCTACAGGGTTTACATTTAAAGCCGATTGAAAGTAGCCTCCATTTTTAAAATTAAACTTCACATCCGCATTACTTTTTTCTTCTTGGTCCCAACCTATATGGGGAATTACAAATGAAAAATCTTCAATATGTGTTTCTCTACCAACATTTTTATTATCGAAAAAGAAATTAGAATCTTTCAATTCGATATTTGAAATACTAAATTTAAAAGGTTCTTGATCTTCTTTAGGTATCGAGTCTTCTGGTTCAGAATGGAAGGCTATTAAATCGTCAAAACTAAAGGTAGAATCTTGCATTACGGTTTTAACCATTAATCCTTTAATATAAAACTGTTCTACAACTTTTTCATTAAATAAAAAACGATACGGTTCAATATTAACAATTAGTGTATCAAAGGTCGTGAATACGTCAGTGCCGTTTTGCTCAAACATTTTAAAGTCATAAACTTTTGCCGTACTAGAAAAGTAATTATATTTAATTTTCCCAATATCTATTTGCCGACCTAATAACTCCTTACTATTATTTATAGCATAGCTTTTTATAAAGGTGGGTAAAAAAGCTAGAATTAAAAGAATAACCCCAAGAACTATTAAGAGTATATTTTTTGTTTTTTTGGTGATAGTGATCATAGTGGTTTAAAAAATTAAATAATAAAAAGTGTCTTAATCTATATTTACTTATTGTAGTGCATTTGTATTCAGACATAAGAGAAGGACTTAGCCTAATGGAATAATTTTATTCATGATTTTCATTATCGAATCTATTTAGGATGATACCAAATTGGACTAGACCAAGCGCGTTCAACGAGTGTTTTCGGAACAGTTTCTGGAAATTTAACACCTTCTCTTATTTCATCAAACAGATTCCAACGTGCTGTTGGTAATTGTAATACGCGCGCATAATAAAATGCTCTTTGTAAGGCGTCAAAATCTGGATCTGTCCAAACCGTCATCAATTCAGCACTCCCTTTTTCAGCATTAAAAGCTGCTGTTTCTAAATTCACAGGCGCATTTATAGAAGCTACGGAACCATCGGGTTTTATTTGTCGATTATCCGAGACCGCGACGTTATATATTTTTTCTTTCATCTTGCCATTTTCCATCCATCCTTTTATAATTTGAATACGATCTAAGCCAGGGCCAATAGGGTCTTTTAAAGCCATTACAATAAATTTAGGACTTTTGCCTTCAGAAGCCTTTAAATCACCACCCATTGGTACGCCTTTGGCATAGCCATCTTCTATATATGAATTATCGCTATATGCATCTTTAAAATCATAACCTCCAAATACGCGTACTTTCATTCGAGGACCGCTAGTAGCAAAGGTTTCTTTGCGCTTCATGGCATCCCAGATGGCTTCACGGGTGTTCGTTTGTGCCCAAACAGCAGTAAGTGACCCTGGGTTAATGTCATAAGCTGTTGCCCAACCATCAATAACTTGTTTGGTGCGATCTTCGGCAGTTTGATCTGCTAATCCATGGCTTCCAACGGTATAATTATCTTCTTCAACATTACTTGGTGTGCCATTGTGGTTATCTGTTCCTCCTACAAAACCATATTTAAAAGGATTAGCACCTAAATCTTCTTCATACTTCAAGCCCCTTTCAAGTCCGTACCTTACATAGTTCTTTTTTTCAAATTTCCGCCCACTATACTCTTGAATTGAGTATGCCATTTCAAAATCGGCAAATTCATCACTCTTCCAAAAGTTCGGATGGACTTCGGAGTTTCCTTTAATCTGCATCATTTCAATTAGGGGCTCCATTTTTTGTCGTGTTGTGGCATATTCTGCGGTTATAGGATTGCCTTCCATGTCTGTTTCAGGAAACATCATACCTTTACTACCATTTGAATTATGTGGAATGGCCAATAATGTTGAGCCATTATCTATTTGCTGTTGCATCCAAGCCCAAAGTTTTTGTGGATCCCTACTATCATTGGCGCTAAATGGTATTTTAGGTAAAATAGTGTCTCTAAAAATAACATTACGATGCAAATTGCCAGCGTTAGGCGCCGAAGTCCATTCGAAGGCATGTAATGTGGTGAATTTTCCTGGCTCATAATACTTTTCTGTAGCCTCAAAATT
Source organism: Flavobacteriaceae bacterium (assembly GCA_034112185.1). Lineage (GTDB taxonomy): Bacteria > Bacteroidota > Bacteroidia > Flavobacteriales > Flavobacteriaceae > Winogradskyella. Next base: position 2,378 of record JAWUVW010000031.1, on the reverse strand, counting down.
CTTACGCCATCCAGACATTGTTGATGTCTCTCCTTGATAAAAATCTGGATGTGAAGACCCACCAGTTCTAGCCGGAGTAATAACGTATTTTACAAATAACTTCATGGCGTCTTCATAATTATCTGCTTCCCGCATTTGGGTTGCAACGGGGTCGTCATAGCCAGGTGTACCTGCATTCATTAAGGTATAGGTTTCTCCTAAATATTCTGCATGATCTGATATCGCACAAAAGTCTAAAGGGCGTTTTATTTTATGCGGACTACCATTGGCAATGACTTCTTCGCCGCGCGCAAAACGATAGCCATCCTCTGGAGTGATACGATTGCCTCCAATAAATGCGTCCATAGAGGAGCTGGTATGGACATGTGTTTCACCAAAGAAAGCCTGTTTGTTTTCAAAGAATGGGATGTCTTTACTTATAGCTTTATTCGTATCTTCTTGTGCCACTTCTACTTGTGGAGCTTTAGTGTCATTCTTACAATTAGTTAGCATTAAAACTAAAAGCAATAAAAAAGGTTTTAATATTTTCATGAGTCTATGTATTATTATTCTAAAGTTTTACTATTGATCTAAATCCTAAAAAGCCAACACTTTTATTTCGATTACCAAAAGCTTCTGTAACACCAGGCACAAGTAATTGGTAGTTAATTCCTAATGAAGCCCATGGTGTTATTTGGGCTTCATAATACGCCTCAAAACCAGATTCTCGGTCGTTAACTAATAACCCTTGAAAAACTCCAGGGATCGCTGGCAAACTAAACTCACTTAAGCCATCAGAAAAAGTGTAATAGAAATAGCCAAGACCCCAACGATCTTGGTGGCGTTTGGAGATTGGACTATTGCCACTGACACCTAATTGGAAATAAAAATTTGTAAATGATCCTTTACCGTCAGTAATCCCTGCTTGTCCAAATAATCCAAAATTTTCTTTTTTGTTATTTGGGTTAACATATAAAGTTTGTTCAAAAAAGTAAGTTAAGGTCCAGCGATTACTTTTTTCTCCAATATAATTCCCTAGAGGAGGAAAGAAGTTATCTAAATCATTTAAGTTTCTTACTTCTTTTGTGCTAAGGACTCCAGAAAGGCCTTGCTTGCCTTTCTTGCCAAAAAAATTGGTGATTAAATCTGCAGATGCGAAGAAGGTTACACCATCTGTAAATAAATCATTGAAACCAATCTTATTAACCCGACTATTAGAATCATAAACGGCAAACGTTAGATCGCGTTTTTCATTACTTGATAAATAATAGGCGCCAAACACATAAGGGGCAGTGATGCCATTAGGAGGGCCTACAAAGGCATTATTTTGAAAATGCTTCATGCCTAAACCCCCGCTAAAGGAAGAGAAATTCCCCATATCCATGTTGTTTATTTTACCAAGTATAATTTTATCTGTTTTAGATAGAAACTGAATAAAATAAATATTCATATCTAAGCGATCATTACCTTCTATACCTGGATAAGCGAGCGCAGTGTTTAGGGGTAATACGGTGCCTCCACGTCTATTTACAGAACGCCCCATATTATATTCAACACGTGCAATGGTAAAGAACCCTTCCCATAAGCCTAATTTTTCGCCATTAAGTATTGTGGTAAAACCAAATTTGCTCCCAAACTCAAAATCTTTAATGCCTTTACCTTTTACCATACCTTGGTAATAATTCGCAAAGCCTGCTTTGACTATCAAGCCTTTTTCTCGTAATTTGGAGCGTAATCCACCCCATTTGCCAGTTAAGGTTTGGCGTTCCAAGATCGTTTTGGTATCAGCGTGTTGTGTTGTGTCTTGAGAGATTTTTTCATTTCCATTTTGAGCAGGCACTAATCCAGCCCATAATAGTACTAGTAATAAGAGTGCGCTACAAATTGGTTTTTTCATCAAAAGAATATATTCTTATTATCACAAAACTTATACTGAAACACAAAGTACTGAAAACAAGAATAATAAATGTAGTGATATTATAAATAAAAGCGATGTAATGAACAGATCATATTCGTGATTTTTGATTAATTTTTCTAAATAACTATGTCACGGATTAGTCGTTGGTCTCCATCAAGGCTAGTAGTCCTTTTAAATTGCGTTTTAATACAATTTAGGTATTGTCTGTTTTCTATCAGAAAGTAACCCTACCTCTAATACCAAAATAGAAAATCGAATTTGAATCAGGATTAAAAGTCGGATTAGAAATAAACTGTGCACTTGGCGTAAATTCTAGGTGTGACGTTACATTGACACGATAGAATAATTCTGCAGTGAGTTGGTCTTTTACATCTGTAATGTTTGGTTCGTTCCAACTCAAACTAAGACCTAAAATATCGTAGTTTAAGAATCGGTACCCATGTCCAATTTGGATATCTTTTTTATAGAAGGCATTCTCTCC
>JAWUVW010000030.1:0-49293 GCA_034112185.1 Flavobacteriaceae bacterium | reverse complement strand
GGCTATGGTTAGTACGGGATTAAAAAGCGATTAACTTTCGATTAAGCACTTAGCCAAAACTTTTTATTTTGTTTTATTTTTTCATTTTTAAAGCCAAATCAAAAAGATTTGGCGGACTTAGTTAAAAAGCGCTAAACTTTGATTAAGCAACTTACTAGCTATGAGCTATATACGTTGTTGCCCACAGTTATTTATTTTCAATTTGTTTAATTAGTTCTCTGAACTTGGGCCAAGCAAAAGAAGGCCAATTCTCAATTATCAAAGTTGAATCCCGAGAAATCACATAATTCCCGATTCCGCTGTGTGAAAACCGTTGTTCAGTCGTCAGTTTGTAATTTATTAATTCAGAGATACTTTCTTGTGCTAAATTCAATTCCGAATCATTTAGAAGTATCGCTTTTTTCTCAATGATTTTTGGTTTGTTTTTCTCCGAATATGGGTCTTTGCAGTCAATTATTGTTTCCTTAAAGTCAGCATATACATTTCCTTTGTGTTCCGATTTATAAATCCTAATTTCTTTTGTATCGCCTCCCCATTCTCCGCATTTGTCTCCTTTTTGTTTTAGTAAAAGTTCTTGGTAAGTATCTATAATTTTTAGCGTTCCATTTTCCGTATTCCCAAGATTTTTGATTACGGTTTCAACTGTTTCAACAACTACATCAGTTTCCGCTTTTTGGTCAGTTTTTTTATCCGAACAATTGGCTAATAAAATTCCGATTATTAATGTCAGTAGGATTTTTTTCATAATTGTGGGCAACAATTGGCTAAACACATTGCGTTTAGCCCTTTTGTAGATCTTAGACAAAGCTAGAACAAATAATAACGCAGTCCTATACGTAGTTCTACGAGTATTTAAAATGATTTAGTAAGCATTGGGCATTTTAAAACATCAGTCTTTATTTTCCAAAGTTGACCACAATTGAGGACTGGGTTTTAAATACCTAGGTTTTGCGATTTCTTTAAGCCATTTTTTTGTGATGAACTCACTTTCTTGAATGCGAGAATCCACGTGTTTAAATAAACCATTATCTATCCACATGGGCTGTTCTGGCCAGTTGACGTTAATATAGGAGAATGCCTTGATAACATCCTTATTATTGTTTAAGGTATTAATAAAAGGTACAAACCAGTCTTCCCAAGCTTGTTTGGCTTGTTCTGGATGTGTGAGAAAGGTATCCGAGAATTGTATTCCATCAAATAGTATCGGCGTTGCTTCTGCTATAAATACGGGTTTATTGTGTTTTCGGGCAAAGGTTAGCATTTCTTCATCTGGATTAACAAAATAAGAATAGCCACACCAATCCACCACATCATCACCTGGATACCAGTCTTCGAGAATAGCCTGACCAGAACCTGTGCCTTTAGATTGCCATACCAAAGCCACGTTATTAACTCCCATTTCGGCAAACATTGAATGAATGCGTTTCCAAGATGCTAAATACTGTTTTTTGTTATAGTGGTTCCAATCCCAACCATCAAATTCGTAACCGATGCGCAGAAAAACAGGCCGTTCTATGCCTTTAATCCATTCGCCAAGCTCTCTTATTAAATCATCATGCTGTCCTTTAGCCACCTTTTTTTCATTCCCAACTAAAGACAAGCCAATAGCAATCATGCTGTGCTTAAAATCTGCATCATCAATATAGCATTGTACACAGCTATCTTCTGCACCCCAGTTGGCAATGGTTTTAATTCCATCATTGCCTTTTTGGATGTAACCATAGGACGCTGTCCCTTTGGCAAAACCGGTATATAACGTAATGCCTGCTGGGACATCAAAATGATCGCAATAACCATCTGAGTAATTATCTAAACCACCAATGGCTCTCATATCTTGCCCAATAAAGAAAAGACATTCACCATCACCAGGTTCAAATTTAGCGTTAACAGATTCGGTTTTAGTCTTAGAATTTGGCATATTAGAATTTTGTGATGCACAACTATAACTAAGAAATAGAATGACTAGGTTGATTAAATAGTGGTGTCTCATGGTTTGTAGTTGTGTGCGACTTTTACTCTTTTTTAAATGTTCTCATCCATTTGTACATATGCTCTACATCAATGTCGTTATAATCATGACCACCCTTGAAGATGGCAATCTTTAGGTTTGAATTTCCTGCATTTTCCAAAAGTTTGTGGGCTTCGATATTCTTTTTTTTCAATTTAACTTCTTCATCACCCCAGAGAAAGTAAGTCGGTGTTTTTTTTAATTTGTCGGCATATTCAGGTGTAACGTATTTGGCGTTATTATACCATAATGCCCCAGAATGAATCCCTATGGCAGCCCATGTATTTTGTGACTCTTGAGCAATATGCCACGTTCCATAGCCACCCATTGAGTGACCACTTAGATATTTTCTTTTGGGGTCAATTTTGGCAATTTTCTCTAGTTCAGCACTACTTTCCCATATATCGGTTTTTGAAATCCCATGATACCATTGATTTCCTCTTCCCCATGGCGATAAAAAATAACCATCTTCAAAGGCCGTTGTTGTTGACGGGTTTTCATTAAAAGTGAAACTCATAAAGCTAATGGGGTTGGCGGCAACATCCCATAGGCCATGTAGCTGAACATAGAGAGGATACTCTTTTTTTTCATCCCAGTCTTTAGGCAAACGTAGCCAAGAAAATGACGTAATACCATCCGTTGGTGACACCCACGCCAAAATCAAGGTCCGCTTTCGATTAAGATAACTGTCGAAATCTGAAGGATTGGCCAAAGAATCGTTCAAAAAGGCATTGTACATTTTCTCTAGTAATGCTGTCTCTGTTCCAGAAATAGATTTTTCTGCATTGATTACCTGAAGAATAGATTCTAAATGAATTACGAAAAACTTATGATCAGCAGCATCTGATAAATCGGATAACTTTTTTTTAAATAATTCCACCTTTTCAGACTGATTTTGTTTTTGGCTATAGCTTTGAAATCCCATTGTTAAAAAACAAATTGTAAACAGCACCAGAAATAGATTTAAAAGTTTTGGTGATTTTTTCATATTAATAATGGATAAGTTACTTCTTCGCTGTTCGATTTTAAAATTTCCCGCTTTCTTGTTTCTAAATTTAGTTTTGTCCTTCTAACGTCAATTACTAGAATTGGATAAACTCAATAAGGAGTTTATAGCCTAGTATAACGACCCACAAATCTAAATAAATAATATATCTTCTAAATATGGGGGCTATTCATATTTTAAAGCTTAGGTAGTATTTTATTCTTCTTTTTATCTAAATAATGGCGGAGTACGCCGCCTTTAACATTATTCACATCGAACTCCACGATAAAAGCATTCTCATCAATAGTTTCAATAATGCGATGCATCTTTTTAATATCGATTCGGTTAATAATGGTATGTATAATATCAAAATCTTCTTGTTCTCCTTGACTTCCATAACCTTTGGAACCTTTGTAAGAGGTGAGCCCTGCACCTAATTCTTCTATGATCGCCCGCTTTATAGTTTTATATTGTTTCGATACGATAGTAACACCAATAAAATCCTCAAAACCTTCAATGGTAAGGTCTGTAACTTTAGCGGTAACAATATAGGTAAGGATGGAGTAGAGGGCAACTTCTACAGAAATAACATAAGCGGTAATACTAAATAAGAGGATATTAAATAATAGAATGACTTGGCCGATACTAAACCCAAATTTATCGTTGAGGTAAATACCCAGTATTTCGGAGCCATCTAAAACCGATCCGTTACGTATGGCAATGCCAATGCCCGCACCTAAAAACAGACCTCCAAAAATAGAGATCAGCAACTTATCGTCCGTAATAGTGCCAAAATTTTCGAAATGAATGAATAAAGCTAGACCCAAAATACTAAAAATGGACTTTATTACGATACGTTTTGAAACCGTATAATAGCCTAAGATTAAAAATGGTATACTGAAGAGAATCAATAAATAAGAAATATTTATATCGACTTGTGTCCGCACCAAAAGTGCCATTCCTGTAACACCTCCATCCAAAAAGCCATTTGGTAACAAAAAGGCTTTGAGTCCAATACTAGCAAGGATAATGCCTAAAAAAATTTGTCCGTATTCTGAAAAAAAATTGTAAGTTTTTGAATGTTTCACAAGCTGATTTTATGTATTGAAAGTTACAAAACCAAAAGTGTTTACTATACATTTAAGACATAAAAGAATCCTTTAGATTTTCTAAAGGATTTTAAAAGAAATTAATCTTCTTTTTTTGGTCTTCGTGGTTTACGATGTCTTCGTTGATCTTTATTGTTTTCTGTAAAGGCTTTGAATTCAATATAGTCAATTGATCCATTTCCGTCAGAATCTAGATTTTGAAAGCGTTGTTGCATCAATTCTTCTTTAGACATTTCTTCTTTAAGTATAAATTCTTCTAATGTCAATTCGCCATTGGTGTTTGTGTCTAATGCATTAAATTGCTTATTGATCATAGCTTCTCTAGATGCATCTTCCATGTGTTTTGCTTTAATAAACTCTCCTAGCGAAACCGAACCGTTAGCATCGACGTCTAATTTTTTAAAGGTGTCTTCCGGATTGTCTTTTTTCTTTCCGTTGCGCTCTTGCGAATTTATAAATGAAACGGAACATAGCGCAATTACAAAAAGACCGATTTTAAATGTTTTTGAAATCATAATTTTATAGTTTTTAAACTAATGAACACAACTATGACTTTAGAATTTTAAAAAGGTTTAATAAAAGAAGAAAATTTATTTTAATTGCCTCAAGCCTTCATAAGTAATTATGCTTACAGCATTCGCTAGGTTAAGACTTCTAATTTCTTTGCTGTAAAGTGGGATTTTGAAAAGCGCGTCGTTGTATTTTTCAATTAATGGTTTTGGTAAACCAATAGATTCTTTACCGAAGACTAAAAATAGTTCATCTGTAAAGATAATATCCCAATGTGATTTTGTGCCATGGCTAGATAAGAATACCATTTTAGCATCAGTATTCTTGTGGAAGAAATCATCAATAGAATCGTAATAGATAACTTCTAAATGTTGCCAATAATCAAGACCTGCACGTTTTAATCGTTTATCATCGATTTCAAACCCAAAGGGTTTTACTAAGTGCAAACGAGAACCAGTAGCTAAAGCCAAACGGCCTATATTACCTGTGTTATTTGGGATTTCGGGCTCTATGAGGACAATGTTAAGAGGCATTTTTGGTCATAATTTTTATAATAATTAATCGTATTAGTAATACAAAAGGAAAGCCATGTAGGAGAACATCAAAGTAATCTTTTAAAGCCATGCCATCCGCGCCACCAGCTAGCCATCTGAGTTTGCCAAAGATATGTGGTTCTGGGAAAAATGGTGCCAATCCTAAAGTTAAACACAGTAAGAGGATAAGTCGCCAATCGTTTATAGCTTTTTTCATTATGAGAATGCCTATTCAAGAATAGGGCTAGACGTTACCTTAATAGATATATAGATTTGCCTTCTTTAATGGTTTCTAAAACCAGAATATCTTTAATGGTATCAGGCGCTACTTTTAGAGGGTTTTTGTCGAGTATGACTAAGTCTGCTAATTTCCCAATTTCTAAAGAGCCTTTTTCGTTTTCTTCAAAATGTTGGTAGGCCGACCAAATAGTAATGGCTTGTAATGCTTCGTATGGTGTTAAGCGTTCTTCTTCTCCAATGATTTGTCCAGATCGCGATGTTCTATTTACAGCAGTCCATACCACACGCATTAGATTTGGTAAGGCTACTGGGGCATCAGTATGTATAGTAATATTAAGACCTTTGTTCAATGCGGTACGCACAGGACTAATTTTATTACCTATAGAATCTCCAATAATTTCTTTATGCCAATCTCCCCAATAAAAAGTGTGCAATGGAAATAAGGACGCAATCACATCTAACTCTTTAAAAGTGTCTAATTGATCATTTCTAATATACTGTCCATGAATTAATACGTTTCTACGATCGACGTTGCCATATTTTTCTGCAAGTGGTCGCATGGTTCTAATCATCTGGTCCATTGCAGCATCGCCATTGGCATGCGTTAACACTTGCCAGTTATTTTTAAAAGCTTTGTCATAGATGGCTGTGACATCGTCATCATTAGCCAATGCTGGATAACCCAAATAATCTTTTTTTGCACCATGTGGCACCAATAGATATGGTTTTGTACGCCAAGCTGTACGTCCTTGAGGCGACCCATCTAATGTGAGTTTTAAACCAGCAATACGATAATGGTTGTTATAAGTCTTACTATTCCATTTGGAGTCCATATGTTGCATAAATGCATAATCTATATAAGAGACGACATCTATTTTCCAAAAGTTTTTCTCTGCAAATTCGGCTAGTAAATCATGCTGCTCCATCGCACGACCTTCTTGTGCTGTAGTATAGCCGTAAGATAAAGCCATGTTCTGGCCAGCTGTCATGAATTTTAATAGCGCTTTGTCTGAAGCTGGTGATATTGCTTTTGAATAATAAGGAATAGCAGCTAACTCTTCTAATACTCCATTAGGCTCTTTACTATTAGGCAGTCTTCTTATAATACCACCTTCAGGGTCTTTTGTCTCAGAAGTTATTCCTAATAATTCCAGTCCTTTGGTATTTAGAGCCGCAAAATGACCAGAGATATGAATAATCATAATAGGATATTCCGTTGATACTTTGTCTAAATCTTCTTTTGTTGGGAAGCGTTTTTCTTCCAAAACAGAATCGTCAAATCCACTTCCAAAAATCCAACCGGTTAGTGCTCTATTTTCTTCAGTATTCCAAGTTTTTAAGATGTCTATAAGTGCGGGAATATTATTTGCTCCTGCATCGGGTGGAGGTAAAATTTGAGCACCAATTGCTTGTGCGGCAAAATTTGCAAAATGTGCATGTCCGTCGATAAAACCGGGTAACAATGTTTTCCCTTTTAGGTCTATCATTTGATGAGCTTTGCCTGCAACTTCCATTGCCTTTGCGCTCTCACCAATAAAAATGATTTTGCCATTTTTTTCAACTAAAGCATCTTGGTAAATAGGGCTTTTACCTGCCATATCTATTATGTCTCCATTATAATAAACAGTAGCAGTGTCAGATGGATTTAAATTTTTGTCTTGTTTGCTGTTTTCATCTTTGCAACTAAAGATTAGAAGATTTAAGATGAATAGATAAACTAAATTTTTCATAAGTTAGATGTCATAAGAATTAAAATATAAGGACCCTTGTAAGATATATAAAATTTAGAAATATGACTATACCTTATACCTTATGTTATCAATAAATTTCTGAATAGCCAGCGTGCCATTGTGAGTTAAATGCTTAATAAACGCACTCCCAATAATAGCTCCTTTCGCATATGCCGTAGCTTGTGTAAACGTTTCATTATCAGAAATGCCAAAACCAACAATTTGAGGGTTCTTAAGATTCATATTATCAATGCGTTTAAAATAATCTGTTTGCGTATTTCCAAATCCCGATTGGCTACCGGTAACGCTTGCGCTACTTACCATGTAAATGAATCCTTTGGAAATAGAATCAATAAAGTTGATCCGTTGATCTGAAGTCTGAGGTGTAATTAAAAACACATTGATTAAACCGTACTTTTCAAAGGTTGCTTTATAAGCATCATTATATACATCGACTGGTAAATCTGGAATAATTAGGCCATCAATACCCACCTCTTGGCATTTTTCACAAAAGGCCTCAACACCATATTGTAGCATCGGATTAAAGTATCCCATAATAATTAACGGAATAGAAACTGATTTGCGGATGTCTTTTAATTGCTCAAACAAAAGTTCGCTAGTCATGCCGTTTTTCAACGCTTGTGTTGAACTTGCTTGAATGGTTGGGCCATCTGCTAAAGGATCACTAAATGGTAATCCTATTTCTATCATATCAACCCCACTTTTCTCTAGGTTTTGGATCACAGTAACCGTGTCGTCAATATTGGGATAACCAGCAGTGAAATATATGGATAAGAGCTTCTTGTCTTCTTTTAGTTTTTGGTTTATTCTATTCAAAATATAATTTTTTTAATTCAGATGTTAATCTTACGACAGTTCGAGTGATTTCGATTTGTATCGAATTTGTATCGAGAACTTATCTCAAGACTTCTCGATGTAATTTTTTAGTGGCTCAAAATCACTCGAAGTGACCTTTTTATTGACTTTTTGAGTTGAATATGTTTTAGTGCTCTTCTTCTTTTGCGTTAAGGATTGAGGCAACATCCTCTGACGCTTTCCGTCACAGATATAGTCGAAATTCAGACTCTTGTGGTAACGTCATAATTCTACAACTTAAAATAATCAATATAATTCTGTAAATCTTTATCGCCTCGACCTGATAAATTAAGAACGATAATATCGTCTGGTTTGAATTTTTTGTGTTCAAAAACAGCTAAGGCATGAGAGGTTTCTATTGCAGGAATAATGCCTTCTAATTGCGATAATTCTAATCCAGAGGTCATGGCTTCATCATCTGTGATGGCAATAAATTCTGCACGACCAGTTTTATATAAATTAGCGTGCATTGGTCCAACGCCTGGATAATCTAATCCGGCAGAAATAGAGTAAGGTTCTGTGATTTGTCCGTCTTTGGTTTGCATAAGAAGCGTCTTACTGCCATGGATAATACCCTCTTTTCCCAAAACGGATGTCGCAGCACTTTCACCAGAATCCACACCTTTTCCTGCGGCTTCAACGGCTATGATTTTCACATCCTCATTGTCTAAATAATGGTAATACGTGCCAGCCGCATTACTTCCTCCTCCAACACAAGCAATAAGGTAATCCGGATTTTCAGTCCCTTCTTTTTCTAAGAGTTGACTTTTAATTTCTTCAGAAACGATGGCTTGAAAACGAGCCACCATATCGGGATAGGGATGGGGACCAACAACACTACCTACAATATAATGCGTGTCAAGGGGGTTGTTAATCCAATCGCGCATAGCTTCATTTGTAGCATCTTTTAGAGTGCGACTACCAGATAGTGCCGGCACAACTTTAGCACCCAACATTTTCATACGTGCAACATTTGGTGCTTGTCTCGCTATATCGACTTCTCCCATATAGACGATGCATTCAATACCCATAAGCGCGCAAACTGTCGCAGTGGCAACGCCGTGCTGCCCTGCTCCAGTCTCTGCAATAACCCTGGTTTTACCTAAGCGCTGCGCCATAAGAATTTGACCAACGGTATTGTTTATTTTGTGTGCACCTGTATGGTTGAGGTCTTCGCGTTTTAGATAAATTTTGGTATTGTATTTTTCTGAAAGACGTTTTGCCAAGTAGAGTGGTGAAGGACGACCCACATAATCTTTTAATAAAGCATGGTACTCTTCTTGAAAAGAAGGTTCAGCCATAATCTTTAAATAGTTTTCGCGTAATTCTTCAATATTTGGATAAAGCATTTCTGGGATATATGCGCCGCCAAATTCTCCGTAATAGCCTTTTTCGTTGATATTATATGTCTTTTTCATAGTCTTTGGTTTTTTTTGTTCTGAACAAAGTTCAACACCTTAATTAAAAGATGCTGCGACTGCGCTCAGCAAGACAAGCTAGTTTTAAATTTTTCTAATTCTTTTGTGTTTTTTAATCCGGCTTCAATTTCAAATTTACTGTTCACGTCTATAGCATAACAATAATCTGAAGCCTGACTTTCTTTAAATTCTTTTATTTTTTCTATTTCATTTAATCCAATGCCACCACTTAAAAAGTAGGGTTTAGTAGATGGGTAATTTTTTAGTACATCCCAATTAAAGGTGTAGCCATTTCCACCTGGTAATTCCCCTTTGGTATCAAATAAGAAATAATCGCAAACGTCTTCATAAGGTTCAAGGACATCAAAGTTGAATTCGTTTTTTATGCTAAAGACTTTTATGATATCTATATTACTGTCATTGCGAGACTTTTTTTGTAAGTCGCGGCAATCTGTTTCTTTTGAAGAGATTACCGCGTCACTGCGCTCCTCGTATTGACGTTTTAATTTGAGACAGTAATCAGGAGATTCATGCCCATGTAATTGAATGGCTTGTAAATCGTATTTCGCAACTTTTGAGATAATTTCGTCCATTGTTTCATCAACAAAAACACCAACTTTTTTTATTGTATTTGGTAATGCCGGAATGGAAGCATCAAAATGTCTAGTGGATTTTTCGTAAAATATAAAGCCCAAATAGTGGGGTTGCAATTGTGCAACAGCTTGGATATTCTCTTTATATTTCATGCCACAGACTTTTAGTTTCATGATTCTAAGGTTTTAATAAATTGCATAGCACTTTGGCCGGGATTATCTGTCTTCATAAAGTTTTCGCCAATTAAGAAGCCTTTATAGCCATAGGGTTGTAATTCCTTAATAGCTTCAACAGTACTGATGCCACTTTCCGAAACTTTCACGAAATCATCAGGTATTTTCTCGCTTAGTAGTTTTGAAATCTCTAAACTCACTTCAAAGGTTTTTAGATTTCTATTATTAACACCTAACATATCCAATGATGGCATTATAGATTTGTGTAATTCTTCTTCGTTATGAACTTCTAATAACACTTCGAGATTGAGGCTTTTTGCTAATTCTGAGAATTGTTTAATTTGAACTTTAGTTAGTATAGACGCAATTAATAAAATAGCATCAGCGCCAATAGCTTTTGCCTCTATGATTTGATATTCATCTATTATAAATTCTTTTCTTATTAATGGCAAACTGCAATTTTCCCTTGCAATCATTAAATCGTCCATTGTACCACCAAAATAGATTTCATCAGTAAGAATGGACATGCCACAAACTCCTGCATTTTCATAACCAGAAGCGACGTCTTCGACCGTTGAAGTATTGTTTATTATTGATTTTGAAGGTGACTTTCGTTTGAATTCTGCAATTATTCCCGACTCACTTTTTCGTAACATTTTTGATAATGAAGTAGTTTTCATTTCAAAATAGGGTAACTGTTCGTAAGCTTTCAATGGAATGAGCTCTTTTTTAAGCTTAACTTCCTTGTGCTTATCTTTTACTATTTTATCTAATATGTTCATGATTTCAGTCTTCAGTCTTCAGTCTTCAGTCTTCAGTAAGGATATTGCTTACTGCAAAAAGAAGACAGTCAATTTATTTATTACTCAATTCAATAAGTTTGTTTAAACTCTCTTTCGCTTTTCCGCTAACTAATGATTCTTTTGCCAATTCAAAACCTTCTTTATGCGAAATCTGTTTTACTGTTGCTATCGCTAAGCCAGCATTGGCGCAAACCACATTATTATGTGCAGCTGTACCTTTCCCATCTATGATCTTTGTAAAAAGGCGAGTGGCTTGTTCTACAGTATTTCCGCCAAAAATTTCAGATTGCTCAATTTGACTTACATCCAGATCTTTAGGCTCAAATAAGGTTTCAGAGCTATTAGAAATTACTTTTGTTTTTCCGGTTAATGAAATCTCATCATAACCATCTAATGCATGAACTACAGCATAGTTTTTATCAGTTTCTTGATATAAATAACTGTAGAGTCTCAATAATTCTAGATTAAAAACGCCTACCATTTGGTTTTTAGGAAAGGCTGGATTCACCATGGGGCCAAGCATATTAAAAAACGTTTTCACCCCGAGTTCTTTTCGAATTGGAGCTACATTTTTCATGGCTGGATGAAAAAGAGGCGCATGTAAAACACAAATACCAGTTTCATCTATACTGCGTTTTAAAAAGTCGATATCGTTTGTAAATTTTATACCCAAATGCTCCATAACATTCGAAGAGCCACAAGCAGAAGATACGCCGTAATTGCCATGTTTAGTCACATGGACGCCAGCACCTGCAGTGACAAATGATGATAATGTTGAAATATTAAAGGTGTCTTTGCCATCACCACCTGTACCACATAAATCAACGGTGTTATAGCCGTTTAAATCTACGGGGACACAAAGTTCTAGAAGTGCATCTCTAAATCCTCTAAGTTCATCTAAGGTGATGCTACGCATCATATAAACGGTAAGGAATGAGGCAATCTGACTTTGGTTATAAGCGCCGTTGGATATATTAACTAAAACATTTTTTGCCTCTTCACTTGAGATGCTTTCTTGATTAATCAATCTGTTTAAAAGTGCTTTCATTCCTATCTCTAACCCTTTCCGAAAGAAAGGGAATTTATTAATTCTTTTTTTCTAAAACTTAAAAATAGCAGGTTTTAAATACCTAATGCCTAATTGTTTACCCAATTCTCTAAAATCTTTTTCCCATCTGGTGTTAATACAGATTCAGGATGATATTGAACACCTTTAACATCGTACACTTTATGCCTCAATGACATAATTTGACCGTTTTCATCAAATGACGTGGCTTCTAGACAATCTGGTAAATTAGTGTTTACGACCCATGAGTGGTAACGACCAACTTCAAAGGTTTTATCGAGTCCTTTAAAAAGGCTTTCGTCATCCACTGAAAGTGTAATGTTGGTAGCTACGCCATGATAAACATTATCTAAATTTTCTAGAGTGCCTCCAAAAACCTCACCTATAGCTTGTTGACCAAGACACACACCTAAGATGCTTTTTGTAGGAGCGTAAGTCTTAATGATTTGTTTCAATAAACCTGCTTCATTTGGAATTCCGGGTCCAGGTGATAAGACAATTTTATCGAAAGCATCTGCCTCTTCAATGGTCAATTTATCATTTCTTTTTACTGTGACATCACAATCCAAATCTTCTAAATAGTGGACAAGGTTATACGTAAAACTGTCGTAATTATCTATTACTAATATCTTTTTCATTCCTATCCTTAACCCTTTCCAAAGGAAAGGGGATTTGTTAATATTAAACTTTATTTATTGTTTTCAATCGTCAATCGTCAATCGTCAATCGTCAATCGTTTCAAATTTCCTTCGCTTGTTCTATAGCTTTAGTTAAAGCACCCAGCTTGTTGTACACTTCTTGTAATTCACTTTCTGGATTGGATTTGGCGACTAAGCCTGCACCCGCTTGCCAGAATAATTTATGGTTCTTGCTTAAAAATGTTCTAATCATTATGGCCTGATTAAAATTGCCTTCAAAGTCCATAAAACCAATAGCACCTCCATAATAACCTCTACTTGTTTTTTCATACTTCTCTATCAATTGCATTGCCATATGTTTTGGCGCGCCACTTAAAGTTCCTGCCGGAAATGTATCTGCAACGACTTGCATGGTATCCGTACCCTTATTTATATCACCTGTGACTTTGCTTACCAAATGAATCACATGTGAAAAGAATTGAACCTCTCTGTAGTTTTCTACAGTGACGTTGCTTCCATGTCTGCTGAGGTCATTTCGCGCTAAGTCAACAAGCATAACATGTTCACTATTTTCTTTAACGTCATGGATTAGTTTCTCAGCTAATTCTGCATCCTGGAGGTCATTCCCGGTACGCTTAAAGGTTCCGGCAATAGGATGAATTTCTGCTTTGTCACCACTCACAATTAATTGGGCTTCTGGAGAGCTTCCAAAAATTTTAAAGTTCCCATAATCGAAATAGAACAAATAAGGTGAAGGATTTATACTTCGCAAGGCGCGATAGACATTAAACTCATCACCACTAAAGTTCTGTGAGAACTGTTTAGACAGCACCAATTGAAATACATCACCTCTTGCACAATGCTTTTTTGCGAGCTCGACGTGGGCTTTGTATTCGTCGTCCGTAAGGTTAGATGCGATGTCTCCTTTGGTGTTAAAATCATAAGAAGTATACTGTCTTGTTTGAATCAACTGAAGAATTTCGTCAATATTATTTTCTGTATCAAAACAATGTGCAAAAATATAAGCTTCATTTTTAAAGTGATTGATGGCGATGATATTCTGGTAAACCGCATAATAGATTTCTGGAATTTCAATTGAATTCTCTTTTTTAGAAATTTCTATATCTTCAAAATACTTAACAGCATCGTAAGCCGTATATCCAAATATGCCATTATGGATAAACTTAAAATCTTCGTTCGAATCTACTTTAAAACGTTGTGTAAATGTGTGAATTTCATCGACAACACCTGTGCTATCAACATTATTTGTTTTTGAACTTCCATCTGGAAAGTTTTGAGAAATGATGTTGTCATTAACTTGAATCGAAGCAATTGGATTACAGCATATATAGGAAAAACTATTATCGTTGGCGTGATAATCACTACTCTCTAATAAAATACTATTAGGGAATTTATCTCTAATTTTAAGATAGATACTTACAGGAGTAATCGTGTCTGCCAATATCTTTTTATAATGTGTATTTAGACTAAATGTTTTCATTTATGCTGCATTTACTTGTGCTGAATTTATTTCAGTATTTCAGTAGCGTTTAAATTAAAAAAGGCTTGTCGTGAATGACAAGCCTTTTTTTATATTTTACATACCAAGGATTAGTTCACGAACATGAGTTTGAGAAATTCCACCACCAAATATGATTTGTTATTGTTTTCATGAGTCAATTCTTATTGCTCTTTAGTTCTCTCATGGAACATCTTTTTCTATATAATTTTATATAAGAATTGGATTTACGATGTTTCATTTGAAATTCAAAGATAGAGATGAATTTTTTTATTTCAAACTATATTATAAAAAAGATTTCTGCCTTAACAAATAAATATGGTTTTATCACGAATCAAAATCTAAAGGTTGGTATTAACCAGAGTTCTTAGTGAACTAAAAAGTAAGGGTTACATTTAGATCAAAATTATCATATATAGCTTTGTCTTTTAGGTCATCAAAAAAGCTAGAAGAACCATATTTAATATCGTATTCAGTTCTGTCAATTTCTAAACTTGCAGTTGCTGTATTTTCTTTAACGGTCATAGAAAACTCTACAGATTTTGTAATTTCTTTAAGGGTTAAATTCGCTTTTACCTTATAAGAACCCTCTTTTCCAGAAACATTTACGAATTCTAAAGTCGCAGTAGGGAATTTTTCTACACCAAAAAAGTCAGCTGACTTTAAATGACCATCTAGTTTTCCTTTATACTCTCCTTCTAAATCTGTCGTGTTTATAGACGTCATATCCATTAAAAAAGAACCACCTGTTAACGTTTCTCCATCAAAGATTAAATTCCCACTTGTTAAGCTTATTGTTCCTTCATGTTGACCTGTTACTTTATAGCCCTTCCAATTGACTTGACTTTTCTCAATGATAACTTCTTTTTCCGTTAACATAGTAAAGGACATAAATGATAAGGCCAATACAACTAGTAGTGCAATTTTTGAATTTCTGTTTTTCATAATTTTTAATTTCTAAGTTTTATTAAAAGTGTATTTAATTGTAATAACTCATCTTGAGTTAAATTTTTGGTTAGATTTTTTTCAGTAGACCCAATTAAAGGATCTATGGTTTTAAGGGCGGCTTTGCCTAAATCTGTAATTGATATTTCTACTTTTCTTCGGTTTTCTTTGCATGTAATACGTTTAACAAATTTCTTATGTATCAATTTGTCTACTAACCGGGTCGTATTACTCATTTTACTTACCATACGTTCTTGTATATCTTGTAAGTTGATGGTTTTTCCTTTCTGACCTCTTAGTATTCTAAGAACGTTGAATTGCTCTAAGGACAAATCAAATGGTTTTAGCTCTACGAGTAGTTCGTCTTTCATCCAATTATTAGTAAAGAATATATTGAGTACCGACGCCCTGGGTATTGGCAGTTCGTCCTTAGTTTTTAATATTTCGCTCAACTCTTTCATGTACAACAATTGTTTATACAATTGTAACATTGTTTTTAGGGTAATTAATTAATATTTTGTTAAATTTTCAATTGGCTGTAAGTCGATTAATAACTTTATCCAATGAAGTCACAAGTATTGTTATTACTATTATTAATTACTGCGTGTAAGAATGACGTTCCCCATAAGGAAAAAGTAGAATCGAAGTATGAAAATAAGGCAAAAGATGATGCTGTAGTTGATGCTGTCGATTTAGGTGTTTATGATTATGACGGCTTAGAACCTCTCATAAATTTAAAGGATGATAAAGTACATGTTGTGAATTTTTGGGCAACCTGGTGCGCACCTTGTGTAAAAGAATTACCCTACTTTGAGCATATCAATGAAAACTATAAAGACAAAAACGTAGAGGTGCTCTTGGTAAGTTTAGATTTTCCTAAAAATTATGAATCTAAACTAAAACCATTTTTAAAGAAGTACAGTATAAAGTCTCAAGTTGTTGCGTTTGATGATACAGACCAAAACAGATGGATTCCTGCAATTAATAAAGACTGGTCTGGGGCTTTACCAGCAACAATAATATACAAAGGGGATAAAAGACAATTTTACGAGAGATCGTTTACACAAGAAGAATTAGAAAACGAAATCCTGGGATTTCTTCATTAAAATTAAACAATTTTTAAAACAACACATATGAAAACTTTAAAATTACTTACAATTATGACCTTAGGTTTGGCGCTATTCGCTTTTACCAACATAACTATTGATAAAGGTTATGAAGTCGGTGATATAGCCACGGATTTCAGTCTAGAAAACATTGATGGCAAAATGGTATCTCTAGCAGATTATAAGGATGCTAAAGGCTTTATTGTCATATTCACATGTAATACCTGTCCTTATGCGGTTGCTTACGAAGATCGAGTAGAAGCTTTAAATAAAAAATATGAAGATAAAGGCTACCCTGTAATTGCTATTATGCCAAATAATACAGATGTTATGCCAGGAGATAATATGGAGGCGATGCAAGCAAGAGCAAAAGCCAAAGGCTTTACGTTTCCCTATTTAACGGATAAGAATCAGAAAATCTATCCGCAATATGGTGCAACAAAAACGCCACATGTTTATATTTTAGAAAAAACAAAAAAAGGCAATGAAGTCAAATATATTGGAGCGATCGATGATAATTATAAAGATGCTGATGCAGTAACTGAAAAATATACAGAAGATGCGGTTGATGCATTATTAAAGAATTCAGAAATTAAAGTGAAATCAACCAGAGCTATTGGCTGTTCTATTAAGGTCTAACCTGAGTTAAATAAGAAAATAAAATGATGAGATCCTGAAAAGAGTTCAGGATCAAATGTTAAATATTCAATCCGAAGTGTAACACTTCGGATTTTTTTACGTCTATATCATAAGGAAATGTTAATTTTGCATGAGCAAAAAGATAACTATGGCGAATTTATCCCAAGAAAATTGGACAAAACAATTGGAAGAAGACAATAATAAGGTTGTTTTGGATGTTAGAACACAAGAAGAGATTGATTTAGGCATTATTCCTAATGCCATACATATAGATATCTATAAAGGTCAAGGTTTTATCGATGCGGTTGAACAATTAGATAAAACTAAGAACTACTATGTGTATTGCCGATCTGGTGGTCGTAGCGGCCAAGCTTGTGCAGTAATGAGTCAAATAGGCTTTAATAACGCTTACAATTTAATTGGCGGTTTTAACGATTGGCAAGGTGAAGTGGCCTTCCAAGACTAATTTTAATGCTAGTAATTATGAAAAAACTAAATATAATCTGTTGCCTTTTTGTAGTAATGAGTTTTAGTACAAGTTGTATTGATGCTAAAATTGACAACACAGAAGTTAAGTTAATTTCGGCCGACGAAATGCAATCGATCTTAGAACTAGAAGATGTGCAATTAGTAGATGTGCGGACTCCAAAAGAATATGACGAAATTCGTATCGCAAATGCTCAAAACATCAATTTTTCATCACCAACTTTTGAAGATGATATCACGAAGTTAGATAAAAAAAAACCAGTTATCCTTTATTGCAAGGGTGGGAACAGAAGCGCTAAGTGTGCTAAAAAACTTAAGAGCGCAGGGTTTGAAAAAATATATGATCTCGATGGCGGCATTTCTAAATGGAAGCACTCAGATAAAATAAAGATTGAATTAAAATCGTAACATTAAAATCGTAACATTAAAACCGAACAGCTAGTTCGGTTTTTTTATGCCTAATTATTTTCATATTAATTCCTAAGGTTTTAATAAATTAAACGACTGATAAGCGATAATAAAAAGCACATCTATTACATTTGTGTTTTAATGCTTTCTATATGACTTTTAAAAAAGGACTACTGTATTGCCTTTTGGCATTTTGTTTTTCATTCAACTTACATTCTCAAATTTTAGAACCCGTTAAATGGGAGTCTTCAGTTGAGAAAATTTCAGATACCGAGTTCAACCTCATTTTTAGCGCTAAAATCGAAAAGGGCTGGTATATGTACTCTCAGGAAGAACCTGAAGGTTTTGGACCCATACCCACTTTTTTTGAATATCAGAATCAAGAAGGCAATTATAGCCTTATCGGTAAAACTAGAGAACCAACCGTTGAGCCCAAATATGATAAGATCTTTGAAATTGATGTAAAGAAATTTGTTAATCAAGCTCAATTTAGTCAACGTATACAATTAATCAAGACCGATATAAGTACTATTGAAGTTCGTTTAGAGTATCAAGTATGTGATGATGCGAAATGCATCTTGCAAGATCAAACATTTAAGATTTCATTAGATGGTAACATAATAAAAAATAAAGCGGTTTCCATTGATGCGCGCAGTAAAGAATTATCAGAAAATCTTAATCTTAATGTTACAGGATGGGACAATTACGAAAAGCAGACTATAGAAGAACAGAGCAATGTCTCCATCTTCTTCCTTGGTTTCTTAGGCGGTTTAATTGCCTTATTAACGCCATGTGTGTTTCCGATGATACCATTAACAGTCTCATTTTTTACGAAAAGCTCAGGTGATTCTAAAAAAGGCTTGTTTAATTCTATATTATACGGCTTTTTCATCTTCTTAATCTATGTATTATTAAGTATCCCGTTTCATTTGTTAGATTCTTTAGACCCTGGGATTTTAAATAATATTTCAACAAATGTAACGGTCAATGTTATTTTCTTTATCATATTCATCGCATTTGCATTTTCATTTTTCGGCTATTTTGAGTTAACGTTACCGCAATCTTGGAGTGCTGCTATGGACAGTAAAGCAAATAAAATAGGTGGTTTTATTGGTGTCTTCTTTATGGCGTTGACCTTAGCCATTGTGTCGTTTTCTTGTACAGGACCAATTTTAGGAACGTTGCTAGGAAGTTCTTTAACAGCAGATGGTGGAGCAACACAATTAACGATGGGAATGAGTGGTTTTGGTTTAGCCTTGGCTTTACCATTTACCTTATTTGCCATGTTCCCAAAATGGTTAAACTCACTACCAAAATCTGGCGGATGGCTAAATACTGTAAAAGTTGTACTTGGATTTATAGAGCTGGCATTAGCACTTAAATTTTTATCTAATGCAGATTTAGTAGAGCATTGGGGACTTTTAAAACGTGAAGTGTTTATTGGTCTTTGGGTTATTATTGGAATAGGCTTAGCATTATATCTGTTCGGGAAGATTAAATTCCCGCACGATGGTCCACTTCAAAAACTGAGTAAAGGAAGAATCACAACAGGTGTTTTAGTGATTGCCTTTATCATTTATTTAATTCCTGGATTAACCAATACAAAGTATGCTAATTTGAAACTCTTGAGTGGGTTTCCGCCACCGATGTTCTATAGCCTATATGAAAAGAACTCAGAATGTCCTTTAGATCTTAATTGTCATAAAGATTTAGAGGAAGGCATTGCCGCAGCTAAACTTGAGAATAAACCAATTCTATT
The DNA here is from genome assembly GCA_034112185.1 of Flavobacteriaceae bacterium. Lineage (GTDB taxonomy): Bacteria > Bacteroidota > Bacteroidia > Flavobacteriales > Flavobacteriaceae > Winogradskyella. The sequence continues at coordinate 29,748 of JAWUVW010000030.1, read as the reverse complement.
AGATTTTACAGGTTGGGCATGTGTAAATTGCAGAAAGATGGAAGAGCAGGTCTGGAGCACAACAGATGTATATGATATTTTGAGTAAAGACTACGTTATCATTTCATTGTACGTAGATGATAAAAAGGCACTATCTGAAGATGAACAATTTCAATATTTAAGAGCAAACGGTACTGTGAAGGCTATTGAAACCATTGGTGATAAGTGGGGGACCTTACAAACTATAAACTTTCAAAATAACTCACAGCCTTATTATGTATTAGTAGATCATAATATGGAATTATTGAATGTCACTAATGCCTACGAGCCAGATGCAGATGCCTATCTCGAATGGCTAAAAACGGGTCTTGAAAATTACAATAAATAAGATGATATAATCATATCAACGTCTTCGTATATATCTTACTATTCGATTTAATTCATCAACTTAACATAAATAGACGACTTTAAATTCTATCTCGAAATCACTGATTTTGAGTGCGTCTGTATGTTTAAATTGTATGAACTTGATAACTTTGATAAATAAAAAATTACTTACGGACAGTCAAACACCCTATTCGTCCTAGCTTTATATTTTAAGGCTTATAAAGTTCGTAATTTTATTACACTCCAAAACTGATCTTTATCTTGAATGTTTAACTTTCATTGTTCATTCATTATACGTTGTGTTTATTATTTTATAATTATTTGTGTCGTGTAACTTTCACGGCATTTACAAACCATCTAAAATCAATACATTATGTTTAAAAAATCAATTTCATTTATTACAATGGTCGCCATAGTTTTTGGAACTGTGTTTACTTTAACGGCTCAAGAAGATGACAAGTCTTACGAAATGTGGGAGGATATTATGATTACTCCTGACAACGCCAAACTTAAAGTGTTAGCTGAAAATATGAGAGCACACAACGAAAAGTACCATAAGGCTGGGCCTCATAAAGCAACTGTTTATAATATTACAACGGGACCAAATGCAGGTAAGATTATTTGGGAAATGGGTAAACTGACCTATGGTGATTTGGATAAAAGACCATCGGTTGGAGGTCATGATGAGGATTGGAGAGATAATATTGATCCTTATATTAAAGAGACAAATACCGTTGAGTATTGGAAGTCAAATAAAAAGCTAAACAATACGGGGATGTTAGATGATGATAATTCTAAATATCCAATTCTGTTTGTGAGATATTTTGAAGTGGTTGACGGGCCGGCACCGGGAATAGAAACGTTCTTTGAGCGCGTTAGTAAAACTATAAAAGCTTTAGATGGTATTAACCCATGGGGCGTTTATTATAATGAGTTTAGACAAGGAGATCTAGGACGTCATATCGCTACATTTAGTTTTAGCCCAAATTGGGCAGATTTTGATAGGGACGTTAATTGGGTTGAGACCTTTGAAAAAGTTAATGGTGAAAACTCATGGCAAAATCAACAAGATTTGTTTAGAGCAAGCTTTAAAAACTCATGGGATGAAATATGGGTCTACAATAAAAATATGAGTGGGGACTAATTTTGAAGCAGTAACATTATACAAGTAATAGACTTGTTAGAACCAGATTTTATGGACCTCTCGCCCGAGATATTTACGGTGAGGGGTCTTTTTAATACCTGTTTATTTGGTGTTATGCTCCATTACTTTTCGATTTAAATTGCACCTATTGAAAAGGCTTAATCTTTATCATATAAATTAAACTACAACATAAACTTCCTCAAAAGGAATTCTAAATCTCGGGCCATAAATCCCCTTGTCATCTCGGATTCCGCAACTAATCACCATATTAATTTCAGCACCTCTGGGTAATTTCAAAATCTGTTTTACTCTTAGTGTGTCACTACCTTCCATTGGACAAGTATCATAACCAATAGCCGCCATACTGGTCATGAAATTTTGAGCAGCTAAGCCAGCACTTTTATGAGCTACAATACGCATGTCGCTTAAACGCGTTTGTCGGTATATTGGTTTAAATAGTCCAACTATTTGAAAAACAACGAATTTTATGAAGCCAAGTATGCCAAAGAAATCTGTATATAGCGTCGGAATAAGTTTTTTATAATAATCAGTCGCCATCTTTTTACGCTTCAAATCACGTTCACTTAAATTGGGTTGGTTATAAGCTTTATTTAGAAATTCAATATTTGCTTTTGCGCGTTTACGCCATAAGTCTTTGCGTGCTACCACAACCACTAATTGTTGTGCTGTTTTTACAGCACTTTGATTAAAACAAGCTTCAGCTAATTGCTTTAAAGTGACCTTGTCTGTAATATGATAAAATTCCCAAAGCTGAAGATTACTGCTTGTTGGAGCCAAGGCCGCATTTTTTAAACAGTGCTTAACTTTTTGGTCATCTATAGGTTCCGCTTTATAAACCCGTGCTGAGCGACGGTAATGAATTGCTTCTGTTACTGTTTTTTCCATTGGTAATGTATATTAAAAGGTTTTTTAAAGAGAAAACTATCGTTAAGGATAATTGTTAAAAAAAAATCTATTTATAAAAGAAGAATTTAAAAGAAACGATTTGTATGCGACATTTTGATATTAAATTAGTGTGTGACATGGCGCTTCAATAAGACTATTATTTTACAAGTCTATTAAGTTTCGTCAAGGCATAATTCTATAAAGTTGACATAGGTGTCTCTTCCTTTGTCTAAAATTCCTGAAGGAATACGTTCATTAAGATTATGAATGCATTCTAGATATTTGCGATCTATTTGTACTGGTATTGTTGAATAACCAGGGACGCCATGTTGTCGAAATAATGAAATATCATTAGAATTTGGTAACAATACTGTTGCAGTTTTACTGCGCTTATAATTGGTTAATATCGCAGATTCTAAATGCTTATAGAAATTAGTTGTATTACTAGAAATAGGTCCATCTTTCATTTCATTGAGAATTTCAATAGTAATATTTTTATTGTTAAGAGAGCGTTGCAATATTTTTAGAAATTTATCAGTGGATTCCCCAGGGAGAAGTCTACAGTCTAAGACTGCTGTGACTACATTAGGTATCGCATTAATTCTATTATTATCGTCACTCAGGCTCGTTAAGGTGATGGTATTTGAGAAAAGTGCTAATAACAAAGGGTCTTCTCGTAACTTAGGTGTAATTAACGGTTTAAATAATTTGGGATGTTTTAAGAATAGGCCACTAAAGCCCTTGTTCAGTGTGCCAAATTGCTTCAATAAATCTGTATTGAGATCATTAAAAATAATTTTTGGTTTTTTTTCAAAAAGTTTACTTAAAGCAATAACCATTTCTTTGTTAGCATAGGTTAGTGGTGTCACAGAGCTATGTCCATTTGTTTTTAATTCTAGTTTTAAGCGCAACCAAAGTGCCCTTTTCTGTGCAACTGAAATTCCAAATAAAGATAAATCAGGTTTATTTTCAATAATACCTTTTAAAGCAGGTGGCCCTTCACCAATAACTACAGCTGGGTTTAAGGTTTCAAGAAAATTATCGATAACATATTTAATGCCACCTGCACAAGCGGTTTCTTCACAAGACACTGATAATACACTCACATTATACTTTAGAGGCTTGTTTTTATAACGTTTAGCAATTTCTATAACCGTAAATATTTGCATAATTGCAGCTCCCTTATTGTCCCAAGCGCCACGTCCCCAAATTTCGGAGTCAATTATTTCTCCTGAAAATGGTGGGTAATCCCACTGAGTGATATCCCCTGCAGGAACCACATCGAGATGATTTAAGAAAATAATATTAGGTATATTTTTATCCAATGGCAGAATAGAAGCGCTAAAATTATAGTTGCCATCAGTGTCTCCCATTTGGGTGATAAATAAACCATTTTCAGCACATAAGGTTTTTATAAATTTACCCGCTTCAGATTCTGATCCACTCAGCGATTGTATCTTTATATATTTACTTAATATTTCTTGTATACTGTAGGGTTTTTTTTCGAAATAGACTATCCCATCTAGATTTGGGTCTGAAAAGGCTCGTGTAATGTTTGTGAAAACAAACAAAACTATTATAAGTAGTAGGTTTCTGGGCTGCATCATTTAGTTAAAATCGGTGCGTAGGGTTGTAATATACGAAAATTTAGGATGGAAAAATTTAGAATGAGTAATTTTTGATTTACTAATATTAAGACTGAGGCTTTGAGTTTTTATATACTCGGAAGAGCAGTGCTCAGACAAGATCTAGATTCATAGGTAGCTAAGAATGTTATAGGCTTTACCACATTAAGTGCTGTAGTACAAGTCATTAACTTAAAGGATGGAAATAGATACTATTCTCAAAAAATGATTCTTAAATAACTAAAAAATCAGTACACTATAGGTGTGGGTTCCTTTTACTAAAGCCTTGGTGTTTTAAAAGACCAAACTAAATACGGAGCCTTCTCCTTCAATACTTTTTACAATGATTCTGCCTTTATGTAGTAACATAATTTGCTTACAGAGACTTAATCCAATACCACTACCAGTTGGTTTACTTGTAAAGAAAGGGACAAATATATTTTCTAGTATATCTTGAGGAATACCCGAGCCATTATCAATGACTTTGAGCACAATATCTCTATTAGGGTTTTGAGATGCTAGTACTTTTATTTCTGCATTGTCTTGGTTTTTACAAGCGTCAACAGCATTTAATATAAGGTTGATTAACACCTGTTCTATAAGGTGTGTATCTATATCTAATTCTAATTTTGGAGATGTAATGTTGAATTCTATAGCAATATTTTTCGCTATAATAGAGGGTTCCATGAGGCGTTGAATATTATTGAATAATTCAGAGATTTTAACCCTCTGTAAGTTGAGATTAGTGACTTTACTTAGACTGCGATAGGTTTTGGCAAATTTTAAAAGGCCTTCACTTCGGTTTTTAATGGTTTTAATACCAGCGTTAAGATCTTCTAATTCTAAATGCGATTCATCAGGTTGTTCTATGGCTAATTGCAAATTTCTTTGAAGTGTATCTGCTAAAGATGAAATTGGTGTGATGGAATTCATGATCTCATGCGTCATTACACTTAATAATTTCTTCCAAGACTCAGATTCATTTTTATTTAAGGTATCATCAATATTCTGAATGACAATTAATTTAAAAGCATCATCGTCTACCTGAAAAACGGTATCGGAAATCAAGATTTTTATTTTCTCATTCTGAAGCGCTATAGAAATAGAATTGGGTTCTCTATGATAGGTTTCAAAAATGGTATTGAATAATTCTGGTTTTCTGTTTTCAACAAATCGAATATTTTTAAATGAAGGCATGTCTAAGGTTTCTCCAAAAGAATCGTTACTCCATAAGACATTACCAGTTTCGAGATTATAAGCGATAATACCTATATCTACCATTTCTAAAATTTTCTGCAGGTAAACGTATTGGGCTTCATTTTTAGTGTTGATTTCTTTAATGGTTCTATTAATTTCATTAAAACCAGTATATAAAAACCGAATGTCTTTTGGACCCCTGTCTTCTGGAAACCATCTCGAAAAATCACGATACTTAACCGCTTCAAAAAAATCATCCATAGCAACAAAACGACGTTTTACAAATGCATAGGTGTTAAAAACTAAGTATAGTATGCAGACCCCTATAATAAGAGCATAAGTGGTCTTATCTTTGAAAATAGTATAGGCTAAAGCTAAGATTGTACCAACAAGAAGTAGTATCCTAAAAAACAGTCTAAAGAGGTAAGCTTTATAGTTCATGCTTATCTAGTCGTCTATATAAAGCAGCTCTTGTAATGCCTAATTCTTTGGCAGATTTAGACACATTTCCTTTGTTTTTTTCGAGCACCGTATGGATGGCGTTTTTTTCTAAATCATCTAAATTTAGACTTGCACTTGCCGTACTTGTGTTTGTGGGGGTGCGTTCTATTGATGAAAACACTAAATCTTCTGCTTTTAAATCGGAGCCGTCAGTCATAATAACAGCGCGTTCTAGTATGTATTGAAGTTCTCTTACGTTACCAGGAAAGTCGTGCTTTTTTAATTTTGAAATAAATCCGGAATCGAAAGTAAACGAATGTTTATTATATTTTTCAGCATATAGCGCCACAAAATGATGAGACAGTTCTGTGATATCTGTACCACGATCTCTTAGTGGTGGCACAATAATATCTACCGTATTAATTCTGTAAATTAAATCCTTTCTGAATTTTTTTTCATCAGCTAATGCTTTAGGATCAATATTAGTAGCGCAAATTAATCGAATATCAATGGGTATCGATTCGTTAGACCCTAAGGGTGTCACTTCTCTATTCTGTAGTATCGTCAATAATCGTACTTGCTGTCCTAAACTAATATTTCCAATTTCATCTAAGAATAAGGTGCCACCATTAGCCGCTTCAAAACGTCCTTTTCTATCTTCTCTAGCATCCGTAAAGGCGCCCTTTTTATAGCCAAATAATTCACTTTCAAAAAGGGAAGCTGTTAGTGCGCCAACATCTACTTTTATAAAGGGCTTATCTCGTCTGTTAGAATGATCATGAAGTGCGCGAGCAATTAAATCTTTACCAGTGCCATTTTCTCCAAGTACGAGGACATTGGCATCCGTAGGTGCTACTTTTTTCAATTTTACGAAAACATCATTCATAACATCACTGTTACCAATAATTTCCATACTGTTAGAATTAATCGGCTCCTTTTGTGCGCTTTTGGATTTTTTATGACCCAGTATTGTAGTAATGGTTTCTACGATTTTTTCATTCTTCCAAGGCTTCATTAAAAAGTCCGAGGCCCCTTCTTTTAATCCTCTTATCGCTAAATCAATATCCGCATAAGCGGTCATTAAAATGACTGAAGTTTCAGGTTTTTGCTTTCTAATTTTATGCAACCAAAATATACCTTCATTACCCGTATTAACTAAACCATTAAAGTTCATGTCTAATATAATGATGTCATAATTTGCCTTTTCTATTTGAGACAGAATGTTACTAGGATTCTTTTCTGTGACGACACCCTTAACCATTGGTTTTAAAAGAAGTCGTAATGCGGTGAGCACATCAACATCGTCATCAATTACTAATACTGTAGCGTTTTTTAATACCATCAATACAATAATACGATTTTATATTAAGCTATTTAAAAATCAAAAACTAAAATTTTATGATGTTCAATAGTGTTCGATTACGAACAAGAAGTGTATCAAAACCGAACACTTTTATTTTTAAATAAAATCTTAATACATTGATTTGTAGTATTTTAAAGCTTTGGCACTATCTTCACTATATGAATGGTATAAACAATAAATAATAAATGGACGTTCCAATTCAAAAGAAAAAATTCTCAAATCAAAAACTAGGACTTGGTGCTGGTATTTTAGCAATTATTGCTTTAATAGTTTATGTGATCATCCAAACCTCTGGTGGTTCTAAATTAAATATACAAAAAGAACGTATTTCTATTAATACCGTTGCTAATGCGGTGTTTCAAGAAAACATTCCGGTTAATGGTATTGTATTACCAATTACAACAATCTATTTAGATGCTTTAGAAGGTGGTAGAGTAGAAGAGAAGTTCGTAGAGGATGGAGCGCTATTAAAGCAAGGTGAACCTATCTTAAGATTATCTAATACGGATTTAGAACTGAGTCTTGTCAATCAAGAAACATCAGTTTATAATCTATTAACCCAAATGCAGATTTCTCAGAATGCGGCGCGTCAGAATACGATTAATAGACAGAATCAATTTACTGATGTAGAGAATAATTTGATTGAAGCAAATCGTATCTATACTTTGAATAAACGTTTGTACGATAAGGGTGCGATAGGAAGAATGGATTATGAATCGTCTCAAAATAATTATGAGTATCAAAAGGAGCGCATGAAATTGGCTAAGCAGGTACTATCTGAAGATTCTACGTCAACCAAGTTAGAAGTGAATCAGGCTAAAAACTCATATGCTAGAACACAGAGTGCTTTACAATTAATGCGCAAAAAAGTGGGTGACTTGGTCGTACGCGCACCAATTGATGGTCAACTCACGTCTCTAGACGCAGAAATAGGGCAATCGATAACTAAAGGCACACGCTTAGGGCAAGTCGATGTCACAAGCGGTTACAAAGTGAGAGTCGATATTGATGAGCATTATATCTCTAGAATTTATAATGGTCAAACGGGAACATTCACCCTTAATAATAAAACCTACACTTTGGTCATTAAGAAAGTATTTACACAAGTAACTAATGGTCGTTTTCAGGTCGATATGAAGTTTGAAGGTGATGTGCCAGAAGGGATTAGAAGAGGTCAGAACTTACAAATACGTGTTGCTTTGAGCGCAGAGAAAGAGGCTCTGTTAGTTTCTAAAGGGGGCTTCTTTCAAAAAACAGGAGGCAACTGGATTTTTAAAGTGAGTGAAGATGGCACAACAGCTTATAAAGTCAATATTAGATTAGGTAGCCAGAACACAGAATATTACGAAGTTATTGAAGGTTTAAATCCAGGAGATAAAGTCGTAACATCGAGTTACGATTCTTTTGGAGATACTGAAGAACTTATTTTAAAATAGACGAAAGAGGCTTCAAATCCAGCTTTTAAGGCTGGAGGAAATTTAAGAAACGATAAATTAAAGAATAATTACAATCAATTAAAAAATAAATACAATGATACAGATTACGGACTTAGAAAAATTTTACAGAACTGAGGAAGTGCAAACCATTGCTTTAAACAAATTGTCTTTTGGTATTAAAGAAGGTGAGTTTGTGGCAATAATGGGGCCTTCAGGTTGCGGTAAATCAACCTTATTAAACATCTTAGGTTTACTCGATGACTCAGATGGAGGAAGTTTTATGTTTAATGATATTGAAGTTGCAGGTTATAATGAGCGCAAGCGTTCAGAACTGCGAAAGCATAATATAGGCTTTGTATTTCAGAGCTTTAACCTAATCGATGAACTTACCGTTTTCGAAAACGTCGAATTACCATTAATCTACACTGGTGTAAAACCAGCGGAACGTAAAATACAAGTAGAAGCTGTTTTAGAAAAAATGGGAATTATGCACCGTCGAAATCACTTTCCGCAGCAGCTCTCTGGTGGTCAACAACAACGTGTGGCAGTAGCAAGAGCTGTGGTAAATAAACCGAAATTAATTCTCGCAGATGAGCCAACAGGAAACTTAGATAGCACCAACGGTAATGAAGTGATGGATTTATTAATAGATCTTAATGAAGCTGGAACTACTATTATCATGGTAACACACAGTGAGCACGATGCCAAGTACAGTCATAGAATCATAAGAATGTTAGACGGACAGAAGGTTACCGAAAATATATTAGCATAAATCGACTTTCATCAATCAATCAATCAATCAAAATTCATCAATCAATCAGGTGGAAAACACTTCAGTAAAAATCATAACCGACCAATCAATTTTACTGAAGTGTTAAAGCCAAATCAATCAAAAAACGAACAGTAATGTTTTAAAATTATGCTTAAAAATTATTTTAAAATATCCCTCCGTAATCTGTGGAAAAACAAATTACTTTCGGTACTCAATCTTTTAGGATTGAGTATTGGAATTGGTAGCGTATTGACTCTGATCTTTTCAGTATATGCCTATTATAGCGCGGATTCTAATATTGAGAATCAAGAGCATATTTTTTATTTAAAAACAGTTACGACTGCTGGTGATACCTATACCGAGACTCCATATCCACTTCTAAAAGAAATTATTAAAACATCACCAGAAGTTATTGCTGCCTCACACTTACAGGGTTGGAGTCAGCCTTGGTTGAAATTTGGTGAATTAGAATTTCAAGAACGCACCGATTATGTAGAACCAGAATTTTTTGAAGTTTTCTCCTTAGGCTTAAAATATGGTAATCGAGAAACGGCTTTAGACAAAAAGTATTCTATTATCCTTACCCATAAGATAAGTGAGAAAATTTTTGGCGAAACAAATCCTGTTGGAAAAATAGTAATAGCGAATGACAGTTTAAACTTAACAGTTACTGGAGTTATTGAACCTATTAGTCCGTATTCTGCATTTCGGTTAGGTGTTGTAATGCCAACCCAGCTTTTAGAAGATTATCCGAATTTTAGAGCACGTTCCGATTGGGGGGATAGCTTTAGTATGAATTTTTTAAAATTAAGACCCAATACAAATATTGAAGCGTTTGAAAGCCGTATAGAAGAATTGGTTCAAAAAAACTATGCAGATCCAACCATTGTTGAAGCCATAAAAGTTATGCCCTTCGCTGATATTAGAATAAATAGTATTCCAGTGGTTGGTACAATTATTAGTGGCTCCATAGCGGCATCGGTATTTATATTACTTATTGTACTTATAAATCTCCTCAATTTAAATGCATCAACAATGTATCGACGTACTAAAGATATAGCGGTACGTAAAATATTGGGTGGAAATAAAAAGGATATTATTGTTCAGTTTTGTATTGAGAATGGCATATTGGTATTTGCGGCTATCTCAATTTCAGCACTCCTTTTTCTAGGGTTTTTATTGCCAAAATTGAATTCAATTTATGGCGCTGATTTTGGCAAAATTTCCTTTACTGTAGAAAAGGATTACCCAGTCATCTTATTCGTCATGGCATTGGGAGTTCTGGTTACTTTATTAGTAGGCATACTTCCTACACTTCGATTTATTTCAATACCAATATCTACAGGAATCAAGGGGAAGATTGATGCTATAAAGAGTAACTTTTTTGTTCGTAACTCATTTATAGTCTTACAGTTTAGTATTGCAATTTTATTCATTTGTGTCGCCATTATCTTAAATAGTCAAATTGGCTTTATGAAAAATGCGCCTCTAGGTTTCAGTAAAGAGAATGTTCTTGTAGGGAACATAAATCTAGATTATAAAAATGAAGAAACAGCGTCATCAAATTTTAATGTTTTATTGGACAAACTGAATACAAATTCTTATGTAAAAAATGTTTCAGTAAGTGATGGAATTCCTTCCGATTATAATTTTAATTACACACAATTTTATGATCCTGAAACAGAAAATGAAGTCCGTACGCGTTACGCTCGTGCAGATCAAGGTTATCTAAAGACCTTCGAAATTCCATTAGTAATGGGAAGAGATTTCGATGAGAATCTAGACATAGCGGATGATTATCCCGTAATAATCAATAGAACTGCGATGAAAGCTCTAGGATGGAAGTCTATTGAAGGCAAACTATTGAAGGGAAAGGGCAGTGATGGACTTGGCTATCCTGTTGTAGGTGTGATGGAAGATTTTCATTATCAGGATATGCAAAACGCAATGGAGCCCTTAGTACATTTTTACCGTGAAAAAGATGACCTTGCCTACCATCGCTTTCTTTCGGTTAGGTTAGTAGAGGGTCATGAGAAGACAGTGGGGACTATTATTGCAAGCGGATTTGGCAATATTGCATCACGAAGACCTTATGAACAAGAATTTCTAGAAGATAAAGTTAGTTCACAATATCGCTTAATTGAAGGGATGTTAAAGACCGTAAATGTAGTGGCGCTGTTGACCATCTTTATTTCGTGTTTAGGGATGTTCGGATTGATCTCTTTTATGGCCAAAAGACGTGTTAAAGAAATAGGTGTTAGAAAAGTTTTGGGTTCAGGAGTATTCAAAATAATACTATTATTAACTAAAGATTATATACTACTTGTTGGCATAGCATCAATATTAGCTATTCCTATTGCTTGGTATATAATGAATGCATGGTTATCAAATTTTGCATATAGTATTACCATTCAATGGTGGATGTTTGCAGTCGGTGGATTAACGGCCTTGCTAATTACCTCTTTTACAGTAGGAATTCAAGCTGTAAAATCAGCGAGAGCTAACCCAACGAAGAGCTTAAAAATGGATTAGTCAATAACCTGTAAAAGTAATAATTATGCTTAAAAATTATTTTAAAATAGCGTTTAGAAATCTTATCAAAAACAAGGTCTATTCTTTCATAAATATTTCTGGTTTGGCTGTGGGCATGGCCGCAACGATAATGATAGGGCTATGGATAGCCGATGAGCTTAGTTATAATAATCACTTTAAGAATAAAGGGACTATAGCCCAAATATATCAAAATCAAACTAGTAATGGTGATATCGGAACAGGTCCTGCAATACCTAGACCGCTAGAATTTGCACTGCGACAGGATTATGCTGATAATTTTAAGCACATTATCATGGCGTCTTGGGAACAACCTCGCTATTTAAAGTTTGGTGAAACGAATATCTATACCCTTGGAAATGCCATGCAAGAAGCTGGGCCAGAAATGCTAGATCTCAAAATAATTGAAGGTATTAGAGCAGGTCTGAAAGAAAAGAATTCCATAATGCTTTCTGAAACTTTAGCCAAAACATTATTTGGATCTGATGCTGCTGTTGGTAAAATAATAAAGGTGAATAATTTAGATGATCTAATTGTTACTGCTGTGTATACTGATATACCCGAGAATAATTCGTTTAGTGAAATGGATTATTTATTACCATGGAAGTATTATGTAACGACACAGCCTTGGTTAGAACGGGCTAAAGAGTCTTGGGGAAATAATTCGTTTCAACTGTTTGTTCAAATTAATGAAAATACAACAATGGAAGCGGTGACATCAAAAATTATTGATGTGAAGAAAAAAGCATCTCCTGACCATACGGAATTCAATCCACAAATATTCTTATTCCCTATGCAAGACTGGTATTTAAGAGGCGATTTTGAAAATGGTGTTCAGACAGGTGGTCGTATAGAAAATGTATGGTTGTTTGGAGTGATTGGATTATTCATTTTATTATTGGCTTGTATCAATTTTGTAAATTTAAGTACGGCACGTTCAGAGAAGCGTGCTACTGAAGTAGGTATTAGAAAAGCAATTGGCTCACAACGTGGACAACTCATATTTCAATTTTTAAGCGAGTCGTTTTTAATTGTAATTTTATCATTTGTCTTTGCCTTAGGAATTGTATTGTTATTCTTAAATGGATTTAATAATCTAGCAAGTAAAGCCATTGTTTTTCCTTGGACAAATATTCAATTTTGGTTTGTTTCTTTAATGTTTATTGTCGTTACTGCTTTCTTAGCAGGTAGCTATCCTGCATTGTATTTATCAGCCTTTAATCCAGTAACGGTTTTAAAGGGAACATTTAGAACAGGACGTTATTCAGCCTTACCTAGAAAAATTTTGGTAGTAATGCAATTCACGGTATCCATAGCTTTAATTATCGGCACCTTGGTCGTGATGAATCAAATTCAATTTAGTAAAGATCGCCCTGTTGGTTATGATAGAGAAGGTTTAATCCAAATTCCGGTAATGAGTAATGAATTCATTGGTAAAGCTGAAGTTATGAGGGCTCAATTTTTAGCTTCAGGTGGTGCTATAGAAATGGCAACAACAAGTAGTCCAACAACTAATGTTTGGTCAAATAGATCGGGTTATAATTGGGACGGCAAACCAGAAGGTTTTCAAGAAGATTTGGCTTACACTGATGTTTCCTATGAATTTGTAGAAACTTTAGGCGCTAAAATAATTGAAGGGCGTGGATTTTCACGCGATTTCCCAACAGATTCCTTGGGTGTAATTCTAAATAAAACTGCCGTGGCTTATATGGGTATTAAGGATCCTATAGGTAAGTATATGAGAGATTCTGATCCAGATATTGAGAATCAAAACCCGCCTTTAAAAATTATTGGAGTAATAGATGATATCATTATGCAGTCTCCCTATAGTCCGGTAAAACAATCCATGTATGTTTTTGATAATGAAGGTAATGTTAGCTTTTATAATTTAAGATTAAATCCAGAAAAAAGTACGAGTAAAAACTTAGAACTTATTGAAAGTGTCTTTAAAAAGAATTTCCCGAATACACCTTTCGATTTTCAATTTATTGATGATGAATATGCTGCGAAATTTAGATCAGAAGAACGTGTGGCCAGTTTGGCGAGCGTCTTTACGGCATTGGCAATTTTCATCAGTTGTTTAGGGTTATTTGGTTTGGCATCTTTTGTTGCAGAACAGCGCACTAAGGAAATAGGTGTTAGAAAAGTATTAGGAGCATCAATCAGTCAACTATGGTTACTACTTTCAAAAGACTTCATCACGCTTGTGGTAATTGCATTGTTGATTGCATCTCCTGTAGCTTATTACGTCATGGGCCAATGGTTGCAGAAGTTTAGTTATAGAACATCTGTAGGTTGGGATGTGTTTGCCATCGCCTGTTTTGGGGCTTTGATAATTACATTGATCACCGTAAGTTTTCAAGCCATAAAGGCGGCAATATCTAACCCTGTAAAATCATTGCGAACGGACTAAATCAATCAATCAAAAAGCGAACAATCATGATTAAGAATTATTTTAAATTAGCATGGAGAAATATAAAGGCGAATAAGGTTTTATCATTTCTCAATATCTTAGGATTGACATCTGGACTGTTCTGTTTTTTACTTATTTATTTATGGATTTCAAGTGAAAACAGTATCAATAAATATCATGCGAACAACGAGGTTCTTTATTCCGTGTATCTAACATCTTCGGATGGAGCTGAATATGGCTACGGGACACCATCACTTCTATATAAAGCATTAAAAGAAAAGGTGCCAGAAATTGAAGGTGTAACAGCGATGTCTAATAATAATAGAAGCTACACATTCTCTAACAATAAAAAGGTTTTAAGGCAAAATGGGACGTATGTAAGTGAAGACTATTTTAATATGTTTTCCTTTAATATTTTAGAAGGTAACGCGTCTAATGCGTTAAGAAATCCAAACGCTATTGCGATTTCAAGAAACATGGCAGAATTGTTTTTTGATGATGTAAAAAGTGCTATCGGGCAAACATTAACTTTCGAAAATTCCAAAACCTTAAAAATTACGATGGTGTTTGAGTTAGGAAGTAAAAACACAACAGAAAATAGTGATTTTTATTTACCGTTTGATTCACTTTTTGCCGAAAGCCCATGGATGTCTGATTGGAAAAACTTGGGGACGTATACCTTTGTTCAATTAAAAAAAGGTACAGATGTAAAACAAGTAGAGCAAAAGTTAAAGTCCTTTTTAAAAGATTACGAATCGGTGAGCGCATTAGCCATAGAGCTACAACCTTATGGGGATCGTTATTTATATGCAGACCTTGAAAATGGTAGTGGAAAAATAGAATATGTGCGCTTATTTGGAATCATCGCTTTTTTAATTATGTTGATTGCTAGTATTAATTTTATGAATTTGGCTTCTGCGGGTTCTATAAAACGAGCAAAAGAAATTGGTGTAAGAAAAGTTCTTGGAGCTGGAAAACGTAGTTTAGTTGGTCAGTTTTTAGGAGAAGCGCTACTCTTGTCCATATCAAGTTTGTTTTTTGCTTTAATTGTCATCGCCTTTGTACTACCAGTTTTTAATCAAATAACAGATAAGAATATTGACCTGACAAACCTTCCTCCATCTACTTGGGTAATGGTCTTACTTATTACATTTTTTACAGGATTACTATCCGGAAGTTACCCCGCATTTTTATTATCATCCTTTAAGGTAACCGATATTTTTAATAAGAAAATTGAAACCAGTTCCGGCACCAAATGGATTAGAAAAGCTTTGGTAGTTTTTCAGTTTACAATTTCGGTAGTCTTTATAAGTTGCATGCTTATTATTTCAAAACAAATCGACTTTGTTCAAAATAAGGATATCGGTTTTGAACGGGAAAATCTATTGGCAGTAACACTTTCTGAAGATTTGCAAAAAAACTTTAACGCTTTTAAAACGGGTGCTTTGCAAATTGCAGGAGTTAATTCGGTAACAAAAACATCACATATATTATTAGGGGACTATGGTACCTCTCCGGAAGTTATTTGGAATGCAAAATCTGATGATGATGGTTCTTTATTTACCGGAATGGTAGGCAGTATGGACTTCATAAAAACCTATGGTGCTAAATTACTTATGGGAAGAGATCTTATTCATAATAACCCTGATAATATTGAATACTTGATTAATGAAAGCGCCATGAAGCAAATGAAAATGGAAAACCCTTTGGGACAGCCTTTATCATTTTGGGGTAATTCTGGGACCATTGTAGGCGTTGTTAAAGATTTTCACTTTAGTTCATTAAAAGAGTCTATTTTTCCTTTAATTATTAGAAGTGAAGGTTATGCTGAATTTAATACGGCTTTTATTAAATATAATACAGATAATGTGCAGCAAACATTGGCGTCACTTGAATCTCTTCATGCTAAGTTAAATCCAGCATTCCCTTTTGAATATAAGTTTATGGATAACGAGTACAATAAACTTTATAAAAGTGAATCTACATTTTATAAATTATCAACCTTTTTCTCCCTTTTTGCAATTTTGATCTCATGTTTGGGTCTATTTGGTTTGGTCATGTTTACAGCCGAACAAAGAACTAAAGAGATTGGTATAAGAAAAGTTGTAGGAGCATCTGTATTTGCGATTACGTCACTTATAACGCGAGACTTTATAAAGTTAATACTATTAGGAATAGCTATCGGTGTTCCAATCGCATGGTACTTTATGAATAAATGGTTAATAAATTATGAGTACAAAATAGACATGCCATGGTGGGCTTTTGTAACGACAGGATCTCTTATAATTGGTATCGCATTATTAACAATAAGCTATGAATCGATTAAGGTTGCATTGGTAAATCCAATAAAAAGTTTAAAGACGGAATAAAAATCAAAGTATTATGATCAGAAATTATTTCAAAATAGCTTGGAGAAACCTCCTAAAAAGAAAGTCCTATGCGTTTATTAATATTTTTGGCTTAGCACTTGGTGCAGCGATTTGTTTATTGATTGTATTATTTATAAAAAGTGAAAGTAGAGTCGATTCTTGGAGAAATGACGCGGATAATGTGTATCGAATGGTGGTTAAGCGTCAATACCCAACCAGAGTATCATCATACGCTATGATTCCTCAATCGTATGCAAAGACGGTAAAAGAAGAACTGCCAGAAGTAAACGAAATGGTTCGTGTTTTTAATTTTTTTAACAACGGTACATTTCAAAT
Source organism: Flavobacteriaceae bacterium (assembly GCA_034112185.1). Classification (GTDB taxonomy): domain Bacteria; phylum Bacteroidota; class Bacteroidia; order Flavobacteriales; family Flavobacteriaceae; genus Winogradskyella. The sequence goes on along the minus strand of JAWUVW010000030.1, from coordinate 12,830 downwards.
TCAATATGGTGATGAGAAATTTGAAGAAAAAAAAGTCCTTTTTACGGATCCCACATTTTTTAATATTTTTGAATCAAATCTTCTTTACGGTATAGCCGGTGAATCATTAACGAAGCCAAATTCGATTGTTCTTAGTGAGTCTACTGCAATAAAATATTTTGGAGACGCATCTCAAGCTGTCGGGAAGATTTTATTACCAGAAGCGAATCAAGGCGGGCCGTTAGAAGTTACTGCTGTTTATCAAGACTGGCCAGAGCAGTCACATTTTACTTTTAATGCCTTATTAACCACAGTTGGAAGGGAAAATTTTGAGCGAGAAGACTATGTTGGTTTTTCTGCGTACACCTATTTTAAGCTGAATAAAAATGCTTCCCCTGATAAGGTTGAAGCGGCTTTTCCGGGTATTATCAAAAAGTTTGCAGCGGGTAATATAGAAAGGCAGTTTTCTGTTTCTATAGATAAATTTATGACAGCAGGTAATGGGTACACTTATTATTTGCAGCCTTTAAAAGACATCTATTTAACTTCACATCTAGATAACGAATTTCAGGCCAATGGAAACGCCACAACACTTTACATATTTGGCTTAGTCGCCTTTTTTATTCTTTTTATTGCTTGCGTAAATTTTATAAACTTATCTACAGCTCGATCGTCTGAAAGAGCTAAAGAAGTGGGCATAAGAAAAACTTTTGGGTCAGAAAAGAAAGATTTGGTCTTGCAGTTTATGGCAGAATCATTTCTGATAAGCTTATTTGCGATGATCGTTGCTGTTGGGGTTTTTGCGGTTTTATCTCCTATATTTAATGATATATCAGGTAAAGATTTTTCGCTTAGTTCGCTTCTTAATACAACCGCAATTTTACTGCTAGTTTCTTTTACTTGCATAACCGGGCTTTTAGCAGGTATTTATCCAGCATTTGTGCTTTCCTCATTTAAACCTATTGAAGTTTTAAGGGGTAAATTCAAATCTGGAAAACAAGGGCGCAACCTCCGTAGTGGCTTGGTGATTTTTCAGTTTGCCATATCGGTGATACTAATAATCTGCACCTTGGTTGTAAACCGACAGATGGATTTTATGACCAGTGAGCAATTAGGTTTTAATAAAGAACAAACTGTAATTATTGAGCGTACAGACTTATTGGGAGAAAACACAAGAGCCTTTAAAAACGAATTAAGAAATATTAAAGGAGTAACAAATGTTTCGGGGGCATCGGCCTTACCCGGTCAAGAAAATTACTTTGGAGTAATTTGGACTAAATTTGAAAGCAGGAATGAGCCAATGACAGGCAGAGGGATTGTCGCAGATCACGAGTACAGTAAAACTTTAGGATTAGAATTGGTCGAAGGAAGGTTTTTTTCTAAAGATTTTGCTACCGATTCTCTAGCAGTGGTTCTGAACGAAAAAGCGGTAGCCGAACTAGAATTAATAGATCCTATTGGTAAAAGGTTAGTTACCCCACAAGGATTTCTAAACGCGCAAGACGGAACCAGTTATACTTATGTAGTTATCGGGGTGGTGAAAGATTTTCACTACCAGTCACTGCACGAACCAATTACACCTTTAGTATTTACAAGCGCGTCTAGGTTTAACAATGTTATGGGGCTTACCGCCGTACATATAGAGGGAAGCTCTTTTGATGAAGCGTTAATTGGTATTGAAGCCTCATGGAAAAAATTTGTTGATGATAAACCCTTAACCTTTCAGTTTTTAGATCAAACCATAGAGAATCAATATCAAGTAGAACGCACATCTCGAAAAGTGTTTACCTTTTTCTCTTTCATAACCATTTTTATTGCTTGCATAGGTCTATTAGGTTTAGCAGCATATACCACAAGACAGAGGGTTCACGAAATTGGAATAAGAAAGGTATTGGGTGCTTCTGTCGGGAATATTGTATCCATGCTTTCTAAAGATTTTGTGAAATTGGTTTTTGTATCAACGCTAATTGCAATACCAATAGCCTGGTATGCCATGAAGGAGTGGCTACAGAGTTTTACCTATCGCATAAGTACAAGCTGGGATTTGTTTGTTATAGCAGCAGTAATAGCACTATTAACTGCATTCTTAACTATTAGTTTTCAAGCAATAAAAGCAGCTATTTCTAATCCAATAAAATCACTTAGAACAGAATAATCATGATCAGAAATTATTTTAAAATAGCCTTTAGGTACTTATTTAAAAATAAGCTGTATTCCTTTATTAATATTATTGGTCTTTCTCTAGGTATTGCGGCGTTTATTGTTATCTCGCTTTATGTGAGTTATGAAAAGAGTTATGACACGTTTGATGGTTCTGATCAAGTCTATCGCGTTTATATGGATTATTTGGTAGGAGGAACTTTTGAGCCCGGAGATGCCCAAACTTATAATTTAAGTGGGCCTTCACTCGAAAAAGAGCTCCCAGAGGTTACAGACAATGTGAGGCTTTTTAGATTATACAATACAACGTTTGTAAATAAAGATAAAGTAATTGAACAGCCAAATGGTGCATTGGCAGACCCGTCCTATTTTGATGTTTTTAGTATACCATTATTAGAAGGTAAGATTTATGATTATAATAGGCCGAATACCATAGTTTTATCAGAAAGTTTAGCAAAAAAGATATTTGGTAATGAAAATCCAATAGCGAAAACGGTTGTTGCTTTTTATGATTCTGAAGTATTGCTCGAAGTGGTCGGTGTTATGCCAGATATGCCCGAAACCACGCACATGAAACTTAATTTCTTAGTATCCTTTGAAACTATGAAAACTTGGGACGCTATAAATTCAGGCTGGGAGGGCAATTGGAATGCCAATAACTTTTTTACATATTTAAGAGTTAATAAAAACACCAATTTTGATGCACTTCAACAAAAAGTAATTAATCTAGATATAGATGGCGATGCTGAAGAGCGACATAATATAGAACGCTTAACCGATATTCATTTACATTCAGATAAACCTTATGAAGCTGAAGCAAACGGCAGTGTTAGCCGCGTTCGTTTTTTATCTGTTATTGCGATTATTATTCTTCTTTTATCTTGGCTAAACTACGTCAATCTTTCAACTGTAAAATCATTAGAGCGTTCGCGCGAAGTGGGTATTAGAAAAGTTGCTGGCGCTCAACGTTCGGAGTTAATACTACAATCATTAATTGAGTCCATGTGCTTGTTTTTTCTGGCGCTCGTCGCTGCCTTACTATTGGTGGTAGTCATACTGCCATTTTTTAACAGCTTTGTCGGCAAATCTTTGGATCTCGGAATAGCAAATATAAAAACCTTAGTTCCTTTCGCTATCTTAATGTTATTCGGTAGTCTTTTAGCAGGTTTTTATCCTGCGCTTATTTTGAGTAATTTTTCGCCTATTAAAGCCTTAAAAGGTAAAGTCGTTACCTCATCAAAGCGGTTTGATATCCGAAAAGGACTTATTACTCTTCAGTTTTTTGCCACAATAATTCTGATAATAGGAACATTAGTAGTAGCTAAACAAATCAAGTTTCTGAAAGAGCAACCTATAGGGGTTAACCTGTCTCAAGTTATAGCCTTTAAAGGGGCGGTTTTAGAAGCAATCCCAGATTCTTTAATGATGACCAAGACGGCAGTATTTGAAAATGAATTACGGAAATTATCGTTTATAGAAGGTGTGGCAAGATCTAAAACATATCCAGGTGATGGCTATGATAATTTATCGTCGACTGTTGGAATCCAATACCCAAATGGAGAAACTAATGATCGAGAGTTATTCTACATTTATTCAGCTTCGCCAGATTATTTTGATGTCGTTGATATACAGTTTGTGGCAGGCGAAGCTTATAGAGAAAACACAGATAAGAATTCAATATCCATTGTGCTTAATGAAAATTTTGCACGACAAATGGGCTATGCTAATCCAAATGATATCGTAAATAAACAGGTTAAGTTTTGGGGTGCAGACTGGACGATAGCGGGTGTCATGAAAGATTATCATCATTTTGGTTTAAAGACTGAAATACAATCTCTAATTGTTTTTAGAGATGAAAGTTATTCTAATGTATTAGTGAAATTTAATACATATTCAAGTTCATTTGCAGGGATGCAAATGAGCTTAGATAAAGTTAAAGGCTTATATAAATCTATTTTTCCTAACAGTACTTTAAACTATACATTTTTAGATAAAAAATTTGAAGCACAATATACCGAAGATCGCAAGTTTGGTGTTGCGTTTCAAATCTTTACGGCTTTGGCTATTTTTATAGCGGCTCTAGGGCTATTTGGTTTAACGTCTTATATGTGTTTACAAAGACGAAAAGAAATTGGCATTAGAAAAGTTACAGGAGCAAGTATATTTCAAATTTGGAAATTACTAAACAAAGATTTCATCATGTTAGTCGTATTAGCTTTTGTTATGGCCGTACCGGTGGGTTGGTATATTATGACGCAGTGGCTTCAGGAATTTGCTTATAGAACCGATCTAAGTTGGTGGGTTTTTGCATTTGCAGCAGCAATAGCGATTGCTATTGCCATTACTACGGTAAGTATTCAATCTGTAAAAGCAGCAACTGCAAATCCTGTAAAATCGTTGCGAACGGAATAAATCAATCAATCAATAAATCAAAAAACAAACAATTATGATCAGAAATTATTTCAAAATAGCTTGGAGAAACCTTTGGAAGCACAAATTGTTTTCGGTGATAAACATCATCAGTTTAGCCATAGGTTTTAGTGCATCCTTCGTCATTGGACTCATGGTGTATTATGACCTTACATTTGATAAATTTCATCCAAATAGTGACCTTATTTATAGAGTGACCTCTACATTTATTACGAACGATTCTGAAAGTACTAACGGTGGAATTCCGATGCCCTATATAAATGAGGTAAAAAGCAATATTAGTGCTGTAGAATTTTCAAGTGGAATTCATGTTGCGAATCTTCAAAAAGTAAAGGAAGAGGCTACAAAGAAAACTTTTAAAAATCCGGAATATATAATTTTCACGGATTCAGAATATTTTCAAATATTTAAATATAATTGGTTGGCTGGAAATCCAGAAATTGCTTTAAATGGTCCAAACCAAGTGGTATTGACGAATAAAAGAGCTCAAAAATACTTTCCATCATTACAACCTGAGGAGGTCATAGGTCAAACTTTAGTATATAATGATTCGATACAAACTACGGTTTCAGGTATTGTAGCAAATTTTGAGGAGCGTTCTGATTTAATATTCGAGGAATTTTTATCACTAGAAACAGCTAAGAAGACGAGTTCGAATGATTATATTTTTAACCCACAATGGGATAACACAACTTCTAGTAGTCAATTATTTATTAAGGTGTTAAACCCAGGAGCAAATTCTGTTATTAAAGAGAAAATAGATGCCTTGGCTGTTGAACACAGATCTGATTGGGCAATAAAATATAATATGAGTCAAAGCTTCAATCTTCAGCCACTTAGTGACTTGCATTTTAATACAGAAGTTGGGCTTTTCAATTTTAGTGAGGAACCTGCAGATAAATCTGTAATGGTTGGACTAGGATTCATTGCATTATTTTTACTCTTATTAGGTGTGATTAATTTTATAAACCTCAATACAGCACAAGCTAATCAACGTGCTAAAGAAATAGGAATACGAAAAACACTGGGAAGTTCTAAAAAGCAACTTGTTTTTCAATTTATGGGTGAAACCCTATTACTAACTATGGCTTCAGCTCTTATTTCTGTGGTGTTGGCATACTGGTTACTTCAAGTGTTTTCTGATTTCACACCAAAAGGCCTGGAGTTTTCACTGTTTAAAGACCCACTAATAATTGGTTTTGCCCTTGTTTTAATTGCACTGGTGACCTTTTTATCAGGAATTTATCCTGCATTAGTATTAACACAGTATAAGCCAATTTCAGTACTTAAAAATCAGGTGGTTAATAAAGCAGGTAAGCCAGCATTACGTCGTTTCTTAACCGTTTTTCAGTTTTCAATTGCGCAAGTTTTTATCATTTCAACCATTTTAGTTGCTAAGCAAATTAATTTTATGATGAATACCGATATGGGGTTTAAAACGGATGCTATTGCTAATGTTCGGACACCATGGTATAATAATACAGAAGAAAAGCAAGCCAGGTTTGAGCAAGAGCTTAAAAAATACCCTGAAATATCCAAACTCGCTAGAGGAGGATCTACTCCAGCCTCATTTAGTGAAAATAGAACGCTTGTTACATATATTAAAGAAGATGGTACTGAGCTTCAAACACCTTTACAGTTACTTAGCGGCACTAAAGATTATATGGATGTTTATAATATTGAACTCTTGGCAGGTAGAACAACATTAAATGATACGATTCAAGAAATTGTTATCAATGAGACCTATCTTAATATTCTTGGTTTTAAAGCCCCTAGCGATGCTCTTGGAATACAAATAAAAAGGGAAGATGAATTATTTCCAATTGTTGGTGTTGTTAAAAATTTTAATCAGCGCTCATTAAAGGATCCAATTAATCCGCTTGCTTTAATTGGAAATTGGGGTGGCACAAGATTTGGAGTAATGCATTTTATTATGGCAAATAATGAAGAAATTAGTATGTCAAAAACGATTTCCAAAATTGAAACCGCTTTTAAATCAATTTATCCTGATGCCGATTTCCAAATAAACTTTATGGATGAAACAGTTGAAAAATTTTATACGCAAGAACAAAGTTTATCCAAGTTGCTCAGTTGGGCAATGGGTTTATCTGTATTAATAAGTTGTCTTGGGCTCTTAGGTTTAGTGATTTATACAACAGAGCGCAGAACAAAGGAAATTGGTATACGCAAAGTTTTGGGTGCTACATTATCACAGCTGAATGTCTTGCTATGCAAGGAGTTTGTGTTGTTAGTTGGTATTGCTTTTATTATTGCAGCACCATTGGCCTATATAGGGCTTAACAGTTGGCTTGAGGATTTTGCATTTAAAACAAATTTAAGTTGGTGGATATTTTTACTAAGTGGCTTAGGAATGGTAATTATAGCTGTTGCAATAATGAGTGCTAGAACAGTATCAACTGCAATGAAGAATCCTGTTAACTCGTTGCGTTCAGACTAAATTAAACATCAATCATCAATCAAAAAACAAACAATTATGTTAAGAAATTATTTTAAAATAGCTTGGAGGAACCTTATAAAAAACAAGGGGTTTACTGCCATTAATATTATTGGCTTATCATTAGGGATCGGTTGTTTTATAATGATTTCGATGTTCGTGATAGATGAATTGAGTTACGATCGTTTTCATGAAAAGGCAGATCGCATTTATCGCATAAATTCGGATATCATTTTTGGAGGTGCAGAAATGAGTATGGCTGTGAGTGCTGATCCTATGGGAGAAACACTAAAGAACGATTACCCAGAAGTTGAAGAATATGTGAGATTCTATGCGTCACAAGGTTCTAAGTTAATTAAAAAAGGAAACGACTATATTAACGAATCAGCAGTCACTCATGCCGATTCTACTTTGTTTAATGTCTTTACGCTACCTGCAATAATTGGCGATACAAAAACAGCACTTAACGAACCCAACTCTGTAGTTCTAACAGAAACTGTAGCGAAACGTTATTTTGGTAGCGCAGAACTTGCTATGGGTGAAATGCTAGAAACCAATGATGATGACAAAACATTATATAAAGTAACTGCTGTTATAGAAAACTTGCCGAAAAATTCACATTTTTCTTTCGATTTTTTCTTTTCCATGGCCAATGTCGACTATGATTTTGGGAATTTTTTAAGTCATAATTTCCATACGTACGTGCTATTAAAAGAAGGTGCAGATTATAAAACATTTAATAAGAATTTCACAGAGGTTATTGATAAGTACTTGCTGCCACAAGCAGCGCAATACATGAAGATTGAGAGTATGGCTGACTTCAAGGCAAGTGGCAATAAATTAGAATATTCTTTAATGCCTCTAACAGATATACATTTACATTCTTCAAGAGGAGTCGAATTAAGTGCAAATGGCAATATCCAATATGTTTATATTTTTTCAGCTGTGGCATTATTTATATTACTAATTGCTTGCATCAATTTCATGAATCTTACTACCGCAAGATCTTCAGGAAGAGCAAAAGAAGTAGGCATTCGTAAAGTTTTAGGTTCTGAAAAGAAAGCACTAATTGGGCAGTTCTTAACCGAGTCCACTTTAATTGCCTTTTTAGCGCTTTTTGTAGGTTTATTGTTTGTATGGCTTTCTTTAGGATGGTTTAATGGCATTTCAGGAAAAGAAATGCTTATGTCTTCTTTATTAAGCCCAAGATTTTTAATATTCATTTTTGTATTACCATTTATAGTAGGTGGATTAGCGGGTGCATATCCAGCATTTTTCTTGTCTTCATTTAAGCCCATTAAAGTATTAAAAGGAGAATTATCATCAGGTCATAAGAAAAATACCTTAAGAAATTTTTTAGTCGTGTTTCAGTTTGCAACGTCCATTATCCTAATTGTAGGGACTATGGTTATCTATAAACAACTCAACCATATGCAATCTGCAAATTTAGGTTTCAATAAAGAGCAAGTGTTAGTGGTTAGTAATTCTGGATTACCAAGTGAAACCAGAAAATCTCTGAAAAATGAGATTGAACAGTTGACTGAAGTGAAATCAGCTTCGTTTGCAGGGTTTTTGCCAGTATCGAGCTCTTCACGTTCAGACACGACATTTTCTACAGAAACGGTTATGACAGAATCGAACGGATTTAACATGCAGTATTGGACCGTAGATTACGATTATTTGGAAACTATAGGCATGGAAATGAATGAAGGACGGAATTTTTCTAGAAATTTTGGTTCAGATTCAACAGCTATAATATTAAATGAAACGGCTGTTAAATTAGCGGGTTTACAAAACCCTATTGGGAAAAAAATATATACTAAAACTGGTCAGGATAATGGACTTCAAGTTTATACAATAATCGGTGTGGTTAAAAATTTTAATTTTGCATCTCTACGTGAAAATGTTGAAGGGCTAAGCTTAAGATTAGGGAATAATAGTTGGGAAACGGCCTATAGATTTAATACAACTGATGTTAAAGGCTTACTGTCTACAATTGAGAATAAATATAAGGCGGCTGCTCCAGGAATGCCATTTAAATATGAATTCTTAGATGAAGCTTTTGAAAATATGTATCGCCAAGAGAGACGGGTTGGAACTGTAGCGCTTGCATTTGCATTATTAGCCATAATTATTGCATGTCTTGGATTATTTGGATTGGCAACTTATATTGCTGAACAACGCACCAAAGAGATAGGCATTCGCAAAGTATTAGGCGCATCAGTAACCAATATTGTGAGAATGTTATCTACAGATTTTGTTAAACTCGTTATGCTTGCTTTTGTCATAGCAACACCTATAGCATGGTGGTTTATGCATACATGGCTGCAGGAATTTGCGTTTAGAATAGATCTCAATTGGATGATTTTTGCGGTAACTGGAATTGTTGCATTGATAGTAGCGCTCATAACTTTAAGTTTTCAGGCTATTAGAGCCGCAATCGCCAATCCGGTAGATAGTTTAAAAACGGAATGAATCAAATTAAGCAGCGCATACTAGGATAGCAACTAATACAATAATTACTTGATATTTTAAAGTGTCCGATTACGTACAAGAAGTGTATCGAAATCGGACACTTTTAGTTTTAAAAATATATTTAAAATGCTGTAAATAAAGCAGTTGAATCTTTGGCATTATCTTCTCTATAGAATTGATATCTGTAATTAATTCAGTCAATAAAAGATTATGATCTTCAATTATATAAAAATTGCCTTTAGAACTTTATTAAAAAATAAAGGCTATACCTTTCTTAACATATTTGGCTTAGCCATAGGAATAACATGTGCCAGTTTAATCTTTCTCTGGGTTGAAGATGAGGTGAGTTTTAATTCATCTTTTGAAAAACAAGATCAAGTGTATTATGTGCCAACACATCAGGAATATGAGGGTGAATGGCGTACGTTTAATTCTACTCCTGGTCCATTAGCAGAAGCAATGAAATCTGAGATCCCTGGAATTGTGAAAGCGACAAGAACCAAGCAAAGAGACTTTTTATTCGCTGTTAATGATAATGTAATTAATAGCTCTGGACGTTTTGTAGACGCGGATTTTATAGATATATTTAGTTTGTCCTTTATAGAAGGAAGTGCTGAGGAAGCTTTTAAAAATCCTGAGGCTATTGTTATTACTCAGGAAACAGCAGAACAACTTTATGGTGTAAATATAAAAGTACTTGGAAAAGTATTAAAGGTCGATAATTCTGATAATTATCTTATATCTGGTGTTATTGAAGATCTGCCAAAAAATATAACCTTTCCTATTAATTGGATTGCACCATTTGAACGTTGGGGTGGTGATAAGGAGTGGACTAAAGAATATGGGAGTTTTTTCGCAGATACTTTTGTAGAGTTATTACCAGAGGCTGATTTTGCCACTGTAGATGCACAAGTCCGGTCATTATTGGAACAGAAAACGGATGATAGCGATTCAAAAGCATTTTTACATTCCATAAAAGATTGGCATCTCAGATCTAATTTTGAAAACGGAAAGCAGGTTGATGGTCGCATTACTTACGTGCGTTTATTTACAATCATAGCTTTAATTATATTGCTAATTGCTTGTATTAACTTTATGAATTTATCTACGGCACGAAGCGAAAAACGGGCTAATGAAGTGGGTGTGCGCAAAGCCATGGGGTCTGGTCGCTCTCGGTTAATTATTCAATTTATAGCCGAAGCTTTAATACTTGCTTTTATTGCGACACTAGTAAGCGTCATATTATTATTCATTTTGTTGCCTCAATTTAATTTGTTGATAGAAAAGAGTTTAGTCCTAGGTCTTGCAAAACCAGCACATATATTAGTTTTATTGGTAATTACTCTAGTTTGCGGAATCTTTGCTGGTCTATATCCTGCGTTTTATTTATCCTCATTTAAACCCGTTGAGGTTCTTAAAGGTTTAAAGGTAACACAAGGTTCTGCCATATTTATTAGAAAAGGGCTTGTCATTGGTCAGTTTACAATTTCTATGGTTTTTATTATAAGCACCATTTTAGTATATCAACAAATTCAGCATGTAAAAAATAGAGATTTAGGTTACGATAAAGATCAATTGATTTCATTGAATGTCAATGGGAATATGATTGAAAAATTTTCCGTCATCAAACAAGATTTAATTAATTCAGGTGCTGTAACCAGTGTTGGTCTTAATAATTCAGGAATTTTATCTGGTGGTAATAATGGTTCTAATTTACAATGGACAGGTGGAACCAATACTGAAGATGTATTGATTTCCTTCAGATATATCAGTTCAGACTTTTTAGAAACTGCAGGAATGGAACTTGTCGAAGGACGCGGTTTTAGTGAAAACATGGCTAAAGACAGTACAAGCGTTTTAATTACCGAATCTTTTGCCAAACTCATGGGAGAGGGAAGTGCCATCGGAAAAAAAATAGACCGAGGAGATACTTACACAGTGATTGGTGTGGTAAAGGATTATTTGTATGGTGATATGTATGGACAAAGTGATCCGGTGTTATTTTTTAATTATCATGGTGAGGCAAGTTATATGTACCTCAAAACAAATCCTGAAATCGCAACCAATGCTATGTTATCTAAAGTTGAAGCGGTGATGAAAAAACACAATCCTGCTTATCCCTTTGAATACACTTTTGTGGATGAAACATTTAATGCCAAATTTAAAAGCGAACAGCTTATTGGTAAGCTTTCTCAACTCTTTGCCATATTAGCTATACTGATCTCTTGCTTAGGACTTTTTGGTTTGGCAGCCTATACTGCAGAACAGCGAAGTAAAGAAATTGGAATCCGAAAAGTTTTGGGTGCAAGTGTTTCAGGCTTAGTAAAATTACTTTCTAAAGATTTTCTAAAACTTATAGGGATTTCCATTTTAATCTCAATCCCAATTGCATGGTATGCCATGGATAATTGGCTACAAGATTATGCGTATCGTATAGAAATAAGTTGGTGGGTTTTTATAATTGCAGGTGTTGGGGCTATTTTGATTGCTTTAGTAACTGTGAGTTTTCAAGCCATTAAAGCAGCCTTAGCAAATCCTGTGGATAGTTTAAAAACGGAATAAAACAGACGAGTCATGATAAAGAGTTATATAAAAATTGCATGGAGAAGCTTGAAAACTAATCGTTTGTTTTCAATAGTGAATATATTGGGTTTGTCAATTGGTTTGGCGACAACTTTAGTCTTGTTCTTGTTTATTTTACATGAGCGTAGCTTTGATAATATGTACACTAATAAGGATCAGATTTATCGTGTGCTTCTTAATACGACGGAGGATGATCTTGAGACGTGGGCTAGTGCGCCATCAGCGTTAGCTCCAGAGCTTAAAGCAAATATTCCAAATATTATTGAATCTGGTCGATTCTTGCATCACGATTTTGGAGAATCTGCTTCAATTAAAGCTGGTGATGATGTGTTTATAGAAGATAAATTATTCTGGTCTGATGCGTCTATTCTTAATATGTTTAATATAGAAATCGTTAAAGGAACAGGGTCAGAAAACCTTAACAACCCAAATACTATTTTACTTTCAGAAAGTACAGCTAAACGTTATTTCGGTGATAAAAATCCATTAGGACAAACACTATCCGTTGATAATACAACGACATTTGAAGTCAAAGGCATCTATAAAGATTTTCCTGATAATAGCTCCTTAGATTTTAATGCTATTGCACCATTTATGATGCAAAATACAGCAAAGAATCCAACTTGGAACAATGCTAGTTTTGAAACGTTCGTGATGTTCAATTCAGCAACACCAGAAATTGGTGCTGTAGAACAAAAAATTCAGGATATCTTAAATACGAATGTGAAGAAAGAAGAACAATGGTACA
>JAWUVW010000029.1:0-45823 GCA_034112185.1 Flavobacteriaceae bacterium | reverse complement strand
TCATTAAGTCTTTACGATTGTACTTTTTAATCCATACATTGACTGTTGTCGGTGCAATGGAATAGAGTTTACAAAGTTCACTCTTTGTGTGTTTGCCTGTCGTAAGTTCGGCTAAAATTTTTAATTTAAAAGGTTCACTGTAACGTCTAATTACTTTGTCATTTCTATACATAATGTTTAAAATTATGTAGCCTTTATTCAGGACGGGTCAAAATATTCTACAACGTCTCTGCATCGAGTAGTTACGTGGGTTAGTTATCAACTTAGCAAGTACGCACCAAGTTGGAAATTCCGCAGGAATTTATAAAGTAGGCGAGAACAAGCAATTACTTATAGCCATTGTTGTGCTTTCGTTATTTATTTAATTCGAGACTAATCAAATCCATTGTGTTGTCTATCTCTAATAGAATTTCTTTAAAGTCCTTACTTTTTTCTGTTACAATTTTCCAACTCATATTTGATTCTAAAGCCAATATAGCTTTTGGGCGATTGATTTCATTTTTAAAATAATCTTCAATTTCGGGATGTTTAATTAATCTGTTTGTCAAAGATTTAGACCCTATTGCAAGAAAATACTCCTTGATAAAATCTACCTGAATTACAGAATTTCCTTTTATCCTTTCTTCTAATAACTTTTGTTTTCGATTTAAATCAAGAATTTTATTCCGAAGTTCTTTTGGAATAATCTTTATTTCACCAGATTTTTCAAGTGATTCAAACGTACTTGAATTGAAGTTTATTAGACTAGCAGAGATATTTAACTTAAATAAATTATGAATCATCTCATCTATTGTTAAACCTTTTTGATTAAAAGTTTCAAGGTATACTGAATAACTTGAATTTATAGAATCTGTTTTTGAAATATTATCAATTAAGAGGGCTTTATCCTTTTTTAAATCATCTATTAGTTGATTGTAGTAATCTTGCCTTTTTTCATCCAATTTTCTATTTTCATTCCAATTATTAATACTTAATGCAATTAAAATTCCGATAACCACAAGGACAATTTCTCCAATTGCATATTTAAAATACGTTCTAGCTTTGTTTTTTTCCATAAGGTCATATCGTATTTTTCTAAAGAGTTTTATCATTGGTTAGTGCTTTTTTTTTATGTTGTGTAACGGTCTTGTGTATGTTTTAGCTTCGCTGATTATTTTCCCTAGTTCGTTTTTGTTAACGCCATTTTTTCAAAATGTCGAACAAAAATAGTCTAGCTTTAATAGTTGTCTTCGTCTGTTCGCTGCGCTCGGGGGTGGCGTGTTTTAAGCACCTAATTTAGCAAATAAATCACAGATAGACTATGCCGCAGGACCCGAGCGAAGCGAACTGGCGTAGCAATGTTTGTAAGTCGGTAGTGGCCAAGCAATTAATTATACACGGCTTAAGTTATCATTTTATTAAATTAGACAAATAATCAGAAAAGACAAAAGAGAGGATTAAGGTTAATATACACGCAGAAGCTTTAGACTTGGTCAACATTGAAAATCCCCTCTCTTTTTGTTCATTTTCTCATATTTATTTTTAAGGTATTCAAGAACCTCATTCTTCGGTTTCTAAACAGATTCCGCAACAGTTTTAAAATCAGTCTCAACTTGGTTTATTTTTTCTGTGAAAATAGGTCGCATTTTTCCCTCTGCAATTCCAGGATAGAAATTCGGATATGGTTGTTCAATAAACTTTTCCTTTGCAATGAATTCCGCAAACTTTTCATTCGCATTTTCTGGTGTTTTCATTTCAGTTGCATTTTGTCCGCAAGCAGATAATGTCAAAAAAACTATAAAAATTTGAATGTATTTCGTCATTTTTCAAATTGTTGCCAACATGGGTATAAATTTCTATGGTTATCGAGCTACTATGCCCTAACAGCTTTTGGATATATCTTAAATTGGTTCCGTTATACAATAAATGGGTGGCAAACGGGTGTCTTAATGTATGCACGGTGACAGGTCTATTAACTCTAACTTTCTTTTTGGAACGATTAAAAACGTGTCTAATACTAGAAGCACTATACTGTTTTCACTTAACACCTTCAAATAATCAATGTTTTGGTTTGTATAGGGTGTAATAGGCCCTTAACTGTTTAAGCAAGGTCGGTGATAGTGACCTAAACCGATCTTTATTCCGCTTAGCGTGACTTACCCATATAGGCATATTAGAGGAATCTATATCTTCAACCTTCAGATTAATGCATTCTGATATTCTTAGTCCACATCCATAGATGATTGATAGTATGGTCTTATGGGTTATATTATGTGTATGATCTAATGGCCTCGCAACCTCTTCAAGAGGTAATACCCTTGGTTGGATCTTTGCCCGTCGTGGTCTGCAAAAGTCATAAGTTACTTTAGGTAAATTTAGGACGTTCTCTATATAGAATTTAATGGCGTTTATGCTTTGATTTTGATAAGATAATGACACATTAACTTCTGTTACGAACGCCTTGTGATAAAGCGCTTATTTATAAAACAGAGAAGAAGTTTTGTGATATACAATGTAGAAGTACATATCACAATAAAAATCGACCCATTCATGAAATCGTTATTCAAAAAACGAATAGCATGCTTAGAATAAATAGAAGTTTATTAGCTCATTTCTGTCTCAGTGGAAAGCGCACAGTTAGAAAAGATGTGTTAATGTAATCAGGGTATCAATTTGAGCTATTCACTCAAATATTTCCATTTAAAAACGAAACGTATTACTTCTGTTTTGACTATGGGTCTCTTCCTATAAAAGATAAGGGAGTAGAAAAGATGCTCATTATGCAAAAACAAGGTTATATGGAAAATCAAGGCTTTAATACTTGGGATACTCTAAGAAATTAGGCTGGCTAAAAATCGCTTGTTTTTAAGTCAATACATACATAATTCTCCATTAATTGATAACCCCATAGTTAGTCTTATAAAACATGGAGTCGGAAGGAACAACTATAATTTTACTTTACAGTAGTAGTTGGTCTTTTTAAAGGTTTGATTTATTTAAAGTGGAATTGTTACTCCTCCAATAAATCCTTTAGTTCAACAAATTCTATAGCAATTGCAGTCTGAATCTCCGTTGCGACTATTGCATTAAATTCAGGATTAAAATTAAAGGTTTTAAAATAATAGTGTTTCTCCTTATACATCCCGTAATGCTCAAAAACTTCTAGTTGTTTTAAATCTTTCAAAGTACAGCCAGTTGCCTTTAATAACGCTTCTTTACGGACCCAAAACCAATAAAACCGCTCTAGTGAATGTTCAGCATTTAAAATAGACGTCCACTCTAGCGCCGTAAATAAATAGTTGAATAGTTTTAAATCTATAGTCTTCTTTTTCTCAATATCAATACCAACAGAAAAATTGGTACCAAAAACGAGGACAACGTACCCATTGCTATGAGAAATAGAGAAATTATGAGCTTTAAAACTCGGTTTTCCTTGTTCAGAATAACATATTTCTTCCAATAAAGCAGCTGGAAGTCCGTTTTCAAATAATGCCCTTTTTAACAACAGGCGCCCAGCACTATAACTCATTGAGCTCTCTTCGTCTAAATACCTTTTTGCCCTTTCTTGAAGGCTCTTCGGAAGGTTTTTTAATAAGAGTTCTTTTGTGAAAATAGTGTTGTTTTTGGCTATCTTAAGGATCCTTATTTTTAGCATTTATTCGGTATTAAGAAACAATTATGATAAAACATATAACACTTTAATTTATAATTCATTTCTTTGCGGTACTAACGGTACAGAAATATTACCACCCAGACAAATGTAGGGAAATTATATGATTACGAAAGACTATATTATAGAGGTAACTACTCAATTATACTTAAAAAACGGTGTGAAAGCGGTCACTATTGCTGACATCACTAAAGAATTAAGCACGTCTAAACGTACGATTTACAATCACTTTATAGATAAAACTGATTTAATGCAAGCTTGTATAGAACAATATTTGGCTGGTATTAGAAGCAATAACGACGAAATCATTAACAACTGTAGTTCTGCGGTTGAAGCGATGGGCATTATTCAGCAACAAATTTTAAAAAGAGCGGATTATAGCAATGCAAACTTTTATAAAGATATACTAAAGTATTTTCCTAGTGTCTTAAAAGACTCGTATGAAAAGAATTCAAAATTCGCTTTTCGCGAATTGCTTTATTTAGCCAAATGGGGCGTAAAAGATGGTTTATTCAGAAATGATTTAGACCCAGAAGTGACGATGTCTACGGTTCAAACATTGCTGAAATTATGTAACAATTCAAAAGTATTTCCATCAGGACAATTTTCTAAAGCCAGACTTACTGAAGGCATTATGGTCGTTTATCTGAGAGGGTTGTGTACCGAAAAAGGGCTTTTAGAAGTCGAAAAACAGAAACATCTATACTTAAAAATAGACTAAAAATTATGGACACTATTAACAGTTCACTTAAAAAAACACCAGTAGCAATTATTGGTCTGTCTGCAATGTTTGCTGATGCTAGCAATGTAGAAGAATATTGGAATAATATTATCAATCAGAAAGATAGTATTGTCGATGTTCCAGAATCGCGTTGGAAAATAGAGGATTATTACGATGCTGATCCTACAACAGCAGATAAAACCTATTGTAAAAAAGGAGGGTTTATTCCTGATGTAGACTTTAATCCAATGGAATTTGGTTTACCCCCCAATATTTTAGAAGTTACGGATGTGTCTCAATTATTGTCCTTAATAGGGGCTAGAGATGCATTTGAAGATGCTGGTTATGGCAGGGAGTCGGCGAAGTTTACAGCGCTTTTAAAAGAAAAAACTGGAGTGATTTTAGGTGTTGGCGGTGGTCAAAAACTAATTACGCCGCTGACCTCAAGATTACAAGCTCCTATTTGGGAAAAAGCCCTAAAAAGTAGTGGCATCAGCGATGCTGATATTCCACATATTATAGAAAAAATGAAGAAAGCATATATTGGATGGAATGAAAATTCCTTTCCTGGTATGTTAGGGAATGTCATCTCTGGTCGAATTACAAATCGTTTTGACTTAGGAGGCATTAACTCTGTTGTGGATGCGGCCTGTGCGGCCTCACTTTCTGCTATTAAAATGGCAGTCTCAGAATTGATTGAAGGACGATGTGATATGATGCTTACAGGAGGTGTCGATACAGATAACTCTCCTTTTATGTATATGTCGTTCTCAAAAACCCCGGCGTTTTCTCAAAAAGGAAGTATTCGTCCTTTTGATACCGACTCTGACGGCATGTTGATTGGAGAAGGCATTGGAATGTTAGTTTTAAAAAGATTAGAAGATGCAGAACGTGATGGGGATCGAATTTACGGTTTACTTACGGGAGTAGGTTCTTCTAGTGATGGACGGTATAAATCGGTTTATGCACCACGTCCTCACGGTCAGGCTTTGGCGATGCAACGGGCTTATGACGAGGCAGGCTATGATGCATCTACGGTAAAATTAATTGAAGGTCACGGTACTGCAACAGGGGCTGGTGATGCTGCCGAGTTTGAGTCAATGTCTATGGTTTTTGGCAAAAGTGACACGACAAAAAACCATATTGCCATTGGTTCTGTAAAATCACAAATAGGGCATACAAAATCGGCTGCAGGTGCCGCTGGTATGATAAAAGCGGCCTTAGCTTTATATCATAAAGTGTTGCCAGGTACACTAAACGTTACCAAGCCTCATGAAAAATTTGGGATTGAAAACTCTCCTTTTTATGTCAATGCAGAAACCAGACCTTGGTTTAAAAACGGTGTGCCTCGTAGAGCTGGAATATCCGCTTTTGGATTTGGTGGTGTTAACGTGCATTTTGCCATGGAAGAATATGAAAACAAAACGTCCTTTACAGATAGAATACATCAAACATTTCACAGTATTTACTTAAAAGCTACTAACGCTAACGACTTATTAACGCATCTGAAAAATACAGTTGTTGGATTGAATTCGAAGGAAGCAACGACAGCATATTACAACTTAAAAGAAAGTTCTAAGCAAGGCACTGCAAAACAAAACGAAGCGCGTTTAGGTTTTGTTGCAGAATCTTTAGAGGATTGTATTTCTAAACTAGAAATTGCAGTCAAACAATTAGAAAATAATAAGGACGCTTGGTCGCACCCAAAGGAAATTTTCTTTAGACCAAACGGAATTTCAAGCAACATAAAAGTGGCTTCATTATTCTCTGGTCAGGGTTCTCAATATGCTAATATGGCAAAAGAGGCGACGAGTAGTTTTGAAACGCTACAACAAACAATTGCTGCTTTTGATGCTAAAAAAGGATACGATTTAGCAATTAAAATATATCCGAAACCTGTGTTTACAGCGGAGGATAAAGATAGCTTAGAAAAAAATATTACAAATACAGAGTTTGCGCAACCTGCCATAGGTGCCATAAGTTTAGGGTACTACAAGGTCTTTAAAAATGCTGGTCTTGTAAGTGATATGGTGGCTGGACATAGTTTTGGTGAGCTTACTGCACTTTGTGCATCAGGCGTACTCAGCGAAACTGATTATATGACACTAGCGATTGCTCGTGGTAAGGCTATGGCAGGTAAAAATGCAAGTGGAGATGCTGGTATGATGTTAGCTGTTAAAGCGGCTACCTCTGAAATTCAGCCATTAATTGCTAGTATTCCTGGGATTTCTATTGCAAATATTAACGCATCAAACCAACTCGTTTTAGGAGGGACAACAGAAGGTATAACGAAAGCAAAAACGCTTCTAGATACTAAAGACTACCGTTCTGTTATATTACCTGTTTCTGCAGCTTTCCATACGGATTGTGTTGGACACGCACAACAGCCTTTTGAAAAAAGTATACAGGCTATAGAATTCTCAAGCCCAGTGATTCCTGTGTATTCAAATTCGACAGGAAATCCCTACCCAACGGAGACTCCTGAAATTAAAAATATCTTAGCGCAACATATTTTAAATACGGTCGATTTTAAAACTGAAATTGAAAATATGTACGCCGCTGGTGCGCGCGTTTTTGTTGAATTTGGGCCTAAGTCTATTTTGACCAATCTCGTAAAAGACATCTTAGCTGATAAAGAACATTTTGTGGTGGCAACAAACGCAAAAGCAACTAAAAACAGTGATTTACAAATTCGAGAGGCTGCCGTACAATTACAAGTTTTAGGATGTGAATTAGGTGCCATTGACAGTAATGCACGTCGGGTAGCAATGCCTTTATTACAACCAAAAATGGCGGTGAAAATAGCGGGTAATAATTATGTGAGTCCTGCAACGCAAAAAGTGTATAATGACGTTTTAAACAACGGATTTAAAGTGAGCGGCGCTACAGAAGTTATTAGAACCGTAGAAGTGATTAAGGAAGTGATAAAAGAGGTTCCTGTCTCTATAAATAAAATCAGTACAGACCAAGTTACAGAAGAAGATATGACGGCAACGATTATTAAAAGCGCCATTGATGGCATTAAGGAAAATCAATCTAAAACATTAGATATGTTCCAAACAATTTTGACGGAACAAAACAAACAAACGGCGCAATTATTAGCCCTTTTATCAGCTAATTTTGGAGGGGAACAAAACCCTGAAAACACTGCTTCAGTTGCTGTTAAAACACCCGCTGCCGCTAGTCCTTCAGCTCCTCCAGCTTCAGCTCAAATAGTTGAACCTATTAAGCCTGCCACGATACCCGTAATTGAAACCGCCTTACCAACCCAAGGGAATTCAGAAATGTTAGACCTTATGTTAAGCGTCGTTGCGGACAAAACAGGCTATCCTGCTGAAATGTTAGAATTGAGTATGGATATGGAAGCCGATTTAGGAATTGATTCTATCAAACGTGTCGAAATTTTTGGAGCGATTACTGAGCAATCAGATAAATTAACCGACATCAACCCTAACGACTTAACAGAACTAAGGACGTTACAAGAAATTGTGGATTACATTTCTGCAAAAGCAGGAATTAGCGCTACCACAAGCTCTGCGGCTCCTAGTGTTGTTCCAGTAGCTCAAACAGGTGAAACCACCAAGCCTATGGCAACACCAGTCGTTGAACACGTCCTAACTGCTGAAGGAAATTCAGAAATGCTCGACCTTATGTTAAGCGTTGTTGCCGATAAAACAGGCTACCCTGCTGAAATGTTAGAATTGAGTATGGATATGGAAGCCGATTTAGGAATCGATTCTATCAAACGTGTGGAGATTTTTGGTGCGATTACTGAGCAATCAGATAAATTAACAGACATCAACCCTAATGACTTAACAGAGCTTAGAACATTGCAAGAAATTGTGGATTATATTTCTACAAAAGCCGGAATTAGTAGTACTACTAATACTGCTGCACCTAGTGTTGCTCCAGTAAATCAAATAGTTGAAGCTACGAATTCTGTGGCTACGCCAGTCGTTCAACACGTGGTGCCTACGGAAGGAAATTCAGAAATGTTAAACCTTATGCTAAGCGTTGTTGCTGACAAAACAGGCTACCCTGCTGAAATGTTAGAACTAAGTATGGATATGGAGGCCGATTTAGGAATCGATTCTATCAAACGTGTGGAGATTTTTGGAGCGATTTCTGAGCAATCAGATAAATTAACAGAAATCAATCCTAACGACCTAACAGAAGTAAGAACGTTACAAGAGATTGTGGATTATATTTCTACAAAAGCGGGAATTAGCCCTACCTCTGAACCAGTAGCTCAAACAGTTGTAAATACAGATCCTATTGCAACACCGATCGTCGAAACAGCCGTGCCTACTGAAGGAAACTCCGAAATGCTAGACCTTATGCTAAGCGTTGTTGCTGACAAAACAGGCTACCCTGCTGAAATGTTAGAGCTAAGTATGGATATGGAGGCCGATTTAGGAATCGACTCTATCAAACGTGTGGAGATGTTTGGAGCGATTACTGAGCAATTAGATAAATTAACTGACATTAATCCTACTGACCTCACAGAACTTAGAACATTACAAGAGATTGTGGATTACATTTCTACAAAAGCGGGAATTAGCCCTACCTCTGAACCTGTTGCTGAACCAGTAGCTCAAACAGTTGTAAATACAGATCCTATTGCAACACCGATCGTCGAAACAGCCGTGCCTACTGAAGGAAACTCCGAAATGCTAGACCTTATGCTAAGCGTTGTTGCTGACAAAACGGGGTATCCTGCTGAAATGTTAGAGCTAAGTATGGATATGGAGGCCGATTTAGGAATCGACTCGATTAAACGTGTGGAGATTTTTGGAGCGATTACTGAGCAATCAGATAAATTAACAGACATCAACCCTAATGACCTCACAGAACTTAGAACGTTACAAGAGATTGTAGATTATATTTCTGCCAAAGCAGGAGGTGTCATTAAAAAAAAAAATCTCAGCCTAGCTTAGGTGTAGAAGAAAACAATACGGTAATCAAGGAGACGACCTCAAAACAGGAATTCTCCTTGCCTACCAAATTCTACAATGTGCCTCGAAAATCTATCGGCTTAAAATTTATTCCTAAAGTAGATCTTTTAGTCCAGGACATTTCGGCATTAAAGCCTGTTGTAATTACAGACGAAGGAAGCGATTTGACTTTGGCTGTAAAAGCAAAATTAGAAAGCGAAGGCCATACCGTTATTGTCATTCAATTTGACGCTTTTAAAAAGAATCCTACGCTAAAAAATGGGATTTCTATTTCAGAAATAAACGACCAAAATATAAAAATGGCTATCGCTACAATCTTAGCTAAAAATGACATTGGTTCTTTTATTTATTTACACCCACATTTCACCTTTTCAGGATCTAATTTCACGCAACATTTTGATACGGAGCGTGCATTGCTAAAAGCCACTTTCTTACTTGCAAAACAGCTACAAGCACCATTAAATGCCAACAGCAAAACACAACGAACTGCTTTTATGACCGTGTCTCGTTTAGACGGAAAATTTGGGATGGCCAAACGTTCTAATATGTCCATCATAGCTGGTGGATTATCAGGATTAACGAAATGCATGAATCTCGAGTGGTCTCCAGTATTTTGCAGAGCAATCGATGCAAAACCTGAATTAGCGGCAAAAGAAATTGCGGATGCTTTATTCTTAGAATTACACGATGCAGATGTGCGCTATGTCGATGTCGCCATCACTGAAAAGGGACGGATGACCTATGAGGTTACAACGAATGAAGTAAGTCCTGCAGAAGACTACCAACAAACGGTTACAGATAAAGACGTTTTTTTAGTTGCTGGTGGTGGTAGAGGCGTTACCGCAACCTGTATCAAAGAAATGAATATCGCTTTTAAATCTAAATTTATCCTTTTAGGGAGATCTGCTTTAGATTTTGAATTGCCAGCTTATGCTTTAAATGGAGTCAGCCCCGCAGCCCTTAAAAATGAGATTATGCAGGAGATGAAATCTAGCGGAGAAAAAGTTTCAATTAAAGGTCTAAACAGTAGGTTTAATAAATACGTTGCTAAAAAGGAAATTGAAGAAACTATTGCGCACATCAAAGCAAATGGTGGCGATGCTATTTATGTGGCGGGTGATGTTACGAATTTAACCATCAAACCTGAATTACTTGAGATTGAAAAAAAATGGGGTAAAATTACTGGAATCATTCACGGTGCTGGTCGTTTAGCGGATAAGCTCATTCAAGATAAAACCGAACAGATTTTTGATGATGTGACTTCGGTAAAATTAGATGGCTTAACAAGCCTTTTAAAAATGGTAAACGTGAACGAATTAAGGCATTTAATTATGTTTTCTTCAGTAGCGGGTTTCTACGGAAATGTTGGACAATCAGATTATGCGATGGCCAACGAAATTTTAAGTACCGCGGCACATTTGTTTAGTACCAATCATCCTAACACAAAAGTTACTGCAATTAATTGGGGAGCTTGGGAAGGCGGTATGGTGAGTCCTGAGTTGCAAAAAATGTTTGAAGAAGCAGGTGTTTCTTTGGTCAACCATCCTGGCGGCGCTGCTCGTTTTGTTCAAGAATTAAACGGGGCGTATCACCACCAACCCCAAGTTATAATTGGAGGTACTTTACCTGCAGGTATTTCGGATATTTCTGGCCCTTTAAAAACCTATACTATTCAACGATATCTAAGTTTAAAAGACAATACGTTTTTAAAGGATCACGTTATTCAAGGCAGTTCTGTTTTACCAATGGTAAACGCCACAGCGTGGATGGCAGATTCTTGTGTAAAACTATTCCCCGATTATAAATTAGCGCGTATCGCACATGTAAAACTGTATAAAGGGATTGTTTTTGATGGCACTGAAAAAGAAGTTTATTTCACAGAAATTAAAGAACAAAGTAAAACTGCAGAGCATATTGTTTGTGATGTCACTGTGTATAGTAAAGGGGTGAAGCTACCTTTAAATCATTACCGTTCAACAATTACGCTTTCGCGAAAAAGAAGCGATAAACCTAAATTTCAAGCCCCTACAATAAAAGAGAACAAAATAGATGGGGCTACTTTTTATAAAGACGGTTCTTTGTTTCAAGGTCCTTTTTACCAAGGGATAGAAGCGGTTTTGTCGATAGATAAAGACCAAGTTTTACTAAAATGTAAAGCACCAGCAGTTTCTTTTGAAACACAAGGGCAGTTTCCTAGCACGAGTTTAAACGCATTTTTCTTAGATATACAATATCAAGGTATGATTCTATGGGTACAAAAGTATCATAACGGCGCTAATAGTTTGCCTTTACAAACAATAGAAGGACTGGTTTATGGGGAGATTCCTGCAAATAAAAGTTTCTATGTACATATGAAAATACAAGAAAATTCAGCCACAAAAATGATCGCAGACATTACCGTATATGATGAAAATGGAGATGTTTTTTTATTCACAGAAGGAGCAGGATTAACCGTTTCAGAAGGGTTAACCTGGTAGTATGCTTAACGCCCCAATCAACAATAAAGAATGAAAGAAAAAATAGCAATCATTGGCATGTCGTCTCTTTTTCCTGGGTCTAAAACGTTACAAGAGTTTTGGAATAACCTTATGGATAAAAAGGACTTGACTGGTATGGCAACAAAAGAAGATTTTGGTGCCGACCCCGAACTCTTCTATAAAAAAGATAAAGGAACTATAGACCGCTGTTATTCCTTACGAGGAGGGTACATTCGTGATTATAATTTTAACAGCGCAGACTTCGGTTCTGAAGACTTAAATGACTTAGACCAAATGTATCAATGGGGCTTGCAAGTAGCCAAAGATGCTTTAATGCACGGCGGTTACTGGAATAAATCTCAAGCTTTAGACCACTGTGGCGTCATCTTTGGAAATTTATCTTTTCCAACAAAATCGTCCCATAAAATTATGGCGCCCATTTATACAAAAACCCTTGAAAAAGGAATTAAAACCCTTTTAAAAGACGCTAGTTTTGAAATTCCAGCAACAGCATATGAAATTCCAAAAAACAATCCACTTGAAGGTGATGTCTCGGAATTGGTTAAAAATGTAATTGGTTTAAAAGGCACAAATTTCGACTTAGATGCCGCTTGTGCTTCTTCGCTCTATGCTATAAAAATGGCTTGTGACGAATTGTTAATCGGCAAGGCTGATATGATGTTAGCAGGAGCCGTTTGCTCGTCAGACCAATTGTTTATCCACATGGGATTTTCAATTTTACATGCCTATGCAGGTCATGATCATAAATACTCGCCATTAGATAAAGACTCTGCTGGCTTAGTATCGTCGGAAGGCGCTGGGATGATCCTTATGAAACGCTTATCAGATGCGGAAAAAGATGGCGATAATATCATCGGTGTTATTTCAGGAATTGGTTTATCTAATGACGGCGGTGGTAAATATTTATTAAGTCCCAATCCAAAAGGCCAAACATTAGCTTATGAAAGAGCGTATAATGGAACTATTTCTAAAGAAAACACCTCGTACATAGAATGCCATGCAACAGGCACGCCTCTTGGTGATGTTACTGAAATCAATTCACTCGAAACTTTCTTTGGGGACAATCCAGACAAATTACGTTTAGGTTCTGTAAAATCAAATATTGGGCATATGCTCACGGCAGCAGGAATGCCTAGTTTGATGAAAGTGTTACTTTCTATGGAGCATCATAAGATTCCACCCGGAATTAATTTGTCTACCGCAATTCAATCTAAAAAAGGCTGGTTTACGCAAGAGCAAATTATAGAAGAGCCTTTACCATGGGAAACAAACTATAAGCAAGCAGCGGTAAATTCTTTTGGCTTTGGAGGTACCAATGCCCATTTAGTTGTGGAAAGCCATCATAAAGAAAAAAGTAGAAAACACACAGACGTCACACTAAAAGAAATGGCCATCACGAGTATGGAAGTTCATTTTGGTGATTGCGTTAATCTAGATGCTTTTTACCAATCTATTTTTGAAGGAACCCAGCATTTTTCTGAGATGCCAATTCATAGATGGAAGGGTTTTGAAAAAAATAATGACTTATTATCCAGTTTTGGTTTAGATACAAAAAAGCGACCTAGAGGCAACTTTATAGCTGATTTTGACATGGATTTAATGCGTTATAAAATCCAGCCTAACGAAGTTGGTACGATGGAACCACAGCAAGCTTTAATCTTAAAGGTTGCCGACCAAGCCATTCAAAAATCAAGCTTAAAAAAAGGGGAAAACGTAGCGGTTTTAATTGCGATGAATCCCGAACTTGCGATACATCATTACCTAGCGCGTTGGGATAGCCAGTGGCAATTAGATAAAGCATTAGACCGTGCCGGAATTGATTTAGAAGACACGCAAAAAGCAACACTTTTAGGCGAATGTCGTAATATATTGTACACGATAGGGAACGCACAGACCCCTAGTCAGCACACGAGTTTTGTTGGTAATATTATGTCGAGTCGTATTTCCGCTTTATGGGATTTTAACGGCCCCTCATTTACAATTACCAATGGAAATAACGGAACAACAAGAGCCTTAGAAGTCGCTCAGAATATGTTGTCTTTGGGCGAAGTTGATGCTGTTGTTGTGGGAGCAGTTGAGTTCTCGGGAGGTATGGAAGCCGTTCTTTTACGGAATCTGATTGCCACCGTAAACCAAAATAAACAACCAAGTTTGTCCTTTAATGCAGACGATTATGGTTGGTTGATTGGCGAAGGGGCATCGGCTATTGTTTTAAAGGCCAATGAAACGCTAACAGAAAAAGACACTAGTTATGCTACTATTGATGCTATCGGAGATTTGTCGACAGGTAAAAATATCGCCTTACAAGAATTAGTAGCTTCTGGATTTAAGCAAGAAGATGACTTAGAACAAGCCCAATTATTAGCACAAAAAGCAGATCATAAAATTGCATTAGGGTCTGTAAAAACAAATATCGGACATACGTTTGCGGCAGCGGGATTAGCATCTGTTGTGAAAACAGCCCTTTGTTTATATCATCAATTTATTCCGGGCATTCCAAATTGGAAATCTGTAAAAAATGATGCCCTAAAAAATAGTAATTACTATTTTCCAAGCCAATCAAGACCTTGGGTTAATGAGACGGATTACCCGAGAGAGGCACTCGTAAATTTGAGTCCGCATTCTCGTGTAAAACTATCAGAAGTTACACATCCTAAGCACCCTAAAATTGATAATTTCTTAAAAAAGCATCTGTTTGTTTTAAAAGGAAATACGCAAAATGAGCTTAGAGAAGACTTAAGCCTAATTAGCAAAGAAATTCTTGATGATGACCTGGGGTTTATAGCACAGGCCTATTATGACAAAGCAGCAAAAACCAAAGCAATATATAGCATTGTTCTAGTTGCTTCTAGTCAGAAATCGCTACGACAAGATATTGGGTTTATAGAAAAACAATTAGCGGTAGCCTTTGATAAAAAGACAGATATCAAGCTCCCTAGTGGTTCTTTCTTTAGTCCAAGTCCAAGTGCAGCTAAAGGCGATTTAGCATTTGTATATCCAGGTTCTGCGACCAGTTATGAGGGATTAGGACAAGATTTATTTCAGTTTTTTCCAAACCTTTTAAGCGATTTTGAAAACAAAATTCCAAACCTTATAGCGTTCTTTGGCTTAGACTATTTATTTCCTAAGAAGCAAGACCGTGCAACAGCGTCTCCAAACATTCAGACTGATGCTATTTCTATGATGTCTGCCGGGGTGCTTTATTCGACCTTGTACACGCACATATTGAGAGCATATTTCGGCGTAAAGCCAAAAGCAGCTATGGGTTATTCTATGGGGGAGTGCAGCTCTATGTGGTATTCATTTGGCATTTGGAATCCCGGTGAGGGCACAAAAATATTCCGCAACTCTCCAATTTTTAAAAATAAATTTTCTGGCGATTTGGAATTATTAGCCGAAGAATGGAATATTAGTACAAAAGAAGCAAAAGCCAGATGGCAAAGCTGGATTTTATTAGACACTAGGGAGAAGGTAGAAGCCCATATCTCGAAATTTGATAAGGTCTTCATCACTTTTGTAAACTCTGAAAAGGAGTTGATAATTTCTGGTGATAAAAGTCAGTGTGAAGGGGTGATTAAGGCCTTGAATTGTGCATCAGTACTAGTGCCTTTTCAAAATGTTATCCATAACGAGTTCTGTAAAAAGGAATACGATGGATTGATCGAAATGCATAATTTCCCATTAGAAAACCATCCAGAAGTTGACTTTTATTCTAGTTTAACGGGTGAAAAAATTCCTATGGATTCGTTAAGTATAGCAGAGAATTCCACAAAAGTGTGCTATAAAACAGTTGACTTTCCCGCTTTTGCAAAAAAAATGTCAATAAAAGGATTTAGTACGTTCGTAGAACTCGGTCCTAATAGCACCTGCACCAATTGGCTTAAAGATACGCTGAATCAACAGCAACATGCTGCTTGTGCTATTGATAAAAAAGGCACGAGTTCTATTCAGTCTCTATACGAATGTTTGGCGCAATTAATTTCTAACGGAATTGATATTGATTTAAGTTTATTATATCCGAATACCAATCAGAAACAACTCAAAAAGCACTTTACTAAAAAGGTAAAAACGGGGGGGAGCCCTGTGTATGATGTGTTATTATCTGAGGATATTCAACGCCAGTTTACTACCGTAAAAAGAAAAGAGAAATCAATAAATATAACAAAAAACAAAGGGGCTAGTCAGCCTATTACAACAAAACATACCTTAGAAAAAATAGCTAGTATGATAGATAGTTCAATACGAAAAAAGGATCCTAAAACGACTGTTAAAATTGCAGAAAACGGTTTAAAATTACAGGATTATAACGACCCAAATCACCTAAAAGATAAGAACGTCATTTACACGAAAGACGATTTAATTGAATTTTCAGAAGGAAAAATCGGCAATGTGTTTGGCGCAGAATACAATGTTATTGACCAATACAAACGCAGGGTGATGTTGCCAATGGATCCTTATTTATTGGTGAGTAGAGTTACTGGTTTAGATGCTAAACTCGGCGAATACAAGCCATCTACCATGCAAACCGAATACGACATTCCGTATAACTCAGGGTATGCAACAGATACACAAATTCCTTGGGCAGTATCTGTAGAATCTGGACAATGTGATTTAATGTTGATTTCTTATTTGGGAATCGATTTAGAAAACAAAGGAGATTATGTGTATCGTTTATTGGATTGCACCTTAGAATTTATCGACGACCTACCTTTTGAAGGGCAAACTTTGCGCTATGATATTTCTATCAATTCATTTGTTAGAAACGGGCGTAATTTATTGTTTTTCTTTAGCTATGAGTGTTTTGTAGAAGACCGTATGGTCTTAAAAATGACCAATGGCGTTGCTGGATTCTTTACAGATGAAGAATTGAGTAAAGGAAACGGAGTGGTTTATACAGACAGTGAAAAGAAAGTTTTGGCAGAGGTAGAAAAGAAAAAATTCATTCCTTTTTTAACCACAAAAAAGACTGCTTTTGATATTGAGGATTTAAGACATCTAATCAATGGAGACGCCCATAAATGTTTTGAAGATATTTCTTATTTCCCTAATGGAAGAAATAAATCGATACGATTAGCTCCAGAAAAAATGCTGATGTTAGATCGTATTATTAAGGCAGACGTCAATGGTGGTGTTTATGGTTTGGGAGAAGTTATAGCAGAAAAAGACCTGAGTCCAGACGATTGGTATTTTCCTTGTCATTTTAGAGATGACCAAGTATTGGCAGGTTCTTTACAGGCAGAAGGTGGCGGCAATCTACTGCGTTTCTTTATGATGATGCTCGGTTTGCAGCGCCTTAAAAAAGATGCGCGTTTCCAGCCCATTTATGGACTCCAACAAAAAGTAAGATGTAGAAAAGAAGTCACTCCTAACGATAAAATATTAACCTATCGCCTTGTCATTAAAGAAATCGGCTTATTGCCTGACCCTTACGTGATCGGTGATTTAGAAATTATTGTAGATGGTGTTATTACTGTTCATTTTGCTAATTTAGGATTGCAATTAAGAGAAAAAGACAATCCAAAATACTTGGAGCAACCTAAGAAAGTGACCGAAAATGTTTTGTTAAATGAAACTGATATCGAAATATTTGCTCTGGGAAGATTAGCCGACTGTTTTGGGCCAGAGTATGCCGTTTATGACAATAGAGCCTTATCGCGTCAACCAAACACAGATTTACAAGTCGTAAGCCGTGTGATTAAAATTGACGGAGCGCGTTTTGATTTCTCAAAACCAACAAATATCTGGACAGAGTACGACGTGCCTCAAGATGTTTGGTATTACAAACAAAATGCATCCATGACAGTACCTTATGCGATATTGATGGAAATTGCACTACAACCTTGTGGACTATTGGGTGCTTATTTGGGAAGTACCTTATTATTTCCTGACAAAGATTTATACCTTAGAAACCTAGATGGTGACGGTGAATTATTAGAATTACCTGCAGGTACAGATTTTAGAGGGAAAGTGGTTAAAAATAAATCGACCTTAACGTCTTCTACGTCATTAGGCGGTTATGTAATTCAGAAATATCTGTTCGAAGTCTCGGTTGATGAGCAGGTCTTCTATAAAGGATTTTCTTCATTTGGATTCTTTCCCAAGGAAGCCTTAGCGCAACAAGTCGGTTTAGATAAAGGAGAGGACATCCCAGCTTGGTATGTTCAAAACAACTTGACAACCAAAGATTATTTCCAAATAAAACTAGATTCTTTATATGCAAAAATGAAATTGTATAAAGAAAATGATAAAGCAAACAACTTCCGTTTGGCAGAAGACCAGCTTAATTTACTAGACAGGGGTGTCGTTGTGAAAAATGGGGGTGAATTTGGTAAAGGCTATATCCATTGTTCCAAAGCCATTCATACCTATGACTGGTTCTTTACCTGCCATTTTTATTCTGATCCTGTAATGCCAGGGTCTTTAGGTGTCGAAGCTATTTCGCAGGCCATGCAGTTATTTGCATTACAACAAGATTTAGGGAAAGACTTTAATAAACCACGATTTGTACAAGTTGAAAATAATAAAACCGAATGGAAATACCGTGGGCAAATACGAGTAAATGTAGAAAACATGCATCTAGAAGTCCATTTTAAAACCATAGAAAAACGAGGCGCCACTTTGGTTTTGATCGCTAATGCCTACCTCTGGAACGAAGGCACAAGAATTTACCAAGTCACAGATTTGGCATTGGGTATTCAAGAAGCATAACCAGACGTCGCAACTAAAAAAAATTAGGATTATTTAAACGGGCAGTAGTGTTGTTTGTCTGGTTTTAAATTAATAAAATAAATTAAAATATTAAAAATGATTGACTTAAAATGGATAGGATCTCCCAGAGAGATTTCATTTGACATCACAGGAATGTTTGACAAACTAAAAAACACGGCCGTACCTTGTTATGTGGTGAAAGATTTGTCAGGTCGCATTGGAATTACCAATACGGGAACCATTCAATCAGAAGGAAAGGGCTTATTTTTAAAAGCCATAGTGCCTGCATTTACGGCAGAAGATTTAGGGGATGCCTCGTTTAAAGAAGACTACAAATTAAAATATGCCTATAAAGCAGGTGCCATGGCAAACGGAATTGCCTCTACAGACTTGGTCATTGCTTTAGGGAAAAACCAAATGATGGGATCTTTTGGCGCTGCGGGGATGATTCCATCGCGCGTTAAAGAGGCCATTGCCACGATTCAAAAAGCATTGCCGACTCAAGCTTATGCTTGCAATCTTATCCATAGTCCCATTGAAAAAGCCTTGGAAGAAGGTGCCGTTAACTTATTTATAGAACACGGTGTAAAAGTGGTAGAAGCTTCCGCTTATATGAACCTGTCAGAGCAAATTGTAAAATATAGGGCTGTAGGATTGAGTTTAGATGCGCAAGGTGAAATTATTATTGCCAATAAAGTGATTGGTAAAATTTCTAGAAAAGAAGTGGCCCAGCGTTTTATGCTGCCTGCACCCATTCAATTTTTAGACACGTTATTGGCTGCTGGAAAAATTAGCCAGCAACAGTATGAATTGGCTCAAAAAGTTCCAATGGCAGATGATATTACCGTGGAAGCAGATTCTGGTGGACATACGGACAACCGTCCTATGGTGGTTGTATTGCCGATTATTTTACAATTGAGAGACGAAATTCAAAAAAAATACCAGTACAAAAAACAAATTAGAGTTGGTGCTGCTGGAGGGATAGGCACTCCTGCTTCTGTTTTAGCAGCTTTTGCTATGGGTGCTGCCTATGTGGTAACAGGTTCTGTCAACCAAGCCTGTGTAGAATCGGGGACTTCAGAAGCTGTGAAGGACTTACTTGCCAAAGTAACCTCTACAGATATCACTATGGCCCCTGCTTCAGATATGTTTGAACTAGGGGTAGAACTGCAAGTCTTAAAACGAGGGACTTTATTTGGTGCCAGAGCAAAGAAATTATATGAAATCTATAACCGCTATCAGGGCATTGATGCCATTCCTAAAGACGAAAGACTAAAGTTAGAAACTAAAACGTTTAAAATGCCTTTAGAGGAGGTGTGGAATGGTTGTGTCAGTTTCTTTGAAGAACGAGATCCAGAGCAAATAAAAAATGCCCAAGGAAATCCAAAACGTAAAATGGCTTTGATTTTTCGTTGGTATTTAGGGCTATCCTCTAATTGGGCCAATGCAGGTGATCCAGACCGAGTAATGGATTATCAAATTTGGTGTGGCCCTGCGATGGGCGCTTTTAACGAATGGACTAAAAACTCCTATTTAAGTGAAGCAAAAAACAGAAAAGTAGCCGATGTAGCGACCCACTTGTTGGAATCTGCTGCGTATTTACATAGGATCAATACCATCAAAAACCAGGGCGTGGATTTGCCGCTTGACCTGTTGCATCTGGGTATTGAAGATAAACATTTTGCAATGGTTTAGTTGGTATGCTGATTAATTGCAAACAGAATCTGTTGCAATAACAGATTCTGTCTATAAATAACAGGAAAAGTAAATTTAATTTCGAAATTTCGATTTGGATTATATATGGGTAAGAATATGAGTTCTTCGCGCCGTCAATGTCATATCGATCGGTCATCAAATCTGAAAACTCTATAAGTCAATTTTTTATTATTTATTATTGAAAATTTACAGGTTTAAGCAAAAACCCAATAGTGATGATTACTAGATATTGAACTAATAGGGATATCAAGTAGTGTCATTATAAATGCCAAATCTCAACTTAGAACAACATAAAAGACTTTTTAATATAAATCACTATGATTGGTACCTCAGGACTCATTAATTTAAGGTTTTATCAATTGACGTATTGTCAACTTTTAAAGCCAATAAAGTTCTTTTTGCAAACTCTTTGTCGGTCATTTTAATTGGCTACGCTGTTGTGTATGTTTAGTTCTGTGGTTAAGCACTTAATTTAGCAAATAAATCACAGATAGAATATGCTACAGCACCCGATCGAAGCGAACTGGCGTCGCAATGTTTGTAAGTAAGCCAAAACTAGCAATTAATTATAAGGGTGTTAGCATTAGTTATATTGTTCTACACCACATTAAACTGAACAGACCGTATGTAATCCAATTAAATGTTGTAATTTACTAACAATCAGTAAACTAATCGGTTTTTATTTCTCTCTCCTCTACAATCCAGATCGGGCTGATTTTAAGAAAAGACTTATTGAAAATCAGTAAATTATGAAAAATATTATTTTTTTATCTGTGTTATCCCTTTTTATATTTATTTCCTGTGGGGATGACGATTCAGAGTCTCAAATTTCCTCAGAAGGAGGTCCTTTTGCGATCAGTGAATTAGCAGGTAATTGGGAAGCTACTGAAGCGTCTTTTTTCAGTGTTGTCAATAACAATTCTGTGGATATAGTTGCGGATGGGGGATCTTTATCCCTAAGCGTCCAAAGTAATCGTAGATGTACCTTTACCATTGATCCGTTTGATCGTGAGGCATACACGGTTAGTGGAGAAATGTTCTGGGGAAACTTTGAAGGTGATGAAGCTTTAGTTATTGTATGGGATGATAGTTCTAGGTCTCCTTTCAGGTGGATTGAATTTAACGATACGACCTTTGATTTGGGGTGCACTTCTGAATGCGGGGAATATGATTTTGACAATAATGGTAATATTGAAACAGCCGATTTATCTTTTTATTTTATAAGAAATTAAAACCCTTGTCGATATTTTCTAAAGGCATTTTATCATTAATTAATGGTAGGTTTTAATTAATGCCAACATAGTATATAGCACCTATGTTCTATATATCTATTATAGCTCCACGAGTATTGTAACTGTTGACTTAAAAGCGAACCTCAAGCATCGCAATGTGCGTATGTGATGCCAAAGATGAGATATAAAAAACCTAACTTCATTTACTCAACAATAGTATAAAAAACAGAAAGAGAAGTGTTACGGGATCCCGTGGTTGCACTGCACTAATACTACAGATTATTTTTACAATTATGGTGTGCTAAAGCTAGTGCTTTTCTTAACGCACTTATATACGTAGTACTACGTAATTTTTTAATAAAAAAACGGGGTGGCTGGCATTAGGTTTTAATTCGGAGCCAACGACTACCGCGACAAGCTGTTGGTTAGGCAAATAAAACAAACAGATCGCTTCACTGCGTTTGCGATGCCGGTGCCCACAAACCAAACGTTTAGATGGGGCTTACATTATGAAACTCTAAGCGCAGTATCGCATAATCATCAAAGTTGAAGAAAGTAAAATTATTAGTGCACATTTCATAATGTGCTACGACGTTGTTGTATAAGATTAGTTGCGTGTTCTAAACACTAAAGTTAGCAAATAGAACACAGATAGAAAGTCCGCTAGGACTTTCGTAAATTGGCTAAAACTAGCAATTAATTTTATACGGTGTTGCCAACTATTTTTGTTTTTTTATTCATTTTTCTCATCCAATATGCTATTATAAAACTCCCAATAATTCCAGGAATAAACCAACCATAAAAGCTTGGGAGAAATTCATTCACAACCACAAATGCTGTTGTTGCAGAAATGTAACCGCCTATCATTTTTCCTAAATGTAATTTTAGCCATCCTTTTCTCAATCGTTCAGGGTTTTTATATAACTTTAAATCTCTCACAGAAAATATTATTCCAACAATTGCAAAAACGACAAGAATTATATTTATACTTTTTGTTAGTATGATTGGTAGTGAAATCATTAAAAATCCAGTTATAATCATAATAATTGATATTAATTTGTCCATTTTTAAATCAAGATTTTTTCTTTTAAAATTCAAAGCTCTATATCCTGTTAAAACAAAATATAGACTAAAAATTCCGACTGCGAATAAAAATGGACTTTCGTGATTGGGCAAAACAGCAACTATCATAGCTATTATTCCAGATAATATCATAGAATAGAAAAAAATAAGTCCAGATTTTCTGTGAATATTTTTTCCTTTTTTGGCAATTATTGAAACCAAACCTGCAAGCAAAGCAAAACCACCAAATGCGGCGTGAATATATATTAATATTTGTATCGTTTTTTCCGTTTTTCAGTTGTATTTAACGATGCAAAATTCAGACAATAAATTCATTCAGTTTATTTTTATTTACTCAATTGTTGTTTTTCAGCGATGAGTTGGTCAAATAGTTGCCAAGAAAGCGAACCTCAAGCATCACAATGTGTGTATGTGATGCCAATGATGAGATATAAAAAACCTAACTTCCTTTACCTAACAATAGTATAAAAAACAGACAGAGAAGCCTTACGGGATCCCGTGGTTGCACTGCACTAATACTACAGATTTTTTTACATTTATGGTGTGCTAAAGCTAGTGCTTTTTTTAACGCACTTATATACGTAGTGCTGCGTATTTTTTAATAAAAAAAAGGGTGGCTGGCCTCAGGTTTTACTTCGGAGCCAACGGCTATCGCGGTAAACTGTTGGTTAGGTACACGAAACAAACAGATCGCTTCACTGCGTTTGCGATGCCGGCAGATAAACTGATGACCCTACGGTGTGTACCGTATGGTATGCTCTCCAAAGGGAAGCGCAAAAAACGCGGCTTAATTGCGGTTTGTAATAAGCTATTAAAACAGACATTTGCGATCGCAAAATCAGGATTAATATATGAGGATACTTAGCGCAGTGTGCTGGCTAAATATTAAGTGAATTTCACTTGTTTTTTACCACAGTACCTTGTTGCAGCCAGTTTTTTTAATCTGTCATCTTTCGCATAATCCATTCTAGTGGTCCAGATTTTTTATGTTTTCTCCAGATTACGGCAAAGACAATGCATAGCAGACTAAATCCTAAGGCATAAATCACAGAAAATTCAACAGAGTATTTTCCGATTTCAGAGGGATTTATGGTTTCTACAATACCCATTCCAATAATGACATGTGCCACATAAAAAGTCAAAGCTAATTGTCCTGTTTTGTTTAAAGCATCAATTATAAAATTATTCTCAAATCGTTTGGCAATTATAATGCAAGCAGAAATTATGGCGAAAGCAATTGCAATACCATTAAACATATAAATAGGTAATGGTGGCATTGGACTAGTTCCAAGAATTTGAGCTAATTCCTTTGCAGACTCTTGGTTTCCTTCTGATAATAATGAAATAGACAAATAAGACAGTACTTGTATGGACATAAAAATGATCGTACTAACCCAAAATGTCTTTTTTATGAATTTTTCGTTATGCAAATCCTGTTTTCCAAACCAATAACCAAATAGCATAAAAGCTGTCCACGGAATTACTGGGTGAAAACCATTATAGAATAGATTCCTAATAAATCCTTTTATAGTCCAGAAATCTTGATATTCTAATGTGTCAAAATTCCATCCTGCGTCGTAATTCCAAAATGCCATTAGTATAGGAAACATTATAACTAAAGCAATTGCTGCTATTAAAATGGTGTTTTTTTTACAGGTTAATAACAAGATTGTGATTGCCATATAAATACCATAAAAATGTAAAATATCTGCTGGCCAAATTGCGATGTATGAGATTCCGATAATAAAAAGAAATAAGGCTCTTTTGGCAATTCTATTCCGAGCGATTTTTAATTTAGCTTCATCCTTGTTTTTAATTGCAGAGTTTGTCATTAATGCGAGTCCAACACCAGCTAAAACCACAAATGTTGCTGCTGCTTTCCCGTCAAAAACACTTGCGAAAGTTTTTACCCAATTCGAGCCAACTTCTCCAAAAACGACTTTAAAATTAACTATTATCATTCCGATTATAGCTAAAGCTCTTGCGAGATCAATGCCAGCAATACGGATAGATTGTTTTTTTATATTGTATCGCATCAAATTAAAAATTAAATCCGCCTTCAATACCAAAACCTATGGAATGGTTGAGCACTTTTGAATTGGAAAGTTTACCTATAATATTAAACCCTATTACGAATCCAAAATCATTGAATGGCACATAAAGAAGTCCGGTTGATGCCGTGCCTCCAATCAGAAATCGAGTATTTCTATCAGTAGAAATTCGTTCAATCGATTCTGCTCCTGAGAATCCCCCTAATCCAAGATTAAAATAAAATCCGTCACCTAAGTGTTCATAGCCATCGAAACCAAACCCAAGCGAATAGGTGTCTACATCTTTTATGTTTTTTTTCTCTAAGAAGCTACCATCTATATTTGTAGTCCCAAAACTTAATGTAATAGGTATAACAAATTCTTTTACTTCTTTCTGAAATTCTCGATATTGTATGGAAGTGCTTTTATGATTTTTACTTATCACATGCTTATAGGTAATCATGTGTAATTGATTTATCAACAATGAATCTGATTTTGTTTGACCAAAAACAAACAAAGGACGTAGGGAAAAGAGCGTAACGTAAATAAAATATTTTGCATGTTGCATAGCATTCTTTTTTATTAAAAAATTATGAAGCAAAATAAAGTCAAAGACAAAGCATAAAATTTGACTTACATCAAATAATTAAATTTTTGCTCTAATACGGCTTAGTGTTTCTAATGAAATATTTAGATATGAAGCAATATGCTGAAGTTTAATGTGTTTTAGTAGGTCTGGGGCAATTGATAGCAGTTTTTGATACCTTTCAGTAGCATTAAGTAATCTTAAGTCATGCATATCTTCTTCTAACGCCGCTGCATGAATTTCTGTTAATAGCAAATCAAGTTTGATAAGTTTGGGGAAATTCACTTTAGCTTTTTCCCAATCATGTTTTTGGGTTACTTTCACCTCTAAATCAGTTATACAGTCAATAAATTCATTACTGGGTTGCTGAAAGGTATAGCTATTAAAAGCAACCGCTATATCATCTTCAAAATAGAAATCTGTGATAACTTCTTTCCCTTCCTTTAAGTAATATTTCCGCGCTATTCCACTGATAATGTGATAACTTTTTTTACATGTGTACCCTGCATTAAGAAGAACATCTCCTTTCTTAAAGTATTTGGTAGTTTCTATTTTTTCAAGAAAATCGATTGTTGTTTTATCAAATGAAGCTATAAGTTTTTCAATTTTTTTAATATGTTCTATCATTTAGGGACTTTTTAACTTTGGCTATGAACTTGTTTAAAATGTTTAGTAAAGAACCAATTAACGGATTTAGGTCAGAAATCAGGGAAAACTGCTTGTCTATAAGGACGAATGTTTATTTAACGTACCTAAACTGGTTACAACGGTTGGTGTATGAAATGTAGCTTGTAAATAGACGCTAACTTTTCGGATTTAACACAGGTCGAATTTTTATCTTAAATTTCTTAAAAGCCAAAATATAAAAATTTGGCGGACTTGGAAAATAAGGACAAGCCTTTGGGCAAACATTTAATAGCTATGTTTTATGCACGTTGTTACCTGGAGTATTTATTTCAATATATTGTCTCAATTAGCATTTCGTTGTTTTAGAAAAAGCTATTTAATATATAAAAGATACATTTTTATAAAAAACTTTCTTTTATTTGATTGACTATTTTATTTCCATCTGGGTCAGCTTGTGTTTTTAATTCACAAAATTTTTCAGCCCATTGTGATGTGCGAATTCTTAAAGGCGGTTGTTCCATATTTGCCATATTTATTATAACTTCAGAAACCTCAAGAGGTGTTTGATATACTTGTTCAGTACTTTCTTGTGTTCTTTTTCGAATTCCAGCCATATAGCGTTCAAAGATTGGCAAGTAGTCACCTTTTGCTAATTGTCCGGCGACAGCGGTTTTACCAATCGCAGAAGTCATAAACTCTGTTGAAATTCCACCAGGTTCTACACAAGTAATTTTAATGTTAAATGCTTCCGAGACGTAGGTTGCAAGTGCTTCCATAAAACCTTCTACACCAAATTTTGCTCCACAATATAATTCGTTGAACGGTTGTCCTACTAAACCTCCAATAGATGTTACACTAATAATTTGTCCTGATTTTTGTTTACGCATATGAGGCAATACTGCTTGTGTACAATAAATAACACCAAGATAATTTACATCTGTCACCCATTTTATTTCTTCTATTGTTGCGTGTTCAGTAGTTTTTGCAAATCCGGCACCTGCATTGTTTACCAATATATCAATTTTTCCATCTTGCCTAATAATTGTATTTAAGGCTTTATTTATAGATTCTATATCTGTAACATCAAGCGGAAGGATTTCAATATCTAAGTCTTCATTTTCTATTTTGCTTTTTAAGGTCTCTGCTTTTTTGAGGTTTCTCATTGTTGCATATACTTTAAATCCGTTTTTAGCAAATAGAATAGCACTTTCTAATCCTAGCCCTGTAGATGTTCCAGTTATTAATACATTTTTTTTCATTTCGATTTGTTATTTGAATGAATATTCATTCCAAGTTAATAGTATTTTTTTTAGTCTTTAATAGCATCCCAAACCAATTGTATCTGATTTGAGATGGTAGTTTGTTCTTCATTTTTATAATAGTACCATCTTACATAAGACACTACCGATCCACCAATAAACATAATGAGTTCATCAGCTGGTATGTTTTTAATAATTCTGTTTCCCTGTCCGTGTATAATTAAATCTAAAAAAGGTTTTATTGTTTTACGGCCTTCTTTTTTCGTCTT
This sequence comes from Flavobacteriaceae bacterium, assembly GCA_034112185.1. Taxonomy (GTDB): domain Bacteria; phylum Bacteroidota; class Bacteroidia; order Flavobacteriales; family Flavobacteriaceae; genus Winogradskyella. The sequence goes on along the minus strand of JAWUVW010000029.1, from coordinate 18,490 downwards.
TTCCGTTATAATAGGTGACGCTTGTAGTTGTTCTATAAATTTAAAATAAGTTGGATTTTTGATAAAAAAAACAATGAAATTTGAATAATAATTTTCAAATTGGGTCTTTACTGGTTGAATTTGATCAAAGGCAATAAAAACGGAATGCTCTTTTTCTTTTACATACAAGTATAACGTATTTATGAGCTCATCTTTGTTTTTGAAATAGTTGTAAATAGTACCCATACCTGCATTTGCCTCTTTTGATATTGCAGACATTGGGGTATTGTGAATTCCATTTTTAGTAAGAATTTGTAATGCTGAATTTAATATGGATTCTTTTTTATTCACAAAGCAAAGATAATAAAATTAGAATGATTGTTCCATATTTTATTCGCGATGATCATTTTATATTGTGGGTGTCGTTGTTGTGTATGAAAAGTAGCAGATTATAACGGCTATCTTATTCTTAAAGATTAAAGATAATAAAAAAGCGCAAACCTATTGACTTGCGCTAAAATTGCTATTTTTTATATACGTTGTTAGGTAGAGTACTTATTTTCAAGCTATTTATTTCTTCCAAAGGTATAAATGAGAGCGATATTAACACCAATTCCTGAGCTAATATCAGTATTGAATTTTCTACTGTTTCCTTCGTTATCGGTAAAATTGAATTCATCACCATTTAAGTTCTCCAAATTATTGCCAAAATCGAACCAATATCTTGCCGAAGCTTCTAAACCAAAGCCCGTTTTCTTGCCTAAATAAAGACGATAAAAAACTCCTGGTCCTATTGTAAATTGAGTGTACTCTAACTCTTGTTGGCCATTGAGTAACTCGATTTCATTTCTGTGAGCTTTAAAATCTAAACGTGCGTCCAAGTTTTGCGTAAACCTATAGCCTATTCCAGGTCCTGTTGTCCAAGGTAATTCTATCTTAGTATCAAGAGCTTTTTGTACGTCAGTTTGTAAAAAATCTCTTATCTCTAAACTCATACCGTGTGAATAATCGAACACCCAACGATTTGTCATATAAGTTACATTAATATTAAAACCACCAAGTAAAAATGGCTGTGCTAGATCAGTTCCAATTGAGAATTTATTACTATAACGAAACTCTTTGTTTGTTTTTTCTGATTGTGCGTAAGAGGAATATGATATGATTGTTAGCAATACGAATACAAATGTTTTTTTCATAATTGAAGTTTTAAAATTACAGATGTAAAATTACTTATTCAATTAATCTTGCACATTGATCAGGGTTAAGAAACGTCATTTATCGCCTTGCGAGTCGTTTTCGTATTCGACTTAAACCTTCTGGCGTTATTCCTAGATATGAAGCAATCATATATTGAGGTATATTTTGAATAACTTTAGGCCTGTTCTCAATTAAATTTAAATAGCGTTCTTCGGCAGATTCCAAAAGAAAAGATTCATACTTTTCTGAAATAATCAAGAATAAGTTTTCCGTAATCATACGCCCTAATTGCTGAAATTTCGGAAAATTTTGATACAATTGAGAAAGGCTAGATTTATGTATTAATGTGACTGATGATTTCTCTAATGCTTGAATAATGGCTTTCGACTTTTCGTTTGAAAGAAAACAGGAATAATTGGAAATAAAATTATTGGCGAAAAAGAATTGACGGGTAGATCGATTGCCGTCGATAAGATAGTAGTAGCTAAATAGTCCTTTATCTATGAATCCAACATAATTACAATATTCACCTTCTTGAATAAAGAATTCTCCCTTATCATATTTTTTTTCTATGAAGAGTTTAGAAATTTCTAACCATTCACTATCAGTAAAATCAATAAAGTTAGAAAATGCATTTTTTATATTTTTTTTCAAGGTCTATTTTTAGTGGTTAATTGCTATTATACCTAACGACAGCTGTATAGTTAGTTGTGTGGTTAGGCAACTAATTTAGCAAATAAATCACAGATAGAATATTCCGAAGGACCCGAGCGTAGCGAACTGGCGTAAGCAATTTTCGTAAGTAGGGTAGACTAGCAATAAACTATATACTTTGTTACACAACGTAATTTACTCACCTTCTAAGATCATAGTTGCAATTTGTGAGTTAATTTGATTTGGTCTAATTGTCCAGTTTAAAGCACCATTAGTTAACAAAATCACTGTAACATTTTGATTGGCTTGTTTATTCCAATAATACCTGAAAGAGGAAATTCCAGCACCTCCGTGTCCAACCATTCTATAGCCATCTTGAAGTCTATATGATTCCCAACCTAATCCAAAGTAACCATCTTTTCCACTGTTTAACTTTACAGGAGTCCAAATTTCATTTAGTTGCTCTTTTGTTAAGATTTTTTCTTCTTGAATGGCTTGAAACCATTTTATTAAATCATTTAATGAGATGTTTAAACCAGCACCAGCATACATAGGAGGCGAATAATTTAGAGGTAACATTTCTAAATTCCCATTACTATTATGGTAGCAAGTAACTCTATTTGGAATAACTTTTTTAAAGCCACCATATTTAGCCGACCTTAAATTGAACTTGTCAAAATATTTAATTTGCATATAGGATTCAAAATCCTGATTTGCCAATTTTTCAATTATAGCACGAATTAGCAGAAATCCTGTTGCATTATATTTTGATTCGCTTCCTGGACTAGAACTAAAAGGTTTATCTTTTAAAGTATCAACAACAAATTTTTCACTATCTGGAGCTAAAAAAATTTGATAATCTATTTGGTCTGGAACACCAGAAGTATGAGATAGTAATTGTTCGAGAGTTAATTTTCTCCAAGTTTCTGGTAAGTCGTTTCTGTTTGGAAGAAAATCCTCTACAGTTTCATTTACATCTCGTTTATAAATGCTTAATAATTTATGAAGTGCAACGGAACTGAATAATTTGGATATTGAAGCAACAGGAAAAGACTTGTCTATAGTCATAGGTGCTTTAAGTTGTGCGTGCGCTGAACCGAATGATTTTTTGTGTACTACTTTATTGTCAACGAGGATTGCGTAGTTTAATCCAATAATCTTTAGGCTATCTATGGTGCTTTCTAGATAGGCATCAGTTTTCTTAAAAACACTTTTATCATTTTCTTGAGCATAAGACTTTCCTATCAAACAAGTGATTAGAAATAGTTGTAATATTGATTTCATCAGTTCTGTTTGTTGTTAAGACCAATTAGATTCTAAATTGTTACAGTTATTAAAAAATAAGGCTTGTTTTTTTATGTTGTGTAACGGTCTTGTGTATGTTTTAGCTTCGCTGATTATTTTCTCTAGTTCGTTTTTGTTAACGCCATTTTTTCAAAATGTCGAACAAAAATAGTCTAGCTTTAATAGTTGTCTTCATCTGTTCGCTGCGTTCGGGTGTGGCGAGGTTAGCACCTAATTCCGTAAATAACTCACAGATAGAATATGCTACAGCACCCGATCGAAGCGAACTGGCGTAGCAATGTTTGTAAGTAAGCCAAAACTAGCAATTAATTATAAGGGTGTTGTTGCTAGTTTAATTTGTATTCTTCTTTTGTTTTTTTTCGTCTTTTTCCCTTTTCCTTTTTTCTTTTTTTCGTCTTCTTTCTTTCGATTTATCAGTTTCAATAACAAATTTTATCGGCAAAGAAAATGATCTTTTTTCTTTCCTATCTAAATTTTTTGGTGGGTCTAATTTCGGAATCATGCGTATTAATTTAATAGCTTCATCTTCAAATAATTTATATGGACTTCTAACATGAATATCAAAAATATTTCCATCCTTATCTACACTAAAAACTGTTTGAACTCGGATAATATCTCCGCCTTTTAAATTCAATTTCTTAGCAATACTATCAATTCTATCTAGATTTTGATTTTGCAACGTGCTAATAATCACGCTATCATTTTGACTAAAAAGAAAATTAGTCAATAAAATTATAGATAGAAATATTCTTGTTTTATTCATAGGCTTAATTGGCTACAGCGTTTTTGTATATGGTTTAGCTTCGCTGATTATTTTCCCTAGTTCGTTTTTGTTAACGCTATTTTTTCAAAATGTCGAACAAAAATAGTCTAGCTTTAATAGTTGTCTTCGTTTATTCGCTGCGCTCGGGTGTGGCGTGTTTTAAGCACCTAATTTAGTAAATAATTACCGACCAAGAAAGTCCGCGAGGACTTTCGAAAGTAGGCAAGAAGCCAGTAATAAATTATATACGGTGTTGTAACCAGTTTTTTATTTCGTTCTTTTTGCAATCGGATGTTCAGGATTTAATTCCAGTAAGTCCCATAAATTTCCGTATAAATCCTTAAAAACAGCAACAGTACCATAATTCGCTTTTTTCGGTTCTCTTATGAATTCAATTCCTCTTGATTTCATTTCGTTATAATCTCTCCAAAAATCATCCGAATTTAAGAATAGGAATACCCTTCCCCCAGTTTGATTTCCAATAAAATTCTCGTGCTCCTTTTTCGATGCTCTTGCTAGTAATATTGTTGTTCCAACAGAGTTTGGTGGTGATATTACAACCCATCTTTTGTCTTGTTCTGGTTGATAAATATCCTCTATTAATTCAAAATTCAACTTTTTTGTATAAAATTCAATCGCTTCATCATAATCTTTTACGACTAATGCGATATGCACTATGGATTGTTTCATTGGGAATGGTTTTTTAATTGGTTACAAGATCTCGTATAAGAATAGTAACGGATTAAAAAGCACTGAATTTTAGATTTATGACTGAATTAATACAAAAATATAGACCTTAAATTTAGCACAATACTTGCTCTTATTTTTATATAGTGTTACCTACAGTTATTTTTTTAATCGTTTTTAAACACTATTAACTTTAAGGCTTTTTCAGAATCTTCCAAAACCAAAATTTTATAATTTTTCCAGTCTATCGATACTTCCTTTTCAACATATTTATTTAGTGATATAAACGATATGGTTTTCTGATCATTTGCTTCTGATAACAGAATATTATATGTGTTTAGAGCATCCGTCTGATTTCCATCCAAATCTATCGACCATTCTCCAATACAATCTTTAAACAAAACTGTAAGGTTTCCAATAATCGCTGTTTGCCCTAAATCAAGAAATATTATTTTTTCAAAGTTCAATTTCCCAACAACTAACGCAACTTCTTCTGCTTTGTTGATTTTTAAATCAAAAGAATAGTTTTGATATGCTTTCGGATAGTTTGTTTTTTGATGATGACTTGACGCATCATAACACCAAAGAAAAGTGGTGTATTTAGTATTGTTTTTAATAGTATTTAATTCTAGTTGAATATGTAGAGCGTCTTTGTTTATTGGTTTTGATTGAATAAATAGATTGACAGGTTCTATAAGTAATGTCTCAAACTGAATACTAGGATTCGCCCCCTTTTTTAGAGGTATAGTAATGGAATTATTGATCATAGTGCTTTCTGGTTGAGCATATCCTTGGAATTGATTGAATATAAGTAATAGAATCAATATTTTAAATTCAAAAATTTTCATTATTTGTTACTTATTTACAAGTATAATTTATTGTTAAAAAAGTTTATTAAATTTTAGTGTCAACATAAAATAAAGCATTCCAGTTGTAGCCAATAAATGAATTCCAAAGCCAATGTAATTTATAATTTTTACATAGGTTTTATTAGGAAACCCTATAATGGAGTAAAGAGCAAATATTAAAATACAAGCTTCCAGACATAATACAAATAATTCTCTAAATTCAAAGTTATGTTGTTCTATATGCAGGCTATTGATAGCAAAATAAATAAAGATACCTATAACTATAACAGCATTTAAATACGAAATTAATAAAGTTGTTTTTTGTCTTTTCTTTCCGATTGTAATTGTGGCTATATGACAAATCAATATAATAATCATTACTGTAATTACGGTTATATCATTCATAAGTATTTATCGGTATTTTCATTTTGTTGCGATTGTAGGCAACGTTCTGTGTATGGTTTAGCTTCGCTGATTATATTCCCTAGTTCGTTTTTGTTAACGCCATTTTTTCAAAATGTCGAACAAAAATAGTCTAGCTTTAATAGTTGTCTTCGTCTGTTCGCTGCGCTCGGGTGTAACGTTGTTAAGCAACTAATTTACCAAATAAATCACAGATAGTAAATCTACGCGGATTTTCGTAATTAGGCTTGCACTAGCAATAAATTTTATACGGTGTTAGCCTTTCGTTATTTAGTTCATCAATGACTTTGTGGTTTCAATTCTTCTAATAATTTTTTAATATGCTGATTTTGTAATAAGCCACCATATCCCATTTCAACTGAAAGTAAATGCGGCCCTGAATTTGCTTCAACTAGTATTGGGCCATTTGGGGTAATCGCAACATCCCAACCTATAAATCTATCCGGTATAACCTTAATTCCTTTAAGGACTTCTTCACAAGCCTCTTTGAAATACGGCACTTTAAACCCTTCAAATTTAAAGCGGCTGTCTGGGTGTTCATAAATTATTTTCCCACCGTAATCAAGCAAATAATGTCCCTCCTTTTTTAATGTCCCTTCATTCATATTTACTCCAACAAAAAAACCTCCAGAACTAGAATTATCAACAACACTATGACCAACACCAAATCTCATAAGCGCACTAATTATTTCAGGTTGTTTTTCAGAGGTAATCAAAGAAATTATTCTTAATGTGCTAACTGATTTATCGTGGATTTTATTAATTTCTCTGTGCTGTTTTATAAGTTCAGTATGAACATAATACCCATTCTTAATTGAATCAAATAGATCATCTAATTCATTTTTTAAACCTGTTTTAGTTAATTTAAAACAGCCCTTTCCTCCAAATTCTGATGGTGGTCTAAAAAAAAGACCTTCAAGGTTAGATTCTGTAAAAATATTTTCCAAAAAGCTTACAAGCTCACTTTTATTATAAATTTGCTTAATTGTATTGTTATAATAAAAGTTATTTCCCAAATTATAGCTGACTAACTTTGGAGTATTAATACAAGATTTTTTACACAGCAGAGTAAAAAATAATTTGTTGTCCAATATTGATTTGTATGCAGGGTTGTGTAACAATCTACTATTTCCTATTGCGTTAACCTCTCGAGTACTTAAATAATCTAAATAATTTTTGACATCTTTTTTGTAGACGTATTTAAAATAATAAAATGGAATTTCTTTTTTGGTTTTTATAAGTACAAATACCTCTTTAATTATTTTAAAAAAACTCTTTTTTTCTGGGTCTTTAATAAAAACCTTAATTCTTCCAATATTCTCAAAATTACGCATACATTTAATTGTTTGTAATTAGGTAGTCTTTTTTCAGTACAAGTCAAAATGTTTTACAACGGCTCATCTATGGATAGTACGGGAATTAAAAGTAGTTAATTTCCGAATAAGCACTTCGCCAAAACTTTTTATTCTGTTTTATCTTTTTCATTTTTGAAGCCAAATCAAAAGATTTGGCGAACTTGGTAAATATGCTTAAACCTTCGGTTAAACAACAAAACCCGTATTAACGATAGCCATTGTTAGCTGCTGGCTTTATGAGTTAAGCAAATCCGCCATTTGCTCCGATATTTTGTCCTGTTATCCATTTTGAATCATCATCTACAAGAAATAAGATGATTTTTGCAATGTCTTCAGGTTCGCCAATTCGATTAAAAGCAGACATTGAAGCCAAACGTTTTATAACCTCTTCATTTTTCCCTTGTTTGAAAAGTTCGGTATTAACGGGCCCTGGTGAAATAGAGTTTACTGTAATTCCTTTAGCTCCTACTTCTTTCGCAAACACTCTCGTTAGTTGTTCAACTGCAGCTTTAGTGGCAGAATATGTTCCATAAGTCGGCAACATTAGTCGTGTTACAGAACTCGAAAAATTTATTATCCTTCCATTATCTGCTAAAAGTGTAGATGCCTCTCTCATTGTGTTGAAAACTCCTTTTACATTTATATCAAAAATTCTATCAAAATCTTCGTCCGTTGTGTCTTTGATCAATTTATAAATTGCAATTCCAGCATTGTTTATCAAAACATCAATTTTTTCAAACTTCTCAATGGTTTTTTGAAATAATTTTTTTACGTCTTCCGATTTACTAACGTCAGCTTTGATAGCAATAGCTTGTCCACCGCTTTGTAAAATTTCATTTACTACACTTTTGGCAGTTTCTTCACTGCCTGAATAATTAACCACCACGTTTGCACCATTTTTAGCAAGAGTTTTGGCAATGGTCATTCCAATACCTCTTGAAGAACCTGTTATAATTATTACTTTTCCTTTTAATTTGTTCATTTATTACCTTTTGTTTTGGTCGTTTATATCAGCTTGTAGCTAACGTTAAGTATAAAGGGCGTTTTAATGTCCTTTATACCGTGTTCTATATTAGTGTTTAATTCAGATTAGGTTGAGGTGTCAATCTTAAATAAGGCTTTACTTCTGTATGGCCTTTAGGAAAAAGGGCCGGAATATCTTCGTTTGCAACGGATGGTACAATTACACAATCATCGCCATTATTCCAGTTAGCTGGTGTAGCCACTTTATGATATGCGGTTAATTGCAAGGAATCAATTACTCTGAGTAATTCATCAAAATTCCTACCTGTAGATGCGGGGTAAGTAATTGTTAATTTTACTTTTTTGTCTGATCCAATAACGAAGACAGACCTAACAGTAAGTTTGCTATCTGCATTTGGATGAATCATGTCATAAAGCATCGCTACTTTTCGGTCTTCATCAGCAATTATTGGAAAATTAACCGTTGTGTTTTGTGTTTCGTTGATATCCTTTATCCAGCCATTATGTGAATCTACGCCATCAACACTTAAAGCTACTACTTTAACATTTCTTTTGTCAAACTCTGCTTTGTATTTTGATACCGTTCCTAATTCGGTTGTACACACGGGAGTATAATCTGCTGGGTGAGAAAATAAAATCCCCCAACTTTCCCCAAGCCAATTATGAAAATTGATTTCCCCTTCTGATGATTGTGCCGTAAAGTTTGGTGCTTCGTCTCCTAATCTAATTGTGCTCATTTTTATAGTTTTTAATTATTAATAATTAGTTTAATTCAAATTACATATAACCTTTATGTATATGGAAAGTTGCGTGGTTAAGTAACTAATGTAGTAAACATTCACTAGCTATAAGAATTACCGAAGGAAATTCCGAGTAGACCTGAACCAAGCAATTAATTAGACACTTCTTAAGTTTGATTTCTATAAAAAAAATTAATTTTAAATATAAATCAGAAAAAAACAGAGAGAGGATTAAGGTTAATATACACGTTGAGGATAGAACCTCGTCAACAAAGCTAATCCCCTCTCTTTTTCATCTATAGCAGGTTCAGTCCCGTAAGATATACGCCTTGTTTTCAGGATATTGTATCATCGGTGATTGTTCTTTTATAAATAAATTCTTATGACTAAATATAAAGAAACTTTTGGAGTTGACATCAGCAAAGCTGTTTTTGTTCTGTGCTGTTTACGAATTAGTTTATATGTAAGTTAAAGATATAATAATTAAACTTTTTACAAATTGAGATTGTAAGAATCTGCTTATGTCAAGATAAATTCTTAGTTTACTTATAATAAGTGGTCTAAAGATAAGTGGTCTAAAGAATACTTGGTATTGTGATAATCTTAACAGTGATTATTAGCTCTTAGGAGTCGATTAGTGTATATTGAAATTATGATACAGAAAAAGAATAAATCACAAAATTACATTTTATTAATCTTCAATAATCTGGTTTTTTAGAAATCAGTCAGGCTAATTAATTTCTTCAGGAAATTAGTTTATAACTAGGGTCTGCAACTACATGTCTTTAATTTAATTAACTCTTAAGAAGAATGTTATTAAAGTTAGAGATTTTAGAATTCTCTTAAAATTTCACTATTCACCTTATCTAATTTATTGTAATCAATTGATCACAATATAGATGCTCCGTTATTAAAATTAATTATTACTAAAAATAAACTAATGAAAATTATTAATATTAAAAGAAACACAAAAATCGAGAAACGATATGGTATAAAAATGGGTGAACTTATCACTAAAGTGACTTATGTAAAGACCTATTTTTTGGGCTTGCCTATCAAAACTTTACATAAATATAGAGAAACCTATTATGGTGAGGTAAAAGATTGTGATGATTGTGTATTATTTATTTAATCAAAATCATTCTTCACATATTTAAAAATAATTGTCTAAAAATATATAATGAAAGTATTAGTAATAGGAGCGGGAAATATGGGACTTACCTATGCCGAAGGAATGTCTAAGTCAAAATTACTTAAGAAAAAAAATATCATGGTATTGGATAACTCTGATAAAAAGTTAGAAGAACTTCATAAAATTTCTCACTTCGATGCCTTTAAAGAATTAAAAGATTGTGTACCAAAAGCAGATATTATTTTTGTAGCAGTTAAACCACATCACGCAGAAGACTTGTTTAAAAAAATTAATCCATTGGTCGAATCAGATCAGATTATTATTTCGATAATGGCGGGCGTTACTTTGGAGGCAATAAAGGACTTTTCTGGAGTAAAGAAAGTTATACGCGCGATGCCAAATTTACCAGCTAAAGTTGGACTGGGTTTAACGTCTTATGTAGCGTCGCCTGAGGTTTCACGAATAGAGTTATTAACCGTAGAAAGCTTGTTGAATATGACGGGTAAATCTATTCTAGTTAGCACTGAAAGTTTAATTGATGCCTCTACAGGGATTTCTGGTAGCGGGCCAGCATATGTGTTTTATTTTATGCAAAGTATGATGGAAGCCGCTTTACAAATGGGTTTTTCAAAGAATGATTCTAAAGTTTTGGTTAGTCAAACATTCACAGGAGCAATTGAGCTCTTTAATCAATCCAATTTATCTCCCAATTCATGGATGGAGAAAGTAGCTTCAAAAGGAGGAACAACTCAAGCAGCACTCGACTCGATGGACGATAATAATGTAAATGAATTAATTAAAGAAGCTGCATTCGCTGCATTTAGTCGTGCTGTAGAATTAGGTAAAGAAAACTAATATGTATAAAGAAATAATTGTTATAAAGGTTGGTACTAATGTAATGACCAACAAAGACAATAGAATAGTTAGGCCCGTCTTAAGAAGATTGGTGAAACAGATTTCAGAACTTTATGAACGTGATATTATTACCATCCTGGTATCTTCAGGATCTGTTATTGCTGGGAAAGAGGTTTTGGGAAAGTCTAGCATAAAAGATAAAACACAGAAAAGGCAAGTGTACTCTGCTATTGGGCAACCCCGAATGATGAGTCTTTATTATAATATTTTTCAAGAATATGGAATGAAATGTGCGCAAGTGCTTCCTACGAAACGAGATTTTAGTCCAGGAGTCCATAGAGAAAATATGATTAATTGTGTTCAGGGGTTACTTTCCCAAGGTGTTATTCCTATTGCTAATGAGGATGATGCAGTGTCAGTTACCATGTCTATGTTTTCAGATAATGATGAGTTGGCTAGCCTTATCGCGCAATTAATCAATGCAGATAGGCTTATTATTCTTACGGATATTGATGGGTTGTATACAGGCCATCCAGACGCAGACAGTAGCAATCTAATTAAAAATGTAGATCCAAGAGAGAACCTTGAGAAATATATTGAAGACAGTGATAAATCTGAAGGAGAGGGACGTGGCGGCATGGGATCTAAATTAAATTATGCCCAACAAACGGCTTTTCATAGCATTCCAACATTTATTGCCAATGGAAAAAGAGATAATACCATTATTGATATTATAGATGGTAAAAGTATTGGGACAAAAGTATCCCTCTAATAAAAAAAGTTTAAAATGAGATTAATAGCTACAGAAATAAAAAATAATGTGTTAGGATGTATGGTCCGAATTTTAGATGAAAATCGAACACAATTACTGGATGCAAATAAAAAAGATCTTGATGCATTTAACAGCGATGATCAGGCGATGTATGACCGACTGCTTGTGACTGATAAAAAGATTGATGGCATGATAGAAGCTATTCTGCAGGTGCGCTGTCAAGAAGATCCAATAAACAGGGTAATCACCGATAAAAAGCTAGAAAATGGTCTTCAAGTAATCAATAAAACAGCACCTTTTGGGACGATAATGATTATTTACGAATCCCGACCTGATGTGACTGTAGAAGCCGCTGTGCTTGCTTTTAAAGCAAATAATAAAATCTTACTCAAAGGAGGGAAAGAAGCCTTGTGCAGTAATAAAATATTGGTAGATTTTTGGCATCAGGCATTGCTAGAGAATGGATTAAGTACAGCGTATATTCAGCTACTAACGTTGAACAGAGAGGAAACTCAGCAGTTTCTAAAAGAACCTACAGAGCAATTAGATTTAGTTGTTCCTAGAGGAGGAGAGCGACTAATATCATTTGTAAAAGAACATGCAAAATGTGCAGTTCTAATTAGTGGGCGAGGGAATAATTTTTTGTATGTTGATAAAAATGCAGACTGGGAAAAATCTATTGAGGTTATTCTTAATGCAAAAACCAGTAAAATATCGGCTTGTAATGCCTTAGATAAAATATTAATCAATACAAATATTACCGATTACAATAATAAAATGATCGACCTGAAGCGTGTTTTAAAGAACAGCGGAGTCTCAATACTGGTTGATTCAGATGTAAAAAAAATACTAAAAGAAGAAGAGCTTATAGCAGATGAAACGATTTGGGAAAAAGAGTTTTTGGCCATGAAGTGCTGTATTGGATCTGTAGATTCTGCAAAAGATGCTATTCAAAAAATAAATAAATATTCTGGTGGACACTCATCCACTATAATGACGACAAGCTCTGAAACTGCATCATTTTTTATGGAGCAAGTAGATTGTGCCACTGTCTATCACAATGCGTCTACTAGATTTACAGATGGAGGCCAAATGGGGGTAGGTGCAGAACTTGCTATTAGTACAGGTAAATTGCATCATAGAGGTCCGTTAGGTCTTAATGAATTGGTGACCAATAAGTATTATGTGTATGGAGAAGGACATATTCGAGACTAAAATAAATAGGTTAATTACTTTATAATAGTTTAAATAGGAATGGAAAATTATATCAGATTTCTGAAACAGAAATCTTCATTTTAGGCACTTATACGCTCAAAATTTCTCAATTAGCTAGTGTTTTAATTATCATAATCGCTACTAAAGGAATATTGTGGATTATTAAAAAAGCATTTTTTTATAAAAATAAATTCAGTAAAATAGATGCCGGAAGCTCCTATGCCTTATTAAAATTCATTAAAGATGTGGTATGGATAATAAGCATTGCATTTGTATTAGAATTCATTGGTGTTAAAGTGACTTTATTATTAGCAGGTGCTGCTGCAGTGTTGGTTGGTATGAGCCTAGGACTTTAGCAAACGTTTAATGACGTTATTTCGGGCATCATCTTACTTTCTGAAAGCTTTATAGAAATAGGAGATGTTTTGGAAATTGATAGCGATGTTACACTAATTGAAAGCATAGGTTTAAGGATTTCGAAAGCAATGAATAGAGATGATATTTCTGTTATTATTCCAAATTCTTTGATAACGACAAGTAAGGTCATTAATTGGAGTCATCAATCGAACCAAATCCGTTTTAAAATTCGTGTTGGTGTAGCCTATAGGAGTGATGTTGATCTTGTTATTAAAATTTTAGAAGAAAGTAGATTTGAGCATTCCGAATGCCACCACAGGCAATTAATTGAGGCTCGGTTGTTAGCATTTGGTGGCTCATCATTAGATTTTTAACTTTTATTCTTTAGTGCAAATATTTTTAGAATTGGAAAAATAAAAAGTAATATTCGGAAGAGAATTAATAAAAATTTCATCGAAAATAATATTGTAATTGCGTTTCCTAAAATGGACCTGTATCATAAGTCAAATAGCAGCGGAAAACACCAACAGTAATAGACTTATTAGCTTAGAGAATCAATATTTTTTTGGTATTATTCATTGAATAAGGTTTGCTTAAAATGTGTTAAAACATATTTGTATAAGAGTAGTGGCAGATTAAAAACACTTACTTTTCGGATAGTAACATACTGATTAAGACAAAAAAAATGTTTAGGTTAATACCCAACCGCTATTGCTTTTATATAGTGTGTTAAGCCGTTTATTTCCTGCCCCATTCATTCTTCAAATATTCTAGCGCATCTATCAATGCCTTTTTCGAAGGTTTGGGGTTAAAGCCTAATTCTTCCTTTGATTTTGTGATATCATAATCTTGTTTTAAGCCATAAAACATATCTAAATAATGCCGTTGCAATTGTGGTTCTTTTCCTGATATTTTACTTGTAAATTCCATTAAACCTGCTACGGAGTACAATAAACATTTAGGAACTTTTTTGGGTGTTTTTAATTTTAATTCAGGGTATAATTCAGAAGCTATTTTTACACTTTCTTGTAAAGTGGTGTGCTGTTCGTTCGACAAGATGTAACGTTCTCCAGTATTACCTTTTAACATTGCTTTGTACGCTCCAAAAGCGACATCTTTTACATCTACCCAATTTAGAGTGACATTGGTGTCTACAGGGATTTCTCCATTTAAAATTTGATACACAAGATTGTTGGAATAACTCAATTTATATGCTTCACTACCAATCATGGCTGAAGGTAATATTACTACAGTTCTGATTCCATATTTTTTTCCTAATTCAAGTGCAAGTTTATCAGAATCATTTTTAGAATTATAATACCAGTTTCTCCGGTCTTTATTATAGCCGTTATCTACATGTGCTGGTAATTTTGTAAAGTCCAAAGATGCTACTGAACTTACATATACAATATTTTTAATACCACATTCCTTTGCGATATCAAACACATTTTGAGTCCCCTGTACATTGTTGTCATAGATTTCAGTTTTAGGGTCTTTAGCCCACATACTAAAATTTGCACCTACCGCATATAGATTGGTGATGCCTTTAAATGCTTTTTTTAGAGAATCTCTATCCGTAATATCTGCTTGTACTACGTGACAATCTAATCCTTTAAAAGGTTCTTTATTACTAATGTTTCTTACCGTTGCTCTAACCTTTTTGTTTTTGGAAAGTAATAATCTAACCAAGTTATTACCTAAATGTCCGTTTGCACCTGTTACTAATGAAATTTCGTTGCTCATAATTTATATTTTTGTTTGAGCAAAGTTCGACAGTAATTATAGGTTTAAAAATAACATTTGTTAGAAAGTAATTTGTTTGCGAATACGACTTAAAGATTGGGGTTCCATCCCTAGGAAAGAAGCGATATTTTCTACAGAAACATTTAAAGCTAATTTTGGATTTTGTTTTATAAACTTTAGGTAACGCTCTTTAGCAGACAAAACCTGAAAATCTTTAACGCGTTCTAACTTGCCACTTAAGTGCTCATTGGTTACATTCTTTACAAAATCACTCCAATACTTAGTGGTTTCTTGTAAAATTTCAAAGTCTATTTTAGAAATTTTCACAAGCTTGCAATCCGTAATGGTTTCGTAATAGTCAGCGGAGGCGGTTTCGCTCATAAAGCTATCTAAAGATGTAAAAAAATTCTGTTCAGAGACTAAATGCTGAACGACCAATTTACCATCTATGTTTTGATACCCTTTTACAATTCCTTCGCTTAAAAAATATACGTAGCGCTCTACATTTCCAGCCTTTAAAAGGCTTGTATTTGATGGGACATTAATTGGAACAAAATGTTTCTCTATTTGGCTAATTTCATCGGAGGTCAGAGAAATTCTTGATTTAATATAATGTAATAAGTTATTCATTTGTTTTATTTAAAGGCTTACAACGTGGTTAGTCTCGCAAGCACTAAGATAACAAAAAGGAACGGCGATGAGGGAATTCGACAGAATTTCCGTGGTATTGATTAAACTCTCTCTAGCGATTGACGATACACATTAGTAATTGTTATTTTTCTCTATGTTTAAAAATCTCAATTGAATTAACCCAATACACTTCACCTTTCGTTACTCCTCCCCATCCACTATTTGAGGGAGAACTATATCTTTTAGAGAAGAAAAAATAATTATTGTCAGGCGACATATAGGGACAGAAATAGATCCAATCTTCATTTATATGCTCTCCAAGGTTAAAAAAAGTAGGTCTTTGCCATTTACCATTCTTTTTAAACGATACTGCAAACCCCTTTTCATCAGAATATGTATTGGCAGTTATTAAGAAACTTTCATCGGGTGAAACATAAGTGCTTCTTTCTCCTTTTTCAGTATTTACTTCTGAACCAATATTTATTGGAGAGTCAAACTTCTCATCTCCTAAATATTGAGCACGATAAATATCACTTTTACCTAAACTACCAGGTCTGTTAGATGTGAAATACAAACTTCCGTCAGCAACTACAACAGGGTATGATTCTGCATATTCATCAGTAGATACTGGGTATCCAACCTTTGTAGCTAATTGCCATTTACCACCAACTTTTTGACTTTTGTAAATATCTGGCTTAGATTTTTTCAAACGGTCTTTTGGACTAATACCAAGAAAATACATGGTGTTTCCGTCTTGGCTAATTGAAGGGTCAATTGCAACGGACTCTTTTTCTTGGTCAGTAAACATTTGTATAGGTTTTGGGGTATTCCAATTACCTTCAACTAATTCAGAATGATGGATAACAAATTTTTTATTAATAATTCTTGTAAAAAATATTTCGGTAAAAGAAGAGTTAAACACCGTATTAATTTCAATGCTGTCCGTGTTAACTATTGACGGTGCAAATAATTTTGGTATTGCAGTAGGCGGTAGTTGATCTAAATACGGTTGATTAGAGTTAGTTTGTTTACAACTGAGCAACATTAAACTTAGTCCAATTACGGATAATAGAAAGATGTTTTTGTTCATTTGGTGTTTTTCTAATAATTACTAAAGGTCACGGCTATGATTAGTGTGGGGCTTAAATTGGCGTAAACTCTCCACCACGCACAAAGCGAAATCTTATTGTTTTGTTTTATTTTTTTGTCCAAAGCAAAATCCATAAGATTTTGAGACCTCATAAATGTACACAGACCTTGGCGTAAAAACCTAAACCCCACATTAATTATAGGCATTGTTGTACACACTACTAATTTGTAATTACAATAATTATGATTAGCATAAGAGCTGCTAGTCTTTTGTAATAATTAAAAGAGAATACACCTGAAATTAACAGTAAATCGTTTATGATAGTTGATTTTATATTTCCATCACTTAATCCTGATGTTTTATATTCGATCAATTTTTTATCATGCTCTCGAATACTCCATTTGTTTCCCCAAAAACTATCTGATTTCCATTCAAATTTTTGTTCGTCTAAAAATAGTTCCGAGTTATTAACCCAAGAATTAAATTTTATTTTTCCGATTAGGGTTTTAGAATTTAAATCGGTTATTTCAATTTCAGAGCTAAACATTCCCTTCTTTTTGAATTTATAATTTGATGCGTTTATTTTTCCGTAAACAGTTTCGCTAAACATTTCCTGTTTAAGTTCTCCTACTTTACTCTCATTTAAAAATAATTCGTAAGTTGAAGAGAAAAATCCTTTTTTCCATTTATAGTTCATCTTGTTTCGTATTGTGTACAACGGTATTGTGTGTATGGTTTAGCTTCGCTGATTATTTTCCCTAGTTCGTTTTTGTTAACGCCATTTTTTCAAAATGTCGAACAAAAATAGTCTAGCTTTAATAGTTGTCTTTGTTTTTTCGCTTCGCTCGGGTGTTGCGTGGTTAAGCACCTAATTTAGCAAACAAAAACGAACCCGATAAAATTCTGAAGGACCCGAGCGCAGCAATTTTTAAAATAAGCACTTGCCAAAGTAATTAATTATAAATGGTGTTGGCATTTCTTATTTTATTTTTTTCGTTTGTAACGATTCTGTGTTATTTGGTTCAAATATGTTTTTGTTCCAATCAGTTCAAATTTTAGTTCGTTTGGAAGTTCCGCAAATAATGAAGAACCACCACCTCATAAAACAGGAATTGTCGTAATCACCATTTCGTCAATTAAGCCCTCTTTCAAAAAATTCCGAATTGTGGTTCCTCCATCTACGTATAACTGCTTAAATCCTTTTTCGTAAATTTGATCTAAGATTTCAGTTAACATTCCTTTGACCAAAAACGCTTTGCCTTTACGAGATTCAGGTATTTCTTTTAACGTATTACTCAATACGAAAACAGGTATGTTATATGGCCAATCAACATCAAATCCGATTACAGTTTCAAATGTTATTCGTCCAATAACAAGTGCGTCAATTCCCTTGTTAAATTCTACATATCCCATATCATCATTGTCAGGATTTGGTATAGAATATAGCCAATCAATTCCACCATTTTTGTCAGCGATATATCCGTCTATACGTGTTGCAATAAATACGCTATTCTTTAGATTCATTATTCTTTTGAGATTCGTTTTTCGATATGAATGCTAACGTCTTTTTATATGGTTTACTTCGTCTGTTCGCTTCGCTCGGGTGTTACCGTGTTTTAGCCACCTAATTTAGCAAATACAAACCGAATAGACACGAGCGCAGCGAATTGGCGTAAGCAATTTTCTTAAGTAGACTTGAACTGGTAATTAATTATGCGATGTTAGCATTAGTTATTTGTTCATTTTTTGAAACTAAAAACC
>JAWUVW010000028.1:0-60186 GCA_034112185.1 Flavobacteriaceae bacterium | reverse complement strand
ACTTAACATATGCCTCTATTGTCCTAATGATATGAATGCCCATTCGTCTTTCGATGCGCCGATAAATCGTGTTTTCTTTGTATTGCGAAAAATCGTTTCCGGTATGTGAGCGTAAAAGAATAATTATTTTATCGAGTGAGCTACGGTCTTTTTCTAATTTAGTAACGTCATTTTTCCCTGTAATTGTTCTCTTAATGTTTAATAGATTAGAGGACAATTCGTTCGCGGGAGCTATAAAATCAGGTGTTACTGCTTTAAGTGCATTTTGAGGCATACTATCAAATTTTGCGGATTCAGGTTCTTGTACCAACACAATGCCGCCTTTTTGTTTTATCGCTATTAACCCCATACTGCCATCAGACCCCATACCTGAGAGAACGATGCCGATGCTTTGTTCCCGCTGGTCATCGGCAAGCGATCGGAAAAATAAATCTATAGGTAGCCGCAAACCGTGAGTTTCAATCGGTTCAAATAAATGCAATGCACCTTTTAATATAGACATGCTTTTGTTTGGTGGAATTACATAAACACAATTTGGCTTAATTTTAAGGCGGTCGGTAACAGTATGCACCTTCATTTTAGTGATTCGCTGTAATATCTCGGGCATCATACCTTTACGAGTGGGATCCAGATGTTGAATGACGACAAAAGCCATTCCGCTGTCCTCGGGCATACTTGAAAAAAACTGTTCTAAGGCTTCTAATCCGCCGGCAGATGCGCCAAGACCAACAATTGGAAACTCAACATTTATTGATTTAACGGACTTATCTAGTAATGCATCTGATATTTCATTAGTTGCTTTTTTACCTTTAGTTGGCTTTTTCATAATTTATGTTGTAAAATGTATATTAACAATTTAAGGCTAATTTAGGTAAAAAGTTAGTTTTTCCAGTTGTTGTTGTATTGTCTATAACGCAGGTTCTATAGCATCTGGAGGAGATAAATATGGGGTTTAAACTTATTAAGGGATTAAGCTGTTATATCGTATTTGTCGGCATTGATATTAAATTGTATTTTATTATAAATAAAACATAGTGTTAATCAGTTAGTTACGATTTTTAATATTCTTGTAGATACCTAAGAATAGCGCTAATTATAACTGATGCGACATAAGCTTTCTGTCGAGGTATTCCTAGAATAAATGTAAAAACTAACTTTTCATATTTTAAATAAAAAAAATAAAAATAGTAAAATAAAAAATGACGAACGCTATATTAATCTTAAAACCAAATATAATGTAAGTTACTAATAATTAACACGTTTCTTGTTTATTTGGCTGTTTGAATTTATTTTTAATGTTAAAAAGTATACTTATGTGATATTCAGAAAACGGTGAACCAATACCGACAGGAGGAACTAGAAAAAAAACAATTCAGTTTTTCTAAGTCCCTTTCGCTCACTCATTTTATTTCCCTATTAACCTTATGGTTTTCTTTAATTAAGATTTAATGTTGATTTTATCTAAAAACTATCTTGGAAACTTTTCTCTAATCTTATCTAAACTTAAATTATGAATACTTCCAATATGTGAATGTTCCTTACCCAAATCTGGTTGATAAGTTCCGTCTTGTACCTGCCTCCCAATTTGCTGATAAGCGTCTCTAAAAGACACACCGTCAACTACCAAATTGTTAATGCTATCTACGGTAAATAGATATTGATACTTCTCGTCAGTTAAATCAATATCCTTAACAATTACCTGTTGTATTGCATAGTTGAATATGTCTAAAATGTCTTTTACATCCTCAAAAGCGTTGATGATATTTTCTTTTAATAGCTGAAAATCTCTATGGTATCCACTGGGTAAGTTGTTTGTGATTAATAACATTTCGGTATGCAAGGCTTGAATTTTATTACACTTTCCTCTAATCAATTCAAACACATCAGGATTCTTTTTGTGTGGCATAATGCTACTTCCAGTAGTTAATTCATCTGGAAATGTGATAAAGCCAAAATTCTGACTCATATACAAGCAAATATCCATGGCAAAACGAGACATCGTATTACATAGTCCCCCTAAAGCACTTGCGATGGCACGTTCACTTTTCCCTCTGCTTAATTGCGCAGCAACGACGTTATATTTCAAAGTAGAAAAACCCAATTCTTTTGTAGTTATGTCTCTATCAATAGGAAATGAACTCCCATAACCTGCGGCAGAACCTAATGGGTTTTGATCTGCGATTTTTGAAACCGCATTTAATATATAAACATCGTCAATTAATAATTCGGCATAGGCAGAAAACCACAACCCGAACGACGAGGGCATTGCCACTTGCAAATGCGTATAGCCAGGTAATAATTGGGTTTTATGAGTTTCGGCTAAATCTAAAAGTGTATCGAAAAACGTTTTTGTTTTAGCGTTAATATCT
The DNA here is from genome assembly GCA_034112185.1 of Flavobacteriaceae bacterium. Lineage (GTDB taxonomy): Bacteria > Bacteroidota > Bacteroidia > Flavobacteriales > Flavobacteriaceae > Winogradskyella. The sequence continues at coordinate 57,817 of JAWUVW010000028.1, read as the reverse complement.
TGTAAATTTTCCTTGTAATATAATTGCAGGGCAACTAGAACTTGGTCGTTTCTCGAACGCGCCGTATGTATTTTTTTTCCAACGTCGCCTAATGTCTTTGTTAGCTCGTGTTCTATCTTAGAATGTACATCTTCAAAGCTATCTTCGATTATAAAAGTGCCGTCTTCAATGGATTTTGATAAGGCTTGTAGGCCGTCTTTAAGTTGCTCTAACTCTTCCGAAGTTAAAATTCCAATCGACTCTAACATTATCGCATGTGCTAATGAGGCTTGCACATCATATTTAGCAATATGTAAGTCAATTTCTCTATCGTTACCAACCGTGAAATGCTCTATTTTTTTATCGATTGAAAACCCTTTGTCCCAAAGTTTCATATATGTAAATTTTAATTCTTAAAATTTAGAACCAGGATACTAGACCGCTTAGCTGTTACAACAAAGACTGCTTACTCTTGCGTTTGAGTATTGGTCTTGATTCTTGATTCTTTTATCTTTTTTTATAATACCTTCTCTAATAACTCAATATAAATTTTAATCCCTTCTTCAATTTCAGCAAGATAAATAAATTCATCAGCGGTATGTGAACGTGTGCTATCGCCTGGTCCCAATTTTAAGGAGGGGCAAGTCAAAACCGCTTGATCCGATAACGTTGGGGAACCATAAGTTTCTCTTCCTATTGCCATCCCAGCTTTTACCAAATCGTGATGAATGGGAATTGAAGACGAATTTAATCTTAAACTTCGTGGTTCAATACTTGAGCATGGTGAATTTTGAGTGAGAATATCAGCAATTTCCTGATTAGAGTACTTATCATTTACGCGCACATCAATCACTAATTCAACTTCTGAAGGTACCGCATTATGCTGCTTTCCGGCTTTGATTTGGGTCACGGTCATTTTTACATCGCCTAGCACCGGTGATTTTTTCTCAAACTTATAATCTTGAAACCATTTTAAAACGTCAATAGTCTTGTAAATCGCATTATCAGAATTTGGATGTGCGGCATGACTCGCTGTGCCTTTAACTTTAGCATCAAAAACGACTAAGCCCTTTTCAGCAATCGCTAAATGCATTAATGTGGGTTCACCAACAATCGCAACATCTACAGTCGGAATTATAGATAACATACTATTTAATCCGTCTTTGCCACTGCTTTCTTCTTCCGCAGAAGCGACGATTACTAAGTTGTAGTTCAAGTTTTTCTTAGTATAAAAATAAGTGAATGTGGCTATTAAAGACACCAAACAACCACCAGCATCATTACTACCCAAGCCATATAGTTTTCCGTCCTCTACTATAGCTTTTAGGGGGTCTTTTGTGTAACCATTATTTGGTTTTACGGTGTCGTGGTGTGAGTTAAGCAATATTGTAGGCTTCGTATCATCAAAATGTTTGTTGGTTGCCCAAACATTATTCTTGTTTCGATTAAAAGGAATTTCATGGGTCGTAAACCAATTCTCAATGCGCAAAGCCGTTTGATCTTCTTCCGAAGAAAACGACTGCGTTTCTATGAGCTGTTTCAATAAAGCAATAGCTCGTGTTGTGATTTTTTCTGTCATTTTTGAATGGTTGTATAAGGTGTTTTTGTTTCAAAAAGCATGTCTGTTTTTCCTATGCAAACTTTGTTGACATTGTTGTTTATGGCATGAATGCAATTATTCAATTTTGGTAACATACCCTCTGCGATGATGCCATCTTCAATTAAATTTTGATACGTTTCGGTATTAATATTTTCAACTACGGAATGGTCATCAGAAATGTCTCTTAAAACACCGTTTTTTTCGAAACAATAATACAATTCGGTTTTAAAGAGTTTTGAAAAACCAATGGCTAATTCTGAAGCAATCGTATCGGCATTGGTATTTAGTAATTGTCCGTTTTTATCGTGAGTAATGGCGCAAAAAACAGGCGTTATATTGTTGTTTAATAATAATTCTAATGTAGTTGTATTTACTTGTTTTATATCACCTGCAAAGCCATAATCTATAGGTTGAGCTGGCCGTTTTACTGAAACAATAGAATTCCCGTCTGCTCCAGAAAAACCTATGGCATTGCAGTTATGTGCTTGTAATTGTGCGACGATATTTTTATTGATTTTCCCTGCGTATACCATAGTAATGATATCTAAAGTAGCGTTGTCTGTGATACGTCTGCCTTCATTCATTTGCACAGGAATATTCATTTTTTGAGCCATTTGTGTGGCTAATTTACCACCCCCATGAACCAATATTTTTGGACCTTCAAGCTGCGCAAACTGACTTAAAAATGACTCTAATACCTGGTGGTTATCAATAATGTTGCCGCCTATTTTTATGATTTTTAGTGTTTCCATTTTATCATTTTTCTCATTCAGAGTGCAACGAAGAATCTCATACTTAATAGATTCTTCACTTCGTTCTGAATGACAGATCATTTTAAGTTTTCTAATAGTTGTTTCAGGATCACTTGCGCTGCAAATGTTCTATTATTTGCTTGTTGTATAACAACAGATTGATCACCGTCTAAAACGGCATCTTCAACCACAATATTTCGTCTTACAGGCAAGCAATGCATAAATTTCGCTTTGCCTAGCTTGTCTTTGGTCATCATCCAATTTTTATCTTGGCTTAATATTTTCCCATAGGCATTATAATTGCTCCAGTTTTTTACGTAGACGAAATCGGCATCTTTTAAGGCCTCTTTTTGGTTATAGTTGATGGGTGTGTTTTTGGTGATTTCAGAATTCAGTTCATAACCTTCAGGATGCGTAATGCTAAAATCTACATCTAAATCCTGCATCATTTCTACAAACGAATTGGCTACCGCTTGTGGTAATGCTTTTGGATGTGGCGCCCAAGACAAAACGACTTTTGGGGTCTTCTTTTCTGTTAATTCTGAGATGGTAATGGCATCTGCTAAAGCTTGTAAAGGATGCGCTGTGGAAGATTCCATATTTAAAATGGGCACTGTAGCGTATTTTTTGAAACTAGTGATGATGAATTCTGATTCGTCTTTCGTTTTGTCTTTCAATGTAGGAAAAGCTCTTACCGCGATCATATCAGCATATTGAGAGATCACTTGCGCGACTTCTTTAATATGTTCCGAGGTATTGGTATTCATAATTGTACCATCTTCAAACTCTAAATTCCATGCCTCGTTAATATTTAGGATCATCACGTCCATTCCTAAGTTTTTTGCCGCTTTTTCTGTACTTAAACGCGTTCGTAAACTGGAATTGAAAAACAGCATTACCAAGGTTTTATGTTTGCCAAGTTCACAAAATTCAAAAGGACTCATTTTCAGTAAAATGGCTTCCTTTATGGTTTCTGAAAGGTTAGAAATATCTTTTATGGTGGTGTAATTTTTCATATTCATTTCCCACTAAAATGGGAATCTTATTAATTAATTTACAATTTTAAGGTTTTACACCCCTAGTGAGCTACGCTCGGTATCTTCAACAAAAGAATTCTTTCATTTCGACAATCCTCAAAGGCGACAGTCCTAAAAATTAACACCTGGACTATTGTCCCCTTGAGGGGTGTTGAGGGGTGTTGTTAAAATTGTATTCTTATATCTTTTCAAATTATCTTCTTTCCTATATTAATTCAATTCTTTTTGCAAGGCATCAAAAAAGCAATCTATATGTTTTTTCTGAATGGTTAAAGGCGGAAGAATTCTAAGGACATTAATGTTTTTAGCACCTCCGGTAAAAATATGATGATTATAAATCAATTTTTTTCTCAATTCTGAAATGGGAAAGTCAAACTCTAATCCAAGCATCAAACCTCTGCCTTTAATGGCTTTTAAATTTGGTAGCTCTTTTGCTTTTTTCTGAAAATAATCAGAGATGTTTAAAGCATTCTGCATCAGGTTTTCTTCGGCAATAACGTCTAATACAGAAAGCGTTGCAGCACAAGCCAAATGATTACCACCAAAGGTGGTTCCTAATAAACCAAAAGAGGCTTTTATGGATGGATGAATCAGAATGCCACCAACTGGAAACCCATTGCCCATACCTTTAGCAATCGAAATGATATCGGGTGTGATGTTGTGTTTTTGAAAGGCGAAAAAGTCACCTGTTCTTCCAAAACCAGATTGTACTTCGTCTGCAATTAAAGCTGTGTCATTTTGTTTGCAAAGGGTTTCTAGACCTTGGTAGAATTCCGTTGTGCTTTCATCTAAGCCACCAACGCCTTGAATACATTCGACGATAACTGCACAGGTTTTGTTTTCTTTTAGAATAGATGCAACAGCATCTAAATCACCTAGGTTCACAAAATCGACTTCTTGTTGTGCATTTATAGGAGCAACGACTTTTGGGTTATCAGTAGCAGCAACGGCTGCTGACGTTCGTCCATGAAATGAATTTTTAAAAGCTAATATTTTATGTTTACCATTATGAAATGAGGCTAACTTTAAGGCATTTTCGTTGGCTTCTGCACCAGAATTACATAAAAATAATTGGTAGTCTTTACACCTCGAAAGGGCTTCTAATTTATCTGCTAGTTCGGTTTGTAAGGGATTTTGAATCGCATTGCTATAAAAGCCTAGTTTCTCTATTTGATTTGTAATAGCAGCTACATATTTAGGATGTGAATGTCCAATTGAAATTACAGCATGTCCACCATAAAGGTCGAGGTGCTCAACACCTTTATCATCGTATACATAAACATCTTTTGCACTTACAGGTGTGACATTATATAAGGGGTAGACATTAAATAGACTCATATCTGTTCCTTCTTTATGTTGTTAATTTTATTGAATGAAGCGACCATTCCTTGAATTAAAGAGGAACTCAAACCCTTATGCTCCATTTCATTTAGACCAGTAATGGTACAACCTCGTGGTGTGGTTACGCGATCAATTTCTTCTTCGGGATGATCACCATTTGTGATTAATAAATTGGCCGCGCCTTCAGCGGTATACATTGCTAATTCTTGAGCTTCTTTTGCATCAAAGCCTAATTGAATAGCGGCTTGAGTAGTTGCTCTCATGAGTCGCATCCAAAAGGCAATGCCACTAGCACAAACGACAGTTGCCGCTTGCATTTGAGATTCTGGAATCGCTAGTGTATGACCTAATCTATTAAATATAGCTTCAGCAATTTTAATCCGCTTTTCTCCTTGGGTATTGCTACACAAGCAGGTCATAGATTTGCCAACAGCAATCGCTGTATTTGGCATTGCTCTAATAATAAATTGATCACTACCGATTTGAGCCTCAATCTTTGGAATTATATAACCTGTAATCGTGGAAATCAATACATGATTTTCATTGAGGTAGGGCTTAACATCATTCAAAATTTGTTCAAAATGTGTAGGTTGCACAGCAAATATCAAGATATCGGATTGCTTTACAGCTTCAATATTATCAGTAGTTAATACCACATTTTTATAGCCTTCTAAGTCTTGGATATCATCCAAGTTTCTTTTGGTTAGATATAATGTTGTAATAGCATTATTGGTGATTAAGCCTTTGGCTATTGACTTACCTAAATTCCCTGTTCCTATGATTGCGATTTTCATTTTTGCTTGTTTATTGATTTTTAACTGTAAAATGTGTTCGCATGAAAAATGCTCGGTTCATTTTTGCTTGTTTATTGTTTTTTAACTGTAAAATGTGTTTGCATGAAAAATGCTCGGTTCATTCGTTAGTTTTTATTGATTTTTAAAGGTCAAATGTGTTCGCTTTAAAAAATGCTCGGTTCATAATTGCTTTTTTTGGCATTCCTGCAAGGCAGTAATGTATTTGTTTTTAGGCTTTATTAATCGTGGATTCTTGCCTGTGCAAGCGTGCCAGACGTTTAAAAATAATTAGCCTTCAATTGTAAGCCTTCGGTTTCTTCAAAACCAAACATCAAATTCATGTTTTGAACGGCTTGCCCAGAAGCCCCTTTTAATAGATTATCTATAATGCTTGTGACTAGTAATTTAGTGTTGTGTTTGTGTAAATGAAGGATACATTTATTGGTGTTTACAACTTGCTTTAAATGAATCTCTTCATCCGAAACAAATGTGAAAGCCACTTCTTTATAATAGTTCTTATAAAGTGTTTTAGCATCCTCTATTGAGCCTTCAAATGTGGTGTAAGCTGTTGCAAAAATACCTCTTGAAAAATTACCGCGATTTGGCATAAAATGAATTTCAGAATTAAACCCATGCTGCAATTGGTTTACCGTTTGATTGATTTCTCCTAAATGTTGATGCGTAAAAGGTTTGTAGTGTGAGAAATTATTATCTCGCCACGTAAAATGTGTGGTTTTAGATAATGATGTTCCTGCTCCTGTAGCTCCAGTTACGGCATTGATATGAATGTCTTCTTTGATTAAATTTGAATTTGCCAATGGCAATAATGCCAATTGAATCGCAGTAGCAAAACAGCCTGGGTTTGCAATATAATTTGCGTTTTTGATCGCTTCTTTTTGTAATTCAGGTAAGCCATAAACAAAGTCTTTTCCGTTTAAGAGTTTATCGCCTTCTAATCTAAAATCATTACTTAAATCAATGATTTTTGTCGCTTCAGAGAAGCTATATTGCTCTAAAAATGCTTTTGAATTTCCGTGGCCTAAACATAAAAATAATACATCGACATTAGCATTTATTTCGCTCGTAAATACCATCTCGGTAGAACCAATTAAATCTTGATGCACGTTGTGAATTTTATTGCCAGCGTTAGATGTGCTATACACAAAATCTATGGTCACTTTTTTGTGGTTAAGCAATACTCTAATCAATTCGCCAGCGGTATAGCCTGCACCTCCAATAATTCCTGCTTTTATTTTCTTCATTGCTCTTCTGTTTTTACACCCCTAAAGTCCACTCAAGGGGACAATAGTCTAATTTGACTGAGTGGATTGTCCCCTTGAGGGGACTTTAGGGGTGTTTTTTTAAACTTGCTAAGTCAGATTCAATTATTTACCTGTTGATATATTTTATTCTGATTCCCTATGATTTTGATGAACCCTTTGGCTTCATCTGCTGTCCATCCTTTGTTTTCTTCGCCATAACTTCCGAATTTGGCATTCATTAAATCGTGTTTAGAGCTGATGCCGTCTAAACTGAAATGATAGGGTTTCAAAGTCACTGTAACGTCACCAGAAACGTGAGCCTGACTATTTTGTAAAAAGGCTTCCATATCTCGCATCACGGGATCTAAATATTGGCCTTCATGCAAATGCATACCGTAGAAATTTGATAAATAATCCTTGTGCTGTAGTTGCCATTTAGTCAATGTGTGCTTCTCTAATAAGTGATGCGCTTTGATAATGATTAAAGCCGCCGCCGCTTCAAAACCAACTCGTCCCTTGATACCAACTATCGTATCACCAACATGAATATCGCGACCTATAGCATAAGCAGAACCCAAAGCATTGAGTAATTCTATATTTTTTTCTGCAGAATTTACTTTTCCGTTTAAAGCTATAAATTCACCTTTTTCAAAAGTCAGCGTTACTTTCTCTTCACCTTCTTTTTCTAGTTGTGAAGGATAAGCCGATTCTGGTAATGGCTGTTCTGACGTTAAGGTTTCTTCTCCGCCAACACTAGTTCCCCAAAGGCCTTTATTTACTGAGTATTTTGCTTTGTTCCAAGACATATCAATCCCGTTTTCTATGAGGTAATCGATTTCCTGTTGCCGCGTTAGTTTTCCGTCTCTAATTGGTGTGATGATTTCAATTTCTGGTGCTAAGGTTTGAAAAATCATATCAAAACGGACCTGATCATTTCCTGCACCTGTACTTCCGTGAGCGATGTATTTAGCCCCAATACGTTTTGCATATTGTGCAATTTCAATCGCTTGAATAATACGTTCTGCGCTTACTGATAAAGGATAGGTGTTGTTTTTAAGTACATTTCCGAAGATTAAATACTTAATCACTTTATCATAATAAGATGCAATAGCGTCAATGTTTTTATAAGTTGATACCCCCATTTTATAGGCATTACTCTCAATTGTTTTAATTTCGTCTGAAGTAAAACCTCCCGTATTCACGCTAACGGCATGCACATCATATCCTGCTTTGCTTAAACTTACTGCACAGTAAGATGTGTCTAATCCACCGCTGTATGCTATGACTAATTTGCTCATTTTTTATCTTTTTTTAGGAACATGGATTGTTTAATATTTTTTAATCTTGTCCATACTTTTTTATCTATAGCGTGTTCTTTAATTTTGGAATCTCCCTTTTTAGAAGGATCATATAGCATACCTGTGCACAAACACATTTTTTGTTCAGTTCTTGTTAATACATCAAAATTTTTGCAAGTCTGACAGCCTTTCCAAAAGGATTGATCATCTGTTAATTCTGAAAATGTAACAGGTTTGTAACCTAAGTCACTATTCATTTTCATAACGGCTAATCCTGTGGTAATACTAAAAATTTTAGAATCTGGAAATTTAGATTTTGAATGCTCAAAAACTACTTTCTTAATCTTTTTGGCAAGGCCTTGTTGTCTATAGTCTGGATGCACAATTAAGCCTGAATTGGCTACAAACTTACTGTGACCCCAAGCTTCGATATAGCAAAAGCCAGCAAATTGATCTCCATCTAAGGCAATCACGGCATTCCCATTTTCCATTTTTGTAATGATGTATTCTGGTTGTCGCTTAGCGATTCCTGTGCCTCTAACTTGAGCAGCATCTGAGATCGTTTCGCAAATAACATCTGCGTATATACTATGTGATTTGTCGGCAATAACAATTTTCATTGTGATTGGTTTTATACCAAATGAATTTTTAATGTTTATTTGGTGTTATATTAAAAAATATGATTTTGTTTTTTGAAAGTAGAACCGGACTCACCTATGTTCTATAAATAGAAGTACACCCTAAGGGCGACGTGGAAAAAAGCGACGTGCAATACCCTGATTATCTATCGAGATAATTAAAGATTGAAACTGAAATTTGAAAGTTGAGTTGTACACAATAAAATAATAATAAATGAATATAGAGTAGTCCTAAGTAGTAGAGTTAGCGACTGCGTTTTGTTAAGTCTAAACCTGTGGGTCTTAGTGATCTATATTTGTGTGTTAGTGTAAACATAGCGCTAATCTACTTATTTAATTAATAACTACAAGAGGTAATTCCTTGTTTCGTTCGAGATTTATGAAATTCGAAATAAATGACTTTCAAATTGTAAATATCTCATTGATAAGCTTTTTTGGCTAAAGAATATAATCTGTGCTCACAAAGTTTGACGCCCGTGAGTCTAATAAATCCTTTAAGATGGCATTGTTGTAATCATTATCTTTCGAGGCAACAAATGTTCTAATTGAAAATGAGCGCAAAGCATCATGAACACTTAAAGTTGCAACAGCAGAATCTTTTCTGCCTGTGAAGGGATACACATCTGGGCCACGTTGACAAGAACTATTTAGGTTAACACGACACACTAAATTTACTAGTGTATCAATTAAAGGAGCTAATGTTTTAACATCCTTACCAAATAAACTCACTTGTTGTCCATAATTTGAAGCGGCCATATCGTCTAAAGGTTCTTCAATATCTGAAAAAGGAATAACAGGAATTACTGGTCCAAATTGTTCTTCTTCATAAACACGCATAGCCTTTGTTACAGGATATAAAACCGCTGGAAAAATATAATTCTCAGTGGTGTCTCCTCCTTTTTTATTAATAATGTTTGCACCATTTTTAATGGCATCATCAATTAATTCTTGGATATAAGCTGGTTTATCTGGTTCTGGCAATGGTGTTAATTTTGCACCATCTTCCCATGGATTTCCAAATTTTAGAGCATCCACTTTTGCAGAAAAACGTTTGTTGAATTCTTCTACAATGTCTTCGTGGACATAGAGTACTTTTAAAGCTGTACAACGTTGTCCATTAAAAGAGGTTGTACCTGCAATACATTCTTCTATGGCTAAATCTAAATCAGCGTCTTTAAGTACAATCGCAGGGTTTTTAGCTTCCAAACCAAGAACCATTCTCAGACGATTACTTTTTGGATGTTGATTTTGCAACGCATTGGCCGATTTACTATTTCCAATTAAAGCTAAAACATCGACTCTACCGTCTTTCATGATAGGCGAAGCAACCGTACGTCCTCTGCCATAAATAATATTAACAACACCTGCAGGAAAACTACTTTGAAAGGCTTCTAGCAAAGGTGAAATCAGTAAAACTCCATGTTTTGCGGGTTTAAAAACGGCTGTATTTCCCATAATTAAGGCCGGAATTAAAAGTGCAAAGGTTTCATTTAAAGGATAGTTGTACGGTCCTAAACATAATACAACGCCTATAGGACCGCGACGAATATGAGCATTAACGCCAGAGTTTTTTTCAAATTTGGCACTATTACGATCCATTTGTTTATAATCTTCAATCGTATCGTAGACGTATTCAACAGTTCTGTCGAATTCCTTTTCCGAATCTGGTAAGTTTTTGCCGATTTCCCACATCAATAATTTAACAACTTCCTCACGCTTGGTTTTCATTTGTTCTACAAACTTTTCCATGCAAGCAATTCTGTCAACGACTTTCATTGTTGGCCATAAACCTTGTCCTTTTTTGTAAGCATTACATGCGGCATCTAGTGCCTCGAGCGCTTCGTTTTCTCCTAAGGTTGGAATAGTTCCTAATAATGTCGGTTTATAATCTTCCGTTGAAGAGATTGTAGAATAGACTTCAGAAGTAGCACCAGTCCAAGATTTTAATTCACCTCCTACTAAATAAGTGTTTTGGTTAACTGTGTCCTTGATTTGGTACTGTTGAGGGATGTTCATATAAATTTAGTTTAAACTAAGAATTGAAATAAATCGGGTTTATCGTTAAGGTAATCTCCATAAAAATTATGAAGCTTCATTTTGGTAATTAGAGGTTGTAAATCGTCTGGTGATTTTAATTGTAAACCGACAACAGCTACGTCATTTTCTCGGTTTGCTTTTTTGGTGTATTCAAAATGTGTGATATCGTCTGTTGGTCCTAAAATGTCCACTACAAAATCTCGTAAAGCTCCCGAGCGTTGCGGAAACTTAACGATAAAGTAATGTTTTAAATTCGCATATAACAATGCACGTTCTTTTATTTCGGCAGTACGGGTAATATCATTATTGCTTCCGCTTATCACACAGACTACATTTTTCCCTTTTATTTCTTCGGAAAACTGGTCTAAAGCAGAAAGGCTTAAAGCACCAGCAGGCTCAACAACGATAGCTTCCTTGTTATATAGGTCTAAAATAGTTTGACAAATTTTACCTTCATCCACAGAAACTACACGATGTAAAGTCTCTTTACAGATCGCGAAATTCAAATCGCCAACGCGTTTAACTGCGGCTCCATCTACAAAGCTATCTATGGATTTCAATGTTGTATTTCTATTTGCTCTAATAGACGTTAACATGGAAGCAGCGCCTTTTGGTTCCACACTAATAATTCTAGTTTGTGGTGATAAAATTTTAAAAACAGATGACAATCCTGCCGCAAGGCCACCACCACCAACAGCTACAAAAACATAATCGATTGGATGCGCTTTTGCCTGATCTATAATTTCTAAGCCCACAGTTGCTTGCCCTTCAATAACTTTTTCATCATTAAAAGGATGAATTAAAGTTTTATTTAATGCTTCGCATTGTTCCATAGCAGCATGGTAAGCATCATCAAACGTGTCACCAACTAAAACAACATTTATATAGTCTTCGCCAAACATTTTTACCTGTTCAATCTTTTGATTAGGTGTTGGAGAAGGCATGAAGATGGTGCCTTTTATTTTTAGAATTTTACATGAAAGCGCGAACCCTTGTGCATGATTTCCTGCACTTGCACATACAATCTCATTTTCTATTTGACTTTCGCTTAACGATGAAATTTTATTATACGCACCACGAATTTTATACGAACGCACTTCTTGTAAGTCTTCTCTTTTAAAATATATGTTAGCACCAAATTGCTTAGAGTAGCGAGCATTTTTCATCAAAGGTGTCACAGATGCAATACCTTTAAGTTTTTCTGCGGCAGCTTCTATTGCTTTTAGTGTTGGCCTATATGTGGTTGTGATTTTTTCCATTTCTATCTCCTGCTGCTATTTGTCTTAGTTTAAAATGAGGCTTTAGTAGCAATCTTTTTTGTTTTCAATTATTGTTTTATAATGTTCGACTGTTGGAAAAGGCTCATAATAATGATGTAATAATTCTTTCCATTTTATATATGCTTTAGATTTTCTAAATCCAATATTATGATCTTTTATGGTTTCCCAATCTACAAGCAAAAGGTATTTATTCTTTTGTTCGACACATTTTTTTAAAGTATGGCCCTTATAGCCTTTTATTGAACTTATATATTGACCAGCTTTTAAAAAATCTATTTCAAATTGATTTTCAAAATCCTCTTTTACATATAGTGTGGCAACTTCTAATAACATATTTCATTTTTGAGAATACTTGCAAAGTTTTGAATTCGGTTTAGTACCTATTTAATATTTGTCAGGTTTTTCAAAATCTCATATGAAATCTATAATTTATGCTAATACGGAATCTTCAGTTTTTACATCTGACTTTATAATTTTCATCGCTGTCATTGCTGCTCTCAAACGTTTTCCAACAGCTTCAATCGGGTGATTTCTAATGGCATCGTTAATTGCGATTAATTGGATATTATCTACACCATTGACATCCGAATATGATTTTCCGATAATATTGGTGTCAACAGTTTTCATAAAATCAGTTAATAATGGTTTACATGCATGATCGAATAAATAACAACCATATTCAGCAGTATCAGATATCACACGATTCATCTCGAATAATTTCTTTCTAGCAATGGTATTTGCTATTAATGGTAATTCGTGTAAAGATTCGTAATAAGCTGAGTCTTCAATTATACCTGCGCTAACCATAGTTTCAAATGCTAATTCAACACCAGATTTAACAAATGCAACTAATAGTACTCCATGATCAAAATACTCTTGTTCGCTAATATGATCTGAAGTTAATACTGTTTTTTCAAAAGCAGTCTCACCTGTTGCAGCTCTCCATTTTAATAAGTTAACATCGTCATTTGCCCAATCTTCCATCATGGTTTTTGAGAAATGACCAGAAATAATATCGTCCATGTGTTTCTCAAATAATGGACGCATAATGTCTTTTAATTCTTCAGATAATTCGTATGCTTTTATTTTTGAAGGATTAGATAAGCGATCCATCATATTGGTGATACCGCCATGTTTTAAAGCTTCAGTAATCGTTTCCCAACCAAACTGAATCAATTTAGCCGCATACCTTGGTTCAATACCTTGTTCAACCATTTTGTCAAAGGATAAGATTGCTCCTGTTTGCAGTAAACCACATAAAATGGTTTGTTCTCCCATTAAATCCGATTTTACTTCAGCAATAAATGAGGATTCTAAAACACCCGCGCGATGACCACCTGTTGCAGCCGCATAGGCTTTTGCTTGTGTCCAACCTTTTCCTTCTGGATCATTTTCAGGATGCACAGCAGTTAATGTTGGTACTCCAAATCCTCTTTTGTATTCTTCTCTAACTTCAGTACCTGGACACTTTGGTGCGACCATAATTACCGTTAGATCCTCTCTGATTTTTGTGCCTTCTTCAACAATGTTAAAGCCATGAGAATAGCTCAATGTCGCCCCTTTTTTCATTAGCGGCATTATAGCTTTTACGACATTAGTATGCTGTTTGTCTGGTGTTAAGTTTAGGACTAAATCTGCAGTAGGGATTAATTCGTCATAGGTGCCAACAGTAAATCCGTTTGATGTTGCATTTTTATAAGAGTCACGTTGTTGATCAATAGCAACTTGGCGTAGTGTATAAGAAATATCCAAACCAGAATCTCTCATATTTAAGCCTTGGTTTAGACCTTGTGCGCCACAACCAACAATCACAATTTTCTTTCCTTTTAAGGCGTTTACACCATCTTCAAATTCTGAAGCATTCATAAAACGACACTTTCCTAATTGCTCTAATTGTTCTCTTAATGGTAATGTGTTGAAATAATTTGACATTTTTTCTTTTATTTTAATGTTGCAATGCCTGAAGCATTGTTGATATTTTCATTTCGTCTTTAGTTACTGCAATACGTCCTGAACGCGTAAATTGCATGATTCCAAAAACGGTTAATTCTCTATGTAATAAATCTATTTCTTCTTTTCTCCCTGATTTTTCAATAACGAAGAATTCTCGGTTTACAGTGACAATTCTGGCGTTACTGTCTTTAATGATATTCTGAATTTGACGTTCGTCGAACAACAAGTTAGATTTCATTTTAAATACGCACGATTCCTGATAAATGATTTCTTCTTCAGTATGATAGTATGCTTTAATAACTTCGACTTGTTTTTCGATTTGACCTTGAATCTTTTTCATTTGATGTTCGGTAATATTGACGACAATTGTAAACCTTGAAACCCCTTCAATTTCTGAAGGCGACGTGTTTAAACTTTCAATATTCATATGTCTTCTTTGGAATATTGCCGATATTCTATTCAATAATCCTATGTTGTTTTCCGTATAAATTGAGACGGTATATTGGTTTATTTCTGTACTCATGTTCTATAAATTTTGTTCATTTTATACGTCACTTCGAGTGATTTTATTGAGGAACGAGAAAAAAATGTATCGAGAAGCTACTCAAATTGTTCTCGATACAAATTTCAAATCCGTTTTACTTCTTTGAAATTTACTCGAACTGACGTTTATTCTAATCTAATATCTGAAACACTCGCTCCTGTTGGTATCATAGGGAAAACGTTGCCTTCTTTTTCAACTCTAACTTCTAAGAAATAGGGACCATCACTAGCAATCATTTCTTTCACAGCGTCTTTTAAATCTTTTCTTTCTGTTACTTTTTTAGCCTCTATAAAATAGCCTTTTGCTATGGCTACAAAATCCGGATTTACCATTTCAGTAGACGCATAACGCTTTTCGAAAAACAGTTGTTGCCATTGCCTTACCATACCTAGAAATTCATTATTCAATACCACAATTTTTACGGGTACTTTTTGTTGAAAAATGGTTCCTAATTCTTGAATTGTCATTTGATAACCACCATCTCCAATAATTGCAACGACTTCACGTTCTGGCGCCGCCATTTTAGCACCAATCGCTGCTGGTAATGCAAATCCCATAGTACCTAATCCGCCAGATGTTATGTTACTTTTACTATGATTGAATTCTGCATAACGACAAGCAATCATTTGATGCTGGCCAACATCGCTCACAATCGCGGCATTACCCTTGGTTTGAATATTGATTTCTTTCAATACTTCCCCCATTGTTAAGCCTTCTTTTGTAGGATGTAAATCTCCTTTAATTACTTTTTCGTATTCAATGGCATATAAATCCTTAAATTTTTGATGCCAATCTTGGTGTGAATTTTTATTTAATAATGGTAATAAGGATTCCAAACTTATTTTGGCATCGCCTAAAACAGCGACATCCGTTTTTACATTTTTATCGATTTCAGCAGGATCTATATCAAAATGAATCACTTTGGCTTGTTTAGCGTAAGTCTCTAAATTTCCTGTGACACGATCATCAAATCGCATTCCTATAGCAATCAATACATCGCAATCATTCGTAAGTACGTTTGGTCCATAATTGCCATGCATGCCAACCATACCAACATTCAATGGATGCGACGTTGGAATTGCAGAAGCGCCTAATATGGTCCAAGCAGATGGGATTCCGGCTTTCTCAATAACCGCTTTAAATTCGGCTTCGGCTTTACCTAAAATAACACCTTGTCCCCAAACAATAAATGGTTTTTTTGCATTATTTATGAGTTCTGCAGCCTCTTTAAGCGAATTTATATCTGTGTCTGGTACAGGTTTATAACTTCTTATGCCTTTACATTTTTCGTATTTAAAATCAAACTCTTCGAACTGTGCATCTTTAGTAATGTCAATTAAAACAGGACCTGGCCTTCCGCTTTTGGCAATGTAAAAAGCTTTGGCAAAGACTTCAGGGATTTCTGATGCTTTAGTAATTTGATGATTCCATTTGGTGACAGGTGTTGAAATTCCGACGATATCAGTTTCCTGAAAGGCATCACTACCTAATAAATGAGATCCGACCTGACCAGTGATACAAACCATTGGTGTAGAATCTATTTGCGCATCGGCAATACCAGTTATTAAATTAGTTGCTCCTGGTCCAGACGTAGCCATGCAAACACCAACTTTTCCAGAAATACGCGCATAACCTTGTGCAGAATGCGTTGCGCCTTGCTCGTGACGTGTTAACACGTGGTGAATTTTGTCTTGATACTTATAGAGTTCATCATAAACAGGCATAATCGCACCGCCTGGATATCCATAAAGAATATCAACACCTTCGGCTAATAAACATTTTATGACAGCTTCGCTACCAGAAATACGTTCCGTAGTTTCTGGGCTTTTAGCTTGACTTTGTATGGTTTGGGTTTCTTTCATTTTCTCTTCTCTATAATTTAGAATTCATCGGTTACGCATCCTAGTGATGCCGATGACACAGTTTTTGCATATTTATATAATACACCGCGTTCAAATTTTAAATCTGGTGCTTTCCAATTTAGTCTTCTTTTTTGTAATTCTTCTTCAGATACTTCTACTGAAATGGTATTGGTTTCTGCGTCGATAGTGATGATATCTCCGTCTTTTACAAAGGCTAGTGTGCCGCCTTCTTGAGCTTCTGGTGTAATATGTCCAACGACGAATCCATGTGTGCCTCCTGAGAATCTTCCATCTGTAATTAAAGCGACATCTTTGCCTAAACCTGCTCCCATAATGGCCGCCGTAGGTTTTAACATTTCTGGCATGCCAGGACCACCTTTTGGACCTTCATAACGAATAACAACGACATCTCCTTTTTCTACTTTTCCATCTCTAATGCCATCGTTCGCCGCATATTCTCCTTCAAAGACTTTTGCTTTTCCTTTGAAACTCAAACCTTCTTTTCCTGTGATTTTGGCAACACTTCCTTCGGTTGCTAAATTGCCATAGAGCATTCTTAAGTGTCCAGAAATTTTAATAGGCTTTTCAATTGGTCTGATGACGTCTTGTCCCTCTTTTAGATCTGCAACATCTAGTAAATTTTCTGCCATTGTTTTTCCTGTAACGGTTAAACAATCTCCATGAATGAGTCCTTTCTTGAGAAGATATTTCAATACCGCTGGAATGCCTCCAACAGCATGGACATCTTCCATTAAGTATTTCCCGCTTGGTTTTAAATCGGCTAAGAATGGCGTTTTATCACTTATATCTTGAAAATCTTTCAGAGTGAAATCAATTTGAGCGGCCCTTGCAATAGCTAAAAAGTGCAATACGGCATTCGTAGAACCTCCTAATATAGTCACGAGTCTTACGGCATTTTCTAGAGACTTTCTAGTTATTATATCTGAAGGTTTAATGTCTTTTTCAAGTAATAATCGTAGCGCTTCTCCAGCTTTTACGGATTCTTCTTTCTTAGCACCACTCAATGCTGGATTTGAAGAATTGAATGGAAGTGCCATGCCTAAGGCTTCAATAGCAGAAGCCATAGTATTTGCTGTGTACATCCCTCCGCAAGCTCCGGCTCCAGGACATGCTTTTTCAACAATGTTTTGATATTCGTTTTCTGACATGGTTCCTGCAACTTTGCTTCCCCAAGCTTCAAATGCTGAAACAACATCTAATTTTTGTCCGTTGTGGGAACCAGAATCAATGGTGCCACCATAGACTAAAATAGATGGACGATCTAAACGAATCATGGCCATTAAAGCTCCTGGCATATTTTTATCACAGCCAACTACAGTAATTAATCCGTCATAACTCATGGCTTGCACTACAGTTTCCATTGAGTCTGCAATGATATCACGAGAAGGTAAAGAGTAACGCATTCCTGGTGTGCCCATAGAGATGCCATCACTTACACCAATAGTATTAAAAATTAAGCCTATAATATCTTCATTTTTTGTGCCTTCTTTAACGAGTTTTGCTAAGTCGTTAAGGTGCATATTACAAGGGTTTCCTTCGTAACCAGTACTTGCTATTCCGACTATGGGTTTAAAAAAATCTTCCTTTGTCAATCCGATAGCATGTAGCATCGCCTGAGCCGCTGGTTGCGTTGGATCTTGTGTAACGGTTTTGCTGTATTTGTTTAATTCATTCATAGTTTTATAGTGGCAAAAGTGCTTTTATAAAACTAAATTAATTGTTACGAGATGTTTATAGTGTGCCGTTCTATGTCGCAATCTAAATTCAACACAACTGACATTGAATTAAGTATTTGATTATCAAATTATTAGATTCAAATAAATATGATGTCCAAGTATGTTGAATTTTTAAAATAGTTTTGATTTAAGTATGCAGAAGTATAAAACCGAAAACCCTGATTCTTATGAATCGGGGTTTAGATCGTGGTGTCTCAAGTATCATATTAACATACAACTACATATATTTCCGATTACTTTTATATACTTACGATGTGTCATTTCGTATTAAAAATATGCTTGTCGCCTTTGTGAAGAATTTAAACTAAAAGCTTGGACTTCAACAAGACATAATTGGCCTCTGGTTTGAGTTATCCCTGAAACAATGTCTAAATTTAGTAAAAGGAATCCAGGACCGATTGGCTCAGAGCAACCTGCGGCTAGTATGGTTATTTGTTCATTTTCAATAAACACAATAATTTCGCTTCCAAAAGTACCATCCGAAGCATTACCTGTTGCAGTAAACTCTTAATCTATTTGAACTGTACAGCCAAAAATAACGTCGCCTTCTGGGGTTTCAATTCGAACAGGTACCTGTTGCGACCCGCCAATGTATTTAAATGTTAGTTCAACAATATTACTATCGCATTCAATACAAGGTTCTTCCGTTTCTAATTCAAAAGCGATATTGTCTATCGCACCCGATCTCTTCATTATAATTTCCATGAACGCAAGACCAGAAGTGTTTTCTAGATCTACGGTCGTTTTTGAATTATCCCCGCCAGAAGAGACTTCTTTGCTAAAAAGAATGTTTTCTTCAAAATCATATAAATGAACAATACTAGGATTTGAAGATGCTGCTACATCGAAAATATCGAAAGCATTCAAAATCACAGCATCATTAGCGCCAACTTCAAAAATATCATCGGGATCGCTAGCGTCTAGATCTTCAGAGAGGATAAGAACATTACCCAACGCTGTATCATTGCTTGCGCCTCCATCACCTATTCTTGGACCGCCATAAATGGGATTGGGAGTCCCAATATCCAAATCGTCTCCTGTCGGATTTGAAGAGTCAGAAATTATAACTGTATTACTATCTGGGGAAGCCATTGTGACACCTGCTAATTGGGTGTTTTCAAAAGGATTCATTAAAAAAACTTCAGATAAAATATCGCCGTGTTAAAAGCTTTAAAATCAATTATAAAAGAGGCATTGACTTGATATTGTTGTTCTGTGTTATATGCATAGATAGGATCTGATGCAATTTGAGAAGTGTCAGTTTCGCAGGCGAATAAACCGCATAGCATAACTGATGAAAGTACGGGTAACTTTTTCATGATAGATTGAGTTTTAAGATTTGGACTTCTGAAACCGTAAAAAAATAGCTTAAAAAATAATTTTCAATATTCAAAGTGTATAAAATATTGCGATTAGTAAGTGTTTTTACCTCGTGTTTTTGAGTAAAAAACGACCTAACGCTACAAATTCTATTACAATTCTAATTGTTTGTGCAACACTTTCTGCTTGAAACTTAAGTCAAACTTGCGTAAATAATGGTTTCGCAAGTAAAAAGTTAAGTCGTAAAAGCGGTATGTTAATAATTAATTCTTTGGTTAAAGACATTTTTATTTTTAGGCAGTTGGTATGTTTTTAATGTGATTTACATCATCTCTTTTAGATAAGGATAAGCGCAAAACACATCTTCTAATGCAATAAGGTTATGCCGTACATTTGCGTCTAAGGCAATAATACCAGTGGCTAGAAGAGGTTGTTTGCCACCACGAGCGCTAAAGCTAATAGCGCCTTTAAAATATTCAACCACAATAGGGAATGGTTTTTTAGGTTCTTTAAAAACCAAAAAACCCGATTCATCTGAATCGGGTTTTTGATGGTGGTGCCTCCAGGAATCGAACCAGGGACACAAGGATTTTCAGTCCTTTGCTCTACCAACTGAGCTAAGGCACCAATTGCTTAATTAAGCGGGTGCAAATATAGATTCATTTTTATTATTCACAAAAAGAAACTTGTAAAATTTGATTTTATAAATTTGTAGCACTAAATAAATTTTAGAATGAGACATAAATAATTCGAGTTATATTGGGCTTAGATGAATTATAAAACCGAAATATAGCATCAGTTAGGTTTTGATTTCTAAAGAAATATAAGTGCAATAGAAGCGAATTTTGTCGCTTATTTTAATGTTTATTGGGTATACTATAGAAATAGCTTATGAATCTTATTGTAGATGTAGGAAATACGTATGTTAAGTTTGCCATTTATAAAAATGCAAGGCTTTTACATAAAATTAGTTTTGAGCTTTCAGAATTTGAAAAGCAATATACATTACTAAAAAAGGACTTTCCAAAGTTAAAATCTGCGATTATTTCTTCTGTCGGAGGTTTGTCTAAAAAGCAAATTGAAATTATTGGCGATGATCTCAACGTTTTAGAATTAAGTTCTAAAACAAAATTACCGTTTAAGAATCTTTATACAACACCAAAAACATTGGGTGTGGATCGTATAGCCTTAGTTAGTGCGTCAGTAAAAGAGTTTCCTGATAAAAATGTTTTAGTTATCGACGCTGGTACTTGTATTACTTACGATTTTATAACCGAAGAAAACAATTATTTAGGAGGCGCAATTTCGCCAGGTATCCGGTTGCGGTATAAAACTTTAAATAATTTAACGGCAAATCTTCCGTTATTAGAGACGGATCAGCCTAAAAAAATTATTGGAGACTCTACGGAAGCATCGATTCATTCTGGAGTTGTGTTCGGTATTGTGAAAGAAATTGATGGTGTTATTGAGCAATATATAGAGGAATACCTAGATTTAACAGTTATTTTAACAGGAGGTGATGCCAAATTTTTGTCAAACCAATTAAAAAATAGCATATTTGTCAATTCAAATTTTCTATTAGAGGGTTTGAATTATATTCTAGATTATAATTCAAAATAATGATAAAACGACTCATTGTAATTTGCATTACAATTATTAGTTCTTGTGCTTATGCCCAAACGGGAACAGCATCACCATATTCATTTTATGGTATAGGAACCCTTAAGTATAAAGGTACCGTAGAAAACAGAAGTATGGGGGGCATGGGTGTTTACTTAGATAGTATTCATGTTAACCTCAGAAACCCTGCGGCTTATGTTAGTAAAAATGTTGAGTCTTCTCCTTTTGATAACGAAAGTAGACCTGTTAAGTTTTCCGTGGCTGGTACAATGTCTGATGTAAGATTAAAAAGTAACTTTGATGAGACGACTACCAATAGTTCTGGCTTAGATTATATAGCATTTTCATTTCCTATTGGCAAAATTGGGTTTGGTTTTGGTTTACTGCCATTTACGTCTGTTGGATACAAACTCGATGATATTAACGATGATGGTAATTTAGTTAATCGCTATAATGGCGAAGGAGGTGTTAATAAAGCTTTTGCAGGCTTAGGCTATCAACTATCAGATAAATTGAGCGTGGGAGTCGATTTCAGTTATAATTTTGGGACTATTCAGAATACAGCCGTTGAAATAGCATATACGCCGGAAGGTGATATTGTTCAGTACCAAACTAGAGAATTTAATAAGTCTGATTTAAGTGGGTTAAATTTAAATTTTGGAGTGTCATACAAAACAATGATTTCCAGTAAGTTAGAGTTATCTACTTCGGCGACTTACGCCCCTGAAAGCAAGTTAAACTCTATTAATACGAGATCGTTTGCTACCATTGCCATTGATGCAATTACTTTTAATGTGCTTCGTACATTTAATAATATTGATGCAGATTTAGAAAGTCAAAATCTCGAAACTACAAATTTAACATTACCATCGCGTTTGTCTTTTGGTGCTGGTGTAGGAGAACCAAAATCATGGTTTGTAGGCGCAGAATATACATTTGAAAATACAAGTAATTTTTCTAACCCTGTTTTTAATAATGATATTTCTGCCTTTGAGAATGCGTCACAAGTTTCTGTTGGAGGTTTTTTTATTCCTAAGTATAATGCTTTTTCGGGTTATTTTAAACGTGTAGTTTATAGAGCAGGTCTTAACTTCGCAAACACAGGATTAGTTATAAAAGATGAGTCCATCAATGAGTTTGGCATATCTTTTGGTTTAGGTTTACCAGTTGGGAAACGAGGTTTGTTTTCTAACGCTAATTTAGGCGTTGAATTTGGGCAACGCGGGACAACTAATCAAAATTTAATCCAAGAGAATTTTATAAACTTCAATATAGGTTTATCTTTAAACTCTAGATGGTTTCAACAAAGGAAGTTTTACTAATAATACTAATAATAACAAGATGAAAACGAGAATTACTATATTACTACTAGCACTTTTTGTGAGTTTCAACATTGGTTTTGCACAACAAGACGAAGAGTGTATGAATAATCTGTCAATGTTTGATGGTTATGTTAAGAGTAAAAAATACGATGATGCTTATGGCCCATGGAAAATTGTACGGGACAAGTGTCCAAAATTCAATAGAGCTATTTATGCCTATGGTGAGAAAATATTATTACACAAGATAGAAAATTCGACTGGCGCAGATCAAGTAGCACATATTAAAGACTTAATGTTATTATACAGTCAAAGTAGAGAGCATTTTGAATCTAAATATGACTTGGCTGAGATTCTATCCGATAAAGGAAATTTGGCATATAAATATAGAATAGAGTTAAACATGTCTCTTGAAGAAGATTATGATATTTTTGATGAAGCATTTAATAAAGATCGTGAACATTTTGATAGTGCTAAAGGTCTTTATACTTATTTCTCACTAAATGTAGATTTATATGACGAGGGGAAAAGGACTGCTCAAGAAATGTTTGATAAGTATGATGATGTCAATGAAATTATCGAAGGAATAGTTTCTGATTATACAATAAAGTTGAACAAACTCGTAGCAAAAGAAGATGCGGGTGAGACATTGAATAAAAAAGATACACAACGTAAAAAAGTCTACGAATCTAATATTGACGCTTTTGAAACAAAGATATTACCAAGTATGGATCAAAAGCTAGGTAAAAGAGCTAATTGTGAAGTTTTAGTACCATTATATCAAAAAGATTTTGAAGAAAACAAAACGAATACGGTTTGGTTGCAACGTGCAATGAATCGTATGTATGCAAAAGGGTGTAAGGAAGATCCATTATTCTTAAAGTTAGTAGAGCAAAAGAACAGTATTAAACCTTCATCAGATACGGCGTATTACCTATACTTACTTACAGGGGAGCAAAAGTATTTTGACCAAACAGTAGATTTAGAAACGGATCCTTTAAGGAAAGCCAAGCTCTACAAAAAGTTAGCTCAAGAGCTTAAGGGTAAAGGGAGTTATGGTAAAGCAAGACAATATTACACGGAAGCTTTAAAACTTAATCCGTCGGATGGTTCGCCTCATTTATCAATTGCAGATATGTATGCTAAGAGTGCGAACAACTGTGGTGATTCTAACTTCAATAAAAGAGCCGTATTTTGGTTAGCAGCAAATGAAGCAGAAAAAGCAGGTAGAGCAGATGGTCGTTTAAGAAAAGCGGCAGCCCAAACTGCTACAAGCTATAGAGCGAGTGCACCATCTAAAGCAGATATATTTACTGCTGGTAATTCTGGGCAAACTATAAAAGTAGGTTGTTGGATAGGGCGTTCTGTAACGGTTCCTAAAATCTAATGATAATAAAGTATTTACATACTATAAAAAACATAGTCACAGTTATTGCTGTGACTATGTTTTTTTCATGTAAAAATGATTTCAACGAAGTGCAAAAAATAGGTGTTTTACAAAATCAACCTATTGGAGAAGCAGAGAATATTGACTTAAAGTATACAGAACTTAAAGAAGATACAGTTAAGCTCTTAGCTAATCTCCTTAGTCCAAAAATGCTAGACTATTCTAATAGAGACTTTAAGTTTTCAGAGTTTCCAGATGGTATAGAACTAAAGATTTACGATGATGATGGTAATAAGACCACAATTACATCAAAGTATGCTATTTTCTATTCGGATACTGACATTATAGACTTAAAGGGTAACGTAGTTATTGCAACTCAAAGTAAAGACACCTTATTTACAGAACAACTTTACTATAACGAAAAATTAGAATGGGTATTCACAAATCATCCTTTTTATTTTAAACGTACTACTGGTTTTACCAGGGGAAATGGTTTCGATTCTGATAAAGCCTTTAAGAACTTTCAGATGTTAGAAATGGGTGGTGATTTTGAACTCGATAATTGATTACCTTTGTTTAGAAATAAATTTCACATCTAATTAATGAAACATACAGGTATGACTTTTGAACTCGTATTGAGCATGTTCTTAAGGTTATTCCATGTTTTATGTATTAATAATAGCTATTCAACATGAAAATATTAAAACTTTTTCAATACGCATACATTATTTTGGCAGCACTTTTTTTATGGGACGCTATTTCCAAGTGGTCCGATGATAGAAATGGGGCCTACATGTCTTTGTTTTTTACTGCGTTCATAATGTTTGTATTTTTCTTTAGAAAACGTTTCAATAAAAAGTTTGAAGACCGAAACAAAGAGTAAATTATGACTGTAGATATAGTCATTATTATAAGTACACTTATACTTTCCGCTTTTTTTTCGGGAATGGAGATTGCCTATGTGTCTTCTAATAAAATTCATATCGAATTAGAGAAGAAACAAGGTGATTTTTTAGGAAAAATCCTTGGTAAGCTTACAGCAAAGCCGTCTAAATATATCGCTACCATGCTTATTGGTAACAATATTGCTTTGGTTATTTATGGATTTAAAATGGGTGATGTTCTAGTGCGTTGGTTTCAGTCGATGTTACCCTCTGAAAATACGGCACTAACTTATTTATTTACAGATTTACAATTATTAACTCAAACCATTATTTCTACTTTGATTATATTAATCACAGCAGAATTTTTGCCAAAAGTATTTTTTCAAATTTATGCGAATACCTTATTGAAGGTTTTGGCACTTCCTACATCTATATTTTATATTATATTTTCTTGGGTTTCAGACTTTGTACTTTGGATCTCAGATGCAGTTTTAAAATACATTTTTAAAGCTACAGGTGAAGATGTAGTTTTGGCAATGACTAAGGTGGAACTTGGTAATTACATCAGTGAGCAGATGGAATCGATAGAAAATCATGATGATGTCGATAGCGAAATACAAATTTTCCAGAATGCACTGGAGTTTTCAGAAGTTAAAGCACGAGAAGTGATGGTGCCTAGGACTGAGATTACAGCCGTTGATATTTCAGAATCTATAGAAAACCTGAGACAGCTATTTATCGAAACGGGTCGAACAAAAATTATTATTTATAAAGATAGTGTAGATGATATTTTAGGGTATGTACATGCTTTTGAGTTGTTTAAAAAGCCGAAAACCATAAAGTCAATTATTATTCCTGTGAGTTTTGTTCCAGAAACCATTCTTATTAAAGACGTTCTTAATCTTCTTACCAAAAAACGGCGCAGTATGGCTGTGGTTATTGACGAGTATGGAGGCACTTCAGGAATTATGACAGTTGAAGATATTATCGAAGAATTATTCGGCGAAATTGAAGATGAGCACGATACTATCGAAATGATTGAAGAGGAAATCAATAAAAATACCTATAAATTTTCCGCCAGATTAGAAGTCGATTATATCAATGAAAGTTATAAACTAAACCTTCCTAAGAGCGAAAATTACGAAACGTTAGGTGGTTTAATCGTTCATATTACCGAAGAAATTCCCCAGGAAAAAGATGATGTACAAATCGAGAATTTTAAGTTTACTATTGAAGAAGTGTCTTCAACAAAAATAGATGTGGTAGTCTTAAAAATACTAGAAGTTGATTAATCAGATTTTAGTCTTATAAAAACTACACTTCTCCTTTTATTATTTACTAGAAAATACTACTTTCGCAGACTTATTTATACCAAATACAAGACTATAAAAATAGATTATGGCAATTTTAAATAAAATTAGACAACGTACATTTGTATTGATAGCAGTAATTGCTTTGGCTTTATTTGCGTTTGTAATACAGGGCGTAATAGATAGTCCAAATTCTTTTTCTAACACTCAAGGTGTTGTAGCAACAATAAATGGAACTGACTTGGGTATAGCAGAGTTCCAACAAAAAGTAAAAAGCTACCAAGATAGATCAGGTGGAAGACAAACAGCTACGCAGTCTATGAATGTAATTTACAGTCAAGAGCTTCGTAAAATTGTGTTACAATCTGAATTTGATGCTTTAGAGTTATCGGTTGAGAAAGACGAAATGAGAGATTTGTTAAGTAATAGCTTTTCTTCTTATCCTGAGTTTCAAGATGAAAACGGCACATTCGATGTGAATCGTTTAAACGCTTTCATTGCAAACTTAAGAGACTTAAAAGGGGAAACTGCGCCGCTAGGAAACTTTTTAGTGAATTATGATAGTTGGACGAACAATGAGCAAACCATTGCTGCAAATGCAGTGCAACAAACCTATTATAATATGATCAAGGCTGGTATCGGTACTACCATTGCTGAAGCTGAAGCTGAATATTTAGGTGATACTAAAACTGTAGATATGCGTTATGTTCAAATACCATACACAAGTATTGCAGATAGTTTAGTTGAGGTGACAAAAAGTGATATTAAAGCTTACATGGACAAAAATGAGGATACTTACAAGGTAGATGCAAGTAGAGAAGTGGTTTATGTAGAATTTAAAGAAGAAGCTTCTAAAGCAGATGAAGATGCAATTATGGCAGGGTTGTTGGCTTTGAAGAATGATAAAGAAGAATATAACGAAAGTAGTAAGAATACAGTGACGATAGCAGGTTTTGATTCTGTTAGCGATGTTGAAGAATTTGTGAATTCTTATTCCGATATAAAGTACAACGATGCGTTTTTAAGAACAGCAGATTTACCAGCTGTAGCTAAAGACACTTTAATGAAACTTAACGCTGGTGACTATTTTGGACCTTATAAAGATGGTGAGTTTTTTAAATTAACTAAAGTTATTGCTATTAAGCAATTGGCAGATTCAGTTAAAGTACGTCATATCTTAATTCCTAATGTTGGTGGGCAAAGGGCAGATCCATCGATAACCAAAACTAGGGAAGAAGCGAAGGTAACAGCAGATAGTATTTTAGCTGAAATAAAGAAAGGGACAAAATTCATGGATTTATTGGAGTTATCATCTGATAAGGTAAGTAACGAGAAAGATGGAGAGATTGAGTTTGCTTACAATGCTGGTATGGCGCCAGAATTTAAAGCGTATGCTTTCGATAACAAAGAAGGCGATGTAGCTGTTGTTGGTACTTCTTTTGGATACCATGTGATTGAAATATTAGAACAAAAAAGTTTTAGTAAAACAATTCAGATTGCTACTGTGGCAGATAAGATAGAGCCATCGGACGAAACACTTAGTGATGTGTTTAATAAAATGTCTAAATTCGAAATTGCTGCTAAAGATGGTGATTTTAACGAATTAGCAAAAGAGCGCGAATTAACGGTTAAACCAATTACATTTAAAGAATTAGATGAAAATATTCCTGGTTTAGGAAGTCAGAGAGAAGTTGTGCGCTGGTCATTTGAAGACGATACAGACATAAGTGATTTTAAAAACTTCTCAATTTCTAATTTCGGTTTTATCGTGGCAAAAGTTGTAGAGAAAAAGGAAAAAGGTTTAATGAGTATTGAAGATGCCTCTATCACAGCAATACCAGAAATAAGAAAAGAAAAGAAAGCGAAGATGATTCGTGAAAAAATTACAGCTACGACTTTAAATGATATTGCAAAGAATCAAGGTCAGAGTGCAAGAACTGCCGCGGCTTTAACTTTCAAAAACACCACTTTGTCCGGCGCAGGTGTTGAGCCGAAAGTAGTAGGTGCAGCATTTGGATTAGCAGAAGGAGCAACATCTAAGCTGATTGATGGTGAGAAAGGTGTTTATGTTGTTGAAGTGACAAAAATCAATGAAGCGACTAAGCTAGAAAACTATACTGGAATTATGAACAGACTAAGTACTGAACGCAGAAATGCAGCACAGAACAAAGTATATCAAGCCTTAGAAAAAGCAGCTGAGATAAAAGATAACAGAGCTAAGTCGGTTTACTAATTAGGGTCTATTACAACAAAAAAAAGGCTTCACAGAAATGTGAAGCCTTTTTTTGTTGTTCTGAGATGGTTTAAAAACACCTCTTGAGGGAACATAAGGGTTGTGAAAATATAAGATCAGTAATGATTACAATGCTTCCGAACACTTATAATTTTAAAACCATTTCCGAATACGGAATAACAACATCAAAACCTTTTGAATTAAAATAGGAAGTAGGATCGGCTTTTGCTGTCACTAAAACAAAATCACCTCCCCAAGCACCTAAGCTTTTAATAGCGCCTTCAAAATCCTTGAATAGTCTTGTTTTTATTGGCTTTTGGTCAATGAGTTTAGATATAATAGCTTCATGATTGACAATCAAGTTTTCAAAATCTGAAAGCGTTTCACAACCAATCATAGCTTCCGTAATCAAATTGATGTTATCAATAATTTTAGCATCAACTTTTGCCTTCTTTCTATAAGCGGTAATGCCTTCTCTACTATTTTGCTTCTCGTTAAGGTATACAAAGTAGAGTTGCGATTTAAAATTAGGGTTAAAGTCTATAGTCTCAACTAAAGGCTTTCTGGCAAATCTTAATTGATAAGTGATAGGATTATTATGTTGAGCACAAGCAATATCATAGCCACTACCTTTGAATGTTTTCTCCAAGAGTTTGTAGGCATCAACTTGTGCCCAACTCGCTATATTATTAATAAGTGTTGATGAGGTGCCTAAACCCCACAGTCTATTAAAATTTTGATGTGTTGTAATGGTATAGCCTTGTTTAGAATTTAAAAATTCTGAGTTGAGATCATAAGCAGCTCTTAAGATTTGAATTAAGCGTTTTGAGATATCAGTATAATTTTTTGCTTTCAATCTAAGTTTCGCTGCACTATCATTTACGGAGAACTCATCTTCAAACCAAAGCTCATCCAGTTCATTATAACTTTTCCAAATAATAGAATTTGTGGTGTTTGCTGCAACGGTAAGGCTCTGGCCATACTTAGTCGGAATAGCTAATGCTTTTGCACGATCTAATACCACGTATTCCCCAGTGAGTAATAGCTTGCCGTTACTGCGATATGTTTTTGGTTCTGTGTTCAAAATTTTATTTTAGGTTTTTGATTTATTTAGGTCTCTGTAGGAGTGAGCTATTGGAATTAAGTTGTTGTGATCTGGGATTTAAAAGCTTCGCGTCTTTGCATCTTGGCGATAAAATCCATTATTTGTTTAGTTTCGTAATTTACCGATTCTGTCAACAACAGCACTATGAGTAACCACATGAGTTTTAAAATGGGTAACTATCTGTGTTTTTTCTTCTGCCGTTGCTTCAAATTGATTTAAAATATTCATTAAATGCATTTTCATATGTCCTTCTTGAATACCTGTTGTGGTTAGGGATTTTAAAGCTCCAAAATTTTGCGCTAAACCTGCTACAGCAACAATCTGCATTAAATCTTTGGCTGTTGGCTTTTCGAGCATGTCTAAAGAAAATTTCACTAATGGATGTAGACTTGTTAAGCCACCAACAGTGCCAAGTGCTAAGGGGATTTCTATCCAAAATTTAAAGATACCATTAGCAATAGAGCAATGCGTTAAGCTAGAATATTTACCATTGCGCGAAGCATAAGCATGCACGCCAGCTTCAACAGCTCTAAAATCGTTCCCAGTCGCTAAAACAACGGCGTCAATGCCGTTCATAATACCCTTATTGTGCGTGACTGCTCTAAAAGGTTCAATTTCTGCAATATTAATGGCTTGCTTAAACTTCTGTACAAAAGTCTCAGGATCTGAAATATCTTTACTTTTTAAATCTGAAATCGAACAAGATACTTCTGCTCTTACCAAACAATTAGGAACGTAGTTAGAGAGAATACTCATCACAATATTTAAATCACCATCTAAATTCGAATCTGCTTCCGTCTTAAAAGTGATTGCGAATTGTTCTAAACACGAATTAATAAAATTAGCTCCCATCGCGTCTAAAGTTTCAAACGTAACGTGCAATTGGTAGTAGTTGTCTAGATCTTCAGACTTGTTTCGCAATTCAATATTTAAAATACCACCACCTCTACGTTCCATGTTTTTAGTGATAGCCGAAGTTGAAGCTATTAACTTAGGCTTTACTATTTTAAAGAAGTCCTCAAGTTTTTTAAAATCACCATTATACATAAAGTGAACTTGACCAATTTTTTCTGTTGAAATCACTTCAGCTTTAAAACCTCCTCTGTCATACCAAAACTTTGCAGCTTTACTTGCTGCAGCAACTACAGAACTTTCCTCTATAGCCATTGGTATGGCATAAAGCGAATCATTAATTTTAAAATTGGGAGCAACTCCAAGTGGTAAATAGTAATTTGTTATCGTATTCTCTATAAATTCATCGTGTAACTTCTGAAGTTTTATATCCGTATTCCAATACTGTTTTACAAGGGTTCGTGCGGCTTCCTTATCAGAAAAGTAGGAGTCTAAAAGCCATTCAATCTTTTCAGATTTTGTAAGCTTAGAAAAGCCAGAAATAGCGTTTGGCATATTAGTTTTAAATTTAAAGCACAAAGATACTTAGGATTGTTATTAAATGTATCTATTAACAATCATTAATTGCGGATTTCCTCTGAATAATGCCTGTTTTTTGCATATTTTTTAGTAAACTTGGCATTGCTTTAGTGAAATAGAAATTTCATGAAACATCGATGTTCTAATATTCTTTTCAGAATCGATTTTTATTCGGATGTTCCATGTGATCACAAGAAAATAATCAAAACGCGCACATGAAATTAAAACAGCTAGTTACCATTGTAGGATTTTTAACCACCTCTTTAATTTATGGTCAAAATAAACAGATTTCACTCGAAGATATTTGGAGTGGGTCGTTTAGAACAGAAGGGATGCAAGCCTTGCATTCTATGAAGAATGGTAAACAGTATTCAGTTTTAAATGTTGATGGACAAAATGGTGTTGCAACAATCGATATTTACGATTATAAAACTTTAGAAAAAGTAAAAACCTTGTTGTCTTCTGCTGATATAGTAGAGATTCAAGGTTTTTCTGATTATAGCTTCAACGCTGATGAATCTAAAGTGATTTTAACAACGGAATCTAAACCTGTTTTTAGACGTTCTACTTTGGGTGAATTTTACATCTACGATATAGCTTCGAAGAAAGTCACTAAAGTATCAGATGATTTGGTGCAAGAACCTACATTATCTCCAGATGGAACGAAAATTGCTTATGGTTTTGAGAATAATCTTTATGTAAAAGATATAGGGTCTGGTAAGGTTGATGCAATTACGTCTAATGGTGAAAAGAATAAAATCATCAATGGTATTACAGATTGGGTTTACGAAGAAGAATTTAGTTTTGTAAGGGCCTTTGACTGGAATGCAGACAGTAACCAAATAGCATTTATTCGTTTTGACGAAACCGAAGTGCCAGAATTTTCTATGGACGTTTTTGGTTCAGGTCTATATCAAACACAACAAGTGTTTAAATACCCTAAGGCAGGAGAGGCCAATTCAAAAGTGTCTTTACATTTGTATGATTTAGGTTCTAAAAAACTTGAAGAACTTAAAGTAGATAAGGCCTATGCAGATTTTTATATCCCAAGGTTAGAATGGACTAATGAGACTAATGTTCTAAGTGTTCAATTTATGAATCGCCATCAAGACGAATTAGACCTTTGGATGATAAACACAGAAAGTATGTCTTCTGAATTGGTCTTGGCTGAAAAAGACAAAGCCTATGTAGATGTGACATTCAACCTCACATTTTTAAAAGATAATAGTTTTATTTGGACGAGTGAGAAGGATGGTTATAATCATATTTATCATTACGCAAAGGATGGAACCTTAATCAACCAAGTAACTAATGGCAATTGGGAAGTGACCAATTATTATGGTTTTAATGAAAAACAAAACACGATTTATTATCAATCTGTTGAGAACGGTTCAATTAATAGAGATGTTTATTCAATTAAGTTAAACGGTAAGAACAAAAGACGATTAACTAAAACAGAGGGGACCAACAGTGGGGCTTTTAGTGCTGATTTTACGTATTTTATCAATACGCATTCCAGTGCAACATCGCCGCAAGAGTACACGCTCAATAGTTCCAAATCGGGAGATGTTGTTAAGAGCATAAAGGATAACGATAAATTAGCTAAAAAAGTTGGGGGTTATATCACGTCAAAGAAAGAGTTTAGCACGATAAATATTAATGGAAATGACCTAAACATGTGGATGATTAAGCCAGTAGATTTTGATGCTAGTAAAACATATCCACTGTTTATGTATCAGTATTCTGGTCCAGGTTCGCAACAAGTTGCTAACCGTTGGAATGGCACTAATGATTATTGGTACCAGATGCTAGCACAACAAGGTTATATCGTTGCTTGTGTCGACGGAAGAGGAACTGGGTTTAAAGGTGCAGATTTTAAAAAAGTAACACAAAATGAACTGGGAAAATATGAACTTGAAGATCAAATAGAGGCTGCAAAAAAGTTAGGTGCTTTGCCTTATATCGATGAAACCAGAATAGGAATTTGGGGTTGGAGCTACGGTGGTTTTATGAGTAGCAATGCCCTATTTAAAGGTAATGATGTCTTTAAAATGGCAATTGCAGTCGCACCTGTAACGAGCTGGAGATTTTATGATACCATTTATACGGAGCGTTACATGACTACGCCTCAGGAAAATCCAACGGGTTATGATGAGAATTCACCAATAAACCATGTCGATAAATTAGAAGGTGATTTCTTGTTAATTCATGGTTCTGGTGATGATAATGTACATTTACAAAATACCATGCGTATGGTGGACGCCTTAATTCAAGCTGATAAGCAATTTGAATGGATGGTCTATCCAGATAAGAATCATGGTATTTATGGCGGAAATACACGCTTACATTTATACAAAAAGATGACCAATTTTATCAATAAGACTTTAGGTGATAAACTCGAAACGAATAAAGAAGAAGAGCAAGCATCTCAGATTAAAGGTTAAACTAACTAAACTAAAATAAATTTATGTCAACAGCAATTAAACAACCGCATGAGAAGGAACTTTGGGGACACCCTGTAGGACTTTATGTGTTATTTTTTACTGAAATGTGGGAGCGCTTTTCTTACTATGGAATGCGAGCTTTATTGGTTCTATACTTAACGTCTAAAACTACAGATGTAAATCCAGGTGTAGGTTGGACTCAAGGTGAAGCTTTAGCACTTTATGGATGGTATACGGCATTGGTTTATATAATGTCTATACCTGGAGGAATTTTGGCAGATAAACTTTTAGGCCAAAAGAAATCTGTAATTCTAGGTGCTATATTATTAGTAATAGGACATTCTGTTCTTGCCATAGAAGCGATGTGGGCGTTTTATACTGGACTTGTATTTATAATTCTAGGTGTCGGCTGTTTAAAGCCTAATATTTCTACAATGGTAGGAGGGCTTTATAAAAAGGGAGATGTACGTAGAGATAAAGGATTTACTATATTTTATATCGGTATTAATGTTGGTGCTTTTTTATCTGGATTAGTTGTTGGTTATGTAGGCGAAGTACATGGTTGGCATTATGGTTTTGGATTAGCTGGAATATTAATGGTTTTGGGACTAATACAGTTTATTGCGGGTCAAAAATATCTTGTTCATGTTGGAAACTATTTAGGTAAATCAAATAAGGCCGAAGACCAAGAAGCATATAAGAGACCACTTACTAAAATTGAAAAAGATAGAGTTATCGTATTGCTTATTTCTTTTTTATTAATTATAGCCTTTTTCGCTGCATTCGAACAAGCAGGAGGTTTGATGAATATTTACGCTAGTGAAAAAACAGATAGAGTGTTAATGGGATGGGAAGTGCCAGCGACTTGGTTTCAATCCCTAAATTCCTTTTTTATTATAACACTAGGTGTTGGTATAGCTGCTTTTTGGGCCAAACGAAAATTGAAAGGAACTGAAGCTTCGTCTCTATATAAAATGATTATTGGACTAGGTTTAGTAGGTATAGGTTTTCTTTTTATGTCAGCAGCATCTTCAGAATACGATAGTACAGGATCTTCAGCAATGTATTGGTTAGTTTTAGCCTATTTATTTCACACGATAGGAGAGTTATGTCTGTCTCCAGTTTCACTATCATTTGTTACAAAATTAGCACCTGCAAAATATGCCTCTATAATGATGGGTATCTATTTTGCGACTACTGGATTAGGGAACAAAGTGGCAGGATTACTTGGCGAATCATCCTCTATTTATGGGGAATTTAAAGTGTTTACGGGAATAGCTATTTTCTGTGTAATATTTGCAATGTTAGTGTTTGTTTTTCTTAAAAAACTAAAGACACTAACGCATGGCGCAGAAGATAACGAAGTTGATTTTAGCACTAAAGAAGCAGAAGGCTTCGAATTAGCAGATAATTAAAAAATAATCCTATAAAAACCCTTGCAAATTAATTTTGTGAGGGTTTCTCTTTTAACTAAACTCGCTTTTATGAATACAGATATCGAAAATCTATTTAAAGACAAAGTCATTGGGCATCCAGCTGGATTGTTCGTTATATTTTTTACTGAAATGTGGGAACGTTTTTCCTTCTATGGAATGAAAATATTATTGGTTTTATTTTTAACAGCACCTTTTTTAAGCGATAATCCAGGTTGGGAATGGTCTAGAGAAAATGCTTTGGCATTAATCGGAACGTATTCATCTTTGCTTTACCTAACACCAATTGTTGGTGGCTGGTTGGCTGATAAAATAACAGGCTATAAGTGGGCTGTAATTATTGGTTGTTTTATAATGATGCTTGGTCATGCTTTTATGGTTTTTGAAACGACATGGTCTTTATACTTAGGTTTAGCTTTATTGGTCATTGGTACAGGTTTCTTTAAGCCAAATATGACGTCTATGATTTCTGAAATGTATAAAGGTAAAGAGTCTAAAAAAGATGGCGCATATACCATTTATTATATGGGCGTAAATGGAGGCGCCTTTTTTGGGATGATGCTCTGTGGCTATTTAGCCTCAAATTTAGGCTGGAGTTATGGTTTTGGTTTAGCCGGAATCTTCATGCTCGGAGGATTGATACAATTTTGGTTGGCGAAGGATTTATTTGGGATGATTGGTGAGCGACCTTCAAAAATTTACGAAGTAGAATTACCTCAAAATATTAATGAGGAAAGCCCAAAAGAACATGATGTAACAAGTGTGCCAGAAAAACTTAACCCTTTTACCTCAATAGATAAACTGTTAATTATTTTATCGTCAATTGGAGGTGTGCTTTATCTGTTTAATGATCCCATGTCTAAAATTGGTAATATCAATTTCTTAGATTTTAAGGTAGGAAGTTTAGATGGCTCTAATTTTACCATTTTATTAGCTTTAGCCTTGTTTTTGTATTTAATTACGACTCGAATTTTAAGATATAATCCAATCGTTAGAGATAAGATTGTTGCAGTTTCTATATTTGGAATTTTCACGGTATTTTTCTTTGCTGCTTTTGAGCAGTCTTTGGGGTCCATGACTTTATTTGCTAGAGATTATACAGATAGAGTTTTAGTAGGGTCATCTGCAACTATATTTAGAGTCATAGATACAATTCTTACCATTGTACCATTGGCAATCATAACTTGGGTATTGTATTTGCTGTTTAAGAAGACATATTCAAAAATAGCAGCGTCGAATATAGTCTTAGGTCTGACTTTTGTATTCCTTTGGATTGTGGTTGGTTACAAAATTATTAATGAGTTCAGCAAAGATGTTACTGAAGTTGACCCAACTTGGTTCGGAATTTTAAATTCATTTTTTATTATTACGTTGGCACCATTATTTTCTAAATGGTGGGAAAGTAAATACAATCCTAGCGTAGCAATGAAGTATGGAATAGGACTGATACTACTAGGTTTAGGATTTGGTATTTTAGTGTTTGGAACCATAGGAATTGAACCCGGAGCTCAAACCGCTTCGGTAAGTATGATATTTTTAATTTTGGCATATTTATTACATACGATGGGAGAACTATGTATTTCTCCAGTAGGCTTGTCTTACTTGAGTAAATTAGTTCCTGGCCGCATGATTGGTTTTATGTTCGGTATCTGGTATTTAGCTATAGCTATTGGTAACAAAGCAGCAGGGTCAATGGGAGGCATGATTGATAAGATCACAGCCGAATATTCGTTGAGTACATTCTTTCTGATTTTTACCTTGGTTCCTGTCGGAATAGGTGTCTTATCGATGTTGCTCAACCCATTACTAAAAAAACTAATGCACGGCGTTAAATAGAAGAAACCGTTAAATAAATATCAAATGCTCCTGTAAAAGGAGCATTTTTTGTAAGTTAGGCGCGAGAATTGCAACAAATCAAAGTATGAAATGAGTAAAGATTGTTTTAATTATACGATCTAAAATGTGGATTAACGCATCACATTTCACCTCATCAATTAATTGAAAATCTACAAATGAAAAAATTAGGATATGTATTGTTAGTCTTGGTGTTGGTGTCTTTTAAACCCATAACCAAAGATGAAACCGCCAAGATTAATTGGGTGACTATAGAAGAGGCTATTGAACTTCAGAAAACAGCACCTAAAAAGATAATTATGGATGTTTATACCAATTGGTGTGGACCATGTAAGATGCTAGATAAGAATACTTTTGGGAACGAAGATGTCGCAAATTATGTGAATGAGCATTTCTATGCGGTAAAATTTAATGCAGAAGGAAATATACCTGTAAAATACAAAGATAAAACATTTGGAAACCCAAATTACGATGCCACAAAAGCGAATCGACGTAATAGTGTTCATGAGTTTTCGAGGTTTCTTAAGGTGAGTGCGTATCCAACTATGGTATTCTTTGATGAAGACGCTAATTACATTACTCCAATTACAGGGTATTTAAAACCTATGCAGTTAGAGGTGTACTTAAAATTGTTTCAAAGTAATAAACACAAAGAAATGACGTCACAAGAGCAGTTTAATGAATACTATAAATCTTTTAAACCAGAGTTTAAAGAATAGTATGTCACTTAATTATAAAAGCGCCCTTTTCATACGTATAATGGAAAGGGATTTTTTTATGCTCACAAGTGGCTTTCCAACGTTTTACGTAAGACTTGTAATTGCTGGCATCTGCAATAATTAATCCCGGATTTAAGCTGTCTATAGCTCTGTTGAGATTTAATTTTGGCGAATTTCTTAGTAAAATATAATTAGGATGAAACGAAAGTCCTTTGTAAACGCCTAGACTATCAATTACTAGAATTTTCTTGTTTTTAATTTGATATATAGATTCTATATGATCTTCTGAAACTGAATCAATGGTTTCACCGACGCTATAATTCTTTACAACATTATCTGTTTTTTGTTTCAGTATATCTAAGTTATGATGTATTAATAAGTGGTCATTATGTTTTTGCCCAATCATAGAATAGCGACTTTTGTTGAAGACAATGAAAGCATCATGTTGTGTTTTGTAGCGATTATAAAAGGAAACACTTTGGAAACAAATAATGCCAATTAAACTCAAAGTTATCCATTTAAAATTTCTGAATTTATAAGCCTGAACCAAAGCCATAATTAAAAAGTAAGAACACATCACCTGAAGTATAGTAAACGGTATATCTCGAAATAGAAAATCTTCAAACTGAGCGACCCAAGCGATAAATGTATTTAAACTATCAATGATAAAACTATAAGCAACTACAATGAAATTTGGAAGCATGTTCATAAGTGCCAATGCAATAACAAGCAATCCAAAACCTAGAATTAACCCTAAAAAGGGAATCACAACAATATTAGAAATAAAGAACAAGCCAGGGAATTGATGAAAATAGAACAAACTGATAGGCACCACGCCTGCTTGAGCGGCTAAAGTCACTGTAAAGATTTGCCAAAGTTTATCAAAAACGACATACTTTGGCTTCCATAATTTATAAAGAATGGGTTGCACACTAACAATACCCAAAACAGCCAAATAACTCATTTGAAAACCAACAGAAAACAAAAACGTCGGTTTAACTAATAAAATCACAAATGCCGAAATTACCAAAGTATTGTAAATATTAGTTGGTCGTTTTAAATGCATGGCAATACTAATAATACTAAACATGGTGACTGCTCGTGTTACCGATGGAGATAAACCTGCGATAACTGCAAAAGACCAAAGTATAGTAACTAAAATTAGTGGTCTTATGTAATTTCCATATTTAAGATAGAGTAGCGGTCTAAACAGAGAATTAAGAATCCATAATACAATCCCAACATGTAATCCTGAAACCGCTAAAATATGAATCGTTCCAGAATTCACATAATTAGTGTAGATGGTTTTGTCAATGGTTTGGCGTTGACCAAGCAATAAAGCGTTCATAATACTGAGGGCTTCGTTTTTAAACCCTGCTGCTACAAGTTTTGTATTAATACCTGTTCTTAATTGATCAGCAAAACCATAAATAGTCGTTTTAGAATCTGAAAGCAGTAATAATTCATCGTGTTTTAAATACAATTGATTATAGACTTGCTTCAACTCTAAATAGCTACTGTAATCGAACTGATGTGGATTTAATGGTTTTTGAATGGCTTGTAATTTTGAGGAAGAAATCAGCAAATCATCAACAGATAAAGAGGGGTTTAAACTATCATGCTTAATATTGATTAACAATTTACCAGATGCCGTCTCATCGTTAAATGAATTTACAGAAACAATATATTTGGTATTATAAGCGTCCGGTTTTAGCCGTTCTTCAATTTTGAAAATTATAGAATTAAAATCTTGAGATATATGAAGATTAGTATAATGATTCGGTTGCAATTTTTCATTTTGAATCGCATAAGAAAGAATGCCTATACCAATCATGCATAAGTAGGTCAGCAATCCAAACAAAGGGCCTCTGTCTATTTTCTTTCGAAGATATACCCAATACATGCTTATTAATAGTAGCACTACAGTGGTCGCATATAAAACATTTTGAAAACCCGTATTAACATAGTGTGCTAACACGATTCCAATAACCAAACAAATGGTAAGCTTTATGATATTAAAATTTAGTAACTTCATGATTATGAGTTACTAAGATAAAAAATAAATTATAAAACGCGTCTTGCTTGTACAAATGCAAAATACCAATAACGCTCAGCCAAAGAAGATACCATAACGCCCTTGCTACTTGAGGCGTGAATAAATTCTACATGGCCTGTTCTTACATTGGTTATAATGCCAACATGGTTGACTTTTCTACTGTTTTTCTTGGTAGCAAAGAATATTAAATCACCAACATTTACGTCTTTAAGATCTACCCAGCTACCCGTACTTTGAAGCGCTGTTGTCGTTCTGGGTAAACTTACATTATGTTTGTTAAAACTCGTATAGATTAGTCCCGAGCAATCCATACCGCGTTTTGTGGTGCCACCATATTTATAGCGTGTGCCATCAAAAGTTTTGGCATACTTCACAATGCTTTCGGCTTCTTCTGAAGCTTCGGGGTTCGCATTAACTTTTACCGTATGTGCTTGGCTTTTTTTACTAGAAGATGATTTTTTAGATTTACAACTACTTGTAACTAATAGTAAAAGTAAGAAGGGTAATAATCGTTTCATTCTTAATATAGCTAATGGAATTTAGTATTTCTTAATTAGTTATTTGAAATTTTCACAGCATTATAAATCAATCCGGCCGTACTAGCACTAGCGCCTCTTCCTCCAAGTATTTTTTCTAATTCGTAATACTCTAAAAACAACTGCTCACGTTTTTCCGTTTCTAAAATAGTAGTCAGTTCTTTTTTTAGTCGGTTTTTATTAAAATCCCCTTGAATAAGTTCTGTGACGACTTCGCGATCCATTATTAAATTCACTAGAGAAATATATTTTAAAGTAACAATACGTTTTGCAATTTCGTAAGAAATGGGATTGGCTTTATAGCAAACTACTTGAGGAACTTTAAACAAAGCTGTTTCTAAAGTTGCTGTTCCAGAAGTCACTAAAGCGGCGTTTGAAATGCTCAAAAGATCATAGGTTTTATTCGAGATAAAAGTCACATTGTCTTGCTTTATAAAACTTTGGTAAAAACTAAAATCTTGACTAGGAGCGCCAGCAATAACGAATTGATAATCCTTAAAATCGTTAACCAAACTTAACATCACACCAAGCATTTTAGTGATTTCTTGTTTGCGACTTCCAGGTAATAACGCGATTATAGGTTTATCACTTAGGTTATGCTCTTGTCTAAACTGAACCGCTCCAACTTGAGGTCGGTCGGCAATGGCGTCAATCAATGGATGACCAACAAAATGAACATCATAATTATATTTTTTATAGAATGCTTTTTCAAAGGGCAGAATAACATACATGGCATCAACATCACGTTTTATTTTTTCAACACGACCTGCTCGCGATGCCCAAATTTGAGGTGAAATATAATAATGCGTTTTATAGTTTTTTTCTTTTGCCCATTTGGCTATACGAAGATTAAAACCCGAATTATCTATAAAAACAATGACATCTGGCTTAAAACGCTCAATATCTGTTTTACAGAATTTTATCAACCCCAAGATTTTTCTGAGGTTAAAAATAACTTCAGCAAAACCCATAAATTGACGTTCTTTATAATGCATTACCAAATCACCACCAACAGATTGCATTAGGTCGCCTCCCCAAAATCTAATATCTGCTGTGACGTCTTGCTTCAATACCGCTTTCATGAGGTTAGAGCCATGTAAATCTCCTGAAGCTTCGCCAGCAATGATGTAATATTTCATAAGCTTTGGTTAGTTTTTGATAAGATTTTCAGCCTTTTAATATTTTTCATAAGGACTACAATAATTTGTCGATTAATGAAACTCAAGTCTTTGTTCTTGGCTCTATAAGCACAGCGATCTTAAAGTCTTTTTTATTAATTCATGAGTTTAATTACCATTGTAGAAATTAGCACTAAAACGGTCGCTATTAAGACGCCTTTAGCTCTCTGGTCTTGATTCTTTTTTATAAAAAGAAAAAATGCTCCCAAATTTAAAAGCGCACCAATACTCATTAGCTTAGTTAAAAAACCTTCAGTAATGGCTTGTTCAATCACAATTCCCCAATCATCAGATGTTCCGAATATTTGAATGGCGAAAACCAAACCAAAAACGGTAGCTATGAGACCCACTCCAAATCCGATTAAAATATTTTTATTATTCATTTAAAGTCCAAGTGTTTAAGTTCTGAATAGCATGATGTGCTGTTAAATCAAACTGCACAGGTACAACGGACACATAGCCCTGTTCTAAAGCCCATTCATCCGTATCTTCACCATTATCCATGTTTACAAATTTCCCAGTCAACCAATAATATTCACGTCCCATGGGGTTGGTGCGCTTGTCAAATTCCTCTTTCCAGTTGGCACGTGCTTGTCTGCAAATTTTTATGCCTTTTATAGACTTTTTTTCAAGATTAGGTAAATTAACATTCAAAACGACGCCATCCGGTAATCCATGCTCTAAAACTTGTTTGGTAATAGTTGCTATAAATGATTTACAGTGTTCAAAATTAGCATTCCAGTTGTAATCTAAAAGTGAAAACCCAATTGCAGGAATGCCTTCTATACCAGCCTCTAAAGCCGCACTCATGGTTCCAGAGTAGATCACATTAATAGAAGAATTTGAACCATGA
Source organism: Flavobacteriaceae bacterium (assembly GCA_034112185.1). GTDB lineage: Bacteria > Bacteroidota > Bacteroidia > Flavobacteriales > Flavobacteriaceae > Winogradskyella. The sequence continues at coordinate 16,001 of JAWUVW010000028.1, read as the reverse complement.
TTAATCCCTGAGACACAAATATCTGGTCGTCGATCTAAAATCTCATTAACGGCCAACTTTACACAATCCGCAGGTGTCCCAGAGCAACTATATTCAGGTTGCTTTCCGTCTATAATAACTTTTTCTAAATGTAAAGTAGAATTAATTGTTATGGCATGTCCCATAGCACTTTGCGGACTATCAGGCGCAACAACCACGACATCTCCAATAGTATGCATTACCGAAATTAAGGTTCTTATGCCCGGAGCGGTAATACCATCATCATTGGTGACTAAAATTAAAGGGCGTTCAGACATAGTAGAAAAACGTTTAAGTGACTGTAAAAGTAATAAAAAGCTTATGATTTGAAGGCAATTTCACCTTTAACAAAAAATTAGTGCCACGATTCTTTATGGCACGGTTTTTTCTATTAATTTAGTGAAAAATTGCAATCTACTTAACCAGAATTAAAAAAATAGATTTATGAGAGGGAATTATAAATTTTTATTACTTGCATTATTAATTGCAGTCGCCTCATGTAGCTTCACAAGTAAAACATTTGAAGATCCAGATAAAGATAAGTTACTCATACAATTGATTACGTATGTTTTGGATCAAGGTCACTTTAATCCTCAAGATATAAATGATGATTTTTCAGCGAGCGTTTTTGAAGATTATTTAACGCAATTAGATCCCTTTAAGCGTTATTTCTATGCTTCGGATATCGAAGAATTTGAAGTTTATAAAGACCAACTAGATGATCAAATTAAAGCTTACGATTTAACGTTTTTCAATATTACGCATCAGCGTCTTTTGGAGCGTATAGAGGAATCAAAGAAAACGTACACTGAAATTTTAGAAAAACCATTCGATTTTTCGAAGACTGAAGTCTATTCTTCGGATTATGAAAAATTGACTTATGTAAAAAATAAGCGTGAAATGAAGGAGCGTTGGAGACAGCAGCTTAAATTTTCTACGATTGCTAATTATGATGATGCTTTAGTGCAACGGGATACAGACTTAGAAGCTAATAGTCTTTCAGAAAGTGAATTTTCTGCAGAAAATGAAAAGTCTAAAAGTAGTGATAAGAAATCTTTAAAAGCAGTAGAAAAAGAATCGAGAGAAGCTACGAAAGGTTCACTTGATGAGCTTTATGATTTTATTGAGGACAGACAACGTAAAGATTGGTTTGCTGTTTATATTAACGCCATAGTAGAAGAATTTGATCCACATACATTTTATTTCGCACCAGAAGATAAAGACCGATTTGATGTCGCAATGTCAGGAAATTTTGAAGGTATTGGTGCAAGATTACAGAAAAAAATGGATGCTATTATAGTTAATGAAATCATTAGTGGCGGACCAGCATGGCGGCAAAACGAATTGGAAGTTGGTGACCAGATTCTTAAAGTCAAACAAGGAGATGAGGAAAAGCCAGTGAATATTGTTGGTATGCGTTTAGATGATGCTATTAAATTTATTAAAGGCCCAAAAGGAACTGTAGTGACTTTAACACTCAAAAAAGTAGATGGAACAGTTCAAGATATTAATATAACTCGAGATATCGTAGAGTTAGAAGAAACTTATGCAAAATCTTCTACGGTGATTAAAGATGATAAAAAGTTCGGGGTTATTAATTTGCCTAAGTTTTACATCAATTTTGAAGATTATGACAAGCGAAATGCGGCTTCAGATATTAAACAAGAAATTGAGCGTTTAAAAGAAGAAGGAATTGAAGGTTTAGTTTTAGATTTAAGAAATAATGGGGGTGGATCGCTACAAACCGTTGTTGATATTGCTGGGTTATTTATAGCCGAAGGACCTGTAGTGCAGGTTAAAACAACAGGTGAGCCAAAGGAAGTACTCAAAGATAAAGACAAGGCTATCATTTGGGATGGGCCTTTAGTCATTATGGTCAATGAATTGTCGGCTTCAGCATCAGAGATTTTAGCGGCGGCAATGCAAGATTATAAACGCGCTATTGTCATAGGAAGCAAACAGACTTACGGAAAAGGGACCGTACAAAATGTGTTGGATTTAAATAGAATGGTGAGAAATAATTCTAATGGCGACATGGGAGCTTTAAAATTCACGACTCAAAAGTTCTACCGGATAAATGGTGGTTCTACGCAATTAGAAGGTGTTAAGAGTGATGTGGTGGTGCCAGATCGCTATAGCTATATAAATATCGGTGAAAAAGATCAAGATAACCCATTGCCTTGGGATAAGATAGATGCTGTAGATTATGAGCTTTGGGGCGATTATTATGATTACGATACCACGATCAGTAAGAGTAAAGCAAGAATGGCAGGCAACGAGCAATTAAAGTTAATAGATGCTAATGCGCAATGGATTAAAAAAATTAGAGACAGAGAAGTGTATTCCCTAAATTACAGTGAATATAAAAAAGAAATGGAGTTGAATGAGGAAGAGGCAAAACGTTTCGAAAAGCTATCTCAATACGAAACAAACCTAACGTTTAGTTCTTTACCTTATGAATTGCGTTTAATGCAAAAAGATTCAATATTAGAAGAAAAACGCAGCAGATGGCATCAAAGCTTAGCGAAGGATGTTTATATAGAAGAAGCCTTAAATGTCTTAAATGATTTAAAGATGACCTATTCTATTAAAAACAAAGTAGCAAACGTGAAGAATTAAAACTTGACCAAGTTATGTTTCTACTGTCACACTGAGCATTAATGAGATGAAAATATATTTTCATTGAAAGTAGCTTACAAAGTAAGTCGAAGAGCTTTGTAAAGACGAAACCCTATCGTATAAATGTCAAACCAGAATAATTCACTAACAAGTTTAGCGCTTCAAAAGTTTAAAAAGAACTTTTGGGGCGTTTTCAGTTTAGGTAGTATTGCATGCATTGGCTTAATTTCAGTTTTCGCGTACGTATTTGCTCCAGATGCTTCTAAAAATGCGAATCAAATGCATTTATCAATTCATTCTAAATCACCCGGTTTTGAGGTGCAGATGCTAACAATTCCGTCAGGAATAGCATCTAAACAAAACTTTTTTTCTAAAATATTCTTCGGAAAAAATAATACAGACACAGAAATTCCTATTCAATCGTACCAGGAAAATGCTAATGTGTTGACTTATTTAGAGTATGCATCTGATGGTTTAAATGGTCTAGAGAAACAAGTTGAATTAAGTCGGTTTCTTAATAAAGATTATGAAAGTTATATCGATAACCGACGTTTTATTTTTGGAACAGATAAATACGGTAGAGATTATTTAAGCCGAGTTTTAATAGGCTCTCGTATTTCCTTCTTCATTGGTTTTGTAGCTGTTTTTATTTCGCTATTAGTCGGACTTTTAATGGGAAGTTTAGCGGGTTATTATGGTGGAAAAATTGATGCCTTTATCATGTGGATTATTAATATCACATGGTCAATTCCAACGCTTTTGCTAGTCATAGCAATTACATTGGCATTAGGAAAGGGCTTTTGGCAAGTCTTTATCGCCGTAGGTTTAACCATGTGGGTAGAAGTGGCAAGAGTGGTGCGTGGACAAATTATTAGTGCTAAAGAGATGCAATATGTTACAGCAGCCAGAGCACTAGGATATAATGACTATAGAATTATAACAAAGCATATATTACCTAATATCGTTGGGCCATTAATAGTAATATCAGCGGCTAATTTTGCGGCCGCAATTTTAATTGAAAGTGGCTTAAGCTTTCTGGGAATTGGAGCACAACCACCAATGGCAAGTTGGGGCGCGATGATAAAAGACCATTACAACTATATCATTTTAGGGAAACCTTATTTAGCACTTATACCTGGGCTTTGTATTATGCTTTTGGTAATGGCTTTTATGCTGGTTGGTAATGCTCTTAGAGATGCTTTGGATGTTAAGGGTTAAGGTGTCTTTTTCTCTAGAGTTTTAATTTTATGGTAAAGCGATTGTATTGTCATATTTTTAGAAGCTACTAAACTGTTTAGATCTTCTATTCTGGCTTTCAGCTGATGTATTAATTCAAAAGGAAGGTTAGAATTAACATCAACTAATAAAGTTGAATCAGCTATTTCTGGATGCTCTGTAATCTTAGTTTTAATAGTTTCAATTTCCAATCTCGAAATACTTTCGATTAGTAGCATAATGTCCACTTTATAAAGCTGTGCTAACTTTTGTAGGTTAGCTAGTGAAACTTTACTCTTGCCACATTCCATGTTAGAGTAGGTTTTTTGTGAAATACTTAGGTAATCTGCAAGATAATTTTGGGTGTAATGGTGTTGTAAGCGCAAATCTTTAATTTCTTGGGCTGCAATCATAGTAATGAAATGTGTATTTCATTATAGTTTCAATAATAATACCTGTCTAAATAGGTATAAGATATAAACCTTATAGAATAGAGTGTAATCGCCTCTGTAAATACGTTGAAATATAATGGATTAATTAATAGCTTGAAAAGCTTAAGGTAAAACAAATTTTTGTCGTTTTGCTGTGATTTTTCCGTAAACTTGCTGTGGAAAAACCGTAAATTTTAACAGGAAAAACCTTTAAAATATTAAATTTTATCACATAGACTTAAGGCTAGTAAAAAATCACTAAAAATTTTAAACCACTAACTTTTAGTTGTTTATATCGTTTTTTTTGACTCTAAAACTGTGTTTTAGTAAGTTTTTACTAATATGTAGTAAAATTCTACGTCGGTTAGTAAATTCTTACTAGGTTGCTTTGAGAAGGGATACTAAATTTACAGTATTAAAGTAAAATGTTAGCTAATATTTTAAAAATCAAAATAACAAAAAAGTTGGTCGCCATTTTGAATACCGAAAGAGCAATTTAATAACCATCCGATTTACGGAATCTCCAAAGAGAAAATAAAATTGTAATTTGATTCTCAAAAGTAATAAAATGAAAACTGATAGGTCTAAACCAGGCATTCTGCGTGCTAAACTATAATGACCTTGATCTTATAGAGTTTAGTTTTTAACCATTAAATATAATAATTATGAAAAATGTATTTTTTGCACTAGTGTTTATGCTCGTAGGAACGTTTGCTTTTGCTAATAACGCAGAGGTTGAAACAATTGATGACAATGTAACTATTGAAAACGTGCTAATTGTAGATGAAGTAACATTAGGTGATGAGATGACTTGTGGATTTCCTTTATCTTATGATACAGCAGAGCACGGAACTGGTAGTTTCTATTTTGGTTGTGATGGTAGCACAACAATGGATGACATTCTATCCGTGATTTTTGCATTGTTCTGGTAATCAAATTAGTGGGCGGAAAATTCCGCCCACTATATTAAAACTATAATTTATGACATCAATTAAATATTTTTTAATAGGTTTACTATGTATCCCATTTCTTCTCTTTTCTCAGGAGAAAGAAAAAAAACAGCTAAACAACCCCAATAGCATTGGAAGTGTAGAATACATCTACAAAATACCTGCAGAGAAAACAATTTACAAAACTGCTTTTCTATATTTTAATGATAGTATAACAAACTTTGTTTACAATAAAATTGGTATAAAAAGTTCGAGAAAAACAGGAATCGATTCTGATGGTAATTCGATTAATATTAGTTTTAGTGTGTCGGATGAATCAGGATCAATTTTTCATAGAAATTTTAAATCAAAGGAAATAAGGGTAAGAACAGCAAAAACCGGAAAATTATTTGATGCTTATTTTTATGACGATAACTGGGTTGAAATTGATTGGCAAATTAAAAGCAGAACCAAAAAAATAGGAAAATTCACAGCCCAAAAAGCAGTTGGCGAATTTAGAGGTAGAAGCTACACCGCTTGGTTTACAGAAGAAATTCCTTTGCCTTATGGGCCTTGGAAGCTTTATGGTTTGCCAGGGTTAATATTGGAAGCAGAGGACAGCGAAAAAATGTTTCAAGTTAAATTTGTCAGTATAAAATATCCTTGTGAAAATTGTGATTTAGATGTTTCAAAACCTACAGCTAAAGAAGAAAAAACCTTAAAAGAATATATTGAGTTTCGTGACAATTACAATGATTATGTGTTTAGAAAAATGAAATCAAGATTGCCAAGAGAAATGGCAAACAATTTCAGAAAAGGGCCTAAGAAAAATAATGGTAGAAAATATCGTGATGAAAAAGTATTTGAATGGGAGACCGACACTATAAATGAAAAAAAGAATTAAAATTTTATATGTTTCAGTTTTCTTACTTTTCACCTCAAATGGAATAGCTCAGATACAAGGTAATATTTTGGATACTGACTCACAGCCTATTGAGTTTGTGACTATAGTTATAAAAAAAGCTATTGACAGTAGTTATGTAGCTTATACACGCTCAAATCAAAATGGCTTTTATTCGCTAGATGTTATAAACAAAGGTGAGTTTCTATTAAGTTTTTCATCATTAGGCTATGCCAAACAAGAGCAACTCATTACAATAATAGACGCAACAGAATTAACCAAGATTGATGTAGTTTTAAAAAACGAAATTGTATCATTAGATGAAGTTATCGTAAGAGCTGAACTTGATATTGTTCAAAAAAAAGATACCATTGTTTTTAATGCCAAAGCCTTTGCGCAAGGTAATGAAGAAGGCGTTGAAGATTTACTTAAAAAAATACCTGGCCTTACCGTTGATGCAGACGGTACAATTAAAGTAGGCAATCAAGAAGTAGAAAAAGTCATGATAGAAGGCGACGACTTTTTTGAGCGTGGCTATAAAATGCTTACCAAAAATATGCCAGCGCAACCTATCGATAAAATTGAACTGTTGCAAAACTATTCAAACAACCGATTATTAAAAGGAGTTGAAGAAAGCGACCGTGTAGCCTTAAACCTTAAATTAAACGATGATGCCAAACGTGTATGGTTTGGTAATATGACGCTAGGTTATGATGCCTTTGCTAATGAAGACCGTTATCATTTAAAGGGTAATTTTATGAACTTTGGTAAAAAAAATAAATATTATTTTCTAACTAATTTAAATAATATTGGTTTTGATGCAACAGGAGATATAAATCATTTAATACGTCCTATGCGTTTTAATGAACCTGCAAGTTTGGGTGATAATCAGTCCATAAGTTCCTTAATAAATCTTTCTGCGAGTCCACTTAACTTTAAACGGAGTAGAACAACATTTAATAATGCTGAAATGGCATCACTTAATGCCATTTTTAATCCTACGGAAAAACTGAAAATCAAAACACTTGGCTTTTTTAATTGGGACGAGTTAGATTTTTTTCGTAATCGTATAGATAATGTCTCTGTCAATGGCTTAGACTTTACCAATACAGAAGACTACCAACTTCAAAATAGAAAAAAGATTGGATTTATTAAAACCGACTTGACCTATAATATTTCCGATAATCAAATGTTAGAAAGTACTACAAAATATCAAAATGCTAAATTTTCAAGCACATCCGATTTGGTTTTCAATAATCAATCTACTATCGAAAATTTAAATAATCCGACAGAACTTTTAGACCAAAAAATCAGCTACACCAAAAAATTTAAGAACAACAAAGTATTATTGGTAACAAGTAGATTTATAAACGAAAAATCGCCTCAAAATTATACAGTTAACCAATTTTTGTTTGAGGATTTATTTCCAAACATCAATGCTAATAATGTAAAACAAGTTTTAGAGCAAGAAATGACCTTTGCTGGGATTGAAGCTCATCTTTTTGATAGAAAAGAAACTAAAAATCTACTAGAGTTTAAAATTGGAAATACTTTTAGAAAGGATGATTTAAATAGTCAATTTTCACTTTTAGAAAATAATTCAGTTTTAAGCAATCCTAATGGGTATCAAAATCAATTAAGCTATTCTGTAAATGATTTGTATGCAAATGGAAAGTATCAATATAAACTTAAAAAAATAATGCTTATTGGGAATTTAGGCATACATCAACTTTTTAATCGTATAGAACAAAATAATCAATCCAATAGGCAACAATCTTTTTTTATTAATCCTAGTTTAGGAATTGATTATAAGATAAACGACAATAACCGTATTCGAACATCTTATGCTCAAAATAGAACTAATGCGACTGTTTTAGATGTTTACAATGATTTTGTTTTAACTGGCTTTAGAAATTTTAATAGTGGTACAGGTGATTTTAATCAATTAGACGCTTCTGCTTTTTTATTTAATTATCAACTCGGTAATTGGAGCGACCGCTTTTTTGCAAACACATCTTTTATCTATACTAAAAATCACGATTTCTTTTCAACTAATACGCAAGTAAGTCAAAATTTCTCTCAAACGGAAGCTATTGTTATTAAAGACAGAGAAGCTTTTGATGCCAAAACATCATTTGATTACTTTGTAAAAAAATTATCTAGTAATATTAAAATTAACCTTAGTTACACAAATTCTGAATTTAAAAATATTGTAAATAATTCTCAATTAAGAGAAGTTTCATCAATAAACTATCAATACGGTATCGAATTTAGAAGTGCTTTCGATAGTTTTTTTGATTTTAATATTGGCAGTAAGTGGTTAGCGAATGAAATTAAAACAACTATTAATAACCAATTTACAGATAATGTTAGTTTTTTAGATCTTAATTTTTTTTTCAACGAAAAACTGAATATTGATATACAAACTGAACGTTACTTATTTGGAAATCTACAAACAGATAATACCTATTATTTCTTAGATTTTAACGCGCGTTACACCATAAAAGAAAATAAATTAACTTTGATGCTTTCCGGTAAAAACCTATTTAATACAGATACCTTTAGAAGTTTTACGATCAGTGATATTGGAACATCAACAACTGAATATAGGTTATTGCCAAGGTTTGTACTTTTAAAAATGGAATATAGATTTTAGCAAACCAACGGAACTTAAAAGGGCTATCAACTCGGTATGTAAAAGACCAAGGTTCAAAATTTTATGAAAAATTTGGAATGATGCTCAATAGTTACCAGAACGAAGCCCAATGCGGCACTAAAACACCCTTAGAGTATGGTGAAAGGAGAGTCTAAACATTGCCATTGAGAAGTTTAATACAGCTTAAAACCCATAGAAATGAATTGTAATAAAATTAAGGAAATACTATACAGGATAAATGAGTATAACTAATTCATTTTTTCTAAAAACAGTAATATCTAAAACTATATAATTATGAAAAAAGATTAGCGGTAATCGTATTTATATTTTTTGTAAATGTTCAAGAAGATGATCCTAATGAAACAAAATTTCCCAATAGTGATGAAATGCGTTTGCAAAACAATAGGATTGTAATGTCATTGGTTTTTAGGACTTGAGTCATTTGTTTTGAGAATCATGTCAGATACATCTTGCAAGGTTTTTGACACCTTGTAGTTTTTTTTTGTTTTTAAACCTAAATCTATAAGGTCATTGAAGCACTGTGGATTATAATTTTAAGCAACTTGTTTTCGTGCGATTAATGGTGAGTGGTATAACAACCGAATAATGCCTTTGGATGTGAAGACTTAATACGTTTATTCTGCTTTAAGTTGTTCTATCTCTTCATTAGTGCTTCCAATAAATTCTAAAAGATTGTCTTTTCCAATACTTTTTGAAGCTGAGGTCACAAAATACTGAGGAAGCTCTTCCCAAGTCTTAAGTAATACCTCGCAATAATCATTAACATGACGGTCAATTGCTGCTGGTTTCAATTTATCGGCTTTAGTGAATATAATGCCAAAAGGGATGCCGCTTTCACCCATATATTGCATAAATTCTAAATCGATGGGTTGAGGTTTATGTCGTATATCCACCAACACAAATGCAGAAACCAATTGCGGACGTTTTTCAAAATAGTCAGTAATAAACTTCTGAAATTTCTTTTTAGAAGATTTAGAAACACGAGCATAACCGTAGCCTGGTAAATCTACCAAGTACCAATTACTATTGATTATAAAGTGATTAATTAATTGCGTTTTCCCCGGTCTTCCAGAGGTTTTTGCTAAACTTTTTTTGTCAGTTAGCATATTTATTAACGAAGACTTTCCAACATTACTTCTCCCAATAAAGGCGTATTCTGGTAAGTTGTCCTTAGGGCATTTTGCCACTTCGGAATTACTAACAACAAATTCAGCTGATTTTATTTTCATAGCTCATCTATCCTTTCGGACATTTAACTCAGTTATTTCTATTTTATAAGATTCGGCGAATCTTTAATTTCCCAAGGGAAAGAAACTTGATAAGAATATTTTTTGTTTTTAATTAAGGGCTTTTTAATCTCAAAAGTATTTACTTCCTCTGTGCATTCTCTAAAGCAATGGCGACCTGTGGATTGGAAGTACGAAGGGCGCGATTAAAACCCGCGCTTCTCAAGCCAGCCATTCAAAATCGTATTAAACGCTTCAGGATGTTCCATCATAGCAGCGTGACCACATTTATCAATCCAATATAAATCAGAATCTGGCAATAATTCATGAAACTCTGTAGCAACTTCAGGAGGCGTTACAGTATCGTTCTTTCCCCAAATGATACAAATCGGAGTTTTCATTTTTGGTAAATCTTTAGCCATATTGTGCCTAATCGCGCTTTTGGCAATGGCTAAGGTTTTAATAAGCTTATTACGATCATTAACGGTGTCATAAACTTCGTCAACAATTTCCTTAGTGGCGACTGCTGGGTCATAGAAAACATCCTGCGCTTTTTTCTTAATTACTTCGTAATCACTTCGCTTAGTATAACCGCCTCCCATGGCGCTTTCATAAAGTCCAGAGCTTCCTGTAATTATAAGAGCTTTTACCTTCTTAGGATATAGTTTAGTGTGATATAAGCCAATATGTCCACCTAAAGAATTACCCAATAAAATAACATTATCTAAGCCTTTATATTCTATAAAAGCCTTCAGGTAATTCGCGAAACTTTTGACGTTGGTCTTTAGTAGAGACATCTTATAAATAGGAAGTTCGGGTATAATAACCTTATACCCATTTGCACTAAAATAATTAGTAACAGCATCAAAATTACTGAGCCCTCCCATCAATCCATGCAACACAATAATTGGTGTTCCCTCGCCTACTTCAATATACCTATAATCCTTTTCTTTTTTTAAAAGGTGTGCCATCGACAAATTAGTGCTTTAGTGTTAAAAACAAATATAGCTAAATCCTTTTGAATATGAAGTGGTTTAAACTTTTTGCGTTTAACCCGCATTATGCAATAGAGCGTTGTAATGACGGTTGAAAGAACAATAAAAACAGGTGCTTTATTAATTTCAGCATAGCATTGCTGTGCTGAAATTAAAAAGTGCGGTGAAACGTTTGTTTTTGAAGTAGTTTCAAGACGTAATAAATTTCCTAATGCATAATTCGGATTTAAGTGAAAATCAGGGGTTTTGTTCTCAATTGAGCGCTTTTTAGAGATTCATAGCAGAGCTACGGAACGAAAAAAAGACAAAAAGTGAGTGCAAAAGACCAATTTTTCAGCAAATCAAAAAAGTTTAAACAACTTCAATAAATATATCTAAGATTTTCAATGTTTTTAAATTAATGACAAGAATTCTCATGTTGTTAATAAATCCCACTTTGAAATACAACTCTAAATATCGGTTTTATTGAGTTCTGATAAGATTCCAAAAATTTGAATACAAAACTTATTAACAAATGTGGGAAGATGTGGTAAAATGTGGTGTTTTTTTCAATATATTTGAATCATAATCGTTTAAGTGATATAAAAAAACAGATAGGTTGAATTCATTTATAGGGACATATGAGTGTAGAGCTGATGCCAAAGGAAGGCTAATGATTCCGGCTGTTTTAAAGAAACAGTTGGCTAGTGCTTTGCAAGATGGTTTTGTATTGAAACGCGCTGTTTTTCAGTCTTGTTTGGAGTTGTACTCTATGGCAGAATGGAACAAAATGATGGAAAAGATCAATAAGCTCAATCGATTTAAAAAGAAGAACAATGATTTTATTAGGCGTTTTACGGCAGGTGTTAAAATTGTAGAGGTTGATAGTGCAGGACGCTTATTGATTCCAAAAGATTTAATCAGCTTTTCTGGTATTTCAAAGCAAGTCGTTTTGGCTTCTGCAGTTAATATTATTGAAATCTGGGACAAAGATAAATACGAACAAGCTATTGATGATGCGGCTTCAGATTTTGCGGATTTAGCGGAAGAAGTAATGGGACAAGAGGATGACGACGATGGAATATCATAATGCAGTTTTACTCAAAGAAACGGTCGATGGTTTAAATATAAAACCAGATGGGGTTTATGTGGATGTCACATTTGGTGGAGGTGGTCATAGTCGCGAAATTTTATCAAGACTGGGTCCAGAAGGAAAGTTATATGCTTTTGATCAAGATAAAGATGCCTTAGCAAACACAATTGAAGATGATCGGTTTGTTCTCATTAATGAGAATTTCAGATTTATGAAAAGGTTCTTAAGATTTTATGGGGTAAAGGAGGTTGATGGTGTCTTAGCTGACTTCGGAGTGTCTTCGCATCAGTTTGATGTTGCCGAACGTGGGTTTTCAACACGTTTTGAAGCTAACTTGGATATGAGAATGAATCAAGATAATAAGCTTTCTGCTTTTGAAGTGGTAAATAATTATGATGAAGAGCAATTAAGAGCGGTCTTATTTCAGTATGGAGAATTAAGACAAGCAACAGCAATGGCAAGAATGATTGTTGAAGAGCGTAAAAATTCTGAAATTAAAACAAGCGAACAATTAAAAGCAGTGCTGAAAGCGTTTTTGAATCACAAAAAAGAGAATAAGGTTTTAGCTCAGATCTACCAGGCGATTCGGATTGAAGTAAATCAAGAAATTGAAGTTTTAAAAGAACTGCTTATTCAAACACCTGAAACTTTAAAAAAGGGTGGGCGATTGAGTTTTATTTCATACCACTCCTTAGAAGATCGATTGGTGAAGCGTTTTATAAGAAACGGACTGTTTGAAGGGGAGCCAGAACGCGATATGTTTGGAAACTTTGAAGTGCCATTGAAAAAAGTAGGTGGGCTAATTGTTCCAGCACATGCTGAAATAAAAGTAAATAACAGAGCAAGGAGTGCAAAACTTCGTGTTGCTGAGAAGTTGTAATCCCATCCTTTAATCCTTCCCGAATGGAAGGAAATACTGTTGAGATAAATAAGAGTTTAATAGGAAATAAAAACTGTTAAGCTAAAGGCCTGAAAGGCAGATTGGAATGAAGAAAAATATTTACAGCATATTAAGGGGTAAGTTTCTAATCAGTGATGATTCGTTTAAAAACTGGCGCATCATCATTTTTATTTCAGTGCTCGCTATCATTATGATTGCGAGTTCTCATAGTGCTGATAAAAAAGTATATGAGATTGCAAAACTCAATAATGAGGTTAAAGAATTAAGATCTGCATTTGTAGATGGGCGCTCAAAATTAATGCGATTAAAAATGGAGTCATCCATCATAAATAAAGTGGGAGAGAGAGGTCTTCAGGTTTCCGAAATCCCGCCAACGAAAATCAGAGTGAAAACCTCAAAGTAGGGATTATTATAAATAAAGGAAAACGATAGGGTTTTAAATAAACTTAAGACGATTTAAATCTCGATTATCGCGTAAAATCACAACAAGACTAAGATTTGGCAACAACAGAAACCCATATATTGAACAGATTGTACTTTGTAGCAGGCTGCATGTTTGTCTTTGCCTTGGCTGTGGTTTTTAAGTTGTGTACTATTCAGTTTATTGAAGGCGATAAATACAGAGAGCTTGCTGAAAAGCGAACGGTAAAAGATTTTGAAATTGAACCCAATCGCGGCAATGTATATTCTTCGGATGGTAGTCTTTTGGCAACTTCTATTCCTAAATATGATATTAGAATAGATGCTATTCAAGCAAAAAATGCAATTTTTGAAGCGCATATAAATGCATTGGCAGATTCACTTTCAGTCTATAGAGGGAAATCTTCTTCGTATTATAAAAACGTCATCAGAAAAGCACGAAAAAATAAGAATAGATATTTTTTACTCGCTAGAAACATCAGTTACTCAGATTACATCAGAGTTCGCAATTTTCCATTACTCAATCAAGGAGCTATAAAAGGAGGGCTTATTATTGAGCAAACAACGCGACGCGAACATCCAATGGGAGGTATCGCTGAGCGAACTATAGGCTATGAAAGAATCGATGAAAACGGTGATGTAACAAGGCCAGGTATTGATGGTGCATTTGGATTAAAATATTTACGAGGCGTAAAGGGAAAGCGATTAAAGCAAAAGATTGGTAATGGACAATGGAAGCCTATAGCAGATTTCGATCAGGTTGAGCCTAAAGATGGTTATGATGTTTACACCACCATAGATGTTAATATTCAGGATATAGCACATCATTCCTTATTAGGACAGTTAGAAAAATATGAAGCAGAACACGGTTGTGTTGTGGTAATGGATGTTAAAACAGGTGAGGTGAAAGCGATTGCTAACCTTGCTAAAACCTCTAAGGGAACATATTATGAGCGTCTAAACTATGCTGTTGGTGAAAGTCATGAGCCTGGTTCTACATTTAAGGTCATGTCTATGATGGCTGCTTTAGAAGATAAAGTTATCGATACCTCTACAGTCATTGATACTAAAAACGGAATTAAATATTTCTACGGAAGAACAGTTAGCGATTCGCATCGTGGAGGTTATGGCAAAATTTCTGCAGCGCGTGCCTTAGAGGTGTCTTCTAACATTGGTTTAGCGACTATAATAGATGATAACTATTCAAAGGAACCAGAGAAATTTTTAAAAAGACTATCCAAATGGCACTTAGATCAACCCTTAGGTGTATCAATTATAGGTGAAGGGATGCCAGATATTCCAAAACCAGGGGCTTCAAATTGGAGTAAAAATGCATTACCGTCAATGGCTTATGGTTATAATCTTACAATGACACCATTACAAACTTTAGCTTTTTATAACGCTATTGCCAATGATGGGGAATTAATAAAACCGCGTTTCATAAAATCAGTAAAATCTTTTGATAAGGATATTGAGGTATTTGAAAAAGAAGTCTTAGTTAGTGAGATATGTTCAGATGAAACTTTGGCCCAGATTAGAGATATATTAAAGAATACTATTATTCGCGGCACAGGTGAGCGCATGTATTCCGAAACCTTCTCTATGGCTGGTAAAACAGGAACTGCACGAACAGGCTATGCGAATTTTGAAGAATGGAAAAAGGATAAAAAGTACATTTCGTCTTTTGCTGGGTATTTTCCTGCTGATAATCCAAAGTATTCTTGCATCGTAGTTATACATAAGCCAAGTTCTAAGAAAGGTATTTATGGTGCCGATGTAGCAGGACCAGTTTTTAAGCGTATCGCCCAAAAAATATATACGGATACACCAATTATTGATGAAGTCAAAACACTAGATTTTAAGGATAATTTGGTGAATGAAGATTTTGAAAGCTATTACGAAAATGCTCGAAAATATAAGGAGTTAATGCCAAGTGTAGTTGGTATGCCGGCTATGGATGCTATTGCATTGCTTGAGAATCTTCAGGTTAATGTCATAGTGAAATTGAACGGAAGCGGAATTGTAAATAAACAGTCTGTAGTTAAGCATCAAAAATTACAACCTAATCAAACGATTGTTTTAGAAGCCTCATGATGATTTTAAAAGACATATTGTATAAGGTTCCTATTAATACTGTAGTTGGTAGCACCAGTACTGTGGTCAATAAAATTGAATTCGATTCGCGTCAAATTAACACCAATGATGTTTTTGTAGCGATTTCAGGATCCATTACCGATGGTCATAAATACATTGAGAAGGTGATTGAAGATGGGGCAATAGCAATAGTATGTGAAGTGCTTCCGGAAATTATTGAAGAAGGTATCACTTATATCGAAGTTGCAAATTCTAATCAAGCGTTGGCGTACATGGCAGCGAATTATTACGAGCACCCTTCAGAAAATTTAAAGCTAATTGGTGTCACTGGTACGAACGGAAAGACCACAGTAACAAGTTTATTATATCAACTCTTTAAAAAAGCAGGGTATAAAGTTGGTTTATTATCTACCGTTAAGATAATGGTTGATAATACAACCTATAAAGCGACACACACAACACCAGATTCATTGACCATCAACGCCTATTTAAAACAAATGAAT
>JAWUVW010000027.1:0-11205 GCA_034112185.1 Flavobacteriaceae bacterium | reverse complement strand
TGGACCATTTGATTATAGTGTTGGTGATTGTGATAATCAAGCCACATTTACATTTAATAATGGGCAAGAAATAGACCTCACTTTGTATTAGTATAAGTTTCTGTTACATAAAAAAAGCGAGCCATTTGGCTCGCTTTTTTTTATTTGATAATTTTAATCTAGTTATAGAACATCTACCGTTACAGTCACATCTAAATTTACAATGACATCGAATTTTACGGGAGTCGCATTTATAGTTCCTGTGATCGTCGCTGTAATTTCAGGATTATTTCCTAAATCATTAGCAATGCTATTGAACAAGGTTGTATCTTCAATTTCATAAACGGTATTATTATCATCTGACTCTTGGAGGTTTATATTAGACACAGAAATACTAGTACCATTAAAGCTTAAAGAGGCTTCTGTTATAGTTGCATCTTCAGCACCTGTGAAATCTCTAATTTCATAGGTCAGAGAATTAATTGCTATATTTTGTATTAAATCTAAATTATCTTGAATCTCTTGAACAGATGAAATATCAATTGTTGCTGTTTCTGTAATACTTGCAGGCATTCCTTCTCCTAAATCTGGTAAGTCAATATTAAATGAAGTACTAAACCCCTCAGTAATATTGAACTCAGTTAATTCATCTAACTCGTCGCAAGAGAACGCTGTAAGAATGACGAATAGTAATAGGCTAATTTTTTTTGTAATGTTCATGGT
Source organism: Flavobacteriaceae bacterium (assembly GCA_034112185.1). Classification (GTDB taxonomy): domain Bacteria; phylum Bacteroidota; class Bacteroidia; order Flavobacteriales; family Flavobacteriaceae; genus Winogradskyella. Next base: position 10,503 of record JAWUVW010000027.1, on the reverse strand, counting down.
TTTAGGTTTAATAGTTTAATATTAACAAAATTAAAAAGGTTCACACGTTATGATACTAAAGATATAAAACCGGAAGTAATCTACATAAAAAAAATAGCTAAAAAGCTCTTTTCGTGTGGTTTAGGCTCTTAAAGGTTGGTTTTTTATCAAGTCCAGATATAAATTAATCTTGTTTTTTAAGTCTTTTCGGTGTGTAATAAAATCTAAAAAGCCATGTTCTAATAAAAATTCTGAAGTTTGAAAACCTTCAGGTAATTCCTTACCTGTAGTGTCTCTTACGATCCTTGGGCCAGCAAAGCCAATTAGAGCTCCTGGTTCTGAGATGTTAATATCCCCTAACATTGCAAATGATGCTGTTGTGCCACCTGTTGTGGGATCGGTACATAATGAAATATAGGGAATACCTGCATCGGCTAACTGTGCAAGCTTAACAGAGGTTTTAGCTAACTGCATTAAAGATAAAGCCGCTTCCATCATACGCGCACCACCAGATTTACTAATAATCATTAATGGTATTTTCTTTTTTAAAGCATAAGCGGCAGCTCTGGCAATTTTTTCGCCAACAACACTCCCCATAGAACCACCAATAAAGCTAAAATCCATACAAGCTATAACCAGATCTTTTCCTTTAGATTTTCCAACGGCTGTGCGTACAGCATCTTTTAGATTTGTTTTTGCTTGTGCCGCTTTTAAACGGTCTGGATATTTTTTTGTATCCTCAAATTTTAAAGGGTCTTTAGAGGTTAGATTCGCATCTAACTCCTCAAATTTATTATCATCAAATAGTATTTCGAAGTATTCTTTACTTCCAATTCTTACATGGTAGCCATCTTCTGGACTCACATAAAAATTTTGTTCTAGTTCTTTGGTATCAATTATTTTTCCGGTTGGGGATTTGTACCAAAGTCCTTTCGGTGTATCTTTCTTTTCCTCGGTTGAGGTCTGAATTCCTTTATCTTTTCTTTTAAACCAAGCCATCTGTATATTAGGTTTAGGATCCTTCGACGTCGCACTTAGAAAATCTGAGTGCGGCACTCAGGAGGGTTTTAGGTTTACGATTTTTAGATGTTTTTATAATCCTTTAATCGTTGTTTTAGTTAGTTGTGCTTTTGGCAATACAAAGCCCACAAAATTACTACTTATTTAGTGAAACCCAAAAATTGAAAGCCTTATCTCAAAAATTGATTTTATAAGCATACAAAAACCCATTAAAACTCAGGTTATGAGTCCTAATGGGTTTTTAAAATTATCCTGTTTCTTTTATAAAGTATCTACGTTGTTTAAATCTTCAAAGGCTTTTTTAAGTCTTGCTACGAAAGCATCTTCACCTTTACGTAACCAAACACGTGGATCGTAATACTTCTTGTTAGGGATATCGTTACCATCTGGATTACCGATCTGAGTTTGTAAGTAGTCTTTCTTATCTTGTACATAATCTCTAACGCCACTTAAAAATGCATATTGCATATCCGTATCGATATTCATTTTAATAACACCATAGCTAATACCCTCTCTGATCTCTTCAACTGTAGAACCAGATCCACCGTGAAATACAAAATCAATATGATTATGCTCAACATTGTATTTTTTGGTAATATGCTCTTGTGAGTTTTTTAAGATTTTTGGAGTCAATTTCACATTCCCAGGTCTGTAAACGCCATGCACATTACCGAAAGCGGCAGCAATAGTAAACTGGTCACTTACTTTACTTAACTCTTCATAAGCGTAAGCCACTTCTTCTGGTTGTGTGTATAGTTTAGAGTCATCAACATCACTATTATCAACACCATCTTCTTCACCACCGGTAATACCAAGCTCAATCTCTAAAGTCATACCTATTTTGCTCATTCTAGCAAGGTACTGCTTACAAATCGCTATGTTTTCTTCTAATGGTTCTTCAGATAAATCAATCATGTGAGAACTAAAAAGAGACTTTCCTGTTGCTGCAAAGTGTTGTTCACTAGCATCTAATAAACCATCAATCCAAGGCAATAATTTTTTAGCACAATGATCTGTATGTAAAATTACGGGAACGCCATAAGCTTCAGCCATCTGGTGTACGTGTTTTGCACCAGCAATAGAACCTGCAATTGCAGCTTTCTGACCGTCGTTACTTAAACTTTTACCTGCATTAAATACAGCTCCACCATTCGAAAACTGAATAATAACGGGTGCATTTAACGCTTTTGCAGTTTCTAAAACACCATTTATTGTATTAGAACCAATCACATTAACAGCGGGTAAGGCAAAGCCCTTTTCTTTAGCGTAATTGAAAATATTTTGAACTTCTTTTCCTGTAGCAACTCCAGGTTTAATATTATGACTCATAATTTTAGTATTGAAAAATTTAGATATCAAAAATACGGAATTTTGAATATAACATTCAGTGTTTTAGAAGATAAATACCACATTGAATCCCGAAAACGTTATAGTTTAAGAAAAAAAGATAAGACTTAAAAAGGATAGTTAATACCGATATTATAAACGGCATTTCTAAAGTTGTAATCTTTAAACCAACGGTTACCTTCGTCTAATGATGGGTCGTAAGTTTTAAAGCCAACATCAAAACGTAATACGAAAAAGTCGAAGTCGTATCGTAAACCAAATCCAGAACCAATAGCAATATCTTTTAAAGAGCTAAAATTAGTAAAGGTTGCCGCTTCTTCCGTTACATTGTCTAGTACATTCCAAATATTACCTGCGTCTACAAACAAGGCGCCTCGAACATTACCAAACAAATTAAAGCGTTGTTCTGCACTTAAATGAATTTTAAAGTTAGCTTCATTAAACTCATCTGAAGTTTTAGAACTTCCCGGACCTAAATTATAGGCCGTCCAAGCTCTATTGTCATTTGGACCACCAGCGAAGAAACTTTTGGCAAAAGGAATACTATTAGAGTTGCCATAAGGAATCGCTATACCAGCATAGGTTCGGAACGCAAATACATTTTTTCTGCCTAAGTCAAAATATTTTACATAGTCGACTTCAGTTTTAAAATATTGTGAAAATGCAACACCAAAGACCTCGTAGTTTCCTAATTCATTTTTTGGAGAGCCTAAAATTCCGGAAATATTAGATAGTAAATTACCTGCCAATTCAACACGCCATTTGAAAACTGAAAAATCGTTATCAAAAATGTTTTTACGCTTATCTTTTTTATAGGCGAAACTTGTAGAAAAGATAAGGTTATTTTCGGTTAGACGTACTTTACGTTCTTCAATATTATTGACATCGATATAATCTTCGTCTGCAGGAACTAAAACAGTGCTGCCAGTTAAAACATCGTTAATAAATAGATCAGCTGGGGAATAATCTTCTGGGGGTATTATTAGGCTTCCGTCAGAGGCAATATAATCAATATCTTGTGCAATAGTATTAAGTCTGTCAAAAGAGGTGCTATAAACTCCAAAGTAATTACTTGGGTTAAGATTCTTTACAAACTGAACATTAAATAAGTTTAATGTGTTCGTAACTGTTTTGGATGGAAACCAATTATAGCCCAATACACCAGTTGAGGTTTGCTTATCTAATCCAATATTCTGTTGACTCGTTGCTGATAGATTAATTGTCGTGCTAGGGGACATGTATTTTGGTATAATCTTATCGGTATTAAAAGGGGTAAACAATCTCGGAATAGTAAGTCTAATATTGCCACCAAATTCATTAATGTCAAAAAAGGCGTCTTCAGAATTTGACGATTCTTTTGAAGAGCCAATAGCCGTAACAGCGGTTATTTCTAAAGTTTCGGCGCCTCTAAATACATTTCTAATTTTTAAACCGGTGCTAAAAGCAAGGCCAAGAGTTTGAATATTACTCTGATTAATTTCTGGATCAAAGCTTAGGGAATATTTTTTCTTAGGTTCTAAGTATATATTTGTGGTGAGTGAAGTGTCAGCTTCATTTTCAAGGTATTCTATTCTAGGATATCTAAACATTTGTAAGTTGTTAAGATAGCGAGAGGTTCTACTTCTGGCCAAATCACTATACGTATCACCTTTATTGATGAATACAGCATCAGTGAGAGCTTCTGGCCTAAATCTTAATTTATCTTTGCTATAAAGATTAAAATCGTTGTATGTTGTCGTATCCGATATGGTTTTGAATTGGTTTTCAAAATTAGCATCTGTATAAAGATTGACTTCCTTTATTTTATAAATTTTAAAAGGTCTTGTAGTCGTAGAATCTTCTCCTCTAATGGTACGATTAGAAATTTTTAAATCGGTGTTAATTTTATGATTGGTACCAATAGTGTCAGTTTCAAAACGAATATAGTCTTGTCCAAAATAGAAGAAGCCAGCATTTCGTAAGTAGGTATTTATACGTTCGCGTTCGTTTTCGAAATTTTGCTCATCATATTGCTCTCCTTTTATAAGAAGTGAGGCTTTACTCAAGGTGCCGTAAAGTGAATCTATCGCAGGCGTACTAATAATGGGATTAATAGAATCGATCTTGTAAGGGGCGTTCTTAGTGACTTTATAGGTCACTTTAGCACGTTTACTGCTGTCTTTTTCAATGTCATAGTTCACTTCATTATTAAACCAACCTTTACTGAAATAGTATTTTCTTAGATTATTAGCCGTTTTGACCGTTTGCTCCTCATTGACAATCGTAGGTGCTTCTCCTGTGCGTTTTAACCAATTATTAAAATCACGGCGAGACGCGATAGTCTTATCAAATTGTTTTTTAGAAAGTAAAGCCGTTTTTCGCTTTACTTTAGAGGAATCACTTAAGATATTTACGTTTAGAATAGAGTCTATATTAGGTCGCGCCAAATTATAAATATGAAGTCGCAAAGGAAAGCCTAAAAATTTTCGAATACCTGAGTTCGTCTTTTGTATAACGATATTATTAACACGCTCGTCATTGTTTTTTTTGCCGTCTTCTAAAATTGTGTTTTCGGTTATAAGGTGATCATCATCTTTAACGCGCTTTACGACGTTACACGAATTAAGGGTTAAAACAAATACAAGTAAAAGCACCTTAGAACAAAGTAATTTGTGGTGTTTAATTAAAGACGAAATGCGGTTTTGCAAAGTCAAAAGTTGTATCGTTTTTTTGATAATGTAGTATTGAAACAAAAATTAGTCCAAAAAAGGTTTACTTTGTATTCTGTCTAACAAATGTAAAGACATTTTAATGTTATCAAAGAATCAAATAAAGTTAATTAAAAGTTTAGGTCAAAAAAAAAATAGGCAACAGCTTGGGTTATTTGCAGTCGAAGGCATAAAAGGTATTTCTGAATTTCTAGATTCGGATTTTAAACTGGTAACGCTATACACCACGAAATCAATTTTTGATGCACCTACTGCGTCTGTTTGTGAAATTTCGGAAGTGGATTTAAAAAAGATTTCAACCTTAAAAAGCCCTAACACAGCTTTGGCAATTTTTAAAATTCCTGAGCAAAAGAAATCCACAAAAACAGGTTTAATCATCGCCTTAGATGCTATTAGAGATCCTGGGAATTTAGGGACTATTATTCGTCTTTGTGATTGGTATGGTATAAAAGATTTAGTCTGTAGTTTAAATACTGTAGATTGTTATAACTCAAAAGTAGTGCAGGCAACAATGGGGTCTTTAACGCGTGTAAATGTCTGCTATCTGGATTTAGAAGGGTATTTAGAATCTCATGGTGCCGCGATTTTTGGAACCTTTATGAATGGCGAAAATATCTATACAGCAGATTTACCAAATGAAGGTATTGTGATATTAGGAAATGAAGCTAATGGTATTTCTGAAACGATTCAGTCTAAAGTGAAACGGAAAATTACGATACCGCAGTTTGGAGACACGAAACCCACAGAGAGCTTAAATGTCGCTAACGCTACGGCTATAATTTTGAGTGAATTTAGGAGACGAACTATTGGAACGTAAAGTTGATGAAAAGGCCTCTCGTTTGCATTTTTGCGACATTACCTGTCCAAGGACTATTAGGATCTGCATCTCTAATAATTTCATCATTCATAGCAAACACACCACGAATTGAAGGCGTGAATTTAAAGTAAAGTAGGTATAAATCGATACCAAAGCCAATTTCGTAGAAATAAGTAGTCTTTACCATTCTAAATTGACCTGCGCTATTGTCATCAGGATTATCTTCATTACTTGATAAATTTAAAGCTACCGAAACACCGCCAATGATAAAAGGCTTGATGTTATTAATACGCTTTGTTGACGCTTTTAGTAATAAAGGAATATGGACGTAAGTAGATTTCACCTCTCTTAGTAAGTCAGAATTGTTAAACTCCATGCCGTCAAAATAACTCTCGTCATAACGTAAGTTTCTGGTCGTGAAGAATACGCCGGGTTCTAATCTCAGATTTAAGTAGTTGTTAATTCGCAAATCACCAACGAGCCCTAAATGAAACCCAAAGCTATTGTCAACTAAAATATCCTTTAAGTCTTCAGTATAGTTGAATTTGAAGTCGTATTGATTAAATCCCAAAAAGTAACCCCAAGATAAAAGCTTTTGGTCAATATTATCAATATTATTGGCAACTTTCTCCTTAGTGAACAGTTGAGCTGTAGCGCTTTGAAACGTTATTAAAAGTACTATAAAAATTACTGTTTTCTTCATTTTATGCTTTAGATGCGGAATAAATTGTAGCCACACCCATGGTTTGTGGTTGGTCTTCGACACTGATAAACCCAATTTTTCTTAAAATATTGTTCAATGCTTCACCATAAGGAAAAACAGAAGCGGATTCACTTAAATATTTATAAGCCACCCTATCTTTCGAAAATAGTTTCCCAATAGTTGGAAGAATCAATTTAGAGTACATCGTATAACCTGCTTTATAGATTGGATTCGTTGGTACTGAAGTTTCTAAAATAACAAAAATACCATTTGGTTTTAAGACTCTTAAAATCTCAGCAAGCCCTTTTTCTAAATGTTCAAAATTACGAACTCCAAAGGCAACCGTAATAGCGTCAAAGGTACTGTCTTTAAAAGGTAGATCTTCAGAATCGCCAATAATCATTGAGATAATACCATCTAAATTTTTAGACGCTATTTTCTGGCGACCAACCTCTAGCATACCATTACTAATGTCTAACCCAATAATTTCCGTAGCATTAGTAGATGTTAAGCTAATGGCTAAATCTCCCGTACCTGTGGCAATGTCTAAGATGTTTTTAGGATTTTTATTAGCAACCAGTTTTACTACTTTATTTCTCCATTTTACGTCAATGCCAAAAGAGATAACTCTGTTTAATCCATCATATTCCTTAGATATCGTATCAAACATTTGTGTAACCTGAGCTTTCTTAGAAGCACCGCTATCTTTATATGGATTTACCTTTTCACTCATTAATTTTTTTTTGCAAAAGTACATGAATTTTTTCATTTGAAAATTTCAAAACGAAATGAAAAAAATTACATGGACTAACAAAGTGGTTCATGAAATAAAGTTAAATTTTCAACTTTTATAGAATAAATATACTAAGAAGTTATAAGTATATAAAGCTAAGATTAAGAAGGTGCCGATTTCATAGATGTGATATTCTGAGCAAAACATAAAGGTGCTGAACTTAATTTTAAAATACGATTTGATTTAACTAAATAACTTTAATACTTTAGGTACTTATAACTAAGAATACTTATTAACTTACAACTTCTTAGTATATTTGCGTGTTTATTTTAATGCATAAATATAAAAATTTAGACGTGTGAAAATAATTATCGCAGGTGCAGGAGAAGTAGGATTTCATTTGGCAAAGTTATTGTCCTACGAGTCGCAAGAGATCACCCTTATAGACACTAAAAAAGATAGTTTGTCTTATGCAGGCGAGCATTTAGATATTAAGACCATAAAAGGTGACGCTACGTCTATTGCTATTCTTCGAGAAGCACGTATCGAGACAGCTGCGCTTTTTATTGCTGTGACATCTTCAGAGAGTATAAATATTACGGCTAGTGTTATTGCTAAGCAGCTTGGTGCAAAACGAACTATTGCACGGATCTCTAACACAGAATTTATAGACAATAAAGAAACGGTCGGATTTTCAAAACTCGGAATTGACGAACTAATTTCCCCAGAGTCTTTAGCCGCTTCAGAAATAGAACTTTTATTAAATCAGTATGGATTTAATGACACCTATGAGTTCGAAGATGGTGCGCTTACCATGTTAGGTTTACGCTTATCTCGGACAGCAAGATTCGTTGGTAAAACCGTAAAAGAGGCCGCTGAGTTATTTTCTGAATTGCACTTTATTCCCATCGCTATTCAGCGTTACGGAACACAATATACAATTATACCGAGAGGAGATACTATTTTTAAAGAAGGTGATAAAGTGGTGTTTATGACCTCTAAAGGCGGTGATGACGAATTATTCGAATTATCAGGGAAAGTTAAGGTTGATATTAAAAATATAATGATTCTTGGCGGCAGTCAAATAGGTTTTCAAACGGCAAAAGAGCTTTGTGATAGTAAGTTTAATGTAAAAATTGTTGAAAGTAAAAAATCGGTAGCCGAAGATTTAGCGGAGGATTTACCAAACGCTTTAGTGATTTGTGGTGATGGTAGAAAGGTTGAAATTTTAGAAGAAGAAAATATTTCTGATATGGATGCTTTTATCTCTGTTACGGGGAATTCTGAAACTAACATTATGTCTTGTCTTTTGGCAAAATCTAAAGGCGTTAAGAAAACCATTGCTTTGGTAGAAAATATGGATTATTATCAATTGTCTCAGTCTATTGGAATAGATACATTGATCAATAAGAAGTTACTGGCTGCAAATAATATATTTAGATACATTAGAAAAGGAGAAGTTGTGGCCATGACGAAGCTAACGAACATGAACGCTGAACTTTTAGAATTTGTGGTAAAACCAGATTCTAAAATCACGAATAAGCGTATTAAGGATTTAAATTTCCCGAGATCAGCTATTTTTGGAGGTGTAATTAGAGATGGAAACGGTTTAATCCCATTAGGAAGCTTTAAAATTGAAGCAGGTGATCGTGTTGTGGTGTGTTGTCTGCCGCGTTCCATTTCTGAAGTCGAAACTTTTTTCTCTTAGAATATTCCAAACACGAATTGACGGTATGGCTCGCATAAAGCTTAATTATAAAATTATCTTCCATTTTTTTGGATTGCTGCTCTTGTTCAATGGTGGTTTTATGATGATTGCCACGTTAATAAGTCTCATCTATAAAGATGGTGTGACTTTCGAATTATTTCTAGCAGGCTTAGCGACCTTGCTCATGGGGGCGTTCGCCATGTTTCGTACAAGAGATCACCGCAAGGAGATGAATAAACGCGAAGGGTATATTGTGGTCGCCTTTGGTTGGATCGTGATGTCTTTAACAGGTACATTACCTTACCTAGTGACCGAAGCCATTCCTTCATTTACAGATGCTTTTTTTGAAACCATGTCTGGTTATACCACAACAGGTGCTAGTATTCTAAATGATATCGAAGTGATACCAAAAGGGGTGTTGTTTTGGAGAAGTACCACACATTGGATTGGTGGTATGGGAATTATCGTTTTAGCCATCGCTATTTTGCCCTTACTCGGAGTCGGAGGGATGCAATTGTTTGCCGCTGAAGCACCAGGCCCTGGAGGTGATAAATTACATCCTAGAATTACCGATACAGCAAAACGTTTATGGTTGATTTACGTTGGTTATACCGCTGCTGAAACGGTTCTTTTACAAGTTGCTGGAATGTCGTTTTTTGATGCGATTAACCATTCCTTAAGTACCTTGTCAACTGGCGGGTTTTCTACTAAAAATGCGAGTGTGGCCCATTGGAACGATAATCCTGCGATACAATACATCATCATTTTCTTTATGTTCTTAGCGGGAACTAATTTTGTGTTAAGTTACTTTATGTTTAAAGGGAAAGTGTCTAAAATCATGCAAGACGAGGAGTTTAGACTCTATTTTAGATTTATAGTTATTTTCACTGTAATTGCCGCCCTTTTAATCTATTTTAGAGCAGATGTATCGCAATCTTCCATAGCGCATCCAATGGTGTTTGGTGAAGGTGAAAGTGCTATAAGACATGGGTTATTTCAAGTTTTGGCGATTGTTACTACGACAGGCTTTGTAACCGCAGACTATACGATGTGGACCCCATTTTTAACCGTTTTCTTTTTTGGTTTAATGTTTTTAGGAGGTTCTGCAGGGAGTACTGCTGGTGGCGTAAAGGTGGTGCGCCAGTTAATTTTGATAAAAAATGGGTTTTTAGAGTTTAAACGCGCGTTGCACCCCAACGCTATTGTACCTGTGCGTTATAACGGAAAGTCTGTTTCTGGTGATATTGTTTTTAATATTTTAGGATTCTTTATCCTATATATGCTGTCCTTTATTGTTGGTGCACTAGTTTTTTCGATGTTTCAAATAGATTTTATGTCTGCCATTGGTTTGTCGGCTTCTAGTTTAGGTAATGTCGGGCCTGCTTTAGGTGATTTTGGACCGGTTAATAATTATGCGGCTTTGCCGCCATTAGGAAAGTGGTGGGCCTCTTTTTTAATGCTTATTGGACGCTTAGAATTGTTTACGGT
>JAWUVW010000026.1:0-12357 GCA_034112185.1 Flavobacteriaceae bacterium | reverse complement strand
CAACAGCGTCTAAGGTTTTTAATGTACCACTTAACGAAGTCACGAGAGAACAACGTAGTAATGCTAAAACGGTCAATTTCGGAATCATCTAGGGGGTCTCTGCTTTCGGTTTAAGTAACCAAACCGATTTATCGCGTGGCGAAGCTAAAGAATTGATTGACACGTATTATGAGACCTATCCAAAATTGCGCGCCTATATGAGTAAGCAAGTGGATTTCGCAAGAGATCATGGTTATGTGCAAACGGTTTTAGGGCGTCGTCGTTATTTAAAGGATATCAATTCTCGTAATGCCGTTGTTCGCGGCGCCTCAGAACGAAATGCGGTCAATGCACCTATACAAGGAAGTGCTGCAGATATTATTAAAATTGCCATGATTAATATTTATGATAAGCTTAAATCTGGTGATTATAAATCTAAAATGCTTTTACAAGTACACGATGAATTGGTTTTTGATGTTTATAAACCAGAACTCGACGACATGAAAGCTATGATTAAAGCAGAAATGGAAAATGCGTATACAATGGAAGTTCCTTTGGATGTTGAGATGGATGTGGGTTTGAATTGGTTAGAGGCGCATTAGGATATAGTAGATAAAAAAAGTCATTCTTTAGGTAAATCGATTAACACAATTTTAAGGCTCTGGCTATTTTCTAAAAACACAATCTCTATGGTATTCTAAATAAGGTTTATTCTCTTCATTAAGTTCAATTTTCATGTCGCTATTTATCCCTAATTCCAATGGGTTGTTAAATAAATCAGAAGTAATAATTGTCCCGTCATTTTTAAATGTTATTAAACCACTATCAAATACTTTGTCAATGTTTGGGATTAAAAGGAGTCCATTGAATACATCTAATTTTTCAAAATTATTGGATTTTTTCCAAGGTTTTATATGGGAAGCAATAAGAAGTGTAACTTCTGGATATTTAGTAACCGAACAATAATTCCAATATTCAATGAGTTTTTTACGATACTTTCCTTGCCCAATTCTACTTAAAATTAAATTTTGTTTTTCAGTTTCTGATTCTTGTGACTGATTATAAATATTTATAATGTCATCTGTAATGGACTCAGATTTATAAGTATCATTTAAAAATTCAATATATAAGTCAAAAGCCCGACTATACATATTTTTTCCAATGACATTCTTTTGAAATAATTCTGAGTTTTCAAAATATAACTTTTTAAGTTTTATTGATTCACTAGGGCTATCTATTAAGAATAGATCCGTTTGACTTATCCCATTTTTCTTTAAATGATTACTGAGAGTGGTTATTGTCTTAATATACTTATCTGGAGCAGATATTTGTGTGTGGTTTTTTGCAAGCCATGATTTAAATATGTGCTCTTTAATAATCATTATACGCTATTAATTTTTTTTGACAAAATCAACTCCTACTCTCAGAGGGTGAAAGAAAGTATGGTTTGCAATTCTTTGAGCATACTGATCTTTTAATGTAAAAGCATATTTGACAGTTTCGGTTGAATGAGAACCATCTTTTATAAATTGAATTACCAACTCTTTATTTTTCAGGTCAGTACATGGAATATGTAATTGAACTGGCTTAATATAATCTCCTTTATTCCAGTCATCCTCTGGCATGGTCCATTTAATGCAATTATCACTTGCTATATAAGACTTAAAATTTCCATCACCTGTTTCTAAAGCTTCGGCCATAACTTTAGTTGTACGACCTATAACAAAAAAAAAATTATTTTTTATGTTTTCAGGATGCAAACAATCACATAATGCAGTAATACATAGATAATATTGATTTGTTTTAGAATGATAAAAGATATCACCAAAATTTAGTTTTTCTTTATTCTTTATATATGAACCATTATAAAATGCATTTAGTCTTGCTAAATCTTTATCTGCTACCTTGTAATTTTTCTTAGAAATTTTTTCTAAAAAAGTATTGTCAAGTACTTTTAGATTTGCATCTTCTAAGGTTAGTTTTGCTTGTTCATGTAAGATTTCTTTAATGAAAGATTCAAATTCAAATTTTAACCCATCATCAATTAATTTCTGCCTATGATACAATAATGTATCAATAGATGAATTCAACAGATTTTTATCTATAAATGAAGCTTGTTCTGTAAAACTATTTTGCATATCCAAGCCAAGTATTTGACTAAAACAATTGTCTGATTTCCATAATTGATTACTGAGTTTTTCTAATATTTTTTTAGCACTATTTTCTTTTTTACTAATAATAGTTATCAGAGTATTATTAATATTTAATGTTTTATTGCTCTTATTTATATGACTAGGTATTGGATTTGAATCTTTTGATTTGAGAAAACTTGAAAACGCTTTTTTTACTTGAACCAAAGCTTCTCCAAATTTTAGTTCAGTTAAATCCTGGATTAACTTAGGCAATCCAGGGTCTAGTTCCCTAAATTCATTATTCATTCTTTTATTTAAGTCAATATTATTTAAACTAATACGTTCAAACAATTTAGGATCAGCTTTTTGATAATCATCCAATTCGTCTTTTATATTATCATAGTAATCCCTTGTATACCCAGAAAAATACATCGTGATTTTATCTATTATCTCATCTTGATTAGATTTAGACGTGTAAATTGAACAAAAATGAATATGTTTTTGCTTAACTATCTTTGACAAAAGATTTAAAGAATATTTGCCTTCATCAAGATTATCAAGATCCCAATCAAGTAATATTAAATCTCTATCATTTAGTAAATATTTTAAAGTGTTTTGATCACTAATATTCTTCTTTATAAACTTATGGACAGACAGAGACATTCCCTCTTTCTTAAATTTTCGATATAAATCTCTAGATAGCTTTTCTTCTACTATTGAGTTATCAATTTTTTTTGTAAATGACTCTACAGCATTATTATCAATAAATATGACCGAATTTATTGATTGGTAAACAATTTCTTTTGTTTTTTGATATAAGGTCATTTTATTTTTTTAGTCTATCTTTTTAATTACAAAACATGCTCCATCTAAGCGATTATATTTAATATCATTTGTAGCGTAGATGTCATAATAACTTTCTTGTAAACTTTCCCTAGACAAATACAAACCTATTCCTCTCCCACTTGGTTTATTAGAATAAAATAATTCAAATATTTTTTCTAATCTATGAGACTCTATTTTTTGACCAGAATTAATAATTAAAATTTCTTCTGTAGCTTTGTTATAATCTAGAATGATTTCTTTTCTATCACTATTTCTTATCCAGTATAAAGCATTATTAATAAGGTTAATAAAGACTGTATGAATTACAGGTTCTTTAATTTCTAATGTATGTTTCTTAAAACTAGGTGTAGCTGTAAAGATGACTTCTTCCTCAAGCATTTTCCTTTCAAAAAATTTCTTTAAATAATTGTATATACTATCACATATAATTTCCTTGGGTATTACTCCTGATATTCTGTATAAAGGAGATAAAAGGGCATATTTATCCTCTAGCGCTTTGAAAAATGATTTCAAATTATTGAAATCTGACTTTACTTTAGGATCTACTTCTTTTTGAATTCTATTTATTGAAGAATTAATTTGAGAGTACAACACATTAAATTCATGATCAATTATTTCAACAGCAATCCCTAACTGAGCTGTTTCTCTAGTTTGTTCCCATTTGGACTTAATATTTTCATATTCAGCCTTATATGCTCCCTGTACTAATTCTTCATCTATATCAAACCCTAGTTTTTCAATATGCTGAACTAACGGTAGCATTTCTTTCTTTATTTGCTCTCTTAAAAATTCAAACTTTTCACTAATAATCTTTAACCCATTTATTACATCTTCTTTTGTTTTTATTGAGTTTAGTATCTTTTCCTTTTGAAAATCTAAATCTTTGAGTGTTTCTGAAGATTTTTTTGAAAACTCTTGATTTAAAGAATTCGACTTATTAGAAAGAATTGATTTATTATCATATAGTAATTTTTCTAGAGCTGCTTTATATTCGGCAGTATTTTTTGCAAATTCATTTTGCAAATCTTTTACTTCAAGTCTCTTTTGAACCTCAAGCATTAATCCTTTGCTTTCCTTTTTAATAGTTTCGTTAAAATCTATTATTTGCTCTTCATATTTACTCAATCTATCCAGTTGCAATTCTGTTGGCTTATAAGATTTTGGCGTTTCAGGAAATAGATCCTTATATCCGATATCAAGCTTGTTTATTTTAGATAATAAGTCTTCTATTTCAGAATAAACTAGATTTACTTGTGATACTTTATTAGCAAGACTATCTATTAAGTCCTTGTACTCTTTTTTATACTTGTCATATTTTATTGGATATTCTTTTAATGATTTTGAATATTCAATTTTTTCTTTTCTAGTTCTTTTTATATCATCCTTGAGTGCTTCTGCTTGCTCATTATATTTTTTCTTCTCATCAAGAAATAATGATTGTTTAGCTTTATCAGAAAAATACTCATTTGCCAAGTCTAAGAATAAGGCTATTAAGTCATTCTTAAAACAGCGATAAGCAGAGTTATTAATTAAACCTTCTCTACTAGATTTATCTTTTAAATTTTTATTTCGATCCCTCTCTAAGCCTATAAAACCAAACATTCTTCTATGCCCAAAATAATAAGTACCTATTCTTTTTGCTCTTCTTTGTTCAAATTCTAAAAAATCAGACTCAGCTTTACCATATGGTAAAACTCTAAAACCATCTCTATAAATGTAAAGGCCTCCAAAATCAGAAACTTTTTTATTTATTTTATCCCAAAGAGAAGATTCTAGCTTAGAATCCTTTAAAAATCCTTGAGAATAACCCAATTTTATTGAGAAAGAGCCATAGTCAGTATTTTTATATGAACTACGATTATTTTCGAATTGGTAATCAATTTCCTTTTCATAAATCTTTACCTTTCCTTTAAATTCCCCTTTACCATTAAAATCACCATCAATTAAAATATCAGCAAATTCATAATCTTTTGGTTCGAAAAAATTCCCTTTACTTGTAAGAAAATCATAGTCATTTCCAATTGTCTTATGAATTGGAAAAGATGTTTTGACAGGAAGTTGATCCTTGATAAACGGATTATTAAAACCAGCTAAACTATTTCTGACTTCAATATTTTCATCATTTGAATCAGTTTTTAGCAGATTAATTATTTGTTCTTCTGGCTCAAAAATCAAAAACTTCGTACCATGATCTTCTTTTTGATCTAATAAGTTTTTCAATATATCCTTTTCAAAAAAATCTGGAAGCTTAATAGATTTAATTGAATTTAATATTGTTTTTTTTAATGGAACTTGTTCTTCTTCCCAGATTGGTTTACCATCTATATCATTTACAATCTCAAAATTTAATAAAAACTCTTTTTGTAACTCTTTAAAATTATTTCTAAAAGACTGTTCATTTTCAATTTCTATAACAGGAATTTGAACATCATCTAAAAAAAGGTTGTAATTTTCAAGTAATCTCCAATCAAAGAATAAAGCTTGTAAAGGGTGACCTCTTTTCTTTGTAAGCATCAGCATTGGTGAACCTAAAAATGCTACAGAAAGTCTACCAATTCCTTTTTCTCCAGCTTTTATTCTTGGTTTTTTATATAAAGTTTCTTCACTTTCAACATCTTGATTTTTTATCCGACTTTTGGAATCAGTACCTAAAACAAGCCATTTATCAAAAACTTCAGCTTTAGACATTCCTTTTCCATCATCAGTCATCATAAACATAGGAGATTCCAATCCTTTATAATCTTTCAAGAAAATTTCGGCACTTAAGTTATCTGCGTAAGCATCAAAACCGTTTTTCCATAACTCAGTTATAGCTGTAGGTAAATCTGCAATCTGACCTTTTCCAAGTAAATCAACTGCTCTTGCCTTTGTTCTAAATTGCATTCATATGATTTTGAATTATTGCTTGTCCTACTCTTTTTGCATATTCAGGAGGAACTGCATTTCCAATTAATCTTGCTAAACTTCCCATACTAGTTCCTATAAATTTATAATCTTTAGGGAAAGATTGTAAAGTAGCTCCCTCTCTAATAGATAAAGCCCTATTTTCTACAGGATGAACAAATCGTCCATTGGAAACACTGAAGAATTTTGTAGTAATTGTTGGTGAAGGTTTATCCCACCACAATCTACCGAAAGTATCTTTAAAAGAAGTATCTCTTCCTATAAAACAATCTAATTGAAGTTCAGGATTATTCGCAAAACTAAGACGATTTCCACCATCTTTTTTTACTTTTTTTATACGTCTTAGAGTTAATTCACTAACATTAGGAACGGAATGGTTAAAGTCAGTTTCATCCTTGTGTCCAGCTTTTATTTTTAAAAAACCATTTTCTTCACCAATAACATCTTTAACTGTTAGCTTCTTATTTGCCTTAATAGGTTCTAATTCGTTATCAGTGATTCTATTTGCAATTAAAGTAAATCGCTTTCTATTTTGAGGAACACCATATTCCGATGTATTATGCACTTTAAAATGAACAGTGTATTTATTTAATTTGAGCCAATTTATAAATGCTTCTAATCCACTTTCTCTTTTCTTACGAAGAACACCAGGTACATTTTCGACTACTACATAACCAGGATTAAAATACTTAACGAATCGTTCAAACTCAACGAGTAGATTTTTAGATTTTTGAGATTTCTTTTTATCAGTATTTATTATACTCCAAAATTGACAAGGACTACAGCCTATGAGTAACAACTCATCATCATCTCTTTTTAGGTTCAAAGTTTTTTCTAACTCTTCTTCCTTCAATTCAAAAACATCGGCTTTTAAAAATTTTGCATTTTTTATATTGGCTTCATAAGTTGCTCTACAATTTTCTTCATAATCAATTCCTGCTATAACCTGAATGCCAGATTTTTGCATACCATAACTCATTCCACCACCACCACAAAAGAAATCTACAGCTTTAATACTATTTGTTTTTTTTATTTTCAAGAGACAATAGAATAGAAGTTTAAAATCAAAAATACCAAATTATATGAATTTCTTAATGAATTATACTGTATAATTCAGAGGGATAAGTTTAAATATTCATCTATTAATTAAAAAAAATCAACCAGTGATTTACTTATTACACTAAGTTAACTAATTCCTCCTTTCTCAAATCTTCACGTTTCGTGTTGGTAGAACTAGCTTTCAAAATACTTGTTAAGCAAGATTCAAATTTAAATCTTTCTACTTTAGCTAATCTTTTTCAATTGGATGGTCTTTTGAAAACTACGAGCACCTCTTCTTCTTACTCTTAAACTTAAAACCTTATCCTTAGCTTTTCGCCAATTAAAAGTATTCTTAGCATCACCTTTAGATTTGTTTATCTTTTCAACCTACAAATCCAAACCCTTCAAACTCTCAACCCGATTTCTAACCTAGAAATCGTCTATAGTTTCAAAGTGTTCATTGACACTCTGTTCTTAACTTAAATATTACCTAATTTAGCATTAGCAAAATCCACCACATGCTAAACACCATCAAACCTTGGTTCAATTTTGAAATCGTCGACTTAAAGAAGCTAAACGGTTACGACAATGTCAATTACCTCCTAAAAACAGATACGGGTAAATACATCTTCAAAACCTATGTGTTTTCCAAAGATATATTAGCTTTAATTGAAGCAGAAAACAGCGTGTTACAGACCCTAAAAAAAGACCAGTCATTTCCTAAACCCATTCCTTTTGCAACTGGTGACTTTCTAAAAATCAAAACTATACATGGTGTAAAAACGATTTGTCGGTTACTCTCTTTTTTGGATGGCACTTTTTTAGGAAATGCAAAACATACTCCTAAACTATTAGAATCTATTGGGCGTTTTACGGCACAGATGGATCTTCAGTTATTAGACATTAATAATTATGTTTTAAAAGCGCGGCAGTGGGAATGGGATTTACAATACTTAGAGCTCAATAAAAAATACATTACAGCTATTGCAGAGGCTAGTGATAGAAACTTGGTGTCTTATTTCTTTCAGCAGTACGATTTGCATGTGAGGCCTATGCTTCCGGAATTGAGAAAATCTGTTATTCATAATGATGTTAACGAATGGAATGTTTTAATAAAAGACAAGGCTGTTTCAGGACTCATCGATTTTGGCGATTTAGCCTATTCGCCACTAATAAACGAATTAGCCATTGCGATAACCTATGCCTGTTACGATAAAGAAGAACCTTTAAAATGGGCAGTTCATGTGATAAAAGGCTATCATAAAGTGCTTCCCTTAGAGACGAAAGAATTAAATATTCTGTATTATCTCATTGCAGGACGCTTGTGCACGAGTGTCTGTAATTCGGCACAGGCAAAAAAAACAGATCCCGAAAATGTGTATGCTTCTAGCAGCGAAAAAAATGCCTGGAGCATGTTGTATCGTTGGTTAACCATCAATCCCATAAAAGCGAAAAATGAATTTTATAAAGCTGCCAATTTCTGCATTGAAACTCCAAAACCCATAAACGATTTAATAGCAAAACGTCATAAGCTTTCGAATCCAATACTATCCTTAAGTTATGATACCCCTATTTATATGAAAGGCGCTGCATTTCAATATATGTACGATGCCTATGGGAATACGTTTTTGGATGCTTATAATAACATTCCGCATATTGGACATGCACATCCAGAAATTACAAAAATAGCAACACAACAAATGGCTACTTTGAATACGAACACGAGATATGTGTTTGATGCCTACACAGATTACGCAGAAGCCTTACTATCAAAATTTCCAGAAGCTTTGGACACGGTGTTCTTTGTTAATTCTGGAAGCGCCGCGAGTGATTTAGCGATGCGTTTGGCACATGCGCACACATCACACGACAGCATTATGGTGATGGAACATGGCTATCATGGTAATACACAAACATCTATTGATATTAGTCATTACAAATACAATAACAAGAAAGGACAAGGTCAAAAAAATCACATTATAGAAACTCGTATTCCGGATACCTACAGAGGACAATACACCACTAATGATGGCACTGCTGGAAAAGCCTATGCTAAAACGGCTATTCAACAGATTGAAAATAGCGACACGCCAATTGCTGCTTTTATTACCGAACCCATAGTAGGTTGTGGCGGACAAGTCCCTTTAGCAAAAGGGTATTTGAAAGCCCTTTATCCTGCGATTAGAAAGCAAGGCGGTATTTGTATCAGTGATGAAGTACAGACCGGTTTTGGACGTTTAGGTGATCATTTTTGGGGATTTGAAGCTCAAGACGTTGTCCCGGATGTCGTGATTTTAGGGAAGCCCATCGCCAACGGACATCCCATGGGAGCTGTCGTAACGACTAAAGCAATTGCTGAAAGTTTCAGTAAAGGTGTTGAGTTTTTTAGCTCTTTTGGCGGTAATCCCGTCTCTTGCAAAATAGCATTAACAGTTTTAAAAGAAATTGAAACTTGCCAGTTACAGCAGCATGCTAAAGTGGTTGGTGATTATTACCAATCTCTATTCAAAAAACTAAAAGAAACATACCCTTGTATTGGCGATGTAAGAGGTTCTGGATTATTTATTGGTATAGACATCGTAAAAGAAGGTTCTATGGAAGCCCATACGGAGTTAGCACATTATATTAAAAATGAACTGCGAAACCGCTACATACTGATTAGCACAGATGGCCCTCATGATAGTGTGATAAAAACAAAACCGCCTATGTGCTTTACCAAAGCGAACGCGAAGACTGTTGTGGCTACTATGGAGCTAATTTTAGAAGGCTACTATTCTAAATTGGACTGATTTTTCATTTTAATAAATAATTTTACAAATCCAACGCCTTCAAACTTTCAACACGATTTCTAACTAAGAAATCGTCTATAGTTTCAAAATGTTCTATAACACGTTGCTCCTTAAATTCGAATACTTTTTTAGAGAGACCTTGCAGGAAATCGCGATCGTGAGAAACTAATATTAAGGTGCCATCAAAATTTTGTAAGGCTTCTTTCAACACATCTTTAGATTTTAAATCTAAGTGATTTGTTGGTTCATCGAGAATAAGCAAGTTTACAGGTTCCAATAATAATTTCACCATGGCTAATCTGGTTTTTTCACCACCCGATAACACACTTACTTTTTTATCGATATCATCACCTTTAAACATAAAACGACCCAAAACATTTTTAATTTGCGTGCGCACATCACCTTTAGCGACGTCATCAACCGTTTGAAAAACCGTTAACGTTTCATCTAACAAAGCCGCTTGGTTCTGAGCAAAATAACCAACTTTCACATTATGTCCCAAACTGCAGGTGCCTTCAACATCAATTTCGCCTAAAATGGCTTTTATCATGGTCGATTTCCCTTCACCATTCCGACCTACAAAGCAGACTTTCTCCCCTCTAGCAATAGACATATTTGCATTTTTAAACACGGTATGCTCACCATAAGATTTAGAAACGTCCTTCACTGTTACTGGATAATCTCCTGAACGATTTGTTGGTGGAAAACGCAGTTTTAGAGCCGCTGTATCTACATCATCAATTTCAATAATTGTTAATTTTTCGAGCATACGCTCGCGTGAGGTCACTTGATTGGTTTTAGAATAGGTGCCTTTAAAACGCTCGATAAATTGCATATTATCTGCAATCAGTTTTTGCTGTTCTTGATATGCTTTTATTTGATGTGCGCGTCGCTCTTCACGTAATTGAAGGTAATGTGAGTAATTGGCCTTATAATCGTAAATGCGACCCATTGTGACTTCAATAGTTCTATTTGTAATATTATCGATAAAGGCCTTATCGTGAGAGATCACAACAACTGCATTGGCCTTATTTAACAAAAAGTCTTCTAACCAAATCACGGACTCTATATCTATATGATTGGTTGGCTCGTCTAATAAAATTAAATCTGGTTTTTGAAGCAAAATTTTAACCAATTCAATTCGCATGCGCCAACCGCCACTAAACTCATTGGTTTGTCTTGTAAAATCTTCTTGTTTAAACCCTAAACCTTTCAGCGCTTTTTCGACTTCAGCGTCATAATTCACATCTTCCAAAGCATAATAACGCTCGCCTAGATCAGAGACACGCTCAATGATTTTCATGTATGTATCAGACTCATAATCTGTTCTGGTTTCCAATTGTTTATTGAGCGCCTCCATTTCGTCACGCATTTCATAAACATGTTTAAAAGCTTTTGAAGCTTCATCGAAAACAGTCGTATTATCTTCGGTTAATAAATGCTGTGGTAAATAAGCAATAACGGCTTCTTTTGGATAGCGCACATGGCCACGAGTTGGGTTTTGAACACCTGCAATAATTTTCATCATCGTAGATTTTCCTGCTCCATTTTTGCCCATTAGGGCAATCTTATCGTTGGCATTAATGGTAAATGACACCTCGCTAAAAAGGGTGTGTCCACTAAACGCAACGGCCAAATTATCTACTGAAATCATACTCTAAATTTTACAGCCGCAAAACTACTCATAAATCTTTCGTTTTTTTGAAGTAATATTGTAATCTAATTGAGATTATGACTATTATTTCTAAAGACATATCAAAAGCTGCTGCACTTTTAACTGCTGAAGAAATCGTTGCTATACCAACAGAAACGGTTTATGGTCTAGCCGGAAACATCTATAGCGAGAAAGCTATAAAGTTAATTTTTGAAACGAAACAACGGCCATTTTTTAATCCCCTTATAGTTCATATTCCTTCAGTAGATTATTTGTCTCAAATTGTCGAATACGTGCCTGAAAAAGCACGATTACTTGCTGAAGCGTTTTGGCCAGGACCGATTACTTTAGTTTTAAAAAAGAAGACCACTATTCCAGATATAATTACGGCTGGCAAAGATACTGTTGCGGTAAGAGTGCCTAATCACCCCGTTGCATTAGAACTCCTAAAACAATTACCATTTCCATTGGCAGCGCCCAGTGCAAATCCATTTAGCAGTATTAGTCCAACAACTGCAACACATGTTGAAACCTATTTTAAAGACAAAATAAAGATGGTACTTGATGGTGGCGCCTGTAAAAGTGGTATAGAGTCTACAATTATTGGTTTTGAAAATGACGCCCCTATTATATACCGTTTAGGTTCTACATCAATTGAAGCCATTGAAGCGGTTGTTGGTAAAATTGAAATTAAAAACAAAAAAGAAACCACACCTGATGCACCAGGCATGTTAGAACGCCATTATGCACCAAAAACAAGAACTATTTTAACGGATAATGTTTCAGAGTGTATTAAGCAATATCCGAATAAACGTATTGGACTTTTAGTCTTTAACTCTGAATTTGAAAGTGACGCTATTAGCACTCAAATTGTATTGTCTAGAGGTGGTGATATGGAAGAAGCGGCTTCAAAACTATATGAGGCACTACATCAATTAGACAAGGAAAATATAGACCTAATTATAGCAGAAATGGTTCCGGATTATGGACTTGGAAGATCTATAAACGATCG
>JAWUVW010000025.1:0-108227 GCA_034112185.1 Flavobacteriaceae bacterium | reverse complement strand
GCAAAAGATGAAGAGGACATCGTTGAAGCAATCCGCGTTGCTGAGTGCGATACCTCAGGTGAAATTCGTGTGCACATTGAGCAAAATTGTGATATCGATGTTTACGAGCGTGCGCTAGATGTATTTCATATTCTAAAAATGGATAATACCAAAGCGCAGAATGGTGTCCTCATCTATGTCGCTGTAGACAATAAATCCTTTGTTATTTTTGGAGATCAAGGCATTAACAACATAGTAGGTTCTGACTTTTGGAATTCTACACGAGACAAAATTTCTAATCAGTTTAAATCTGGGAATTTTAAACAAGGTATGATCGATGGTATAAAAGAAGCAGGACAGGCACTTTCTAAACACTTTCCATGGCTACATGGCGATAGCGATGAATTAGATAATACAATCTCAAAAGGCTAATGCAACACTTAAAACACATAGCGTTTAGAGGCCTTCTCTTTCTGTTCTTAGGAAGTCCCTTTATTGTTTTCGCTCAATATGAGATTCCGGAAAAACCAGAGTTCCAAACTAGTGTTTATGATGAAATTAATTTGTTTTCTCCATCTCAAAAAAGTAGTTTAGAACAAAAGCTAATTCGTTATTCGGATTCCACTTCGACACAAATAGTGCTTGCAACTATAAGTTCTACAAAAGGGGAATACATTAACTATTTGGGTGCGCAATGGGGAGAAAAATGGGGAATTGGACAAGCAGACAAAGACAATGGTGTGTTTATACTATTAGCTAAAGATGACAGAAAGATTGCTATCAATACTGGTAAAGGTGTAGAGCATTTACTTACTGATGCAATGAGTAAACGTATTATTAATCGCGACATTATTCCATACTTTAAACGTGATGATTATTACGGAGGGCTTGACAGAGCTACAGATGCTGTTTTTGAAGTTTTAAATGGCGAATACCGAGGCACAAGACAAAATAGTGAAGGCGAATTCCCTTTTGAAATTTTGGTTTTCTTATTTATCATATTTATAATTGTCGTAATTGCTATTTCTAAAAATCGTAGAGGCGGTGGCAGAGGCGGAAATGGTGGAAATCGCTCAAATAGCGGAAGTCTTCTTGATGCGATAATTCTCAGTAATATGGGTCGTGGCAGTTATTCTAGAGGTTCCTCTTCTGGTGGCTTTGGAGGAGGCGGAGGCTTTGGAGGTGGCTTTGGAGGCGGAAGCTTTGGAGGCGGAGGCGCGTCTGGTGGCTGGTAATATTTTAGTCGCAGTTTTAGCATTCAATTCTCGGTCAAACCTGATAATCCATAAAAATAGATCAAGAAATTCTCTATTATTGGATCACACTCTCCGATTTATAAAAAAATTGTTAGCGGTTTCATATATAGTGACCTTCTTCTGCGGATCAAAAAACTGAGATATACCGGTAGACTCCCCTATCGATAAAAAAGGGGCGTTGCGTATAATATTGCTATAGTAATCTAGACAACTTCTAAAGTACAATTGTCGTCAGAAAGACTAATATCAGAGACTACTGGCATTGGAGCTTCACCACAAAAGACCTGCTCGCCCGTTGCTATTATTTGCAGATGACTTTTAAGAATTAAAAACACTAATATTAAGAAACAAAAAAACGAGACTAAAAACTGTTTTTAACCTTACATATCAGAGTGACACTGCTATTTTTTACGCATATAAACACTTACCGGAACACCATTAAAATCGAAATGCTCTCTCAATTGATTTTCTAAGAAACGCTTGTAAGGATCTTTGACGTATTGTGGCAAATTACAGAAAAATGCAAATTGCGGTTGTGGCGTTGGCAACTGCATAATGTACTTTATTTTAACAAATTTGCCTTTATTTGCTGGAGGAGGTCGATTCTCTATTATTGGCAATAAAGCCTCATTAAGAACACTTGTTTTAATGCGCTTTGATCTGTTTTTATAAACCTCAACGGCAGTCTCTATAGCTTTAAATATACGTTGCTTATTCAATACCGAAATAAACACAATCGGTACATCTGTAAATGGTGCTATCTGACTGCGGATATGTTTTTCAAATTCCTTGGCTGTTTTAGTATCTTTTTCTAACAAATCCCATTTATTTACGAGAATAACAATGCCTTTTCTATTGCGCTCTGCTAACCAAAATATATTTTGGACTTGGCCATCAAAACCACGTGTAGCATCGAGAACAACCAAACAAACGTCGCAATACTCAATAGCTCTAACACTTCGCATTACAGAATAAAACTCTAAGTCTTCTTTAACTTTAGTTTTACGACGAATACCTGCTGTATCAACTAAGTTAAATTCAAAACCAAAACGGTTGTATTTTGTATCTATAGAATCTCTAGTTGTCCCAGCAATATCGGTTACAATATAACGATCCTCACCTATCAAGGCATTTATAAAAGAAGATTTTCCTGCATTTGGTCGTCCGACCACAGCAAAACGTGGTAGCTCTTCTTCTTCAACTTCTTCTATATCAGGTAAAGCTTCAACAACAGCATCTAACAAATCACCAGTTCCACTACCGTTAATACTCGCAACAGTATAATATTCGCCAAGCCCAAGAGCATAAAACTCAACGGCATCTTGTGCTCGTTTACCATTATCCACCTTATTAACCACTAAAAAAACGGGCTTTTTTACTTTACGAAGTAAGTTAGCGACGTCTTGATCCATACCTGTAATACCAGATTCTACATCTACCATAAAAATAATAGCATCAGCTTCGTCAATGGCAAGTTCGACTTGTTTGTCGATTTCAGCTTCAAACACATCGTCACTGCCAACCACATAACCTCCTGTATCTATTAAAGAAAATTCTTTTCCATTCCAATCCGTTTTCCCATAATGACGGTCTCTTGTCACACCACTAACGGCATCAACAATAGCCTCACGTCTTCTAATTAAACGGTTAAAAAAAGTAGATTTACCAACATTTGGTCTTCCAACAATAGCAACTATATTTCCCATATTCTAAATATTGGGCCAAAGATACTATATCCATATTAGTTTAAGGCGAAGTATTTGGGTCTTTTCATGTGATTATTTTATTGTTTTTTTACCGGACACATGTTGTTCACTATTGATCATTTCATTGGATGATGACTTTAACTTGCTCGTTTCATGTGTTTTTATTTACAGCTTTTTTTCGGACACATGCTTTTCGCTATTCATCACTTCCTTGAGATATAAGACTTTCAACATGTTCGTTTCATTTAATTAAGAGTGATCAAAGAAAATAAGTTACACTTTCCTTTTAGTAAAGAAATTTCTTGTTAACATCCTGTTGATAACAACTATTGATTTCAAATCTTAAAAGGATTTTTTTAGTACTTTTATTACTTGAGAATAAGTGCATTTATTATCTGCTAAACACATAATAATCAAACCTCTTATTTATTAGCCCCTAATACTAATAACGTCATCAAGTTCGTGTTTTTTTAACCTGAAAATAAACTGCGACTTAAAGAAAATACTACTATAGAATGAAGCGACTTTTTACGCTTATTGTCTTTCTTTTCAGCTTTGAATTTTTAACAGCTCAAGAAAAATTTATTGAGCACACAATTGTAAAAGGCGAGAGTGTATATGCCATTTCAAAAAAATATGGTGTTACAATAGACGCTATTATTAAGCTTAACCCTAGTTCTGGTGACCTTATTTACCCAGGTGAAATTCTTCGTATTCCTGAGACAACTAATACATTACAAAATAACGCTAGCTCTGACAATTCTGACATCATAGATTATCAAGTCAAACGAGGAGAAACAAAGTCGGGCTTATCTAAAAAATTTGGGGTAAGCATTGCCATGTTAGAGGAACAGAATCCCCATATTATCAGCATGCTTCAAGCTGGACATATCCTAAAAGTAGATAACACACTTAAATCAAAACCTCGCGTATCAAATAAGAATGAACATATTATCGTAAAAGGCGAGAGTGTATATGCCATTTCAAAAAAATATGGAGTTACAATAGACGCTATTTTTGAGCTTAACCCTAGTTCTGGTGACCTTATTTACCCGGGTGAAATTCTTCGTATTCCTGAGGTAAGTAATACAAATACGTTACAAAATAACGCTAGCTCTGACAATTCTGATATCATAGATTATCAAGTCAAACGAGGAGAAACAAAGTCGGGCTTATCTAAAAGATTTGGGGTCAGCATTGCCATGTTAGAGGAACAGAATCCCCATATTATCAACATGCTTCAAGCTGGACATATCCTAAAAGTAGATAAAACACTTAAATCAAAACCACGCGTATCAAATAAGAATGAGCATATTGTCGTAAAAGGCGAAACACTCTGGGGAATTTCAAAACAGTATACCGTAAATCTTAATGCATTGATTGCTGTAAATTCTAAGGAATTATCGGAATTCTTACAAATTGGTCAAACTTTAATTATTCCAGATGACAATACCATAAATCAAGCTTCGCCCGAAGGACAATATATTGTTAAACGCGGAGAAACAAAATACGGTTTAGCAAAACGCTTTAACATGACCATCGCTGCATTGGAAAAAAGTAATCCACAGATAGTCTCTATGCTTATGGCTGGTCACAAGCTAGATGTAACCAACGCTACTCTTTCTAACGAAACCACCGTACTTGTAGAGAATGTTATAGAAGAACCAGAAAGCGAAGTCAATGAATTGGACAAAAAAGAAGATTTAGTTGAAACTACCGATAGTGAACCAGACCTCAATCCCATTGAGAATAACAACGAAGACATCTATGTAGATTACATCATACAACCACAAGAAACGCTCTATAGTTTATCTAAAAAAGCTAATTTGACTATTGGTGAGTTCATTAATTTAAACCCGAAGCTTTTAGTTGAAGTTAACAAAGGGGACATTATAAAAATGCCCTTAGTTTCAAAACAAGCAGACGACATTAATGATACTCAAGTTGATTCCTTAAAAAGCTTAACACCAGAGATCACCAATAAAAACAGGTCGCTTGTTTCTGATTTGGACTTCTCGGAGAAAAATGGAATTTATTTCTATTTACCCTTTAGTGATAAAGAATTTAATTCGAGTAAATTTAGACAAAAATCAGCTAACCAAGACCTACAAAAGTATTTCGAATTCTATGAAGGCGCACAAATGGCAATTGACTCGGCAAAAGCACTTAATTTAAAGTTTGACGTAACTCTAATTGAAAAGAAAGACGAATTTAGTTCTAAATTTAAAATTAAAGTTGACACCGTTAACGCTGAAAATGCTATTGTTATTCCATTTCTAGAAAAGAATATGCGTTATCCTGAAATTATATCTAATAAAAATGTTCCTATTATTGATATTCAGTCTAATATTGATGCTTACCCAAATACGACAATTTATAAATCCATTCCTTCTGAACAATTTCAAAAAACAAAAACACTTAAGTATTTAGCACGTAAGGAAAATGCGAATATTATTGTCATTAGCGACTTAGAAGAAGCAACCAATAAAAATTTAATTTTAAAAACAATACCAAATGCCAAGTTTTTAAAAGTTGACGAAGCTGGCTTTTTCAATAACGATCAATTAGACAAAGCACTAAAAAAAGACCAACTAAATTATGTCATTTTAGACAGTCAGCAAACCATAATTTTCCTGAATACCTCAACAACTCTAATGGGTCAATTAGCAGCGTACGATATCCAATTGGTTTTAATTAATCCTCAATTACTTACCAAACAAAATGAAGCCTCTAAAATGAGGTATAAGATCTTAAAACTTATCTATCCAACGCTAGCCTTAAAAGAAGACCTTAAGGATTTAAAAGATTTTGAACGTAAATATGAACTTTTACATGACACTAAACCCGCCATGAATGCCGTAATGGGTTATGATGTTACATTAGACTTATTATTAAGACTTTCTCAAAAAGCATCTTTCGAAACTTCAATAAACACGATTTTAAATTCCAAACAAACCCAGTTAAAATTTGATTATCAAAAAACAAATAGCTTTAACTATTCAAATGTAGCAGTTTACTTAATGCAGTACGATTCTATTGATGGACTTATTAGAATTGAATAAATCATCTATTAAATTGGGACTTGACTACCATAAATAAAACAAGGAATATAAAAGGGAAAGTTAGTGCTAATTATATATATTTGTTAACCCTCAAATAACCTACTCACAAGATTGATATATCTTATTAACCTTGTGTTATTAATCCATGGCGTTTATTTCGATTATTTTAATTTATTTTAATGACGACCAGACTTTTTAGCTTCAAATCTTATAATAACCTACTCGCGTGGGGGCTTTTCTTGACCTCATTTATATTGAGTTCACTGCATGCGCAATGCCCAACTATAAGCAATAACGCACAATCTTTTTGTGATATTCAAGATCTCACTATTGGGAACTTGGAAGCTATAGATAATGGTGGTGGCATCTTTTGGTATGAATCTTTGACATCTACAACACCTCTTTTAGACTCGGAAGTTCTTATTAACGGGGAAGATTATTATGCTGATGACAGTTCAGGTAATTGTGGCCCAAGACAGTCCGTGGTTGTTACTATCATTGGTCCTCCTAGTGGCCAGCCTTTCCAAGGTTTTTGTTTGGATGATGCGAATGTCGCAACTATAGCTGACTTAGTCGTCACGGGGAATGATGTGCAATGGTATTTAAACGCCAGTGGAGGAAGCCCTTTAAGCGACAGCACAGTTTTAATTGACGGTGAAGACTATTTTGCGGATCAAGCCAATCCTGATACTGGTTGTAGAACATCGAGACTTGAAGTTGAAGTTATTGTTCGTTTTGTGCCTATCCCAACTGGTGATTTGATACAAGAGTTTTGCGTTACATCTCAGTTTACACCAACAATAGCAGATTTAGTTGCTAGTGGCTCTAACAACTGGTACATCTCTTTATTTTTTGGTGGCGTATTACCTGAATCTACACCTTTAATAAATGGACAAAACTATTATGCCACAACTGTAGATAGTCCCTGTGAAAGCGCAGGCAGATTGCCTGTTCTTGTCCTTCTAACAGATAGTCCTGATGCAGGTATTAATGGTTTCTTAGATATATGTGCCGATGATTTAAATTTGGTAGACTTATTTAATAGTCTCGGTAGTGATGCAGATTCTGGTGGAACCTGGTCTCCAACACTTAATAGTGGAACTGGGGTATTTAATCCTGCCATTGATTCTCCTGGCCAATATACTTATACCATTGTTGGCACTCCTCCCTGCCCAAATGCTTCGGCAACTGTTGACGTTTCAATTCTAACGTCCGTTATAGATGCAGGTGAAGATGGGTCTGTAAATATTTGTAGCAATGGTGATCCTATATTTTTATTCAATGTCCTTCAAGGTACGCCTCAAACAGGTGGTACTTGGTCGCCTGCGCTTGTAAGTGGTACTGATGAATTTAATCCTGCCGTTGATCTTGCAGACCAATATACTTATACCATTGCTGGTATCACTCCATGCCCTGACGATTTCGCTGTGGTTACAGTAACAAGAGTGCCTGAACCAGACGCAGGTGAAGATGGATCTGTAGAGGTCTGTAGTAATGATGATCCTATATTTTTATTCGATATCCTTCAAGGTACACCTCAAACAGGTGGTACTTGGTCACCTGCCCTCGCTAGTGGTACTGATGAATTTAATCCTGCCATTGATCTTGCAAACCAATATACTTATACTGTTGCTGGTGCGCCTCCCTGTCCTGAAGCATCTGCTGTCGTTATAGTAACAATAATACCTGAACCTGATGCAGGTGAAGATGGATCTGTAGAAGTTTGTATTACTGGTGATCCTATATTTTTATTCGATGTCCTTCAAGGTACGCCTCAAACAGGTGGTACGTGGTCGCCTGCCCTCACTAGTGGCACTGATGAATTTAATCCTGCCATTGATCCTGCGGATCAATATACTTATACTGTTCCTGGTACGCCTCCTTGTTCCGACGCTTTTGCTGTAGTTACAGTAACAATAGCACCTGAAACTGATGCAGGTGAAGATGGATCTGTAGAGGTCTGTAGTAATAATGATCCTATATTTTTATTCGATGTCCTTCAAGGTACGCCTCAAACGGGTGGTACTTGGTCGCCTGCCCTAGCTAGTGGTACTGATGAATTTAATCCTGCCATTGATCCTGCGGATCAATATACTTACACTGTTGCGGGTGCGACTCCCTGCCCTGACGCTTCTGCTGTAGTTACAGTAACAATAGTCCCTGAACCTAATGCAGGTGACGATGGATCTATAGAACTCTGTAGTAATGATGATCCGATATTTTTGTTCGACGTCCTTCAAGGTGCGCCTCAAATAGGTGGTACTTGGTCGCCTGCTCTCGCTAGTGGTACTGATGAATTTAATCCTGCCGTTGATCCTGCTGACCAATATACTTATACTGTTGCTGGTACCCCTCCATGCGCCGACGCTTCTGCTGTAGTTACAGTAACACTAGTTCCTGAACCTGATGCAGGTGAAGATGGATCTATAGAGCTCTGTAATAATGATGATCCCCTATTTTTATTCGATATCCTTCAGGGTACGCCTCAAGCGGGCGGTACTTGGTCACCTGCCCTCGCTAGCGGTACTGATGAATTTAATCCTGCCGTTGATCCTGCTGACCAGTATACTTATACCGTTACGGGTTCGCCTCCTTGCTCTGACGCTTCTGCTATAGTTATAGTAACAATAGCACCTGAAACTGATGCAGGTGAAGATGGATCTGTAGAACTCTGTAGTAATGATGGTCCTATATTTTTATTCGATGTCCTTCAAGGTGCACCTCAAATGGGTGGTACTTGGTCGCCTGCCCTCGCTAGTGGTACTGATGAATTTAATCCTGCCATAGATCTTGCGAACCAATATACTTATACCGTAGCTGGCACCCCTCCTTGTAACGATGCTTCTGCTGTAGTGACAGTAACAATAACAGCTGGACCTGATGCAGGTGAAGATGGATCTGTAGAAGTTTGCCTCATAGGTGATCCGATATTTTTATTTGATGTTCTTCAAGGTACGCCTCAAACAGGTGGCACTTGGTCACCTGCCCTCGCTAGTGGTACTGATGAATTTAATCCTGCCGTTGATCCTGCTGACCAATATACTTATACAGTTGCTGGTACGCCTCCTTGCTCTGACGCTTCTGCTGTAGTTACAGTAACAATAGCACCTGAAACTGATGCAGGTGAAGATGGATCTGTAGAACTCTGTAGTAATGATGACCCCCTATTTTTATTCGATGTCCTTCAAGGTACGCCTCAAACGGGTGGTACTTGGTCACCTGCCCTCGCTAGTGGTACTGATGAATTTGACCCTGCCGTTGATCCTGCTGACCAATATACTTATACCGTAGCTGGAACGCCTCCTTGTAACGATGCTTCTGCTGTAGTGACAGTAACACTAATACCTGGACCAAATGCAGGTGAAGATGGATCTATAGAACTTTGTATCATAGGTGATCCGATATTTTTATTTAATGTTCTTCAAGGTACGCCTGAAACGGGTGGTACTTGGTCGCCAGCCCTAACGAGTGGTACTGATGAATTTAATCCTGCCGTTGATCCTGCTAACCAATATACTTATACTGTTGCGGCTACCGCGACCTGCCCGGAAGCTTCTGCTGTGGTGACAGTGACACTAGCCCCCATAACTGATGCAGGTGAAGATGGATCTGTAGAGCTCTGTAGTAATGATGATCCCATATTTTTATTCGATATCCTTCAAGGTACGCCTCAAACGGGTGGTACTTGGTCGCCTGCCCTCGCTAGTGGTACTGATGAATTTAATCCTGTCGTTGACCTTGCCAACCAATATACTTATACCGTAGCTGGTACACCACCTTGTAATGACGCTTCCGCTGTGGTGACGGTAACACTAATACCTGGACCTGATGCAGGTGAAGATGCATCTGTAGAGGTCTGTAGTAATGGTGATCCGATATTTTTATTTGATATTCTTCAAGGTACGCCTCAAACTGGTGGAACTTGGTCGCCTGCACTTGCTAGTGGTACTGATGAATATAATCCTACCGTTGATCCTGCTGATCAATATACTTATACTGTTGCTGCTACCGCGACCTGCTCGGAAGCTTCTGCCGTGGTGACCGTAACAATTATACCTGAACCAAATGCAGGTCTTGATAGTATAGTTACAATTTGTATTGACGACGCTCCTACCGATTTGTTCAACTTTTTAGGGCCAACAGCAGATTCGGGTGGAACTTGGTTTCCGGTGTTGAACAGTGGAACAGGAATTTTTGATCCTACAATTGATACTGAAGACACCTACACATATACTGTGATTTCTAGCGAATGTAATTTAAGAGATGTATCTTCGGTAACAGTTATCATTGGCCAAATACCAGATGTTTCAGGAACTGTTTTAGCTTCTGAACCCACAATTTGTCTTGGTTCTGATATAAGCATGGCGCTTTCTGGTGCAAATCAATTAATTGATGGAACTTACACCATAGACTATACGCTCACAGGCACCAACACTGCCTCTAATACTATCGATATTACGGTATCTGGTGGTAACGCTTCATTTACGATTTCATCAGACTTGCTACAAAATTCAGGTAGTACAGTTGTTACAATTACTGGATTTTATTTTATTGGTGAATTCTGCAGTGGTGATACGGATCTTATTGCTTCTATTGAAATAGATATTTTAGAAACACCGACACCTCAGATTGTTGATAAGGGCAATCAATTTTGTTCACAAGATAACCCTACGATTTTTGATTTAAATAATAACATCCTAGATTCTGAACCTATTATTTGGTATCGTTTACCTGAAGGCGGTATACCCTATTCAGAATCTGACCCAGTTGAAGATGGCGTTACCTATTACGGAGCAATACAGGGAGCTAACGGCTGTGAAAGTACAGTAAGACTACAAATTACTGCATCAGTCACCGAATGTCCGTTTGAACTCATAATTCCAGATGGGTTTTCACCTAACAATGGTGATGCTATTAATGACGAATTTCATATTGTAAATTTAGACATACTCTACCCTAATTTTAAACTCAGTGTTTATAATAGATATGGAAACATACTTTATGAGGGCAACATTAATTCTCAACGCTGGGATGGTACATCTAAAAATAGCGATAAGGTATTACCAGTAGGTGTGTATTTCTATATTTTAGAATTTAATGATGGAGAACGAAATCCAATACAAGGCCGCGTTTACCTTGGTAGATAATTAAGTAAAATGGTGTGTAAACTAATAAAATTTAGCGTTGTTCTTTTGGCCTTTGTATTAGGTTCGACCTTGCATGCGCAACAAGATCCTCAATACACACAGTATATGAACAACATGAGCGTCATAAATCCTGGTTATGCTACAGATGACGTCTCTACAATCAATGCTGGGTTACTTTATCGCTCGCAATGGATAGGCTCTGTTGGTGGCCCTACAACAGGTACTTTATTTGCCCATGGCACTATTACAGATCGCTTAGAAGGCGGGATTTCAATTGTTCACGATGAAATTGGAGATGTTGTTAAACAGACTAATACGTATATAGATTTAGCTTATGTTCTTCCGATGGGCGATTCCTCAAAACTATCTTTCGGAATAAAAGCAGGTGCGACATTTTTTAGCACGGATTTTAACGGGTTTGTATATTCTGACCCCATACCTGACCCAGCATTTGCAGAGAATATTAGTAGAACTTTTCCGAATATTGGTGCTGGCTTCTTTTATTTCTCGGACAGCTATTATTTTGGAGTCTCAGCACCTAATTTATTACAAACTAAACATCTTGAAAATGATAGTGGCATTGTAGCTCAAGGCTCCGAAAATATGCATTTATTTTTTACCGGTGGTTATGTTTTTGACCTTAGTGAAACACTAAAGTTTAAACCTGCATTTATGGCCAAACATGTTGCCGGATCTCCTCTATCAGTAGATCTAACGGCTAATGTGTTAATTCAGAACACAATAGAACTTGGTGCAGCATATAGACTTAACGATTCATTTAGTGGACTCGTTAGTTTTCGCATATCGCCATTAATACGCTTAGGTTACGCCTATGATTTTACAACGTCTAATTTAGGTCGATTTAATGATGGCTCCCACGAAGTTTCCTTATTATTTAATATTAATAGATTGATTAAAGGCTATGATAAATCACCGAGATTTTTCTAATTAAAGACAAATGAAAACATTAAAATTATTTTTCATATTAATTATTTTTGGATTAGGTTCTTTTAGCTTTTCACAATCTAAAAAGAAGGCGGATTTATTATATGAAAATAGAGCCTATTTAGACGCCGCAGAGCTTTATAACAAGCTCCCGAAAACTGCCGAAATATTCGAAAAATTAGGTGATTGCTACTATTTTAATTCTCAAGCAAAAAAAGCGAGTAAATTCTATGCTGAAGTTTTCAATTTAAAAAATAGAGACAGCTTCTCTGATGCATTTTATTTTAAATATTTTGACGCCCTTAGAGGTTCTAAAGATTATAAATTATCTGATGAAATTTCAACCTTATATTTAAAGGATTCTATAAACACCAAAGAATTCAGATTAAAACTAGATAAAATTATACCCTTCACTTATGAGGAAGAGAATCTAACCAATGAAATAGGTGGCTCAAATTTTGGTGTTGGATTGTACGGTGATAAAATTATTTTTTCATCAACTCAGAACCCAAAAAACCCAGATTATAACTGGGATAAAAAGCCCTATTTAGATCTTTATGAAGGACGAATAACTGGTGATAGTCTGCAAAAAAAAATAGACAGTGTTATTCCTTTACCTCAATCAATAAATAGCAAAAAACAGCATGAGAGCAGCGCTGTATTTACTAAAAACGGTAAAACCATATATTTTTCAAGAAACAATAAGAATCGCATTGATTTAGATTCAAACAAAGTAGCTGTAGTAAGTCTTTACAAAGCCGACCTTGTTGATGACGAATGGATTAATGTAGCGCCTGTGTCTTTTGCAAGTGATCAATATTCTACAATGCACCCTTCGCTTAACACTGAAGAGACCAGATTATATTTCTCTAGCGATATGCCAAGTAGTATGGGTTCGCTCGATATATATTATGTTGATGTTTTGGAAGACAGTTCGTTTGGAGCACCTGTTAATTTAGGCTCGGCTATTAACTCCAAACGTAGAGAGCAATTTCCTTATGTCTCAAAAGACAGTACACTTTATTTTGCCTCAAATGGTCGAAAAGGTTTTGGTGGTTTAGATATTTTTTCGAGTAGGCCTAGAGACAGTTTATTTTTAGAAGCTGTTAATTTAGGTGAAACGTTAAATAGCGAAAAAGATGATTTTGCATTTGTGGTTGTAGACTCATTAAATACGGGATATATGTCTTCAAACAGAGCAGACATTGATAATATCTACACCTTTGTTCGTACACCAACAAATAGGACCTATTTTATCGAAGGGTTAGTCACAGATAAAATCACTGGCGAACTACTTCCCAATACAACGGTAACACTTTTTGACGAATCTGGAAACAAAATTGCTGAAATTACGGTAGGAGAAGATGCCAAATATAAGCTCGAAACTCAACCCAACCAAAGTTATTCTGTTGAAGGTTTTCAACCTAAATACATCCCTGAAATTGAATTCTTTGACACTAACGATAGCGGGAGTATAGAATTTAATATTGAACTAGAAATTGAATCTTATAAAGATGCCGAAGAGATTGTAACAGATGATAAAGACGGAAATACGTTTATTGAATTGGAGAATATCTATTTCGATTTTGCTAAATGGGACATTAAACTACAAGCCGCTCAAACATTAGACGTTTTAGTTGCACTTCTTAAAAAATATCCAAGGATGGAAATACAATTGGGAGCTCATACAGATTCACGAGCTGGAAATGAGTTTAATATGGATTTATCTATAAAGCGCGCGAGATCAACGCTTGAATACCTTGTAGAAAATGGAATTTCTAGAGCACGTTTATCTTCGAGAGGCTTTGGCGAAACAGTTCCAATAGTACCTTGTGGTGACAAGTGTTCTGAAGTTGAATTTTCAATTAATAGACGTTGTGAATTTCTTATTTTGAAATAATACAAATTTAGTATCCCATAGTTATGGAGCTGTCAAATGACATTGTTTTAAGACCGCGTTTTAAATTTGACGTAGATACAATCAATGAGAAGTTATTGAAAGGATTCGAAGCTTCTAAGTCTGCACAATCTGATTTTATTGTCAATAGAATTGATGACCATGTATTTATAAAATTCCCGAAACAGGCACAACATTTTTGGTCACCACAGTTGCATTTAGAGATTAATAAAAAGGATGAAAAAAGCGCAACTGTTCATGGGCTATTTGGACCAAACCCATCAGTATGGACTATGTTTATGTTCTTCCACTTTATCGTTGCTGTTCTTTTTATTGTTTTTGGGATTTGGGCTTATACTAATGCTACTTTAGGAAAGTCTTATGCCGTACAGTTATTCCTTACCCTTTTTATGGTATTGATATGGTTTGTTCTTTATGTAGCAGGACGAATGGGTAAAAACAAGGGAAAGCCAGAAATGCATAAGTTATATGGTTTTATGAAAGACACCTTATACCAGTTCTGATTTAATATTGCCCAAATAAAATATAGAATTTTTTTGATTAGACGAAAAAGAAAACGCAAGCATAGTATAGCTACGGTTAAGTTTTATTTTGGGGTATAGGCAAAAAAAACAAATTATAATGAGTGATTTTGAGTCTGAAATGGTATTAAAAATTTATCACTGATTATAGCCAAAACGTCTCAACTGCTTTTGATTGCTTCTCCAGTTTTTATTCACTTTTACGTATAATTCTAAGTGAACTTGCTTACCAAAGAATTTTTCTAAATCTTTTCTCGCTTCTACTCCTACGCGCTTCAAAGCAGATCCTTTGTGACCGATAATAATCCCTTTTTGGGTTTCACGCTCAACCATAATTACTGAACGCATTCTAATGATAGTGTCTTCTTCAAAAAATTCTTCAGTATCTACTTCTACAGCATAAGGAATTTCCTTTTTATAATGCATCAATATTTTTTCTCGAATCGCCTCATTTACAAAAAAACGTTCTGGCTTATCCGTTAATTGATCTTTAGGATAAAATGCTGGAGATTCAGGAAGTAATTCTATAATTCTATCAAATACATTTTGCACATTAAATCCTTGTAAAGCTGAGATTGGAAAAAACTCTGCATTTGGCACTTTTTGTTGCCACAGTTCTGCTTGTTCCTCTAATTGTTCTTGATTTGAATTATCAATTTTATTCAGCAATAACAACACCGGAATTTTAGAACTGGTAATCTTCTTAAAAAAAGCGTCGTCCTTTAATTCCTTTTCACCAATTTCAACCATATAGATTAAAATATCTGCATCATCAAAAGCAGACTTCACAAAGTCCATCATCGACGCTTGCAACTCGTATGCTGGTTTAATAATTCCTGGTGTATCACTTAAGATGACCTGAAAATCTTCACCATTCACAATCCCTAAAATACGATGCCTTGTGGTCTGTGCCTTTGATGTGATAATAGATAATTTTTCACCTATAAACGCATTCATTAGTGTTGACTTACCAACATTAGGATTACCAATAATATTTACAAAACCTGCTTTATGCATTCTTATCTAATTTGGTGCAAAGTTAAGACTAATAATGTTTGCAACAATAAAGAATGTTTTTATCTAGCTCGAAGACTTTTAGTAATTTAGAGTCTTATTAATCAAAATCAATCAAATACAATGAAAAAAATACTATCCTTTTTAACTATGATGATGTTTATGGCATCACTCTCCG
The DNA here is from genome assembly GCA_034112185.1 of Flavobacteriaceae bacterium. Taxonomy (GTDB): domain Bacteria; phylum Bacteroidota; class Bacteroidia; order Flavobacteriales; family Flavobacteriaceae; genus Winogradskyella. The sequence continues at coordinate 92,501 of JAWUVW010000025.1, read as the reverse complement.
CTCAGATTAGTGGAAAATTAATGCAACATCCCGATGTTTCTGATACCCATATCACCTTTACGTATGGTGATGACGTTTGGATAGTATCCAAATCTGGAGGCCTAGCGAATCGATTAAGCTCACCAGCAGGAGCAGAAGGCTTCCCACGCTTTTCGCCTGATGGAAAAACGATCGCCTACACTGCCAATTATAATGGGAATTATGATATTTATACCATAAACGTAAATGGTGGCATACCAAAACGACTAACCTATCATGGAATGAATGACAGAGTTTTGGGCTGGACGCCAGATGGAAAATCTGTACTATTTGCGTCTTCGAGAGAAAGCGGTCGCCAACGTTATAGCCAATTTTACACTATAAGTATTGAAGGTGGTTCTCCCGAAAAGTTAAGCGTACCTTATGGTGAATATGCATCCTTTTCTTCGGATGGTACTAAAATTGCTTACACCGACCGATCTAGAGTATCTCGAAATTGGAAGCGTTATCGCGGTGGCACTGCTCCAGATATTTTAGTTTTTGATCTCAAAACTTTCAGTACAGAAAACGTAACGTCTAACAGTGCAAATGATGAATTACCAATGTGGATTGGTGAGACCATATATTATATGTCTGATAATGGACCAAATAAAAGAAATAATCTTTGGAAGTATGATTTAAAGACGAAAACAAATAGTCAATTGACTCAATTTGAAGATTATGACATCACATTCCCTGAAAGTAGTAAAAGTGATATCGTATTTGAAGCTGGAGGTAACTTATACCTATACAATATGTCATCTGACACAACAAATGAGGTGAAAATTCAAATCATTTCTGATCAAAAAGAGCTTATTCCTGAACTAAAGAACGTAGCAGATTATTTACAAGATGCTACACTAAGTCCTGATGGTAATCGTGTCGTTGTTCAAGCCAGAGGTGAGTTATTCAACTTACCTGCTACAGAAGGATTTATATCTAACATCTCCAGTACATCAGGAACTGCAGAACGAAGTCCAGCTTGGTCACCTGACGGTAAACATTTGGCTTGCTGGAGCGACTTGGAAGGCGAATACCAACTTCTGCTCTATGATATGGAAGGTAATACTAAACCTAAAACAATTACGAAACATGAAAATGGCTTTTATTACACGATGTTCTGGTCACCAGATAGCAAAAAAATTGCTTTTGTAGACCAAGCCATGAATATAAAAGTCATAAATATTGAAAGCAAGAAAGAGCTAACTGTTGATAAAGGCAAATATATGTTTCATGGAGACTTGGATAATTTCTCAGTAACCTGGTCACCAGATAGCAATTTCTTTGCCTATTCCAGAGGCACAGAGAATCGGGTAAGATCGGCCATTTTTGTATATGACATAAATAAAGCTTTAATCAAACAGATGACTTCTGGGTACTACTCGGATAATTCTCCAGCATTCTCTGAAGATGGCAAACATTTGTTCTTTGTAACCAGTCGCACTTTTCAACCTGTTTACTCAGATATGGATAATACTTTCATTTATCCAAATTCGTCTAATATAGCCGTTGCTACTTTAGATTCATCAGCTATTTCATTGTTGTCTATTAAAAATGATGTTTCTAAAATTAAGAAAGAAGACGAACAAAAGGATGACGAGAAAGATAAAAAAGAGGATTCTAAAAATGATATCAAGGTCACAAAAATAGATTTTGATAGCTTTGAAAACAGAGTGGAATTGCTAGATATACCAGCAGGTAACTATGGAAGTCTTACTGCCATAAAAGACAAGTTGCTATTTACTAAATTCCCAAATTCGGGATCCGAACAAGGTAATTCATCAGCTTTACATTATTACGACTTTGAAGAGAGAGAGGTGAAAATGATCATTCCAGAAGTAACTAATTATCTCGTCTCAGCTAATGCCGAAAAAGTACTGGTTATGCAGAGTTCTAAATTAGCCGTTATTGATATTGGAGAAAATAAAAAAATTGAAAAGACAGTGCCTTTAAAAGATATGACGATGACCGTGATTCCAAAAGAAGAATGGAAACAAATCTTTAAGGACGTTTGGCGCTTTGAACGTGACTTTTTCTATGATCCAAATATGCATGGCGTAGATTGGGAAACAATGGGAAAACGCTATGGTAAACTTATTGAACAGTCTAACACCAGAAATGATGTCAATATTATAATCGGTGATTTAATTGCTGAATTAAATGCTTCTCATACCTATACAGGTGGTGGTGATAGAGCGTCATCAAAACGCATGAATGTTGGCTATTTAGGCGCTGATTTAAAAATTAGTAATGGTGCGTTTCAAATAAGTAACATTCTTACAGGAGCTTCTTGGGATGCAGAAGTACGATCTCCATTAGCAAAACCAGGAATCGAAATAAAAGCAGGCGATTATATTTTGGCCGTTAACGGGACTCCAATAGACATGACCAAACCTATTTCCGCTTCGTTACAAGGTTTAGCCAATACAGCGATACAATTAACTGTAAATAGCAATCCAAATATGAAGGATGCCAAAAACATTATAGTAAAACCTTTAGGTTCAGAAACCCGTTTAAGACATCTTGCTTGGATTGAAAATAATCGAAAACGCGTTGACGAAGCCTCTGATGGCAAAGTAGGCTACATTTATGTTCGCAGTACGGGGAGAGATGGCCAAAACGAATTGGTAAGACAATTCTATGCACAAATGGATAAAGAAGGACTAATTATAGACGAACGTTTTAATAGTGGTGGACAGATTCCTGACCGTTTTATTGAACTCTTAGACAGAAAGCCACTAGCATTTTGGGCTGTGAGAGATGGGAAAGATTGGGCATGGCCCCCAGCTGGTAACTTTGGCGCAAAGGTGATGCTAATCAACGGATTCAGTGGTTCTGGTGGAGATGCGTTCCCAGATTATTTTAGAAAGCGAGAACTTGGCCCACTCATCGGAACACGGACTTGGGGAGGTCTGATAGGTATTTCTGGAGCACCAGCACTCATAGATAACGGAAATGTCACCGTACCTACGTTTAGAATGTACGACCCAAATGGAGAATGGTTTAAAGAAGGGCATGGTGTTGATCCAGACATAGAGGTTCTTGAAGATTTTGAAAGCCTAGCTAATGGGACCGATGCGCAGTTAGAAGCAGGTATTAGAGAAGTTATGAAACTTCTAAAAACGAATTTTAAAGAACCAAAGAGACCGACTTATGAAAAAAGGAATTAGATACTAATTTCATAAGCATAAAAAAAGGATTGTTCTTAAGAGCAATCCTTTTTTTATGCTTTACATCTTACTTTTAACTGTTTAAAACGGACTCTGTTCAATCCTGCAGACATGACAAAAGTCAGCCTTTTACAGGTATTAATCTTATACATTTGAAAGACACTAATACATTATTTCTTATTATGACTGATCTTCATATAGCAAAAAAGGTAAAGCTAAAACACATCAACGAAATAGCAGAAAAATTTGGAATAAACCCTGATCTTATTGAAATGTATGGTAAGGATAAGGCCAAAATACCACTCTCTTTTATCAACAGAACTAAAGCGAAAAAAAGTAATCTTATTTTGGTATCAGCTATTTCTCCTACTCCTTCCGGAGAAGAAAAAACAACGATGTCTATTGAATTATCTGAAGCATTAAATAGATTAAATAAAAAACAACCGTTGTCCTGAGAGAACCATCTTTAGGACCAGTGTTTGGCATAAAGGGCGGAGCTACTGGAGGTGGTTATGCTCAAGTCTTACCTCTAGAAGATATAAATCTGCATTTTACAGGTGATTTTTCTGCTATTGAAAAAGCCCATAATTTATTGACCGCTATTATAGATAATAATATTCAGAGTAAAACCAATTCTTTAGATCTAGATCCAAGAACGACTACCTGAAAACGTGTTATTGACATGAATAACAGAGTGTTGAGGCGCATTATTGCAGGTTTGGGTGGTACGTCTTCTGGTGTACCACGAGAGACAGGATTTGATATTACTGCAGTTTCAGAAATTATGGCTATACTCTGCATTGCCAAAGATTTAAGTGATTTAAAAAAACGCCTTGGAAATATCTTTATTGGTTACACATAGTCAAAAAAACCTATTTACGCCAGAGATTTAAAGGTAGCTGGTACCATGGCTAGCTTATTGAAATATGCCATAATGCCTAATATGGTTCAAACCATTGAAGGAAATCCGGCTATTATACATGGAGGTCCGTTTGCTAATATTGCTCAAGGCACTAACTCGGTAATTGGCACCTTAATGGGAATGACTTACTCTGACTATACGGTCACTGAAGCTGGTTTTGGTTTTGACTTGGGCGCAGAGAAATTCTTCGATATTAAATGTCATAGTGCTAATACCTCTCCAAAAGCCGTAGTACTCACCACAACAATCAGAGCTCTAAAATATCATGGTGGAGCAGGTTTAAAAGCTTTAGGCATTCCTAATCTCGATGCTTTAAGCCAAGGTTTACCAAACCTAGAAAAGCATTTAGAAAACATCAAACAATTTGGCGTCATTCCCATTATTGCTATAAATAAATTTAGAACTGATAGTAAGGAAGAAATTCAACTGATAAAAGACTTCGCCAAAATTAAGAATGTTCGTGTTGCAGTAGCAAATGTTTGGGCTAAAGGAGGTGAGGGTGCTATTAAACTTGCCGAGCATGTTATCGAAGTCGCTGAAGCATGCAAAACAAAATTTAAACCCTTATACAAATGGGATATGGATATAGAAACTAAAATCGAAACCATTGCCCAAAAAATATATGGCGCTGAGCATTTAGATTATAACGCTAAGGCCAAGCGCCAAATTAAACGCATTAAAGAACTCGGTTTAGCTAATCTGCCTATATGTATTGCAAAAACTCAAAAGTCCTTATCAGATCATCCAAAACTTTTAGGGCGTCCTAAAGATTTTATTATCACAGTTAGAGAAATTGAAATTGCATCAGGCGCAGGCTTTTTAATACCAAGTACTGGCGAAATTATGCGTATGCCAGGCTTACCTGCGCATCTGGCATCAGAAGGGATAGATATCAGTGATAGCGGAGAGATTTCTGGCTTGTTTTAAAAAATTATAGTAAAAACAAGTTATTAGATTAAAAGCTGAATGAAAACAATAAATTTTCTAAAGCGAAACTTTAGCATTAAGCTTCTTCCCTTTTAATAGAAAGCAAAAAGGTCTATCTATTATTGCATAAGCCATAAGATCTTTTTCTTATTGATTACTTTGATATAAAAATCAGTCTTCTGAGCTCGTTATATTCTTGAGAATAAAAATCAATATGTTCTAACTCTAACATTTCAAAAATATGATGCGATTCTAAAAGTTCTATTTTAGTAGTGGCTTCAGGTTTAGATGCCAATCGTCTTTTTATCTTTAAAATAAATTAGAAAACCAGAATACTACTTTATTAAAAACGATTTAATATACTTAGGCTTTTTTGCGCATTCAATCTTTAGATATCTCGGCAGGTCTTCAACGATAAGATTATCAAGGTTAGAATCTTCTTTACTTATATTTTCATATATGTGTCGATCAGTAAAAGAATTCGTTATGGTGGTAAAGTAAGCCGGTAAACCCGCTTTGCGAATAATTCTTTAACGAAATTCTGCGTTTCTATTTTCTTTTATCATTAATATAATCTGCAATTGTCCTGGCTATTATATCACGTCCATGATTATTCCAATGCCAGTCGTAAATTAAGGTTGTTGCTTTTTTGGAGCTTTTAAAATTAGCAGCGAAATCTATGACTACAATGTCGTTTGATGTGCAATAATCTAAAAATTGTTGACTTGTTTTCCTAGAGTCTAATAAAATAGAAGTCTTGCTTTTATCAAATCCGTAACGCTTAATTAGACTTTTAAAATTTTCAATTCTTTGAAGATCTATAGTTTTTTGCTCTGTTTCTTTTACCGTTTCTATTTCATTGGTTTGATAACCGTCCTTGGGCTCTTCGAAGGCCTTTCCGCTAACCAAACGCTTTATAGGTTCTAATATGCCTATTTTTGAACCATAAGCCAAAATTTTAATATTATCTCTAATTTTAAAAGGTGTTGACGCTAGCATTTTTATTCTGCCATAATTGGGCTCATAAAATCCGCGCTCTAAATCACTTTCGTAATTCAGATAAATAACAATCTCATCTATAAGGTCAAAATCACTTTTATAGGCTTTGATAAGATGTATTTGATTCGCTAGATCATAACCTGCATAACCATATTCATACACTTCTGAATTAGGCACCTCGTTTTCTATTTTTTTTCCCGTAGAATCATAAAAATCTTGATGAAACCCTTCAATAAAAGAATCGCCAATTAATGCAATTTCAAATTTATCTTCACTTGGTAGAAACTCACGATGCGAATTAAAACCGGCTTTATTAATATTAAATCGTGAATAGTTTTGATTTCTATTTCCGGTTACTGCATATCCCATATTATCTGGCACACGTTTTTCTACACCAAACTCATCAATAAAACGAGGTGGATCTTCTGTATACAAATGAAATACTCTTACTACAATTTCTACTATAAGTAGAATGAGAACAAGGTATACTAACGTTTTTAAAAATAATTTTTTCATCCGATCTAAAATTGAAAATAAATGAATGATCTATTAACGCCATCATCATAAAACAGCAATATACTTATAACTATTAGAGCATATAAAAACAACCTAATTACAGGATTCTTAAACTTAAAGGGATGACGTTCATCTTTTCGAATAAGATATTCATATAGTGTAAAGAGCGCAATTAAAACATAAAAATCTAACATTCTGTAACCCATAGGGTGCACATAAGACTGGTATGTAAAATTATTAATAATTTGACTTATGTAATCAAAAGCATCACCAATAGAAGGTGATCTAAAGAATATTCTTGAAAATGTGACTAACACAAAAGTAAGCACAACTTGAAAGACTTCTTTAATAGAGGGCAACCAACTATTTTGGGCAATAACGCTATGCGCATATAATCTATTTCTTCCCATTAAAAAAACAGGAATATATAAAGTCGCATGTATGGCTCCCCAAAAAACGAATGTCCAATTAGCGCCATGCCACAAGCCACTTACCAAAAATATAATAGCTATATTTCTTATTGATTTTAGCTTACCGACTCTAGAACCACCCAATGGTATATACAAATAATGCCTAAACCATGTAGATAAAGACACATGCCAACGTTGCCAATATTCTGCTATATTCCTTGAGAAATTAGGGAATTTAAAATTAGACATGAGCTCTATACCAAATAATTTAGACGTACCTATCGCTATATCTGTATAACCACTGAAGTCACCATAAACCTGAAAACTAAATAAACAAACGCCTAAAATTAACGTAGAAGCCGGATAGGAGGCATAGTTAGCGAAAATATCGTCAACCATAGGTGCTAAAGAATCGGCGATTACAAGTTTTTTGAAAAATCCCCAAAGAATGAGTTTTAAGCCGCTAGTAGCTTGCTCGTAATTAAAAACACGCTTCGTATTTATTTGTTTTAATAAGTTTGAAGCACGTTCTATTGGTCCAGCAACTAATTGAGGAAAAAAAGCAACAAAAGCTGCAAACGAAATAAAATTCCGAGTTGGTTTTAATTTTTTATAATAAATATCTAAAGAATACGACAGCGTTTGAAACGTATAAAAAGAAATACCTATCGGTAAAATTATACGCAATGTCCAAGCGCTTTTTATCTCATATCCAAGTGCGCTAAACAGCTCTAAAAATGAATCAATGAAAAAATTATAATACTTAAAAAAGCCTAGCAATCCTATATTAAAGAATACACTCACCCATAGCCAATATCGCGCTTTTGTTTTATTATCGCCTTGTTCATAAATGCGTTGACCGACATAAAAATCTAAAACTGTACTAAAAAGTATTAGAAAAAGAAATCTCCAATCCCACCAACCATAAAAAATATAACTAGCAACTATAACCAGTAGGTTCTGATATCTAAGATTTTTTTTAAAGACAAACCAATAGAGCACATAAACTAATGGCAAGAAAATTAAAAACTGTAATGAATTAAATAGCACTTTAGGTTTTTTATAAGTTAATATTAATTACAATTAATTGTCGCCACCATAGATTTTTCTTTCCCTTCAACTAAATAACTATTATCCAAATTATTATTTTTGAATAACTTGATGTTATTACAATGTTCTAAATAAAGGTAGAGAAATTCGAAAACCATTAATTTTAGCCCTCTGTTTTCTGACAATTCAAAATTAATAGGTTGTGAGTCTTTATCTATTTCAGCCAAATCTAATTCTGTAAAACTGTAAGATACTTCTTCCGTTTTATTTTGCGATTTATGCCCTAATTTATAAGTGAGTTTATGTAATTTTTCGTTGATGTTTTTTTCTCTTAAGCGTTGTTTAAAATCATAAATTCGCTTTAATGAGGAGGCAATAATTTTAGACTTTAATGATGTACTGTCATAGTAAATGTGATATTCAAAATCATAAGACAACGTACACCAACGCGTCTTATACTCAAAATAACCTTTAGAGAAATCAAGAATTCTTATAGTATTAGCGATGCACCATTCTATTAACTTCATTATGGTCACTGAGCCTAAGTGAAATTTAGAATAATCGATATCAAAAACTGTTATGGCATCAAAAAGGGTATCTTCAGAAAAATAAGATAAAGTAACACCGATAGGTTTTTGGTTGTCATAAATAACATAAAGTGAGGCTTTTTTCTCTAAAATTAACGCATAAGCCACATCGTAATAAAACGCCCATTCCGTCTCATCTAAATTATTGTTAGAGACCTGCTTGTCCTCAAATCGTTTTTCTAAAAGAAACTTAAATTGAGTGAAAACAAAATCGTATTCTGTTTTTGAGATATCTCCAAAAAACATTTTATATGATATATTAAAAGACTCTTCTAAACGTCGTTTGTACTTCTTGTTTTTATTCCGACTATTTTTACTGAAGTGCTCAAGCATGTAAGCATTTAAACTGTCGTACTTTCCGGTTTCAATCAAAAATCCAGGATATTGCTTAGATTTGAGCAGTTTAATCTTATGTCCTAATTGTGTGGTATCAACTTCAAAATAAGTTGGCACGTCAAAAATTAAAAATGTTTTATTCTTTAGATCTGAATTATCTGTATCTGCAATTGCATAGCCGATACCTTTTGTATGGGTCTCGCCTATATTGACATAAGTAAGGGCCTTATCACGTTTTATAAATTCTAAGTCCTTAAAATAGTTGAATGTTTTTACCGTAGCGTTTTTAGTAAAAAAGTGCTTTAGCCAAGTCGCCTTAAAACTATCCGATAAAAATGGGTTTTGCTTGGTCATTTCAATAATTTATCGTGTTAACACTCGACGATATGCAGGAAAAAACTCTTCATTTGAGACAGAACTTATTTTTTTGTCCAATTGCTTTTGTAGAATTACCAAATCTTCGTAAGCCTGTTCATTACAAATATATTTCCAAAGCTTGAAGGGCTTCAAATGTTTAGAAAAGCTAAGTTTAAAATTAAAAAGCGAGTCTTGTTTATTTGATCTACCACCACCCAAATTTAAATACGTATAACCTTCATTAGTAGATTTTTTTCGCATCTCATCTATTATTAATTTAATAGGGTTTATATGCAGAAATTCTTCTCTTATTCCAGAAAGATGGTACTGAACTATACTATTCGTTTTTATAAATAAAGCACCTGCCATAACTTCGTTTGTTTCGTTGCATATAGCTAAGGATAATTCTGTCTCAAAATCTGGACTTGCCAAAAGATTATAAAAATAATCGTCTTCAAAAAAATAGCTCTCATCGGCATCAACTCTCTGCATATTATCATGATATATTTCTATGAAATTTTGAACATGCGCTCCGGTTTCTCCCGCAATTATAGTACATAAGCGCTGTGCTTTATTAACCTGTGTTTTTAAGCGGCGACTATAATTATTTCGTTGCAACTCTAAAGGATCTAATAAATTGATATAAACAACATCCCCAGGATTGGAAATAACTCCTAAGCCATCTAGAACATCTGCTTGGTGACTTAAATAAGGATGTAACCTCGAAAAGACAGAGATAATTTTACTTTCTAAAAAGTATTGATTTAATTCTTTCTTAAATTTCACCTTATCTATATCTGCTATATCAGACAAACAAAGTACACCTGCATAACCATATACAGACGTAGCATCTTTATAATCTGTGTTTTCAATTTCTCTTACGAGTAGCGGGAGTAGTATACAGGAATTTTTATCCTCGTACTTAATTAACTGAGGAACCTCATTTTCTTTTTTAGATAGATCATGATAAAAATAGGTATGGTAGAAATCTGAATGCATTGCTAATTTTATAGTTGCATTCCAAACCGCTTTATCCGTTATAATCTGAATCATTGGGGTAGCTAGAGATTAATTTAACTATTGACGAAGGTAGGGATTCATTTCATTTTTCCAACTGACAAATGTTAGTTCAATTATGAAAAAATAAAAAAATAAAAAAATTTAAATGTAAATAACTTAATACCAGACTGATAAGCACAATTTTGTCATGTAAAATAAATAGCTTATAACATCTCTATTGCAATGCAATATATAATAAAACAAACGATCATGACTACAATTAAAACACAATTGCTCACTATTTCAACACTTACCTTTCTTGTATCCTGTGGGTTTTACAATTCGCAAAATGATCGAGAAGATTATGACGTCAACTATTTTACCAGCCGAAAAAACAGCAAGCCATCACAGGATAAGAAACTAAAAATTGTTAAGGTTTACGATGACACTAATGGTTTAGTAATCTTACACTTTCCCATCCCAAAAAATTGGAATTACAATGCTGACAAAAATGCAGAATTTATGCTTACTGCACCTAATAATATAAAAGTAACACAAGCGGAACCATAAACATATGCTTATTCCAATGATTTGTTTTCATTGCAAACACTGCAACAAATGCAACTGCAAGATTTTCAAATTGCACCAGTAGTATCTCTAAGTGATATTTTAAAAACCCACGTCATAACTTCTGCAGAATCTTAAGGTTATTACCCATATTAAAAAATTACGAGTTACTAGGAGTTCTAGGGTTTTTGCAACGTTATGAATCTGGCATGCTAAAGACAGAGATGAAAAGCGAGTTTCTTGTTCTTGGTACAGACTATTATGTACAACCATAGTTTTATTTATTAACCCCTTCAATCTACAGAACTCGAAGCACCAGAAGTTTATTTTAATGATGCTAAGATCGCCTTTATTTATGCACTTGTAAATAGACAGATTAATATGGCATGGCAACACGCTAAAAACAAGGAATTATTAGACCGTATCAGAAGTAATAATGCCTATTGGAAAAATATTACTTGGCAAAGCCAATTACAACATAATCAACGTATGGCTCCTATAGAATCTAGAAGGAATACTTCACGATCTATGAACATACCTAAATTGATATCTTAGATATAAGTCATGCTCGTTATCTCAAAAGAGATGCTATGACTAACGCTGGTCAATCGAAAACAGTTAATATGATTGGGGTTCGCTCTACAATCTCTAGCATGGCAACAGGCCAGCGGTACAATGTGCAAGCGATTAGTAAATACTACTGGGTTAATAATAATGGCGAGTATTTTGTCGCTATAGAAGAGCCCTTGGATAATTTACAAGATAACATCCCTAAACAAACAACAATTATTCATTATGTATTTATTTATTGACACTAGTTTGTACGCATTTGTAGCTAATAAAACAGAAAAAATTAAACTAAATTCAAAGCATCTAAACATTAGTATTAATGCATTTCCGAATAACCAATTGGTAATGTTCTGATTTTCTCTAGAATCATTTCTTAAATGTTACTTTAAATCAATTCCACCCCAAACTACTGTATATTTTTCACAATGGATAACGAGCGATTTATAATTTGATAAGACCTCTTTTTCTGGTAAGCTGTATTCTTGTTTTCCAGTTACCGTTTTTAGCACATCTAGATATAACCCGTCATCTTGGATGCTTTCATTAACCCCAATATCATTTATATCCTTAGGAGACAAAAAGAGTTTTAAATCTGGTCCGTCGGGTGTTATAAAATTTTCATGAAAAGATAAAATTATGTCTTCATTTATTGTGTTAATAGACCAATCTCCTGTTGTAATTTCATCCTTATTAACCCAAATATTCCCTTGTTTTAAGCTTGTTATATTATTCATTTTAATTATTAGATTAGTTAGTTTTAATTGTACTAAAAAAACTTCATATTTATTTTTTCTTCTTTTAATTTAATGTGATTATTTTAAATAACTTCTAATACCATAACTTGCTAAAACACCTTCGCCTGTTGCCGCTGCTACTTGTGCAATAGCACCTTCTCTGCAATCTCCAGCTGCGAAAATGCCATCTACTGAAGTTTGTGCTAATCCGGTTGTTTGAATAAATCCACTATTATCAAGATCAACAATGCCTTTAAAAGATTGTGTATTTGGAATTAATCCAATAAAAATAAAAGTGCCATCTGCATTTAGTACAGATTCTTCCCCAGTTTCGTTATCTTTTAGTTGTAATCCTTCAAACAATCCATTCTCATTAGGAATAAATCCCACAGATATTTTATTCATATAGGTTGAAATATTCGATATCGTTTTTAATTTTTCGACATAGGTTTCTGATGCTGAAAATTTTTCTGACCGATGTACAATTTTCACACTTTTACAAAAACCAGCAAGAAATATTCCTTCTTCTAATGCTGAATTCCCGCCACCTACAACAATAATATCTTTATCTCTATAAAAAGCACCATCGCAAGTCGCACAAAAATGAATTCCAGAACCTATCAATTCTTCTTCATTTGGAATACTTAATTTTCTATAGGTAGAACCTGTAGATAAGACTACTGTTTTTCCTAAATACGTAGTACTCTTCGTTTGTATTGAAAACATACCATCACGCTTTTCTATAGCGACAACTTCTTCTCCAGTTTTAATAACTGCTCCATAGGTCGTGGCTTGCTCTTCCATTTTCTCCATTAATTTTGGACCAGAAATAGATTGAAATCCAGGATAGTTTTCAATTTTTTCTGTTAAAAACGCATTGCCTCCAATGGTCGATTTTTCTAATATTAAGGTATCAAAACGATCTCTTTGCGCATAAATGGATGTTGTTAATCCAGCTGCTCCTCCTCCAATAATAATAGTGTCGAAAATTTTATGCTCTTTCTCAACGTTTATAGAAAGAAGATTTGTTAATTCCACATTATCAGGATTGGTATAAGGCACATCATCAATTAAGACTGTTGGAATAATCCGTTTTCCATTATTAATTTCTTCAACTTTCGCTGTTGCCCAATCATATGTGTCGACATCAATAAAATCGAAATTAATACCATTATCTCTTAAAAAACTTTTTGCTCTTCTACAATCCGGGCACCAATCTGCACCAAACAATTGTACTCTACCTACTTCATTTATTCCTAAAACTGAAGCTAACTCAATATTATCTGGATTGGTATGCGATTTTCCTTTTATTATTACTGTCGGAATAATTCGTTTTCCATTATTAATAGCTTCCACTTTGGCTGTTGCTTCTTTATCTAAATCAACGTCTATAAAAGTAAAATCAATCTTATTTTCTTTTAAATATGCTTTAGCTCTTCTGCAATCTGGACACCAATCTGCGCCGTATAATAAAATATCGTTCATTAGTTTATTTGATGTTGTTAGAATTCTAAATTTAAGAAATAGCTTCTCAAATTATATTAATTTGAGAAGCTATTTCATTTTAGGCATGGTAATATCTTTCTCTATAAATTTGCCCATCTTTCCATTCTGTAACGATGACTTGCTCAGATACCATTGTGCTGCCATCTTTTAATTTTAAAGTCATTATTGCATCATAAAAAGAATGGTTCCCATTTACAGCATAATTTCCTACTTCGTAACCAATAAATTCTTCTAAGTCGTTATTAATAAAATCGTCTTCAAACTTAAGGCAGTATGCTTTTCCTATTTTAGGCTCTCCATTTGCTTCTCTTAATTCTACGTCGTCATGTAAGTAAGTTTCCATGGCTTCCATGAATTCGCCTTTAGCCAAAAGGGCGTGAACGTGTTTTAAATTTTTTTCAATTTTGTTTTCCATTTTGTTTTAATTTTTTAATTTATCACTATGAAGCTTTCTAAGCTTCGTTAATTTTGGTGTTATTACAAAACTGCAATAACCTTGTGTTTGATTATTTTTATAATAATTTTGATGTTCTTTTTCAGCTTCGTAAAAGCTGTCTAAAGCTGAAACCTCTGTTACTATTGGGTTTTCATAATACGATGAAACCTCTTTTGAAACCACTTCAGCAATGTCCTTTTGTAAATTGTCATGATAATAAATTACCGAACGATATTGCGTCCCTCGATCTGCACCTTGCTTGTTTAAGGTTGTTGGATCGTGAGTTGTCATAAAAATGACTAAAATATCTTCATAAGAAATCACATCAGCATTAAAAGTTATTTGCACCACTTCTGCAAAACCTGATAAACCAGAACATATTTGTCTGTATGTCGGTTTATCTGGAGTATGGCCACCAGAGTAGCCTGAAACTACTTTTTCAACGCCTTTAACCTCTTGAAACACGGCTTCAGTACACCAAAAACAACCACCACCAAATGTGGCTATTTGTACGTTTTTAGTTGTCATGAGTTACCTCCTTTTCTAATCGCATAGATTCAGAGTTAATACAATAGCGCAATCCGCTTGGTTCTGGACCATCTGGGAACACATGTCCTAAATGTCCATCACAGGTAGTACACATCACTTCAACACGAACCATCCCAAAAGCTGCATCGCTTTCATACTTAATGGCGTTTTCTTTTATGGGCTGTGTAAAACTTGGCCATCCTGTCCCTGAACTAAATTTAATTGTAGAATCAAACAATGGTGTGTTGCAACATACGCAGTTGTATTTACCTGCATCATGAATACTACAGAGCGCACCGCTATGTGGTCGTTCAGTACCCTTTTGTCTTGTGATTCTGAATTGCTCCGGAGTTAATAGAACGCTCCATTCAGCTTCTGTTTTTTCAACGCGTCTGTCTGGAGTTGGGTTTCCTTTTACAGAAAAATCAATCACTTCTTTCCAAGTAAGCATAATATATTCCTTTCTTTAGTTAAATTAATTAGAGTACAAAAATACACTCCTAATGCACTATATAAGATGTCTATTTTACCTAATGAATTGTACTTTTGTCCTAAATAGGCATTATGCCGTTTTATTAGTAATTTAACTTGAAACTTCTTCTGTTTAAACTTTAGAACTCATAACTAAAATGCCATCCTCCAAATATTTTAAGGTCCTCACCAACGAGTGTTCCTATAGTTGGCCCTGTATGAAAACCCCCTAACTCAAAAGCAAATTCTCCTTCTAAATATGCGGATACTTCTGTTTCTTTATGTGAATTTGGTAAGGAGAAACTTGGACCAGCATTAACAGTTAAGAATGACCATGGTTTATGACTTACTAAAGCAGCGACCTCATGCCCTACTCGGTTGTCTTCTTCAAAAATAAAAGTATAACCAACACCAAATGCCCATTTATGACTAGCCCAATAGGTGAGGTGAACTTCTGTCGCTAAATCTGAAGCTTTATTTTCTGTATTATAAATTGTTAACCCTGAAAGCACCAATTCTAAACCAGGTTCCTTTTCTTGCTGGTTAGATAATTGGTCTTGCTCATGTTCTTGAGAGAGCATTGCAAAATTGAGCCCGAAAATTAGGACAAATAGTAAAATTATTTTTTTTATCTTCATAGTCTTTTTAAAAAGAAAAAAGCCCAAAAGCACACTCTTGGTTTACTTTTGGGCAACACTAAAACTATCATAACTGAAAATAATAGTTTAAATTAATTCTAGTTATTAGCGTTTCGCTGTATTTTCTGGTATTACACTTTCTCCAACTCCTTTTGCGGCTCTTAAAACCGGATAATGTTGCGTAAATACAAAATCATCTCCTGCACTTGCCGCATGGCAAGAATTACATTGGTTTGTTTTAAATGCTTTTCCTGTTGCGGCTAAAGTTCCTTCTGTTGGATTTGTAAAACTGAAATAGGCCCAATTTCCTGGTTCCTTAGAAAAGTGTTCTTTACTTTTAATGGTAGCTTCTAACCCTATAAAATCTCCCATAAAATAACCATTACCACTTACTGCTGCCTTGCTTCCAACGCTCACTAATTCTTTTATAAGAATGGTGCCATCTCTCCAAGTTCCTGTTTTTTTATAATGATCGTAACTCATTGGATCTATATAGACATTATGGAATTCAGGAAATGCTGCCTTACCATTATTCATATCGTTAGGTGTTAGTGGTGTCCCTACATAAACCCAAGACCTATAATCTATTGGGCGCACAAGTTCTCCATTTGCATCCATTGTAAAATAGCTTACCTTTTCGTAGTTTCCTTCATTATTACAAGATGTTACCATTATTGACACAAGTAATATGAATGCTGTATATGTTATCTTATTCATCTTTTTATTATTTTTATCTTATTTAAATTATTTTAAAGGGAATGCAGTTCTTACCATATCAGTTCCTATTGTATGACAACTCACACAACCTTCAACACCATTACCAATAGCAGCAATTTTATCTGCATCAGCATCATCGGTTACTTCATACCAAAACCAACCATTTCCGCCATCAGTTTTATCATGGGTTTTAGCCATAACTGCCCAGCCATTAGGTTTGTTATCTGATGTAAACATTTCTTTAACTACAACTGAGCCTAAAGGGTGCTCATCATTTCCTTCTTCTAATGATTTTGCAATGATATCGTTCATAAAAACACGAACTGGCAATCCTAGTTTTTGATGAGGCCCTAATGAAGGGTGTGCCTCTTTTTCTTGATTAGCATAACTTTTATATTTACCAGATTTTAAATATGTAAAGAGCTGATCTTTAGTAAGGGGTATTTCTAAAGTTAACCCTTCTGGTGTCGGTGCCATGGCATCCCATACTCCAGCATCACTAAAAGCTTTTGCTTGTGCGGCAGCTCTTCTAGCAGTATTTTCCGGAACTATATTCGCTCCTACTCCCTTTGCAGCAGATAAAACAGGATAGTATTGTGTAAACACAAAATCGTCCGCAGCACTAGCATTATGACATGAGTTACATTGATTCGTTTTGAAAGCTGTACCTATATTCTTTAAATCTCCGCCTGGATTTGTAAAACTAAAATAAGCCCAATTTCCTGGCTCGTCAGCAAAATATTTTTTACTTTTTATTGTCGCTTCTAAACCAATAAATTCTCCCATAAAATAACCATTCCCACTTACTGCTGCCTTAGTACCAACACTTACCAGTTCTTTAATTAAAATGGTACCATCTCTCCAAGTACCTGTTTTTTTGTAATGCTCGTAACTCATTGGGTCTATGTAAACGTTGTGAAGTTCAGGAAAAGCGGCCTTACCATCATTCATATCGTTAGGTGTAACTGGTGTCCCGACGTAAACCCAAGTTCTATAATCTTGTGGACGTTCTAAATCGCCATCGCTATTCATTGTAAAATAGGATACATCTTGATACGATCCTTTTGCATCATTACAGGAGGTCGCAAATGCTGAAAATATTGCGACGAGTAAAAATATTTTAATGGTTTTTTTAAACATAGTTCTATTCTGGTTTAAGGTTAGTGAGTTATTAATTTGTATTGCATTTTATTTATGTAATTATCTTGCCAACCGTTGTTGAAGTTTATTTCAGTAAAATTTAGTGTTCCATTTACCTTTTTGCATATCATAAATATTTTAAAGGAGAAGTCTTCCCCATCAGAAGTTTTTTCGATATTAAACTGTACAACTTCCGTGTATTTATTCAAAATGTTATTTCTGAGATACTTAAGCCATGTTTTTTTAGGAATGCACCGCTTTTTGTTATTATAATCTATTAAAACCTCTGTATGCACATACTTATTTACAGCTGTTTCAATTTTTAAACTCTTGAGAAGCAATAAAAAAATGTCCTTATTGATGTTCGCTTTTGACGAATTTTTTTTTGATTCCATAAATTATAATTGTCAAATTTATTATTTTAAGTTTCTTTTATATGGCACTATTTTCCATTGCTACTATCCACAATAAAATTGTAGCTATATTGTTTTCTATAATTTTGTGCTGTAACACCAACATGTTTTTTAAAAAAGCGCGAAAAATAAGCTGGATCATAGAACCCAATTTCAAAGCAGATGTCTCTCATACTTTTATTGGTGTAAATGATCATTCTTTTAATTTCTAACAGTAGTTTTTCTTTGATAATATCACTAGGATTCTTAAGACCTTGTTTCTGAAAATTGCGCAACAAATTTTTGGGTTCCATTTTTAATTGTAAAGCGTAATCTGAAACATTGTGAAGTATATTAAACTGTGAATTTAGAATTTCTCCAAAACGATTAATGTAATTGGCGTCATGTTCAAACTTCTCTTGAAGCGCTTCTTGTAATAAATCACAAACTTCCGCTTTTAATTGTACTATATCTATAGTGAAATCTTCTTTTAAAATTTCTGCAATATTTAAAAATATGTCTTCAACTATAGGTGTTTGCTCATTTTTATAAAAAAGTATTATAGGCGTTTTAGATTCTTTTTTTACATGTGTATTAATAAACCCACAAATAAAAATTATTGAAGATGAAAACACTTCAGTATTGAAACGCAGGACTTTAATTTGTGCCATGTCATTACTTTCACAGCTAAACGAATTCCCTTTGTCTAATAAAATAATACTGTTAGATGGAATAACCATTTCATGGGTATTTATTTTACATTTTAAACTGTATTTTGAATTCCAAACTAAGTTAGCAGAATCAATACTTCGAAGTTCAAAAGCTTCTGATTTGTAATCGACATAACTTATGTAAGGATAGTGCGCTAATGACGCTGTTGTTAGTTGCATCTTTTTAAGACTTTTAGATGCACAAAAGTAAAGGCTCAAAGCGGTATAAGCGATGTACATTCTACCTGCTTACATATCGATTTTCCTTCTATAATGAGAAAAAAACAAGCTGAATTAAAAAGTTAAAACGTTCTTTTTAAAATGAGTTGGAGACATTCCTACCTGATTTTTAAAGAATTTAGAAAAGTGAGCGGCTTCTAGAAATCCTAAACCAAATGCAATCTCTTTTGAAGATTTATCAGATTGCAATAGTAGCTTTTTTGCTTCTAATAAAATACGCTCATTAATGACTTGTAATGGTGTTTTATTATTGTACTTCGAAAATAGATTAGACAAGGTTTTAGGTGATTTATTCAATAAATTCGCATAATCTGAAACCTTATGTTTTTCTCTAAAACTTGCTTCAACCAATAAATTAAATCGCCTTATAATATCCATCTTAGGTTGCTCTAATGTTGGATCAACTATGGTGTTTTTCAATAGTCTTACCGATTTTATAAGCAATCTTTTAAGAAGTACACGTAACATTTCACCTTGAATATGATCATCGGTTTCAAACTCTTCTTCAAGAAACATAAAATGCAGTTTAAAACTTTGAGATTCTTTTTCTGTTAATTTCACCATAGTTGGAGCAGAAGAACCTAAAAATAAAAATCCGTTACAAGACACTTCATGATCATGATCTCTTATGCAGTAAAATTCACGATCAAAAATTAAAGATATTCCACCATTTATAAATGGTTCTAGTTGAATGATGTTAAAAGGTGTACAAAATAATACATGGTTTTTTTCAAGTCGGACAGAATAACCATCTATATCAATTGTAATTGCATCATCCTTTGCCCAAATTATTTTATAAAATTCTCCTGCTCCCAACTGCTTTTCGAAAGACGAACAATTAAAATCTGTTAAGATTAAACTACCTTGTTCTGTTTTTTTTGAGAATTTAAAGTTCATTTTATGTTTTTAATTTTGAAATATAAGATAAAAGAACTAATTAAATCTTTTATAATAAATTGAATCTATATCAAGACAAATAAGCAAATATCTACCTTTACTTATTAGTCCTTTCCAAACGCATTATACTCAAAGCTTGATTAATTTATAATTTGGAATTCGTGAACCTCTTTATTTCGGTTTGTCTTCCCTCCTATGGCGTCGCATAAAAAGTGTTTATTCGCGAAGTTTTTATTGTTTTAGAAGAGCTCATAAACCGCAAGCGGTTTTATTAACATTGCAGAAGAAACTTTTGGGAATAACTTTTTTTTGAGAAACAGTAGATAAAATTCGGCTTTTATCCACATTGAAGAATGAGATTCGACGAAGCTTGTGAGGTCACTTCTCTCCTTAAAGATTTATGACCTCTTTAATTTAAAAAAAATCTTGTGACTAAGGCTCAAGTTACATAACGCAGAACATTATACTTTTAATTAGGAATTATCCGGTGAATAATTCCTAATTAAAACAAATAGAAACTAAAAACATGATAGTAGTTATTATGGTTTTCAAATAAGACCATCTACTCGATGTTCTTATTTGAAAAGTATGTAAAGCCTATCCTAAATTCAATTTTAATCAACACCACACAATGGCAAAATTCTTGATTGCAATTGTATATACAATGACTATATCGCTGATTACAAACCCTAAATGAAGCCTTGAAAATCTTAATAAACCATCATAGGACTTCTATTAAAGTATTTACAAATGTCTTTTTACTTATTTTTATTTGCTCTTGTAAACAGGAGATAATTCAATTGGAACCTTCAAAAACAAACACCAATCGAGAGCTATGGGTAGATGAAACAGAAACCTATTTGCCCTTAACAAAAGAATGAACCAACAGAGTTGAAGTTGCCGACATCAATAATGATGTCTCTTTAGATATGATTTTTGCCAATGGCGTTAATTATTCGGAAGCTGGCGCATTAGAGTTGAGTCGTGTTTTTTTTTTAAATAAAGGTCCAAATACAATGTTTAAAGAAATTACAGAACAGATTTTCGCGGATAACAAATACATTTCAAGGGTCATAAAAGTCAGAGATATTAATAAGGATGGATTCCCAGATATTATGGTAGTAAAAACCGACAGTTTAAAAACGTTACTCAAACGCACTTACCCCAAATTAATGCAAGTATCGGTGATCTTAAGTTAGGAGATGTTGATGATGGTGATCTCGATATGGTATTAGCAGATTAGGGAGCTAGTTCTAATAGGAACAATAATGGCGGTAGAACCATGCTATGGCTCAATGATAGCATGGGTTATTTTACAGATGCACCCAACGCTCATAGTTTACATACAACTTAGGATTTCTTTCTAGCATATGTCTGAACTGTCCATACGTTGTTTAATTCAATTCCTTTATCATAAGGTACTTTATGGATTAAAAAAAAGGGAGGCGTCGCAGATTCGTTTAAACTCTGAACCCACAAAACCTCCAACAAAAAATGCTGAAGGTTTCACTATATAGCGGAGCACTTTGAATTATCCTGCCAAATTTAGTTGATGAATGCTTTTTTAAAATCAGAGCGCTGCTCTAACTCTTTATAATCCTTTGCGGCAAAATATATTGTATATCTATAGGTCCTTGAAAAATTAAACACCAAAATTTTTAGTAACGATTTTCTTTATTTTTTCATTAAGTGATTTTATAGCGTTATAACTCGTGTGCTCTAACACGATGACTACCACATCATCTTCCAAATATCTTGTGAGTCCTGTACTAAACCCATTCCATTTACCATGATGGTAGATGGTTTTTTGTCCCTTAGTATCAATTCTAAACCCAAAGCCATATGGCACTTCTCTTCCGTTAACTGTTTCTCCTGTTGCATACATAAGGTCTAATGACTCTTTTGTTAGTAGTTTTAGAGTATTTAATCCGTGGGTCCACTTAAACAAATCCTCGATAGTCGTATAGACATTTTTATCACCAACAATAGCGTCATTTATGGTACTACGAATTTTGAGATGACTCCGCCCTCTATACAATCTATACCCATCTAGTTGATTTTCTCTAATACTATCATGTTTAAAACTGTATACAAACGAATGCTTCATTTGTAGCGGTTCAAAAATGTTACGTTTTAAAAAAGAACTAAAAGAGGTCCCAGAAACTTTTTCAACAATAGAAGCCAGAACAAAATAGTTGGTATTTGAATAATCAAACTTACGACCTGGTTTGTAGAACCGCTGCACATCACTCGTTTCGAGTAATGCCATCATTTCGCTATTTGTAGGTGGCCTATTTTGTTGCCATTTATGTTCTGCTACCCAAAAATATTTCGGCAAGCCTGCGGTATGATTTAAAAGGTTTTTAATAGTTACACCTTCATA
Source organism: Flavobacteriaceae bacterium (assembly GCA_034112185.1). Classification (GTDB taxonomy): domain Bacteria; phylum Bacteroidota; class Bacteroidia; order Flavobacteriales; family Flavobacteriaceae; genus Winogradskyella. Next base: position 70,281 of record JAWUVW010000025.1, on the reverse strand, counting down.
AGGGAAATCTGGAAAATAAATAGTTACTGTATCTGTGAGCTTTATTTTTTTCCTTTCATACAAGAGCATAATAGCGGCGGCCGTAAATTGCTTACTTACAGATGCTAGTTGAAATGCGGATGCTTCAATTAATGGCTGTTTAGTTTTGAAATCTGCAAACCCTATCGCATTCTGATAAAAGATTTTTTTGCCTTTCGCTACTAATATCGCACCGTGAAAATCATCTCTTTTGTTAATATGTATTAATAACGAATCCAATTGATGTCGTACACCTATTGTTTTCTTATCAGGATATCGCTCTATTATAATAGAAGATTCCTCTTTTAACTGAGTCTTAATAGATGTCGTAGTTACTTCCGCTCCATTATTAGATGATGAAGAGCTAGTGATGAAGAAAAGCACACACAAACCAACTATGACGATTACGGATAATTGTTTAATACTTGTTTTCAAGGGAAATTATAGGGCTTTGAGGCCAAGTTAGCAATCATTCCTATAGATCCAAACCTTCGCCCTAAATTATTAGTGTTTTCCTATAAACTTTATGATTTTATTATACTATTTCGCAATTCTTAAATAAAACAGGCTCACATTTATTTCTAGGAATCTTTTAAAACAAAAAAAGCTCCAACCAAAAAAGGTTGAAGATTCTAATTCGAGCGGGAACTAATTTACCTCACCTATGCGCGTAGTGCAAAAAAGGGAAGCTTACACAAAAAAACAGATTTGATACTCAAATCTAGTTCTTTATATTCTAATAATATATGGTGCCAGGTTCACCATTAAATCCACAAAAAACTTATAATCTAGTGGCTTCGATGTAGCAAGTAGAAAATTACTCGAATCAAGATGGTAATTGAGTTCCATTGGATGGAACTCAATATAGTAAAACACCTCTAAAACATTAAACTATTGGTAATGTGTTGATTATGAATTTATTTATTTATATTTAACTTAATATTAACTAATTAATCCAATTTTAATCATGAAAAATTTAATTTTAATCAGTTCCCTTTTCTTTGGGCTTATTTGTAGCGCACAGGACACTTATTTTACAGTTTACAATTTTACTGTAGAGGCTCAAAACGTAGCTACTGTAGCTAGCTTGTTTGACGATTACTTTTCCACGAACAAACCAGATGCTGTAACTGTTTCACTTTACGAAAACCATTTTAATGACAGCGGTAACAATTTTTCACATTCCGTAGTTTTTGCTGGTACCTTAGATGCTATAGGAGGCATGTACTCAAGAGAAACTAGCGCTACCTGGGACTTATTTATGACAAGAATAAGTCAGCATATGAAAGATGGCTTTAGTTCTGCTACTGGAAGGCAAATTTCTAGCCATGGTGATGCTAGTGAAAACTTACGCTTTCAAAGGTATTACCTTATAGATGTTGAAGAAGGTGCTAAGTTTACTACTGCACATAATACCTATGCCGAAGGTAATGTTCCAAAGGGCATGACCCTGTCCATGGGAAATATTACTTTAGGCCAGGGTCCGGAAGGTGCAAATAGATGGGTCATAGTTAGTTTTAAAGATTTTAAAAGTGCACTAGGTGGCGCCTACATGCTTCGAACTGAAGCCGAAAGAGACGCTAACAGTAAAGCTTGGGAGGAGCGCACGACCAATGATGGTGAAGTCTCTTTAGTGCGTTCAGGACTTCGAATCAAATTGATGTCTTGGTAATAAAAATCTATTTTTAAGAGATTAATACTTTGAAGTAAAAAATTACAAAAACAACCCTTATAGAAATTATGAGGGTTGTTTTATTTTCTACTGCCGAACTCATGTAAATAACTTATTAAAACTACTAGAATTTATATGTTTTATCTTTCAATTTCGTAACAATAACTTTCAAAACCCCACTCATAAAAAAAGCCAAACATTTTCGTATTTGGCCTTTAGTAGTGGAAAGGGTTGAATTATCTAACCCAATTACTTTTATTTATGACTTCTTAAATGTTATTAAATTTATTAAATAATAACTGTTTTCACATCCACCCTAGTTCACGCAATGCCCAAGATGAATTCCATACTTTAGACATACTAGAAACTTTACCTTCAGCATTCATTGTTAAAGCATACGCATATTGTGAGTTAGTTGTTTTATTGGTAGGTGGCACTGGTCCACCATCTCCAGTATGTGTACCAGTAAAAGTCGCATAGAATAGTGCTACATTATTTACTGCATCATAAGCTGAAGCGTGAATTGCATAGGAACATCCTGGTGCGGTTATCGTTCCTAATCCAGCCATCCAATTTACGTAATCCTTAACGGTAGTTACATCTACCAAAGGCTCACTTTGAGCATCAAAAGCGGCATTTTCTGCCACATAATCTTTACAGGCATCCCATCCTTTTGCGGATTCGCAATTGTGAAAAAATGTTTCTGCATTTTTAAATGAATTCATTGTTATTTGTTTTAAAAGCAGAGAAAGGTTCTTAAGAATAAATTACGCTATTGTAGAAATGAGAATACTTCTTAAAAAGAAAGATACGAATAATAAAAAAAACATCCGTTTATCAGTAACTTTTTTTAGAAAATGAGCATTTTAATTAAAGTGGTATTAGGGCATAAAAAAACCTCTTGATTTCTCAAGAGGTTTTACTTGTAGCGGGATACTTTGAATTATCGAACAAATATGATTTGATTAAAGACTTTATTAAAATAGTAGAATTTAATAAAACTCATGAGTTCTCGTAAGCTTATATTTTATCTCACCTATTTTCTCTATTTCAAACCTTTCTTTAGTTCTAACCAAATCAGGAATACCTTCATCATCAATTTTGAAAGTTTTACTCGAAAGGAATAATTTATCTTTTAAATTTTGTTCAATATGATTTAATATTTCAACGTGATTATTGTAGTTCCATTTTTTATCACCGCTTATTGGCTCTACTGAAAACCCTATAGTTAAAGACCTATCTATGATAAATTCACGTCCAGTAAAAAAATTATTACCAAGTGTTACTTCTTTAATTATATTTTTATCATAATAAGCTCTCCTATTTTCTTTTATAACGTCATAATCTTTTCTAGGGTCAAGACCTACTTTACTGTAAGGTACACCCATCCTATTTTTACTTATAATGAATCTCCATTCGTCTTCATATTCCCATGCCTTAGACTTTATATTCGTTAGATAAAGAAACGGAACAAAGTATTTTTCAAAGTCACTGATATCTAAAGGATGCAGTTTTTCAGTATAATTCATAGGGTATAAACCAAAACATTCATCAGGTTTGATATTATTTTTTATACTTCCTTCAAGTTCTATGGTATTAAACTTAATCTGTATCCCTTTTTCTTGTGTGTAGTGAGGCCACATAAGATTGCTTTTATCCTGACTTGTTAATGAAATTATTCCGAGTTTGCTAGACATAACTTGCCATAGATGAGCAATAAACCCTTTAGCAAAGAAACCATCATTACTGGCACTATCTTCTTTATAAAAAGACTTTAAATCATTTAGGTCTTTATAAGCTTCACCTAAAAAACTCTCGTAATGGTCATACCCTAAAGGTTTAGAAGCACCAAGTAAAAAATTACTTGAATCTATATCATCATTTAACTCAAATGGATGTGATGCATAAAAATATCCTTTTAGTATCGCATCAATAGAAAAATCACTTATCCCATAGTACTTATATATAGAATCTGGTTTAGTTTTTCCATGAATAATATCCAAATTATTTCGTCCATTCTTTGAGTAATCTATTTTATATGTAAAACCATTGAAATCGTGCTCCTCTATCATATTTGATATTTTAAATGTATTAATTACCTAACAAGGTTACAAACTCAAATAAATATTATCATATTGCTCCTGTTTAAGACCCAAATATTTGCGAGTGATACTAAAGCTGCTGTGGTTAAACATTTCACTTAATATGTGAAGTATTGCATCCGTTTTGCCATGTGAAACATAGATTCTGTTGCCAAATGACTTCCTCAGGCTGTGACTACTTATATTGTTTGCATTGGTTTCATTCTTAAAATGTATCTTCATCAATCTATTAATTGATTGCTTTGTGTATACAGTTCCTTTTTGGCTCTTAAAGATATGCCCGAAATCATCATCCGTTTTATATCTTCTCAAGATTTCAACTAGAACCGAATTTAATGTTATGGTTTTGGCCTTACCAGTTTTCTGTTCTCTTATTGTGTAATTAACATTATTTAAAATAGACCATTCCATATTAAGAGTATCAACCATCCTAAGACCAGTATAAATCGATGTTAAAATGTATAAACCAAAAGCTCTAGTCTTTTTATCCTTCAGTAATTTCAAACCAACTTTTTTACAAATATCAAAATCGATGCAATCTGAAGTGGTGATAGTTCCTTTAAGTGACATAACAAATATTTTAAGTTATTTTCATTTCAAATATACTTAATATAATGTTCACTTTTGAGGATTTTATACAATAATTAATCATTATATTTGTTAATGCGACATAACCATCACTTTATCAGTATTTTAGACAAAAAAATAATGACCACTTATCATAAAAGTGACCATTATCTCTCTAATGTAATTTACATTTAATTTCTGTGGCATCGAAAATGGTAGCTTTGGGAAACATTTTCCGAGCGGCCATCATAGCGACTCCATTATTATCAGCAACAATCATTGTTGCAGTATTTAGAGAGCCAAACCACATATTTACTTTATATAACTTACTTTCATTTACTAACGCCTGTCCAAATACCTTCTTAAACGTTTTGCCACTCATCTTTAGGTTTAGCCCTCTATCCCCTATTAGATGTAAATTATTCATTAACAATTTCAATTGTCTTTTAGTTATTTTTACTTTCATAGTCAATTCCTTCTTCTTCCAAATTATTTCCCAGAAGGTCCCATTCTGTTCCGTCTAAACCTTCTTTTGCTATATAAAATATTGCTCCGAGTCTATGATTATAATTTGAGAAATCAATTTTATCATTTTTAAATTCAGTTTCTATCATTCTCATAATTGACCAACGTAATTTTTTATTATCGATATTTAAAACAATATGATTGTGAAACCCTTTTCTATTTACGAAAGGTTCTGATGTGAAAAACATTCTTAAATTAGTTGACCTTCCAAACTTTTCATCAATCGCATCATATAATTGACGCATTCTGTTGGCACATGCTTCTTGTGACCTATCCAGCTTGTAACTGATGGTTACGAAAAAGGTCCAATTGGAATACCATAATCGATACGGTAATGAATTTGGGTCCTGAAGACCATCTAATAGATTTCTCATTGACTTATTATCCCGGAATAATAACTCCCTGTCAAAATATTTATAATGCTTTTCTGGTATCAGCCTTTTACCATTCTTAATAGTTGTTTCATCCCATAGCTCAGGACTCTCTTTGTATGTTCTATAGAGCGTACTTCTACTAATACCAGCTCTCGCAACAAACTCTTGATTTTTAACATAATTTTCCATTTACTTTTACTTTATATCTTCTTATTATTAAACACTATTTCCCCATATGGGTAAATCTTATAAAGTGCTTATATAATTAAATATCTAGAAAATTTTCAAAGTGCGTCAGAATGGGACATATAGATGATTTTTTTTTAAAACTCCTATAAATATTACTGTGTCAATGTGAGACACCTATTAATAAAAATTCAAAATCACTTATACTTGAGATGCAGCTCGGACCCTAACATTGAATAACAAACCACTTGCTAGTGAGGTGAGATACCGAAAAACCTGTTTTTTGATATGAAATAATACATAAATAAAAAGTGCTCCAGAATCTGGCGCACTTTTATGAGTTTTAAACCTCTTGAGTAAATAGGTGTCGTGATTAGATGTGTTTTAGTTGCTTTTTAATCGTACTAGCCATCATTTCGTCAGTTATTGTTTTAATTCCAAAGCTATACAATGCTTGCTGATAAGCCTTATTTAGATTCACTATATCATTTTCACCAACAATATCTTTACTCGCTGTATGAACCAGAATATCTATACAGCCGTCAATATCTAAACTTACCATATCCTCTTTTGTTATGAAGAAATTACCCATATTATCTAAACCTTGAATCCCCTCTTCTGTTACTTCCCAATTATCAAATTCCATATTTTTATTTTTAGTTTATCCCTTTAACTCGCCTCACCACCATACAAATGCTCCTGAAACCCAATAAAGGTATTTCGAATAGATTTGATATCGCCTAGCTCTCGCTTGGCATCGGTTATTGCTTTATATTTTAATTCCAATAGGTCTGGCAATTTAGCATCATCTAGCTCGTCTACACCTTCCTTAACATACTGGTCTAGCACAAAATTCAGGAAGTCTTGTTGTTTTGGGTTATAGTCTCCCAGCTGGACCTTGGCCTTATCTGCTCGGTCTAAACGTGGTACTAAATCTTTATGATATGCTATGTAGTTTAAGACATCGTATAGGTCACTCTCTTCACCATGGACCAATTTACGTAGGTCTTCTAGTTGTGCATTGCTATAGCCTTTTTCGTTTAGCTCTTCGAGTAGTTTCTTTCTAGTTGATGGTACACTCCAGAGCTTTCGTAATTGGTCTTCACTTTTAAATAACGATGGTAAATCTCCAAATAGCTGTTCCATAAACTCTTTGGCTGAAATAGGTGTTCCTGTTGGACTCCAGAATGATGTCTTAATCATACTGTCTATTTCTCTCACCTTATTATCGGCCAACTTGACCTTTATCATTTTCTTTGGTGGTTCATCGCACACACATGGGTCGTTGTTACAAACTTCACATGTTGGTGGTGGTTCATTAGAACACATGCATGGCTTTTGCTGGCCACATACTTTGCATGTGCCTTTACCTCGTTCTCGTTCTACGTATGGTTCTGGTTCCAGTGGCTCTCCATCCCATTCTGGGTCTTTGAAGTGTTCGTGTGCATTTACGAAATCGAATACGGTGAAATATTCTTTTCCATCAAATAATCGAGTACCTCGACCAACAATCTGTTTGAACTCCACCATGGATTTTACAGGTCGCAATAACACTATATTTCTAATCTCTGGTGCATCTACACCAGTACTTAATTTTCTTGATGTGGTTAGTACTGTTGGAATGCTCTTCTCATTATCCTGAAAGTCTCTTAAATGCTTTTCCCCAACCTTACTATCGTCTGCTGTTACTCTGTGACAGTAATTAGGATTCTTACTATCTGCATTTTGATTGATAAGGTCTCTTATGCCAGCTGCGTGTATTTGAGTAGCACAAAAGACCAATGACTTCTGGCTCTGATTTATGATATCCATAAAGGTTTTAACCCTAAATTCTTCACGAGCCTTGATTTCTATTATACGATTGAAATCTGCTTCTGTATATTTTCTATCAACCTCAACTTCTCCAGTCTCTACATCGTCATCTGCTGTATATTCGTATTCGTCTATGGTTGTACTTATTTCCTTCACCTTGAACGGTGTCAGGAAACCATCGTTAATCCCTTCTTTAAGCGAATAGATATACACTGGGTCATTGAAGTATTTGTATGTATCACCATTAACGTCTCGTCTTGGTGTTGCCGTAAGACCGAGCTGGACTGCTGGACTAAAATATTCCATAATATCTCGCCACGAACTCTCATCGTTAGCACCACCACGGTGACACTCATCAATGATAATTAAGTCGAAAAAATCTTTAGGGTATTCACCAAAGTTTGGTGATTCATCTGGCCCAGACATAAAGGTCTGAAAAATAGTAAAGAAAATATTTCCATTCTTTGGTACTTTACCTCGCTTTCTTATCTCGTCTGGTGCGATACGGACTAATGCATCCTCTTCAAAGGCATTAAATGAGTTAAAAGCTTGGTCAGCCAGTATGTTTCTATCTGCTAAAAATAAAATTCTAGGGCTGCGTTGACCATCACGTCTTAGGTTCCACTTGGCATGAAATAGCTTCCAAGCAATTTGAAATGCTATAGCTGTTTTCCCTGTCCCTGTTGCGAGTGTTAATAAGATTCTATCCTTTTTATCTGCAATAGCTTCTAGGACCTTTGTAATGGCATTATCCTGGTAGTATCGCGGTTGCCATGTTCCACCACGGTCTTCAAATGGCACCGAGAATAAACGTTCTTTCCAATCTGCGATTTCAACCTTATACTCTTCTTGTGGTGTTGGGAAGGTCATTTCCCAAAGCTCGTCTGGTGATGGAAATTTACTAACGTCACCTTCTGTGCCCTCTAACATGTCTACACCATAGATTTTTAATCCATTGGTAGCATACGTAAATCGAATTTGTAAGCGGTCTGCATAGTCTTTAGCTTGTCCTAAACCTTCGGTGTAATATAGGTCACGCCTTTTTGCTTCAATAACACCTATACGCCTATTCTTATATTCTAAAACATAATCCGCACTTAGTTGAGAATAATTTCTAACACCTGGTTTTTCTTTATTAGTAATTGGAAATTCAGGTATGACACGACTTCCAGGAACGGTGTTCCAACCAGCCTCCCTAAGTTTAGGGTCTATTAATTCATATCTTGTTTGTGCTTCATTCATATATTATAGTACTTTCCAATAACCACCTACGTTATCGCCTCTTCGTTCAATATAGCCAGCATCTTTTAATTTGGCTTGATGATTTTCTACAGTTCTCGATGTTACATCCAATTCTTTAGCTATTGTCTCTGCTGTATATTCTGGGTTCTGATATATAACTCTAAATGTGGCTTCTACTTTTGTACCGAATTGGTCCCGAATCCGTTCCGAAATGGTCCCGAAATGGTCCCGAATTTCTTCCGAAGGATTTTTAGTTGGTTCCGAATCGGTCCTTTTGGTTAATGTTTTAAATAGAGTGACTTCAATACCTCCATCCTTTTCAATGATTTGCGGTTCTGGAAGTCCAGCATCTTTGCAAGCTTTAAATATTTTTAAAGTGCCTCTTCCCCAAGTATCAATATAACCAGCTTTAAAACACGCATCTGCTATCACTGGATTAGGTGATTTAGAATTGTGTTCTGCCTTTAAACTTTCAATGGTCATACCTGTTGGTAATGTACCTTCATTCCAAATGGAAAGTTTATTGTCAAAAACTCGAATTTGAATGGTTGCTCCCATGTACTTTTTATGCACTAAAGCATTTAATAGCATTTCTCTTAATGCAGCTACTGGGTACTCATCTCCTTCTCTTCGGTGCATACCTTCAAAATCTACAGGGCGTATTAAAAACTTATAGTTAAGCATGTTTTGAACCTCGTCTAACAAATACACTAGATTACCTTCTAAAGGTTCTTGAAATTTTAGTTCCTCACTATCTGCACCAAAACGTCCAATCATTACTTTGCAGTTAGGAAAGAAACGGTTTGGGTCTTTACCAAATAATACAATGGCAGCTCTTTTGAATTCGCTATTATAAGCTAACCTTAATTTCTCCAAAATCTCAATATCGCTTAAGTCTTTTGTATCTGGCAATCTGCCTTTTTCTTTACTGTCTTCTACAAACTTTTTAATGGAATCAGCATTAATATCTTTTATAGTTGCATCTTCTACAATAAGTTCGTCCCATGTTTTACCCGATTTATGTAACAAAAATTCGGCTAACTCAACACCATTTAATTCATGAGTAGAACTACCAGACCTAACATAATATTTACCACGATACGAAATAGGTACAGCATAACTGTTAACCACAATTTCAATAAACTTATTTCCATTGTCGTCATGTAAATTAACAGGGCAAATGATACCCATATAATTCTTGATTTTAGAAGGTATATCTTCTAATAGTGACTGATAATTTTGAAGGTGAACTGTATCTCCATTATCATTCTTCCCAATAAAAAGTGTACCACCTACAGTATTAGCAAAAGCACAAATCCATTTTAGATACTCGTCTCTCCAACTCTGTTTCCATTCTATGTTTTGTTGTTCACTCATACCTCAACCGTTTTAGTAGTTAACTCGCCAGCAAAGGCTTTTTGAAGAATGGATTTTTTGAGTTCATCTAAATCAGACAATTTTTTTAAATATGTGTTTTCAACATTTTCAACATCCAGAGAAAACTTGTTGAGAAGATTTACAACTCTAACTTGCTCTTCTTTTGAAGTCAAAGGGAATGTTAAGCCTTTAACAAAAGGTAATTTAACCCCTTGAACTGTTGCACCAGTACCAGCATCTACTACTTTATGGGCTATACTTTTATACCACCAAAATATAAAATCATTCAAAATATCATATTTGCTTTTTGGGATAAGACCTTTTAAATCTTGATTAATTGCTGTGTCTTGTTCCAAAATACAAACCTTACCTAATCCTACTCTCGTAGCAATAATTGTGTGTTCTTTTGGAATAATGTTAGCACTGCTCTCTTTAAGCCCAAGCTCTGTTATTCTATGGTCTGTTACTGACAACTTATCTGAATTCATGTCTCTAACAGTAGCCCATGGAATATCCCCATTGTAGTACTTCTCAACTTTTTTTGATGGTGTTCCACCACCAATAACACTTACAACCTCTCCTAAAGTCTTCTCTTCCCAACCCTCACCTTTTTGGCTAAAGATGTTATTGAGTTTGGATTGAAACAGCTCTTTAGCATTTTCAATGTTTTTCTCAATATTGGCTTTTGCTTGGTCTATGGCTTCAAATGCTTGGTCTAATAGAGCTACAATTTGCTGTTGCTCTGGAAGTGGTGGGATTGGGATTTCAATTATTTTTGCTCTTGAAATAGTCAGAGTTCCAACAGTTGCACCCATTGATTTATGCATAACCTGTTTCATCACCAAATCTGATTTAAAAGCATATTCGATGTATCTTGTATTTACATTTGAAATGTTTTCAAACCATAAAACAGATGCGTCTTTAAAATAAAATTTATCACCTGATTTAACCAAATAACACTGTCCTAAAGTACCAACTGCTGAAATAATTATATCTCCTACCTTCGGTGCTCCCTTTTCTTTTGTAAACTCATTATATAATTCTTCTGAAATAAAAAGAGCATTATCTACACTTCCATTTTGAGCTAGTTTAACCACCTCACGTGCTCGATAAAATGGCACTCCAGAATCCTTCCAATCAGCTTTATGAACTCTCTTACTCGACTTCACATCGAATAATTCATTTAAAGTTTTCAGTTCCCAACCTTCTCTCATATCAACTCCTTGATTGAATTTAAAATAGTATTGGTTTCAACATCCAAAGTTTCCATTTCAGTTAATATGTCTTCTGGGCTTCGTAATGGTGCTTCTTCTGGTGTGTTTGGGTTCTTTACACTTAAATCATAAGTAGCTCCATCAACATCTGCTACTTTAAGATTCCAAGACTTTTCACTTTCAGATTTAGTAGCCTGTAGCTTTACAAATTCTTCTAAATCTGCATCATTAAGCGGATTGGTCTTACCCATATTCCGCCCAGGGTCCATCTGGTAATACCAGATGGACCTTGTCGGTTCTCCCTTTTGAAAGAACAGAGTCACTGTTTTAACACCAGCACCCAAAAAGGTTCCACCAGGCATATCTAATACGGTATGCAAATTACAACTCTCCAACAAATATTGACGTAAGGCCACAGAGGCATTATCGGTATTACTTAAAAAGGTGCTCTTAATAACAATGCCAGCACGACCTCCCGTTTTTAAACTTTTAACAAAGTGTTGTAAAAATAGAAAAGCTGTTTCACCTGTTTTAATATCAAAATTCTGTTGGACCTCTTTACGTTCTTTACCTCCAAATGGTGGGTTAGCAAGAATTACGTGGTAACGGTTTTTCTCTTGGATGTCTCGTATGTTTTCACCCAAGGTATTGGTATGAATAATGTTTGGTGCTTCGATACCATGCAGAATCATATTCATGATACCAATCACATACGCTAGGTTCTTCTTCTCTTTACCGTAAAAGGTCCTATCTTCTAAAGTTGAAAGATTATCTGTGGTTTTGTCCATGCGTTCATACATGTAATCATAAGCCTCACATAAGAAGCCACAGGACCCAGCTGCGCCATCGTAAACGGTCTCGCCTATTTGTGGGTCCACCACATTAATCATGGCTCTAATAAGCGGTCTAGGTGTGTAATATTGTCCACCATTTCGACCAGCGTTACCCATGTTTTTTATTTTGGTCTCGTATAGCTCACTCAACTCGTGTTTGTCGGTTGAAGACCTGAATGGTAGCTCATCAGCATACTCCAGAATATCTCTTAATATATACCCACTCTGTATCTTATTCTTTAACTCTGAAAAGATTTCCCCAATCTTGTATTCTATGGTTTGTGGGCTTTCTGCTGTCAGTTTAAATCCAGCTAAATATGGGAATAACTTCTGGTCCACAAACTGGATGAGGTCTGGACCTGTCATCGCCTCGTTGTGGTCCAATTTTCCATCATCGGTTTTCGGCATGGCCCAAATTGGCCAACGGTATTCTGGGTCTAGTATGTATTGGTATGTTTCACCTTTAAGTTCTGCTTCATCGGATTTATCCTGTTCGAGTTCGTCTAGATACTTCAGGAACATAACCCAAGAGGTCTGCCCAATATAATCTAGTTCACTATCGGCTCCAGCATCTTTGTATAAAAGGTCGTCTATGTTTTTGAATGTGTTTTCGAACATGTATTCAATATTGTTTTAGTTCAACTTTGCAGTATGCAAATTGAAAACTATTAACTATTTCAATGAAAAGGGAAATTTAAAGAATTAAAGATAAAATAAAGTACGGTAACCCGCAATTTAATTAAGGACATAAGCCCAATGAATTCGGGCTACAAAAAAAATATTTGTTTTTTTACAAATTCTTAGGTATTATTGTCTCAATGTGAAGCAGTTTTAGCTTCAACGAATAACTTACTTCTGCCCAATAAAAAAGACGAAGACTCTTGGGCTTTTATTTTATGACTCTATAGCACTTACGCTAAAAGTCAATTCCTATTTAAACACCGTTTTAGATTTTTAGACCTGGCAAAGAGTTGCATAGGCTAAATGAATTACACTTTTAACTTAAAAAAGGTTACTCCATCCTGTGCGCATAAAATGGAAAAAGCTATCATAAAAATCCTTTGATAATATTACAGCAGGAAATAATATCAGCACCACAAATTACATAGTGCTGACCGCATATTAACACATTAAACAAAAGTGAATGATGCAAACAACACAAGACTTACGGTTACAACTTATAGAAAAATAACAAAAGATGAGGTAAGTACCGATGAACAAGTCAACACAATAATAAATAACCTACATAAACTAAGCGACTTAGTTTATGATTTAATAAAATCAACTTAAAATGAATACTAATTTAAACTATTTTAAAAAATTTAGCTCCTACAAAGAAGAGCTAAACGATAACAATAATGTATGGTCCTACACGAGAGTGAGTTCAAAAAAACAGTTCGACACTAACGGCAGTATAGAAAACCAGAAAATAGCAGCTGAACTCTATTCCAATAAACATGGCTACAAGATTACTAGAACTTTTGGTGAAACCTATGAGTCAGCAAAAGGGGATTTTACACGTAAAGAATTTAAACGGTTAATCTCTGAGGTAAAAAAAGCTAAGAAGAAGCCCTTTGCCATCATGATATATAAAATGAGTCGATTCTCAAGGACTGGGGCTAATGCTATTGGATTAGTAAGTGAACTCATAAACGCACATAATGTACACCTCATTGAAGTTTCTAGCAACAAGGATTCTTCGACTCCAAGAGGTGAGTTAGATATTATAGAATCCCTACAATATGCCAGAAAAGAAAACATTGAACGGTTGGAATTCACCTTACCGGGCATGACCAGACATGTGAGAAACGGAAATTGGTTGGGTAAAGCTCCAAGAGGTTATGACCATTATGGCCCAAGAGTTAAGAATCCAAAGTTCATCAGCGGAAAGCAACGACTGGAACTAAATGAAGAAGGAAAACTCATCAAAAAAGCATGGAAATGGAAGTTAAAAGGGGTGACAGACTCAGAAATAATGACTAGACTAGATAAGCATGGTTTCAAAATCATTAAGCAGTCTCTCAGTGCTATGTGGCGTAATCCATTTTATTGTGGCATACAAACCAATAGTCTTTTAAAAGGTGAAGCAGTGAAAGGTAATTGGAAAGCTTTGGTTTCTTTAGAAGACTTTAGAATTATTAACCAAATTTTAGACGGCAATAATAATACGGGTTACACAAAAGTTAAATACTGTGAGGACCGACCATTGCAATCCCATTTATATTGTGGCATCTGCGGCACCAAAATGACAGGTTATAAAGCTAAAAAAAAGTATGACTACTATAAATGTCAAAACAAAAAATGCAGTTGTAAAGACCTTAACGCAAAAACTCCCCCTAAGTCTTTCAGAACGGGTCTTAATGACCTGTTTGAGGATTACCTCAGCCAATTCTGTTTAGATGATAAATTTGTAGCAGTGTTTAGAGAACAAATGAAGCTAACAATTAATGAAAGAAATAGAGAATCCATCGAGTTGGAAAGTTCACTTAACAAGCAACTCAAAGTTTTAGAATCTAAACTTGAAAACATTGAAAGAAGATACGTATTAGAAGGTTTGAGTATTGGTCTTTATCATAAGTATAAAGCTGAACTTGAAGACCAAATTGGAGCAATAAATCGTGAAAAGCAAAATTTGGGCTTAACAATATCGAACCTCGATAAAAAGATTGAAAAATGCATTTATATCACTAAAAACATAAGTGATTATTGGGCTTACAGTGGTATTGAGAATAAGTTAAGAGTGCAGAAATTGGTATTTCCTTCTGGTTTTGTCATTGACCCGTTAAAACGACGATATCGAACCACTGAAATCAATTCGGTATTTTCCATTATTACAAGTATAGTAATGGGTAGAGGAGCTAAAAGCAAAAACTCACCATCCGATTTGGATGATGAGTCTTGCTTAGTAGCGGGAACTGGACTCGAACCAGTGACCTTCGGGTTATGAGCCCGACGAGCTACCTACTGCTCTATCCCGCGATTTAACATCTCAAACGATCTTCTTAGCTTTTAACTTTCGGCTCATAATACCGACTCAATCATTTTAGGAATGCAAATATACAACGCTTTTTAAATTTAACAAGCATTTAAACAAAAAAATAACGCTCATTTTTATGAGCGCTATGTATATATAATTAAACTAGTTTTATTTTAATCATCGTCGTCTTCAGCATCTAATGTTGCAAGAGCACCTTTCGTATTAGCTTCATCTAAATCAAAATCCACTATGTTAGGTAATTGATCTTTTAAAACCGCATAATTTCCTTTAAACGCGTTATTATTTAAAAGCAACGTTTTAAGGTTAGTTAATTGCGCTAACTCATTTGGTAAGTTACCATAAAATGCATTATTAGATAATACTAATTCCTCTAATTGTGATAATTCACCAATAGACGAAGGTATTGTTCCTAACAAACTATTATCAAATAAACTGAGTGACTTTAAAGACTTTAAGTTCGAAATACTATCTGGAAGTTTACCAATTAAAAGGTTACTACTTAAATTTAAGCTTTCTAACTTTATTAAGTTTCCAATAGATGAAGGGATTTCACCAAAAAAATTATTATTGTATAATTCTAAAAATTTTAAGTTAGTTAAATTTCCTATATTTTTCGGAATCGCCCCACTAAAACTATTAGAAAATAATTTTAAATCCTCTAAGCTCGACATATCTGTCAATGTATTTGGTAACTCGCCTTCTAACTTATTAAAAGATAAGTTTAAAACTTTTAAGGCTGTTAATAGTGAAACCTCTTTAGGAAGACTCCCATTTAGATTATTAAAGCTCAGGTTAATAGAAATAATATTTTCGTTTTCTATACGTAAACCATACCAATTCGAAACGGGTTGATTTAAATCCCACGAGTGTTTCCATGAATCACCGTTGGTTGCATTATAAATTGCTACTAATACGTCTTTTTGAGTTTTGGAAACCTGTGCAAAAGTATATGCAGAAATTAAGCAACATAGCAGGGTAAGTTTTAAAGTTTTCATAATCGCAAATTTTATTTGGGACTCAATCGCGTAACGAATATAAACGCAAATTCTATAAAATGCAAATTTACTCGATGAAGTGCATTATTAAAAAATCAAAATGCTGATAAACAGTGAATTACTATTTTTTATTGTTCTATGTTTTCTGCCTGAAAACTAATGATTTCCTGATTTTCAATAGCTACAGAAAGCTGAATAGGGTTACAACAAATTTCACAATCCTCTATATAACTTTGTTGCCTTTGTGACGTATCAATTAACATGGAAATTTGTTCCCAACAATACGGACATTGAAAAAAATATTCATCCATCTTAGTTACAGTTTAAAATTGAACATTTAATAATTCACCACTTAGTTGCAGCACAAAAACCTCCGCCAATTTAGCATCATATTTAGCCTGATTTCTGCTTAATTCTGATGTTAATAGATTAAACTGCGCCTGTCTAAATTCTATGGAAGTCACTTGACCTAATTTGAATTTTTCTTCTGTTCGCTGAAAATTATTCTTGGATGTTCTAATATTATTTTCTTGGACCCTAAAAATCTCTAATTTATTTTGATAATCATCCCAAGCATTATTAAAATTTCGTTCAATGTCCAGTTTTAATAGCTCTTTTTGAAGTTTTTGATTTTCGAGGTCGATACGTGCATTCTTCACTCGGGTAATTGTGCCTCCTCCATCAAAAATATTCCAACTTAAGTTGACACCCGCAGATAATCCTGTATTAGTTGAAACTGCAACGAATGCCGCAGCATTGTTATTATTTTCATTCCAGCCATAAGCACCAGTTAAACCTACAGTTGGCAAATAACCCGATTTATTGGCTTTAATAAGAAACTCATTAATTAGAATGTTTTTTTCATTCTGAATTAAATTCACATTATTAACGTAAAGCTTACTGACCAAGTCTAACTTATTCAACTGTAATAGAAATGTTATTGTCGTATCTACTTCAAATTTTTGAATAATCGTATTACCTGTAACAACATTGAGATCGCGTTTCGCATTAATTAAATTCTGGTTGGCATTAATGATATTGATATTATCATTATTAATGTCTACCTCTGCATTTAAAACATCGAGTTTTGTGTTTTGCCCATATTCAAACTGATATTCTGAACGTGTCAATCTATCTTTTGAAATATCTAAAGTCTCTTGAAGCGATTTTAAATTCTCAGAACGTCTAGCCACATCATAATAAACGGCTAGTAGTTGCGTAACCGTGTTCTCTATAGTCTCTCTAGCTTGCATCTCCGTCAAATTATACTCTTCTTTTAGAATTTTGTAGTCATAATACCGCCCCATACCATCAAAAAGGGTGTAGTTAAGATTAATACCTGCGTTGTAACGCGAACTTTCAGCACCATTTAAGGTTGTAGATTGTCCATTAGCAAAATCTGCGGAAAGATTATCCTGATTATAGGTTCCGCCTGCATTTCCTGTAAGTGTTGGCAAATAACCAGAATTGAGAATACTTTTATTATTCTCTGCAACTTCTATATTATTATTAGCGATTTGGATGCCATAGTTATACTCTAAAGCCAAACTAATGGCTTCAGATGATTTTACAACTTGCTGCGCTATGCCTTTAAACGAAAAACTTAAAGCAAGGACTAAAACAAATAAATTAAAATTATACCTTTTCATTGCCTTCGGTTATAAGATGTTCTCTGTTATATTGAATTTTAAGTTTTTCAGCAGCAACTTCTTCCCTCTGCTCTTTAACGGCACGTTCTACTTCTTCTTTTGTAATCGCATTTCCTGTGGCTAACCATTTTACATTTAACTTTATGTAGTTACTAAACGATAAGAAAATTGGTAAAACGATCAAGGTTAAAACGGTAGCAAAAGCAATACCATAAGCAATAGATACTGCCATCGGAATTAAAAACTGTGCTTGCATACTTTTTTCAAAAATTAATGGCGCTAATCCTGCAACTGTAGTTATCGAGGTTAGAAATATTGCCCTAAAGCGTGAGCGACCTGCTTCATACAAAGCATCATCAAAAGCCAATCCCTCTCTTAAATTACTATTAAATTTGCCGATTAATACCAATCCATCATTAACCATAATCCCAATAAGCGCGATAACCCCTAACATTGACAAAATGTTTACGGGAAAATCGTGAATCCAATGCCCCCAGGCTACAGCTGGCAAACTGAGTGGGACTAATAACAACAATAATAACGGCTGGCTATAACTTCTAAACGTAAACGCTATAACGATATAAATCAATGCCAAAATAGTTAAGCCCACAGCGTTAAGAGATTTAAGTAATTTCGATAGTTCTCTATTCTGACCTTCATAAGAGGGAGTCACTGTTGGATACTTTGACAAGATTTCTGGCATAATCTCATCTCTTATCTCTGCCATAATATCTGTTGCACTTGTCTTTTTAACATCTTTTATGTCTGCCGTAACTTGTATTTCTCTACGACCTTCCAAGTGATTTATAGCGACATCACCGCGCTCAATACTATAATGCGCAATTTCTTTTAGAGGCACCTTTTGACCATTTGGTGCAGTAATACGCATGTTGTCAAGGTTGTTAATCGAAGATCTATTCTCCCGATCATAACGTACCCAAACGCGAATTTCGTCTTGTCCTCTCTGAAAACGTTGCGCTTGCGCACCAAAAAAAGCAGAACGCACTTGCGTCATAACCGTCCTTAAGTCCAAGCCCAAAGCGTAAGCACTTTGATTGAGTTCTAATCGTATTTCTTTAATCCCCGCCGGATCATTATCCTTAACATCTTTTAGTAAAACATTGGCTTCTAAACTTTTCTTTAATTCAGTCTTAACTGCTTTCAATTCCGAAATATCATTACCTAAAAACGACACAGATATTGGTAAACCACCAAAGTTTCTGCCGCCTCCATAGACCAAGCTTTCTGCGCCTATGACTTGACCAACACGATCTCTAAGTCGATTAGACACGATATCTGTTGAAACACTATTTGGTCGCTCCTCACCAGGCAATAAATTAATAACTAATGATGCCGTTGAAGAACCTGGTCCTATTCTTATAATCATATTCTCTACAAGATGCTTCTCATAAGCGTCACCTAGATATTCTTCATTAATGGCATTTGTAACTTCAATCGCTTTTGCTTCAATGAATGAGATAATGCTATCGGTTACATTCGCATTAGTTCCTCTTGGCATGTTCAGTGACACTTCTATTCTATCACTTGCAATTTGTGGAAGAAAGGCACCTCTAATAATACCGCCTTGAAAACTTGCGCTAGTTAAAATTAAGAACACTATGAAAAACGAAATAGTTAAAAACTTATAATTCAGTGCAAAACGTAATGTTGGACTGTATAGTTTATCGCGAAGCCAGCGCATGATGCGATCACCAAATGTATTGATGTGTCTTAATTTTGAAAATATTTTTTGAAATACACCAAGTATTCCTGTTTTTCGCTCAGGTTTTTTTACTCTTAAGGCCTTAGAATGCGCTAAATGTGCTGGCAAAATAATTAAAGCTTCAACTAAAGACACTACTAAAGTTAATATAACCACGACGGATACTTCTCCAAAAAACTCACCTATACGCCCATCTAAAAACAAAAAGATACTGAAAGCTAAGATTGTCGTTAAGATTGCTGACACAATTGCAGGAAGCACCTCCATAACACCGTCTACAGCTGCTTGTTCTGGTGATTTACCTTTTTCGTAATGCTGATAGATATTTTCTGCAATAACAATACCATCATCAACCAAAATACCAATAACGATGATCATTCCAAAAAGTGATAATATATTAATAGTGACATCAAAATAACCCGCGAACATAAACATGCCTAAAAATGCAACTGGAAGACCAAAGGCCACCCAAAACGCTAGTCGCGTATTTAAAAATACAGACAAAAATATAAGTACGAGTATCATACCAGCAATAGCGTTCTCAGTAAGTAGTACGGTACGTTGTACTAGTGTTATAGATAAATCTGTAACCACACTAAGCTGTACGTTATCATATTTCTGATTAAACTCTTCAATGTATGCTTTGGCCTGATCTGCCGAGGAAATTAAATCTTCAGTATTCGTACTTGTTATGGTAACATTAATAGACAGGTTGCCATTAAAATAATTGGCATTTGGCGTTTCCGAAAATTGATCTCTTACAACGGCAATATCTTTAAGCTGTATGGTGCGACCCGAAGCATCTGCTTTAACGACTAAATTAGACAACTCATCGGCGTAATAAGAACGCGAATTTGCTCGAATCAGGTATTCTTCAGCGTTCGTCTTTATGGTGCCACCAGTGGTAATAAGACTTGATTCATTGATGGCCTGAGACACCTCTGCAAAAGTTAAATTGTAGGCTAATAAATTGGTTTCATTAAGTGCAATTTCAATTTCTTCTTCTGGATATCCTGAAATTTGAATTTGAGAAATCCCATCAATACCCCTCAGGTCATTCTCAACTTGTCGCCCTATTTGTTTTAAGGTAGCTAGTGGTATGTTAGAACCACTGATGGCGAAGGTAATTGTAGGTCGCGAAGCTTCTCGTTTAGAGACAATCAATGGCTCCATACCAACAGGAAAAGAAGGTACACGATCTACAGCATTCTTAACTTCTAGGAGCATAAAATCGATATCTTTCCCTTTTTCGATTTCAACATTTATGCTGCCACTATTTTCATTAGATGTCGAAGTAACGCGTTCTACACCATTTAAACCCTTGAGATTATCTTCTATTTTAAGCACAATACCCTCTTCTACTTCTTGAGGTGATGCCCCAGGATATGTTACATTAATGCTAATATTTTTTGAATCAATCAGCGGATAAAAAGAAGACTTAAGATTCTTTGCTCCAAAAAAACCAAATACAGCAAAGGTCAAAACGATGACATTAACCGCAACACTATGTTTAATAAAATAAGCAATTAGTTTTCTCATTACTTAGTCTACCTTTTTAGATGAATTCGACATCACTGTCTCTGCCTTTTTTTTGTACGGCTTTACCAGCATACCAGCATAGGCACCAGGAATAGGTCTTGAAACGATTACAGTACCATTGGGTACATCTTTGAGTACAGCCTTAGTATCGGAAAAATAAACTGGTTTTACATCAATTATGTCTAAAATGCTATCTCTAACAATAAATATCTGATTGCCATCTAATACCAAACTTCGATTCACTTCAATAGCATTTGGCTCTTCTTTTGCATTTAGATTGGCCTCTAAATACATACCCTCTTTCAAGGTTTTGTTTTTTACTTCGATATAAGCTGTAATAGTTTGCGTCGTTGCATTAATACTGCCATTTACACGAGATACAGTGCCAGAATAGGTTTCTGTGTTATCAAGATTTTTAAGCACAACACTCTCACCGACTTTTAAAAGACTTGCGTAGGTTTTACTTAACCCAACTTCCATTTCGTAAACTGAGGGGTCTATATATTCGCCTAATTTTTGTCCACTTCTTATTAAAGAGCCTTCCGTAACTAATGCTTCGGTTAATATTCCTGAAAATGGTGCGCTAATAGTATACTTTGCTAAACGCTGTTCTAAATTCTTAACATTGTAATAATTTGAAATGATACCACGACCCGTAATGAAATAGTTTTCTTTTTCGGAAGACATTTCTGGTAACTTAGGTGTTGTTTTATTGAGATCGAAACCATTGAGATAACTTTGCCATTTCTGAAAAATCTCAGGAAAATCGAGCCTTAAGTCCGGCATTATTGCCGCAATAGAATTGTACAGATTACTTTTCGAAGACTGTACACTGGCGTAATATTCTGAAGCATCAATCCGAATCAAATACTCTCCTTTGCGATATTCTTGGCCTGGTTTAAAGAGTTTACCACTTGATTTAAAAACGCCTTGTACTTCAGCATAAAGTTCCACACGATGTTTAGCAACCAAACTACCATTTGCAGGAATTACAATTTGTACTGTAGAATTTTGAACCGTATCTATAAATACCGTCGTAATCACTTTTGCCGCCACTGGCCTGGTTTTCTTATTACTATTGCTTATGGATTTTCCAATAAAAACAGCACCTATAATTAGGGCAATCCCTAATAAGGACAGAATAATTTTACGCATAAGGATAGTTGTTTGGACGCCAAAGCTAGCTATAATAGCAGACGAAGGCGTTAAAATAATCTTAATTGTTAATGACGTCCAGTTGCTCCTGTACGTTTTCCCAATCTTGCATAAGTTGTTCTAGTGATTTTTTCTTCTTTTTATAGGTATCAAAAAATCTAGGATCCGCAGCCGTTTTATCATAATCTCCTGCTAGTTTAGTATCGTCAGATTTGATATCCTTTTCAAGTTGATTGATTTTAGATTCGATATTACTCAGCTTGTTATTTAAAGATTTTAGTTTCTTTTGATCTTCGTAATTCTGCTTGTTGCTCTCCTTAGGCTTATTTGCAATGACCGTTCGTTTCTCTGCTTCTCTCAAATTTTCGAGATTACGTTGCTCTAAGTAAAAATCGATATCACCTAAATACTCTTTAATATTCTGATCTTTAAATTCGTAAATCGTATCTGTTAAACCTTGAAGAAAATCTCTATCGTGGGATACGAGAATTAAAGTTCCCTCAAACTTTTTTAGAGCTTCCTTTAATACAGTTTTAGATTTAATATCTAGGTGATTGGTAGGCTCATCCATTATAAGCACATTTAATGGCTGTAGTAATAGTTTCGCCAAAGCCAATCGATTGCGCTCTCCACCAGAAAGTACGCGTACATATTTTTCTGCTTCTGTCCCTCGAAATAAAAATGAGCCTAGAATATCTCTAACCTTGCTTCGATTTGTTTCATTAGCCGCATCAATCATTGTGTCTAAGACCGTCTTGCTTCCATCTAAATACTCAGCTTGGTTCTGTGCGAAATAACCAATCTGTACATTGTGACCTAAGTTTAGGTTCCCCTGATGCTGAATTTCACCAACAATAATTTTAGCCAACGTAGATTTTCCTTGTCCATTCTGACCAACAAAAGCCGTTTTTATATCTCTAGGAACTGAGAGGTTTACGTTATGGAGCACTTGTAAATCTCCATATTTTTTTGAAACATTATCAATTTCAACAACGACTTTACCCGGTGTTATGGATACGGGAAAGTTTAAAGTCATAACGCTATTATCATCCTCATCAACCTCGATTCTATCGATACGATTGAGCTTTTTCACTAAGGATTGCGCCATGGTTGCTTTTGACGCCTTGGCTTTAAACTTTTCTATTAATTTTTCAGTCTGCTGTATTTGTTTTTCTTGATTCTTTTGAGCGGCCAATTGCTGAATTTTCATTTCCTTCCGCAACGCTAAGAATTTAGTATAGGGCTTATTGTAATCATATATTCGTCCTAAAGAGATTTCAATAGTACGATTGGTTACATTATCTAAAAACATCTTATCGTGAGACACAATGACTACTGCTCCACTAATCGTTTTAAGAAAACCTTCTAACCAGATAATAGACTCAATATCTAAGTGGTTTGTTGGCTCATCTAAAAGTAGTAAGTCGTTATTTTGAAGTAATAGTTTAGCTAATTCAATTCGCATTCTCCAACCTCCAGAAAACGTATCTGTGAGCTTATCAAAATCTTCACGTTTAAAACCGAGTCCTTGAAGAATTTTCTCAGTCTCCCCTTGATAGTTATAACCTCCTAAAATTTCGTACTGATGTTGAACTTCGTTCAAATCTATCATTAACTGATTATAAGATTCACTTTCATAATCCGTACGTTCCGCTAGCTGGGTATTTATGTCTTCTAATTGGACTTCGCATGACTTAATCTCTTTGAAGGCTTCATAAGATTCTTCTAAAACGGTTTTCCCAAAATCAAAGTCAATGTCTTGTTTTAGAAATCCAATCCTTAAATCTTTTGCAGCAGCAATTTGACCTGTATCTGGGTCTTGCTCTTTAGACAAAATTTTGAGCATGGTGGATTTACCAGCACCATTTTTACCAATGAGCCCTATTCGGTCACCAAGGCCAAGCTTAAAAGTAATTTCTTCAAAAAGATACTCTCCTTGAAATGATATGGATAGATTATGGATATTTAGCATAACTTCTTTGAATATTACAATTGCTATTAAGGTTACAATTGTTACGATACAAGATGTTTAAAATTTTATCTTTGTATGGTTTTAAAAAACGCAAAAGTAAACGAATAATTATGATTAAAAAAGGAATGAAACTATATAGTATTTTGTTTGGTGCTTGCCCAAAATGCCATCAAGAATCGATGTATGTGGAGAAAAATTCATACAAATTATCTGAAACATTAAAAATGCATGAACGTTGTTCTCATTGTAATACCAAATATCAGATGGAGCCTTCTTTTTTTTACGGCTCTATGTATGTCAGTTATGGTGTTGGTGTCGCTTTTGCAGTCACTGCTTTTATTATTAGCCATGTAATTTTTGAATCATCTCTAATAACTGCTTTTATTGCAATTGTTATAACACTTATTGGTTTTATGCCTGTAATTATGCGTCTAGCTAGAAATATCTGGATTAATCTTTTTATGAGTTATGCCAAGACTGCTACAAAGAAGTAATTTTTATCTTTCAAAATCTCGAAAACGCGAAGATATGTCCCATCCTGCCCTCACCAAAAGGAAGTAATTCTTACTTTTGAATATAATAAGGATCTCTAAATTTGAATTTAGAACTAAAGAAATCGCCTAAGATCAATTTCAGAATCTAATACTTTATCATTCTCGATAAACTGAAACAGTTGATCTGCCACATAAGGTGCAATCATAACACCTCTAGTTCCTAAACCGCTTAAAAGGTAAAGGTTCTTGTTCTCTATATGTCTGCCGACCAAAGGTCTTCTATCTTTTACAGTAGGTCTTATTCCTGCTACGTGATTAACCACTTCAAAATCACACTTTACAAAGGTTTTTAATTTTAAAATCAGTTCTTCTTTCGCAATGTCAGTTGGCTCCTGAGTTTTATCCTCATTATTGTAAGTAGAACCAACATTATATAAATCATTACCAAGTGGTATAACGAATACAGAAGATTTTATGGCATAATCAATTTTTAAGTCAGGTGCTTTTATAGTCAAAATCTCACCTTTGGAACCTGTCAGTGGAATATGATTAAAATAAGGATTTTGCTTTACACCAAAACCTTCAGCAAAAACAATGTGTTTAGATTGTAAATTGTCGTACTGAATTGAGTCTGCCTCAAATTTAATCCTATCGTACTGAAATGTAGCTAGTTGCAGACTGTTATTTTGCTTTAAAAATTCTCTATAAGCAGTGATTAATGTTTCAGTATCTAAACGACCCGCATGCAATACTTCACCAAATCCATAAGGCGCATCAATTTGGGTGTTTGTATTCTTTACTAGTTGTGTTGAAAGAAACGCTTCAAGATTTGGCGTATCTGATGCGGTAAACCATTTATTTTGTTCTTGTATAGACGTAAAACGTCTTAAGATTCTGAGTTTATAGTCAATTTTAATATTTAAGTCTTTTTCTATTTTAGCATATAAAGGCAAAGCGCGTTCTAATTGCGCTTTGGCTTTCCAAACTTCTGAAAAGCGTTTTAAAACAACAGGATTATACAAGCCTGCTGCAACTATTGAAGATTTCTGTGAGGCATCATCAAAAACGATATATGCTTTATTATGCGCTCTTAATTGCTCGCAAAAGGCTATGCTTGCTAAGCCACAACCTACAATAATGTAATCGACTTTTTTCATTGTGGTAAATGTAAATAAATCTATGCTTAGACAGGCTCAGCAGGATAGATTAAATTAAAGAAGAAAACAAAAAAACGCTCACTTAAAAGTGAGCGTTTTTATTTTTAAAAATATCAGTTAACTAGTAACTCCACATATCTTGTTCGAAATTTCTAATCTTATCTTTGATACGTTCTGATTCTAAAAGTTGCATTAATGCATTTTCAGCTACATACTCTTTTACTTCTCTATCACCGTAAACGTTTTCTTCTTTGTAGATTAACCCTCCAAAGCGACGACTATTTAATAAGTGATCGAAAGAAATTGGCACTGCACTATTCTTATCATTAAACGCTTTAGCTTCATGAAGAATATCTCTTATTTCAGGTACAAAAACCCAAAACATAGGAATTGGTTCACTATTCGAATTATCTTCAGAATCGATAAAGTTAACATCGGGTGCAGCAGGTGCAATACCCAAGATACGATACTTTAATTCTCCTTGACGCTTATCAAAATACCAAAGCCCTTTAATTAAGTACGATTTGATATCAGAAGGCCCGATTTCTCTTCGAATGATATACTCCTCAGGAATCTCAGATTCACTAACTGCATTTTCGTTCATGTAATCAATACCTGCATCCGTAATTTTAGTCATAGTTAAGGATGCTTCTAAATCTTTCATTGTACGCTCTTCTGTAAAATAAGAATCTGCGTATACCTTTGAAATCATACCATCCTTCATATTATTCAGTAGAACTTGATATAACGATTTACGGTCTTCTCCTAAATTTTCCTCAATTGGAAAATATAAAGGAAAATTAACACGCTCGTCTAAGACTACTTTTTCCCAAATCATTTTAGAAAATAAGATATCTCTATCACCAACATAGCCATACTCTAATGGCCTATCGTTATCTAGAAGTAATTGTGCTTCTGTTTTTACACCAATTTCTTCGGGGATTTTGGCATTAAGGATATTCGCCTGCGCAAACATAGTATGGGTTGCAAACACTGCTAATCCAATATTTAAAAAGCTTTTTATGTTCATCTTATTTTGTATTAATAATTTGGGATTCAATTTTTATAATAACGTTTCTATTCTATAAAACTTATAGATTAATTGGTTACTTCTACAATAACAGGTGATACATTTTTTAATCTGTATTTTGCATTACCAGTTATTTTGGCTTTAATGTCAAAAATGGTAACGTTATCACCTTTACGTGCTCTTTTAATAGACGATTGCGCTTGACTATTCATTTTAGTACCAACTACTGAAACAGTAGGTTGACCTGGCACCTTAATTTTGAATGATGATACACTAATCGGCAAATCGAATACGAAATCATCTAACTTCGCAGCAACAGTACCTATCTCTAAATTACGCTTTGGTAATTTTACTAAGCCAGACTGGCCAGCCATAGTTCCTGTAGGTGCAGGGATATCTTTAATTCTAAACGTCTTTTTATCACTTACGTTAGAACCATCATCTAAGGTAGCCGTAACATTAATAGTTACTTCTTTACCAGAACCCGCATTCATAACGTATTGTCCAATACCAGATCCTTTAGACAAACCAGCACCAGAAGCATTCACTTTGTTATCTGAAACACCAGCAAAAGAAATAGTCATTGGGTTAGCAACACCACGATAAACAACGTTCATCTTATCTGCAGAAATAGTAGCAGAGTTTGGTCTTGGTACAACAACGTAGTTAGCTATGATGGGAATAGGTAATTCTTTACCATTTTCAATAAAGGTAAATTCACCATTTATACTGTGTTCACCAACATTACCAACATTAAAATCTAATGTTGCCGCGCCAGTAGAATCAATAGCTTCTGATAAATCAACTTCTTTACCTTGAACCACTAACTTAGTTGGTGGTACATTCGCATACTTACCAATAACTACGCGTCCTTGAAACTTCTCACCCGCAAAAAATGCAGATTTATCAGCTAATACAATCGCTTTGTAATTATTAAGTGTCGTAGCTTCTGATAATGTGTTACCTAAAAATAGACTATAAAGATTTGCTTCTGTTACTTTAACATCATTTTGCAATGCTGTTAACTTGGTATAAGATGCGATTGCTGGAAAGCCTTGGAAATTAGCATTCAAATAATCGATTTTTTTACCATCTTTATTAGGTACTTGAGCCATACTAAAGCTGTTCTCAAAACTTTCACTTTCACCTCTATAACTCTCGTCAGTTGATAAAATAGCTTTAATATCATCTTTATAAGAATTTATTTGAGCCATTACTTCGTCACCTTGCTTTGTTAGGCGATCACCTGTAAACCAAGCCTCATCAAGAATATCGGTTTTATCCATCGCCTCAAAAGGTAATTTACCAGTTTTAGGATCAATTTTATATTCACCTTTTTTAAGTAAATCTACTTTTAAAGTTTCTAAATATTTATAAAATTTATCTGAAGCAATCTGAACCTGTTGAGCTCTAGCCGCTGGTATTTTAAATTCTTCAGGTTTTTCAGTTCCTTTAGTACTTAAATCCGTTAACATTGCTTCATTTCTATTTCCTGTTGCTTCGTTAGCATCAGCAAATTTTGCTTCCATCAATCCGAAAGCGGATAGTACTTCTTTAGACATATTCATCGCCATCATAGCAATAAATACCAAGTACATTAAGTTAATCATTTTCTGCCTTGCAGATAATTTTCCTCCTGCCATTGTAGTTTAGTTTTTAAATGTTAATTAATTAAATCTCGATTATAAAAACCAATTAGTTTTTGTTCATAGCAGATAACATTCCTCCATATACACCATTTAATGATGATAGGTTTGATGCTAATGATTGCATTTGCTCTTTAAGTTTCGTAGAACTCTCTACAGCTTCTTCGTTTATCGTTACTTGACGATTTGCACTTTCCATTTGAACTTTATAAAGACTATTTAAAGACTCCATTTGAGCTGCAGCCAAAGATAATTCTTCACTGTATTTCTTTTGTGCTGACATCGAATCTAATGTTGGGCTAATGCCTTTAGCGGCACCCTCAAAATTCTTAATGCTATCACCTAAGCTCGCCATAAGTGCACCGTCGATTTTTGCATCTTTTAATAAGCCATCTAATTTTTTAGACAACATACCTTCTGCATCTTTAGGCTCTTCTTTTTTCTTCTTAAGACCTAAAGTTTGACCACCAGCTAATTCAGGATATACGAGCGACCAATCTAAGTCATCTCCTTGTTTCTCGAAAGCTGATAATGTAAATACCAATGCTTCAACAATCATTCCTATTGTAAGAATAAGGGATCCGTAAGGCCAATGCTGAATTTTAAATAATGCTCCGACAATTACAATTGCTGCTCCTAGGCCATAGACCATATTCATTGTTGATAATTTTTTCTGTGCCATAATTTGGTTTAGTTTAAGCTTAAGTCAATGGATATTTAACTTAAGTAGGTTAATTTAATTTAGGTTAATTTATTGTTTCGTATTGTTTCGTATTAATTCGTTGCTGCATTTTTAGTCACTTCGGTCCCCATGTAATCCTGAACTGTTCTAAATCCGATATAACTTCTAGCAGAATCCGCATATTCATAATCTCTAGAACTTACTTGTAAGAAATAGGCAACATCTTTCCAAGAACCGCCTCTAACAACCTTACGTGCATTATTTGCATCGTTTACATTTGGATTGATCGTTGAAGAATATTCATAAGATGCAGGATCGTAAGATCCGTTTACCCATTCTGAAACATTCCCTGCCATGTTGTATAAGTTAAAATCATTAGGATCGTAAGCATCCGCTTCTACAGTATATAAGGCTTGATCTGCCGCATAATCACCACGTAAGGGCTTAAAATTTGCCATAAAACAACCTCTGTCGTTTTTAGTGTATGGTCCACCCCAAGGATATGTTGATCCTTGTAAACCACCACGTGCAGCATACTCCCATTCGGCTTCAGAAGGTAATCTATAAGAATTTATAGGCTGTCTTCCCTTGCTTCTCTGGTATCCATTATGATATAAGGTTCTCCACTGACAAAATGCTCTAGCTTGTTTCCAAGACACACCAACTACTGGATATTCTCCATAAGCATCATGCCAGAAATAATCATTATGCATTGGCTCATTATAAGAGTAAGCAAAATCTCTAATCCATGCTGTTGTATCCGGATATACTTCTACTTCTTCTTGTGTCACCACTTCAGAACGCTTCATGTTTCTATCCTTAGCCGCCTTAGCAATGTCCATATACGTATATTGGAATTTAAATTGCTTCACATCCCAAGTACGTTGACCGTTGTAAGACTCTTCTAATGGTAAATACATACCATCCATAACTTCTGCGTATAATTCGTCTGGATAATCATCCGTATCAAAATATAAACCTGCATCACGATTAATTTTTCTTTGCTCATTGCCATAAGTATTTAACATATAGCTTTCGTAAGCATTAAGATTATCAGGATCTGCATCGACATAAGCAAACTCGCCAATATCTCCACTACCAGGCGTTTTACCTTCTAGGTCTGCCATTTCGGCTAACTTTAATCTTAACACAGAATCTCTTACCCATTCCACAAATTGGCGATACTCACTATTTGTGATTTCCGTTTCGTCCATATAAAAAGCACGTACAGTAGCTGTTTTCGTTGGCGCATCTTGTACACCGGCTAAATCATCATCAGATTTACCCATAATAAATGCTCCGCCAGGAACTAAGGTCATACCATAAGGCTTTTCTGGATGCCATTTTTTTCCTTTTACACCTACCAATTGGCCGCGGTCTCCAGAGTTACAACTGGCAACCAAAACTAATACAGTGGTTAGTAAAATAAACTTCTTAATATTCATAGTAACTCGAGGTTAAATTAGTAGTCCTTAATTTCAAGGTGGTAAACATATTTATATATTTTCTAAAAAACAACTTTTTTACAAGTTATTTTGCATTTCACCCTAAAAATAAGCATTTCATCGGCTAAAAAAGAGCTAGTAGTGCATAAAACACCTGTTTTTAGAAACTATTTTTCCTGTAGGCTTTATACCAACGCTCTGGTATTTCACCTTGCGTAGCTCGCAGATAATCAGAATGCATACAAGGTAATAACGTGTGCTTTTTTAATTTATTATTAACATTTGGTAAAAAAGGAATTTCGATCCACCAGCGTCCAGTTTTTAAACTCTTATAAAAAATAAGCTCGTCTTCTTCAACCAAAACATTATACTTCTGATAATTATTTTCATTTAAAAAGTCATCATCTTTTACTCGGCAATTCACCCCTTCTATAAAATACCAAATCATTTGTGCAATAAGCATTGAGGTGGCATTATCATTTTGAGACCCATGGTATTCATAAACACCAAAGGATGATACTTTATTACTTATACCAGCATACCTACTGATTGCACAAATTTCTTTTCCTGTAAATCCATTAGGTGAATACTTTTGATTATCACTAACCTCAGCTGCTCTAACCGATTTTAAATCTACAGATACGATATGAGCATCGCGCATTAGCGGTTCTACCTTATTAATATCCCCAGAAATTTCGCCTAAACGATAGCCGTCGAAATAAAGTTTCTCTATGAGATCAATCTCTTCTTGTGAATTGAAATAGGTTTGATACCCAATAGTCGAGTAATTAAAGAGATTATAAGGTTGTTCTACTATGACTTTACCGACATAACTATTATTTTTAATAGGAAGGTTAGCATCCCCTAAATCAAAGTTAGTATCCACACTTACTATATTTACCATTGGCAAAATAGTATCGTAAGCACGATAATTGGCATAAGTTAAATCTTGGCTTCCACCTAAAATAATAGGAATAATAGTTTTATCTACTAAAACCGTAATAGCTGTTCTAATCGCAAAATAAGTATCTTCAACGGTTTCTCCTGGCTCAATATCTCCTAGATCCGCTATTGTAGTATGCCAATTACCAGGGAATAAAGCGTATAATGTTTTTCTTATAGTGTCGAAATTAATTTCTGCACCAATATAATTAACATCATTTCTATTTTCTTTAACACCGATAATCGCCATTTGCACATTCTCTAAATCTGGAATGCCGTTTTGCCGCGAATGAACTTTAATCTTTTTTCCAAGTGCTTGTTGGGCTATCAGCTCATTATGAACCAAAACTGCGTCCGATACAGGCGTTAGAAAACTAAAATTCATAGTATATTACTTCTTTTGGGTAGTGGCTTTTTTCTTCGTAGTCTTCTTTGTCGTTTTCTTTTTTGCGACCTTCTTTTTAGGTGCATTTTTTTCGAGTAGCGCTTGCGCCTTTTCTAATGTCATCTTACTTACATCAACCGTCTTTGCTAACTCAACTTTTTGCTTACCTTTTATGATATTGTGTCTTCCCCATCTTGCTTTCTCAACTCTAACACCTTCATCTTCCCAATTATGGATCACTTTATCTATCTCCTTCTGTATTTTTTCATCTATCAAAGTTACGATGTCTTCTTCAGATAAATTATCCCAGTCGTATTTTTTATTTACATTAATAAATAAATTATTCCATTTTATAAAGGGCCCAAAACGCCCTTTCCCCTTGGTAACCTCTATATCTTGATACATATATATAGGGGCATCTGCTAATTCTTTCTCCTTAATGTATACTAAAGCCTCATCGAGTTCTACACTTAAAGGATCAACACCCTTAGGTAATGAAACAAACTTTTTCCCAAAACGTACATAAGGTCCAAAACGCCCATTATTGACTTCAACCTCATCATCTTTATAAAGTCCTAAAGCTTTTGGAAGCTTAAACAAATCCATAGCCTCTTCATAGGTTATAGAGTTTAATTGCTGATCTGGCGATAAACTTGCAAACTTAGGTTTCTCTTCGTCCTCCATAACACCAACTTGTACCATGGGTCCAAACTTACCTAAACGCACACTCACCTGACGACCTGTTTTTGGATCTGTCCCCAAAATACGTTCACCAGACTCGCGCTCTGCATTCTCTTGTACGTCTTCAACTTGAGGATGAAAACCTTTATAAAAGTCCTTCATCATTTCGCGCCAATCTTCCTTACCTTCTGCTATATCATCAAACTTATCTTCTACTTTAGCTGTAAAATTGTAATCTAAGATGCTTTCAAAATGTTTAACTAAAAACTCTGTAACAATCATACCTATATCAGTAGGAACCAGTTTTCCTTTATTGGAACCAGATATTTCTGTGAGCGTATTATCTTTTATTTTTTGATCTTCGAATACTAGTTGCTTGTATTTTCTTTCATCACCTTCATTTGTTCCTTTTTCAACATAATTTCTATTCTGAATAGTTGAAATGGTTGGTGCATAAGTAGATGGACGACCAATGCCTAGTTCTTCTAATTGTTTTACCAAAGACGCTTCCGTGAATCTTGATGGTGGTCTCGTAAAACGTTCTGTTGCTGTGATGTATTTATTTTGAAGCTTTTCACCAACTTTTAAATCTGGTAAAATACCTTCTTGCTCTGCATCTTCATCATCTGTGCCTTCTAAATATACTTTAAGAAATCCTTCAAAAGTGATGATTTCACCATTGGCTGTAAATTGCTCGCTTATGGTCGTTTTACCATTAATCTGAATTTTAAGATTCGTACGTTCTAATCTTGCGTCGCTCATTTGAGAAGCAATAGCACGTTTCCAGATTAAATCATACAACCTTGCTTGATCGCGTTCTGCATTAACAGTATGGTTCGCAAAATCTGTTGGCCTAATGGCTTCGTGAGCTTCTTGAGCACCTTTAGATTTGCCTTTGTAGTTTTTTGGATTGCTATATTCAGCTCCATAAGCAGAAACAATCTCGCTCTCTGCACCTTTTTTGGCTTCTTCAGATAGATTTACACTATCTGTTCTCATATAGGTTATAAAACCAGCCTCGTATAACCGTTGGGCATTACTCATGGTTCTACCCACAGAGTATCCTAATTTACGTGAAGCTTCTTGTTGTAGTGTTGATGTTGTAAATGGTGCCGCTGCCGATTTTTTAGCTGGCTTTTTCTGTAAATCAGAAACTTGGTATGAGGCATCACTATTAGCCTTAAGGAATTTCAAAGCGTCTTCTTCAGAATTAAAATTCTTTGGCAACTTCGCTTTAAACGAATTTCCATTATCTGTTTTAAATTCTGCATCTACTCGAAAAGACGCAACAGGCTCAAAACCTTTAACAGCTTTTTCACGTTCCACAATTAAACGCACAGAAACAGACTGTACCCGTCCTGCCGATAAGCCACCTTTAACTTTTCTCCATAATACAGGAGATAATTCGTAACCTACTATACGATCTAAAACACGTCTAGCTTGTTGTGCATCGACTAAATTATAGTCTATACTTCTCGGATTTTCAATAGCTTTTTTTATAGCTGTTTTTGTAATCTCATGGAAAACAATTCGTTTGGTCTTCGCTTCATCTAAACCAAGTGTTTCTGCTAAATGCCAAGCAATAGCTTCTCCTTCTCGATCCTCATCACTAGCCAACCACACCATGTCTGCTTTCTTAGCTAAATCCTTTAATTTCTTAACAATGTCTTTCTTGTCCTTTGAGACCTGGTACTTAGGCATAAAATCGCCTTCGACATCAACTCCTAATTCTTTGGAAGGCAGATCAGAAATATGCCCAAAACTGGACTCTACTTTGTAATCTTTTCCTAAAAATTTTTCGATGGTTTTTGCCTTTGCAGGTGACTCAACTATGACTAGATTCTTCGGCATTATTGTTTTTTTTTTGAAGTTACAAATGTATATGAAAATTAAGTTACAATCCTAATTTGGTCCTAAATACCATACATTTTATCGTCTTTATAGACTTCTCATAGACAAAAGAAGCCCTACTCTTGTAAGGCTTCTGAAATTTTAAAAAAATTAATAATAATTAACTAAGTCTCTATTATTGGTTCTTTAAAATCTTCAATTTTCAATAACACTCCATTGGCTCCATCAATTTTAATTCGGGTCAAATCAAAGGATTGCTCTTTATTAAACACAGCTAAGCAAGCTTCATTATTAGCTAGTGCAAGTTTTAAATAGCCTTGTGGAGGCATAGACTCTGGGTATCTTCAGGATCTACTAAAGTCAGCATCCAAGTCCTTGCATCGCAACCACTCGCAGAGATATTTACTCTTAAACAATCTCCATTAATTTCCACACTAGCTAAAGTGTAAAAAATCTGATGCTATCCTTTGATATGTCGCATTATCTATAACTACAGCGAAATCGTATGTACTGATTTGAACATTGTCATCATGATCACATTGAAAATTCATCAACAACAAACAAAACATTAAAAGCCTTATAATTCTGCTCGATCTCATAATGCTATTTTTAGTAAGATGAAAAAACTATCAAATGGTTGCGTTACAATATTGACTATTAATCCAATCGCTTTGTTTCGTCTTCGTTATCAAAACCAATCACATCCTTGTATATAAAGTATTGAGGTAAATAGCTAAATGAAGTGGTGACGTAAAGGCCTACGAAGCACATCAACGCACCAACAATTCCAGCTAAAAAACTAGAAACGATCATGAGTCCAAATGCAATCAACCATTTTTTGTTTCCAATATCAAACCCTAACTTAATAATTTCTGAAACCGATAACTCTGGATTAAAAGCATAAACAATGATGATGAATGATAAGGGAACTATGACGTAAATTACAGGTAAAAAGCATAACAAAGTGGCCAATATACCAATACCTGAAAACGCTAAACCAAGCTTAATAGTTTTGCTCAAGTAAGGCTTTTTAAAGAAATAAAAATAATCTTCTTTACCCATTTGACCAAAGTCTTTTAGCCTACAGATTCTGTAAAATGCAGCTTTTAGCCCAAATCCTATGGTACTCATTGCAGTTATCAGAAAAATATACACAATCGCAATTCCTATAAACATTAGAGGACTAAGTTCTGGCTGTGAATAGGGATCATAAGGGTCGTAATTAGTGCCATAAGCTTCAAAAAATCCCATGAAAATTAATGGAATATATACAACCATCAATACAGGTATAGCCATGACCATATTTAATAACAAGGTCACTAAACCTTGTACCCAAACTTTCTTGAACAGTTCAATAGATTGATTAAATAGGCTACCGAAGTCTAAATCTTTTGCGTTTTGAATACGCTGTTGAATTTCAATTACTTTCATTTTTTATTTTAGTTAGTTAGCACCTCAAAATAAATATATTTTAAGCAGATATTCAAATAAAATTATAACTGCCACTTTGTCACAATGTCTAAAATAATCCTATCTTTGCATTCTTATTGAATTTCAAGTTCAATAAAAAAAGATATTTCGTTGATACGGAACGCTAAAGATGGAAAAAACAATAGACGAAAAGAAACAAGGTAACACCTTAATATTAGAACAAAAAGAAGGCAATAAAAGAAAGCTTTTTATAGAAAGCTATGGCTGCGCGATGAACTTTAGTGATAGTGAAATTGTAGCTTCTATTCTTTCTGACCAAGGTTTTAACACCACTAAAAACATCGAAGATGCTGATCTTGTTTTAGTGAACACCTGTTCAATTAGAGATAAAGCGGAGCAAACCGTTAGAAAAAGACTACAGTATTATAATGCCATAAAACGTACTAACCCTAAAATGAAAGTTGGAGTGTTAGGTTGCATGGCAGAACGCTTAAAGACCAAATTTTTAGAAGAAGAAAAAATTGTAGATTTAGTTGTAGGGCCAGATGCTTACAAAGATTTGCCAAATTTGCTTGCCGAAGTCGATGAAGGTCGAGATGCTATTAATGTTATATTATCTAAGGAAGAAACGTATGGTGATATTTCGCCAGTACGATTAAACAGCAACGGAATTACGGCTTTTGTCTCTATAACTCGTGGTTGCGATAACATGTGTACGTTCTGTGTGGTACCCTTTACACGAGGACGAGAACGGAGTAGAGATCCGCAAAGTATTATTGAAGAAATCAACGATTTATGGTCTAAAGGCTATAAAGAAATTACACTTTTAGGGCAGAATGTAGACAGCTATTTATGGTATGGTGGTGGCTTAAAAAAAGATATTGATAAAGCTTCAGAGTTTCAAAAAGCAACAGCAGTGAACTTTGCGAAGTTATTAGAATTATCAGCAAAAGCACAACCAAAAATGCGAATTCGCTTTTCTACATCAAACCCTCAAGATTTCACATTAGATGTCATTGAAACTATGGCAAAACATGATAATATCTGTAAACACATTCATTTACCAGTACAAAGCGGAAGCGACCGTATTTTAAAAGAAATGAATCGCCTCCATACACGTGAAGAATATTTTAAACTCGTTGATAACATTAAACGTATTATACCTGAGTGCTCTATAAGTGTAGATTTAATTGCAGGTTTCCCAACAGAAACCGAAGACGATCACCAAGATACCTTGTCACTGATGGAGTATGTAAAATATAACTTTGGTTACATGTTTACCTATTCAGAACGACCAGGAACTATGGCAGGTCGTAAAATGGAAGATGATGTACCTGAAGCGACTAAAAAACGTCGTCTAAGTGAAATTATAAAAGTAGAACGTAAGTATAGTGAAATTAAAACGCGTCAACACCTAAATAAGACTGTCGAAATACTAATTGAGAAATCGTCTAAAAAATCAGACTTACAATGGTCTGGTCGAACATCAGATAATACTGTTGCTGTTTTTCCCAAAGCGCACTATAAAGTTGGTGATTTAGTTAACGTACTTGTAACAGATTGTACCAGTGCGACACTTATTGGAGAGGCTTTAGACTTATCAAAAAATAATTAAAACAATATCAATGATGGTTCTCATTGTCATAGCAACAAAAAAGAGGGATTTTATATGAAAAAAATAGTTTTGATCTTATTAATACTATCTTTATTTACAGCTTGCGAAAACGAACCTTTAGATCCAGATTTAACAGAACAAGGGGAAGGCGCTGCTGATGATGATGTAGACGAGGACGATAGCGAAAGTGGTGACTTAACACTATCTGTTTATGAGTTAGACACGCAATTAAATGCTAATGTTTTTGGAATTCCTATCGAAGCTATTACCAATGCAACTTTTAATATTAGCAATAATAAAATCATATCTGGAACTAATGCACTTTCAGCTAATGGAGCTCCTTTTGAAACTAAAAACCAAACAATTACACGTAATGCTTCAGGTCAAATCACCAGCAATGTTTCAGTAAACACAGAAGGCGTTACCACTAACGAAACCCATGTAGCCTACACTAACGCAATGATCTCTCAAATATCTTACGACTTTTACATAGATGAAGACGATGAGGATTATATCTATAACATTACATATAGCGGAAACACTATTACTAGAACTGAAGAAGGCTCGAGTATTTCAACGGTTTTTACATTAGATGGACTTGATCGTATAATTAAAAAAGAATCGTATGACGGGACATTTTCAATTCAAACTGAAACCGTAACATATACTGGTGAGGGCAATATTGGTAGTAGCACAACAATTGGCGAAGTAGAAAGGGACATAACCTATCTGTTTGATGGCAATACAAATCCTTTAAAAGTGGTTTTTGAAGACAGCTCTCTTTTAAATTTTTTGTCTGATGATTATTCTGATGAAATTGGACGTCAAATTGCTCAATTCTTTTCTACAAATAATTGGAACGGAGCCACATTCAATGGACAATCCTTCAGTTTTGATTTAGAGTATAATACTGTAGGAAGAATAATTAGGCGCGATATCGCTTATAATTTTGGAGCTGAATTAGCTTTTGACATCGACGAAAGATTTAATTACGTCAACTAAGTATTAAATTTTTAGTTTGATAATTTGAAGAAAAAAAAATATTAATTTAAAAAAGAGATTCCCACTTTCGTGGGAAGTTAGCATGGAATCTATACAAGCCATAAAACAACGCTTCGGCATTATAGGAAACGATCCTAAGCTCAATCGTGCCATAGAAAAAGCCATTCAAGTGTCACCTACTGATATTTCGGTATTGGTAACAGGTGAAAGTGGTGTTGGTAAAGAAAGTATTCCTAAAATTATACACCAACTTTCACACAGAAAACACGGTAAATATATTGCTGTTAATTGTGGCGCCATACCCGAAGGCACAATAGATAGCGAATTATTCGGCCACGAAAAAGGTGCTTTTACAGGTGCAACGGCAACACGCTCCGGCTATTTTGAAGTGGCAGATGGAGGTACAATTTTTTTAGATGAAGTCGGCGAATTACCACTAACAACTCAAGTACGTTTATTACGTGTTTTAGAAGGTGGTGAATTTATAAAAGTAGGTTCTAGTAAGGTTCAAAAAACAGATGTACGAATCGTTGCTGCGACAAACGTAAATATGTTTGAAGCCATTAAAAAAGAAAAATTTAGAGAAGACCTTTATTACCGCTTAAGCACTATAGACATTAATCTTCCCGCACTTAGAGAACGAAAAGAGGATATTCATTTACTCTTTAGGAAATTCGCAAGCGACTTTGCTTTAAAATATAAAATGCCGACAATAAAGTTAACTGATGATGCGGTCAACTCACTATTAAAATACCGTTGGAATGGTAATATTCGTCAGTTACGAAATGTAGCTGAACAAGTTTCGGTTTTAGAACAAACGAGAACTATAAACGTTGTAACGCTTCAACATTATTTACCAAATACTGGGAGCAATTTACCAGCCGTAATTAATAAATCGAAAGCAGAAGGTGACTTTAGCAGTGAACGTGAAATTTTGTATAAAGTATTGTTCGACATGAAGGCTGATCTCAATGATCTTAAAAAACTCACTATGAAACTGATGAAGCATGGAAGTGTTTCAGATGTTCAAAAAGATAATGAACATTTAATTCAGAAAATTTATGGGGAAGAAAGAGACGATGACTTTGAAGCTAGTATTGAAGATTTAGAAGTATTAGCTATCGGTGAGCATAAAGAAGATCATCAAAGCAGTAACTCCGATGTTGAAGATAAATATCATTTTGCTGAAGAAATCGAAGAGGAAGAAACCTTATCTTTACATGATAAGGAATTGGAGTTGATTAAAAAATCTCTCGAACGTCATAGCGGAAAACGCAAATTAGCAGCTGCAGAACTTGGTATTAGTGAACGTACATTATACAGGAAAATAAAGCAATTCGATCTTTAAAGAAGGTTATGAAACCAACTATAAGAAAATAGTCGTTTTTTAGTTTTCATTCAAAATTGATTCCATTAGATCAATACTAATAACTTACTGATCAAGACCGTTGAATTATATATGATTCGTAAGTCGTTTAGATCAAATAGTTCTGAAGTGATAAGCAAGAAGCCGAAGATCTAGTTAACGAAAAACATTATAAAGAGTATCGCCTTATTAATTTAGATTTTGACGCCACAGATAAGGCAGGTGAGAGCTACACTTTTATAACTATGAAACGTACTAACACCAATTAAATGACACGAGCACGTTAAAAACTTTATCACTCATCGAAATGATTCATTGCGCATTGCACGTGACTCGAGAAAAATAATAGATAAAAACACATGAAAGGATTAAAATATATTGTCATTTTCACACTGTGCATAACATTGGTAAGTTGTGGCCCCTATTCTTTTACCGGAATTAGTACAGATGCGAAGTCATTTCAGGTGAATTTTTTTCAAAATAATGCGGAGTTAATAGAACCTGGTTTAGATATTGATTTTACAAATGCATTACAAGACCTAATTGTTAATCAAACCAGTTTGGCATTGGTCAATTCTGGTGGTGAAATTATTTACGAAGGTGAAATTGTTGAATACAGAATCTCTCCGATGACAGCAACAGCTGAAAACACTGCAGCTCAAAACAGATTAACTATTGGTGTCAACGTGCGCTATTTTAATACGCTAGATGAAGAAAAAGATTTTGAACAACGCTTTTCATTCTTTTTCGACTATCCTTCAGATGTGCAGTTAACAGGGAGTACAAAGGATGAAGCCTTCGAAGTGATTTTCGAACGTCTCACTCAAGATATTATTAACGCTTCATTAGCTGATTGGTAAACTATGAAGCTTCAAGAACTCACATATTTATTACAACATCCTGAAGCTGTTACAGCATCTCAAGTCGATGCGCTTTCAACCCAAATTAAGGCCTATCCTTATTTTCAACCTTTAAGAGCATTATACTTAAAAGGTTTAAAACAAAAAGAAAGTTATAAATACAATAATGCTTTAAAAATCACAGCTGCTCATACAGCAGATCGTAGTGTTTTGTTCGATTATATCACTTCAGATATTTTTAATCAGA
Organism: Flavobacteriaceae bacterium; assembly: GCA_034112185.1. Classification (GTDB taxonomy): domain Bacteria; phylum Bacteroidota; class Bacteroidia; order Flavobacteriales; family Flavobacteriaceae; genus Winogradskyella. The sequence continues at coordinate 29,494 of JAWUVW010000025.1, read as the reverse complement.
ATGAAATATCAGAACAAATCAAACACAATTCAGAGCACATAAAATCCTTAGAAGTTAACGCCGTTGACGATATTTCTATCCATAAAAGTGTGTTTATTGACGATGCTTTAAAAGAACAAATTAAAGCTACGGAAGGTGTATTAGATCCCGATTTATTTAAGGCAAAACCCATGCCTCGTTCAAGAAGTGAAGATTCTAAAATTGAAGATTCAATCATCTCCGTTGATGTTAAAAACATTACACCAGAAAAAAAACTTAAAATTGGTGAACCCTTAGAGTTTAATAAATCTGAAAATCATTCATTCACAGAATGGTTAAAGATTACAAGTTTTAAGCCGATTGTACGTTTGGAAGTTGAACCTGAGTCTCACCATAAAATGCCTGATAGCAGTCAAAAAAATGAAAAGACTAAAGTTTCTACGCCGTTTGACAATAAACGCGCCATCATAGACAAGTTTTTAAGTGACAATCCAAAAATAAAACCTGTATCGGGTAATGCTCCAAAACCAAAATTGGTAAATAATAATGAGGACGTTTCTGAAAGTTTAATGACAGAAACTTTGGCGCGGATTTATTTAGAACAAAAAAACTATAATAAAGCAATTCAATCTTACAAAATTTTAAGTTTGAAATATCCAGAAAAAAGTAGTTTCTTTGCAGACCAAATAAAATTGGTACAAGAATTAAAAGACAATAATACCTTATAATATGAGTGCATTTACAATATTTCTAATACTTATAGTAGTCGTAGCCTTTTTACTAATCGTAGTAATTATGGTTCAAAATCCTAAAGGTGGCGGTTTATCATCATCATTTGGTGGCGGTGGCACACAGCAATTAGGTGGTGTAAAGAAAACAGGTGACTTTTTAGATAAAAGTACTTGGTTCCTAGCAACGGTCTTAATTCTGTTAATCTTAGCCTCTAACTTAACTATTGATTCTGGTGTTGTAACCGAGTCTAAAGCTCTAGATGTTAACGAAGCAACGGAAATGCCTTCGACGATACCACCAGTTTCAACCAATGATGCAGGTGCAACCGAAGGAAACGATTAAATATTAGCTTAAAACAATCATTTAAAGTCAACTTTTCGAGTTGGCTTTTTTTATTTCTTTTAGTTTCGTCTGAAACTTTGTCAGGCATTCTCTATTGGCATAATTTTCGAAGTATGCTAAAGCGAAATTAATTAAATAACTAAAAAACATATAACAAAATGGGCTTAAACATTAAACCTTTAGCAGACCGCGTTCTTGTAGAACCTATGGAAGCTGAAACAAAGACAGCTTCAGGTATTATTATTCCAGATAATGCAAAAGAAAAACCTCAAAAAGGAACCGTTGTTGCCACTGGAAAGGGAACAAAAGACGAACCTATAACTGTTAAGGTTGGAGACACGGTACTTTATGGTAAGTATGGAGGAACAGAGCTTAAGTTAGAAGGTAAAGACTATTTAATGATGCGCGAGAGTGACATCCTAGCAATAATCTAAATGGCTTTTCGCTATTGGCCTTTAGCCTTTAGTTCAATTCAAATAAAAATCAATTTATAAACTAAATCTTTTAGCTAGTCGTCAAGTACTAACAGCTAAAAGCTAAAAAAATAGAGATGGCAAAACATATAAAATTCGATATTGAAGCACGCGACGGACTAAAACGCGGTGTTGATGCTTTAGCAAATGCAGTAAAAGTAACCTTAGGACCAAAAGGTCGTAATGTAATTATAGGGAAATCATTTGGTGCTCCTCAAGTTACTAAAGATGGTGTTACTGTAGCAAAAGAAATTGAGCTAGAGAACGAACTTGAAAACATGGGAGCGCAAATGGTAAAGGAAGTCGCTTCTAAGACTAATGATTTAGCTGGTGATGGTACAACAACTGCTACTGTTTTAGCGCAAGCCATTGTAAAAGAAGGTCTTAAAAATGTAGCTGCAGGCGCAAATCCAATGGATTTAAAACGTGGCATAGACAAAGCTGTTGCTGCCATTGTTGCTGATTTAGATAAGCAATCTCAAAAAGTAGGTAGCGATTCTGACAAGATTAAGCAAGTTGCAGCTATTTCTGCTAACAATGATGACACTATTGGTGATTTAATCGCAAAAGCATTCGGAAAAGTTGGAAAAGAAGGTGTCATTACAGTTGAAGAGGCCAAAGGCATGGAAACTTATGTTGATGTTGTTGAGGGTATGCAATTCGATCGCGGTTATTTATCTCCTTACTTCGTAACTGACGCGGACAAGATGATTGCCGATTTAGAGAATCCATACATTTTATTATTCGATAAGAAAATTTCTAACTTACAGGAAATTCTTCCAATTTTAGAGCCCGTAGCACAATCTAGCCGCCCCTTATTAATTATAGCAGAAGATGTTGACGGACAGGCTTTAGCAACATTAGTGGTAAACAAATTACGTGGTGGATTAAAGATTGCTGCTGTTAAAGCACCTGGTTTTGGTGATAGACGTAAAGCAATGCTAGAAGATATCGCGATCCTTACAGGTGGTGTCGTAATATCTGAAGAAAGAGGTTTCTCTCTAGAGAATGCTGATTTAACCATGTTAGGTACTGCTGAAACAGTAACTATCGATAAAGACAATACAACCATAGTAAACGGTGCAGGAAAAGCTGCTGATATTAAAGCACGTGTTAATCAAATTAAAGCACAGATAGAAACTACAACTTCAGATTATGACAAGGAAAAGCTACAAGAGCGTTTAGCAAAATTAGCTGGTGGAGTTGCTGTACTTTATGTTGGCGCAGCTTCTGAAGTAGAAATGAAAGAAAAGAAAGATCGTGTTGACGATGCTTTACATGCAACAAGAGCTGCAGTAGAAGAAGGTATCGTTGCTGGTGGTGGAGTTGCTTTAGTGAGAGCTAAAAAGTGTTTAGAATCAATCATTACTGAAAACTTAGACGAAACTACAGGTGTACAAATCGTAAATAAAGCGATTGAATCTCCTTTAAGAACTATAGTAGAAAATGCCGGTGGTGAAGGCTCTGTAGTCATCAATAAAGTATTAGAAGGTAAAAAAGACTTTGGCTACGATGCGAAATCTGAAAAGTATGTAGACATGCTTAAAGCTGGTATTATCGATCCTAAGAAAGTAACACGTATTGCGTTAGAGAATGCCGCTTCTGTAGCTGGTATGATCTTAACTACGGAATGTGCTTTAGTTGACATTAAAGAAGATGCGCCTGCTATGCCAATGGGCGGAGGCGGAATGCCAGGCATGATGTAGCAACTAGTTGCTGAAGACAAGTATCTCACTCATGCGTAAAATACGCGCATAAGCTAAGTAACTGGATACGCAACATTGACTTCGGTCAGTTATAAATTTAAAAGCCTTTGATGAAAATCAGAGGCTTTTTAATTTAATACATTTTAAAAGCCATGCTTTCATTTTCGAGTGTAGTTGATGAAATTTAATTTTTAATATCTATTGTATTTCGATTTACTACCCAAAGGCAAATCCCCTTTTAAAGATGAAAAATTACTTAAGAAGATTATGCAAAGTGCACGTGGTTCATTAACACTAAACCGTGGTGTAACTAAAATTTATAATATTTTGAGTGTTTTGAAATAATTTTTTATACGGCACTCTTTCATTGGTTTATGACAAATTGTTGTAACTAAATTTGTATTAGATATATCATTATCTAACCTTCTTATTTTATACTTTATTTCAGGTTTCTTTTCTAATGAATGCATTTCTATAGTTTACCTTTATCTATAAAGAAACACTAACTAAAGTCATAATAAATAATGAAACTCTATATAAAATATATGGTAAGTCTAAGATGCAAGCTTATGGTAAAACACGAATTAGAAAAACTAGGGTTGCATTATACAAATGTTGAACTTGGTCTAGTTGAAATAAAAAACACTATAACAGATAAGCAAAAGCAAGAACTGAGAGCAAATTTGGCGACATCTGGTTTAGAATTATTGGACGATAAAAAAAGTATTCTGGTAGATAAAATAAAAAACCTGATAATTGAAATGATACATAATTCTGACGAAATCCCAAAAGTCAATTACTCAGATTTTATCAGTAAAAAATTAGGTTATGATTACACTTATTTATCCAATTTATTTTCTGAAGTAAAAGGTATAGACATTCAACATTTTATAATTAGACATAAAATAGAAAAAGTCAAAGAATTCATACTCTATGATGAGCTAAATCTTACAGAAATAGCATATCGATTACATTACAGTAGCGTATCGCATTTATCTAATCAATTCAAAAAAGTAACTGGCTATTGTCCTTCATTTTACAAAAAAATAGGCGAAAAAAGAAAAGACAATTTAGAAAACCTGTAACATCTATAATTTACGGTTGTAGTTGTGTAATACATAATTATGAATTAGAGATCATCTCTATATAGTAATGAAAATTAGTATGTTACGAAAAACATATACAAAATATAAACTAACGCAGAATTGCAAACAAATGTTCAAAACACTATTAAAGGGGAACGATTATCACATGATACTCAAATAGGCGTAACTGCAAAAAAACGGTGTAGTTTCACTTACAGGAGAAGTAGAAAGCATATTAGAAAAGGTTAAAAACGGAAGGGTTTTCTTAGGTGGTGATTTGCCTTGGAACTATCAAAGAGAGGATGCGCAAAATGCTATGCGCCATCTTTAAGCTGTTAAGGGAGTAACCAATAACATTATAATCAAGTCAGAATCTAATAATACTATTGAGCAAAAGAACATTGAAAAGGCCTTCAAAAGAAATTCAATTGACGATTCTAACATCAACGTAAAGGTTTCTGGATCGACCGTTACACTTTCTGGTATTGCACTTAATTGGCACCAAAAAGAAGAAGCAGAATGCATCGCATGGAAAACACCTGGCATTGAGCATGTAAGTAATGAATTAGAGATTGACTATTACTACGAATCCATAGGTTAATACATTCTGTATTTATTAAAAAACACACATGAACAATGAAATCTCAAAGTGGACTTAGTGATGCAATCTTCTTAGCAAACCTAAAAATTCAGGAAGAATTCCCAGAATTATTAAAATACTTAGATGAAATTCCAGAATGCTTTCAATCAATTTTCCCTAAAGGTATAAATAACATAGAATTAGAAGATTATCTAGAGTCCTTAAGCGACTTACTAAAAACTTATGCAAAAGAGCATTTAAAACAACACAATGAAAACAAAAATATGAATTGCAGAACACAACAGACAAGAAGCATCAAATACATTCGCCAAAATTTTAGCAGATGAGACCGTACTTGATATAAAAACAAAAAATGCACATTGGAATGTTGAAGTTCCAAGTTTTTACGCTAAACACCTCTTTTTTGAAACACAATTCCAACAATTGGATGAAATCCATAGATAATCTAGCAGAGCGTATCCGTTCTATTGGTAATTATGACCAGCGACTTTGAATGTTTATTTAGGTTAACCCTCCTTACAAAAAAACATCAAAATGACAGCTAAGTCTTCATCAAAGAGCATTTGGTAGACCACGAAAGTAATATCATTATTCTTGGTGAACATACAAAACCATTTGCTGATGAGTTTCATGATTTAGGAAATAGTGATTTTATAACAGGACTTATGGAAAGCTATGAAAAAGTGGCTTGGTTTTTACGTTCACACCTGTATTTACAAATTAATGATAAGCTCAAAAAACAGTAACATATGCAAACTTATATTTTTCTTGTGTAACATAAGACTTTGTCTCAGAAACCATCTTTGTATTAGTACAATTAAGTACTTCTAAAAAGTAGGTAATTATGTTAACCAAGAATAAAGAAGGTAAAAAAAAGACAAGTGAACTTTTTAAAATTAAAGGGGATTGGAAAGTAAAAGGTGATTGGACTAAGCAATCTATTGCCTTAAGAACAAAATATCCAAAACTTACAAGTGAAGATGTAAAGTTCGAGACTGGAAAAGAAACGCATTTATTTAATAGAATGGAAACTAGGTTGGACAAAAACCGTAATGAAGTTATTGATATTTTAAAAACTAATCACGAAGCTTGTTGTTAAACCAACTTTAAAAGATTAGAGAGAGAGAGAGAGAGAGAGAGAGAGAGAGAGAGAGAGAACAGTCATATAGCAAACTGTTCTTTTTTTTGTCTTAATTATCTGTGATTCATATGAATTTCTCATCAAATCATATACCAAAGAAGTTTTTTAATCAATGAACTTTATAAAGTTGTTAGATCATTAAATTAGTTAAAGGGAGATCAAATGTCTATTAGCATTTGGCACTAGAAAGCAGACTTCATGTCTGCTTTTTTATTTCTATATTACTCATCTATATAGATAAAATATGAAATGTTTTTCTTCAGATTTAATCAGCCTCACAGCCGTCCATTATTTCCATTTCAAACGTCGTAAGTCACGCTTTATAGTAATTTTTATTTGTCTTTTACCTTAACCAGATATTCTTGATGAGATAGGATTATCCTCTAAAGTAACACTGATTTTATGAAATTCAGGCCGAACTACAGCATAATTTTTGAGAGTTGTTTTTTTGAACATATGTTTGTAGTCGCAATCATTTCAGTTATATTAAAATATGTCATTATTTATGTGATTTAAATATTGCGAAAAGGTCAGACTATTATGACTATATAGGCTTACGTATCATTTACTGACATTTATATACATCACTGTTATTTAGCCTTATGCTCTGTTTCAATTCTGTTTTCTGTTTAGCGCAAATAGTTGTCTAATTCGAATTTCCTTAATTAGGTTATCTGAAAAATGCTAAGTAACATCTATAGCATAAAACAAAAAAGTAATTTAGAAAATCTGTAACATCTGCAATTTTGATATTTAGTTGTGTAACACGTTACATCTAATTAAAAACCATCTTTATCCCAGTACAATTATGTACTAATAAAACAACTTATACATCATGGTAGACAAGAAAAAAGTAGACAAGAAAAAAAAGAATGTGACAAGTGACAAAAAACATTCAAGTGATACTCAAAGTAAAGTAGATTTTGATAAGAATAAAATCGCTAGTAAAAAGAACGTTATATTATCAAATTAAATCTATTTTTCGTTTAGTAATTACGCATCTGTTTTAAAATAACTCAAACAATTATAAGAACAGCTTTAACTAAGCTGTTCTTTTTTATAATTAAATCTGCGATTTATGTAATTTTCATAAAAATTTATATAACAAATCATCTTATAATTTAATTGATCTTTGCTAACGCTATTAATCATAATTTTAGGGAAGTCCAAATGAATAACATTATTTGGCAATAGAAGGCAGACCTAATCAGTCTGCTTTTAATTTTAAAATGCACTAACTTTTTTATCAGTAGGTCATTATGCAAGCTGAGAACTTTCTAAAAGTCAAATTAAAAACTTATCTTCTTATATACTAAAATAAATTCATCGCAGACAACTTCAGAATAACAAATGACTAGTCCTAAATAATCTGTATCGATTCTTTAGGACTAGTCATTTTATTAAAAGACAGGCTTAGCTGATATTCCTCATTGAAATTAATCAGAATTGTATTCATATTTGTCTATAACCTAAAAATTTTGATATTATGAAAACGATGGAAGAAACTCGATTCATTGATAATGTAGTCGAAACCCTTAGAAAAACTGCTATTGAAATAGAAGAGCTTCAAGTTCAGGCTACTCTTGGAAAAGCTGAAGCAGTAGAGAAGTACAAAGAAGTCAAAAAGAAGTTTAATACCGTTTTACATGAAGCCAAAGCTAAAATTGAAACAGGTAAAGAAAAAGTAGATGATATTGATACAAAATTTGATGAGCTACGTGTGCAATTAGAATTGGGAAAAGCGGATAGCATAGATAGTTTTAGAGAAGAAAAGAGAAAACTACTGTCTAAACTTCATGAAATTGAAGTAAAAATTAAAACGAATAAACAACTTAATCGTTTGTATGCTTTTGTCCTTTTAGAAATTGAAAAATTCAAACTAAACTTATCTATTTTAGAGCAAAAATTTGAACAAGGTAAGGAAGGTACTAAAACATCTTTTGAAAAAGGCAAACTAGAATTTAATCAATTTATTGAAACGATTAAGTCTAAGCATGGAAAAGAAGAAACAACAAAGTGGGAACATTTTCAAAGTGAAGTTTCCGAAGCATTTACGCACTTCAAAAAGGCTTTCACACAACCATCATAGCGTGTTATTTTAATCCTATAAATGGTTTTATTAAATAAAAGAGCAGTGAACTATAATGCACTGCTCTTTTTAAATAGCATCTATATTTCCTGTTTCACAAACTACTGAACGAAATATAATTCATCGACGGAATCTTTATTCATTTAAATACCACCATTCATCATGGTCTCCTTTTCTAATATCTTTCATCATACCAAATGCCAGTATAATAGTTATAACAATACATACAATTCCTAGTATGGAATACCCTCCCCAAAGTGGTCTAATACCCGAAATAATAAATAAAGAGGCTCCAATAATTAATGCCGCCATGATAAAAGCTGTAATAATTTGTTTTGCAACTCTTTGTATGGTATGCACCATCGGGTCTATACCTTTATGCGTTAAATCGACCTTCACCTCTCCTTTATTTATTTTTCTAATAGCATTTTTTAAATCACGAGGAAACTCTTCCATATAATTACCTAATTCATAAATCGAGTTAACAGCTTTTTCACCAAATCTTACAGGGTTAAAACTCTTTGCTACAGCGCGCAATAAAAATGGTTTAGCTATAGCGTATTGGTCCAACTCAGGATCTAGTTTATGAACTACACCTTCAATAGTAACTAGAGATCTGGCAAAAAGGAAGAAATGTGCTGGTACTTTTAATCCATGCGCTATTATAATATCTTTTAGTTCTAACAAAATGGTGCTCATTTCATTTTTATGAACCGATCTCACATAATATTTCTCAACAAACTCATTAATATCAAACTCTAATGCTCTAATATCTTCAATGTTTGTATAATTAGATAACCTCTGCAATGCTCTAATAATTTGATGAACATCTTTTCTTGTAATTGCCAAAAACAACTTTCCAAAAACTTCAATATCTCTAGGAAGAATGCTTCCCATCATTCCAAAGTCTAAATAACAAATATGACTATCAGAAAGCACTAATAAATTACCTGGATGCGGATCTGCATGAAAAAATCCATAATTAAATATTTGTTTAAAATAACTTTTAGTTAAACGTCTCGCAATGACCTTAGCATCAATGTCCTTTTCTTTTAACTCTGCAAAATTGTCAATTTTGGTGCCCGACATAAACTCAAGAGCCAATACTTTAGTTGTAGTATATTCTCGATACACCTTTGGCGCGCGCGCATAATTACCGGAACTCTTATCGTTTGTAATATTGTTATAAAAACGTTGCGCATTTATAGATTCGTTAATAAAATCGAGCTCCTTAAGAATAGCTTCTTCAAAATTTTTCACTAACCCTGTCGGATCAAAACTTTTTATAGATGGAATTCGTTTTTGTAAAACTTCAGCAATGCTATACATTACTTTAATATCTTCTTCAATCACCTCCTTAATGCCTGGACGTTGAACTTTTAGAGCAACACGCTTACCATCTTTAAGTGTTACTTTATGAACTTGCGCCATCGAAGCAGAAGCAAAAGGGGCGGACTCAAACCATGCAAACAGATTATCTACACTATCTTTTAGCTCAGTCTCCACCATCTGTTTTGCCAATTCCTCTGGCATTGGAGGTACATTATCCAATAATTTTTCTAGCTCAAAGGTCAGTTTTAACGGAATTAAGTCTGGACGATTGCTTAGTATTTGACCAAATTTTACAAATGTTGGACCAAGTTCTTCACATACCAAGCGCATTTTTTCCCATTTGGTATATTTTGATGCATTTATCCTCGAGGCTTTTGGGACTAATTTTTGAAGAAATTGAAATCGTTTTTTCTCTTCAAAATACTGCACAAAATCTTCAAAGCCATACTTAACCAAAACCTTAAGAATTTGGTTGTAACGTCCAACAGACTTGTATTTTTTCCCGATATCTGAATAAAGACTCACGTTATGATTTTGATTCGAGTTTATTTAATCGTGCTTCGAGTAATGCTATTGAAGCATCTGCTTTTTCCAAATTGCCTTGCAAAGCTTTAATATCATCAATATGAGCAATGTGAATTTTTTTGTAAACCTTAGACGCGACATCTTCAATCTTAGCTTCAAGTTCAGTTTTCACTTGTTCTGCTTTACGCCTAATTTTATCTAACAGTTGCAATTCATTACCCTCTTCATCTAATATAGATTCAGAAGCTATCTCATTAACATCTTTAGCCTTGTCCGCTGACCATTCACTAAATTTATCCAATGCATGTGTGTCTCTGGCCAACACGTAAAGACTGGATGAAAGCGTAATAAGCTCAATTAACGTTTTAGTTTTCATGCTTTTTTATATTAATATTTAAATATTACAAGATATTGCTAAACATAGATTTCTAAAATGATTTTAATCAGTTCCTATGTCCGTTTTGACACTTATTTTTGATACTGTAATTATAGGTTAAATAAAAAACAGATCATGAAATCAGTACCCATCTCAACAGTAATGACAAAAAATGTAGTTTGTGTTACTCCCGAACAAAAAATTATAGACGTAAAACATATTTACGAAAAGAAAAGATTTCACCATCATATACCAGTAACTAAAAACGATAAATTAATAGGAATGGTAAGTTTAATTGATTTTATGTATGAAATAAAAGGTGCTGGACTCGATGATAGTAATGCAATATATAATGAACTCACTGTAAAAGATATTATGACACCAAATCCTTTTACTATTAGTGCAGAGACATCCATTGAGGCTGTAGCCGAAGTATTTGCAAAAGGACGCTATCGCGCTATTCCTATTGTTAAAAATGAAAGTGTTGTAGGTATTGTTTCTACAGCAGATTTGATTCGGTTTTACATGAAAAAGTAACGGTCTATAAACGGCAAGATATTATTAATAAAAAACGACCCAATTATAAATAGTATCAGAAGCCATAACAGTGTTTTGAAAGTAAAAGACTAAAACATCTTATTTTTGTTCATTTGCCTCATAATACTTCCTCAACAAACCATTTGTTATTAATAATAATTAATTTGATTTTAATTATAAATTAAAGTCATAAACACAACGAATTTCCTATCTTATCCGAAAAAGAAATCAACCTCTAATGACTGATATAGAAGTAAACAAGCCAGAACCTATTGCCATTGACAGAAAACTAAAATCCTATACTAACACCTCTGAAGTTAGGCCCGCAATAGTAGCTTTAGAACAGGGTAAGACCATATTAATTGATGCGTATTACAATGATGGTATATCACTTCTCAAGGATTTACATAAACATCTTAAACGAAAATTACCTAATACAACATTTAAAGAGCAACAACAGTATCGCTCAGAATATCAAAGACTTTCAAATTTAGTTTTATTAGAAGTTGTGGATCAAAAACTATGCGCAAAAAAGTCACCTGATATTGGCTGGTTAGAAAAATTTTATCCAGACAATAATCATTTCTTCTTAACCTTTCCTCAAATACAGGGCTTAAATAGTGCTTGGCAATGGTACAAAAATGGCATCTCAACACCTGTACTTCGCAATAAAATTCATCCTTATTATGGCACCTACTTCCCTACCCGTTTTGAGCATTTAGTTCTTTTTGACAATTGGATGAAGCGTTATAAAGGACCAAAAAAGACAGCGATAGATGTTGGAGTTGGCTGTGGTATATTAGCCTTGCAAATGGTGCAACACGGTTTTCAGAAAGTATTTGCCACAGATATAAATCCAAACGCAATTGTTGGATTGACAGAGTATATGGGCACAACAAAACTATCTCGAAAGATTGAACTCGATTTCGGACATCTCTTTGGTAAATGGGACCAACAAACCGAATTGATCGTGTTTAATCCACCTTGGTTGCCTCAAACTCATAATGGAAGTAGTATTGATGATGCGATGTATTACAACACAAACTTATTTTCAGATTTTTTTACTGAAGCAAAAAAAAGACTCTTGCCCGAAGGAAAATTGGTACTCCTGTTTTCAAACTTAGCACAAATAACCAAAGCAGCAACAGAACATCCAATAGAAACAGAATTAGCCCAAGGGAACAGATTTAAATTAGAAAAGTGTTATAAAAAGTCCGTAGGAAAAGCATCTGATAAAACAAAACGAGATCAGAATTGGCGTTCTTCAGAAGAAGTAGAGCTTTGGGTGCTAACAAATATTGAGTCTTAGTACGCCTGAGAAATTTGGTGAAATAAAAAAGCCTGAATATCAATTCAGGCTTAAATATTAGTTTTAGTTTTTTGTCTTCTTCTTTGGGTTATGGTCTTTTACAACCTCATCATCACGATACTTGCAACAAGGATGTACAGAGTGATACTGTTCTTCTGTCGCTTTAATTTCTTTGGTATCATGACCAACTGAAGCCAAGTTTGTCGAGATCGCTTTCACATCTGTCTTACGTTCATCATAAATGAGTTTTAACTCATGCGTGTCTACATTCCAAACCGCAGATTTCACACCTTTAGTTCTAATGGCTGCTTTTTCTATGCGCTCTTTGCACATAACACATATACCATCTACTTCTATTGAAGCTTTTGCATTTTTGTTTTGCGCAAAGATTAGGGTTGTTGTTAAAAGGGTGAAAATTAAAATTATTCGTTTCATAGTTTTTGTTTTTGTTTTTTAATGGTGAGATTAGTTTCACTGAATCTTCGATTTCATGCTTTCGCAGGAATTTATTATTTTAGTCTAAAGCGCAATCCTGCATAATACATACTTCCAAAAATCGGACCATATACAAAGTTAGTATCAAAATTTGATTCAAAAGGGTTATCTGCACTTATAATTGGATCAGGCTGGCGGACATTTGTTACATTCTCTCCACCTAAATATATTTCAAATTTCGGAGAAAACACTTTAGTAACCTGCAGATTTAAGGTTCCTACTGTTGGAGAATAATCATCTAACTGAAACTCTACTGCACTTAGATTAGTACTTGGAAACCGTTGTGAACTCAGCCAATTATAAGTCGCATCAAACTTCCATTGGGCACCATTCTCTTTCTGGAGTGTTTCATAAGACGCATTTACAAACAACCGATGTTTGGGTATCAATGGCTTTTCTAACTGACCAGAATTGTAATCAGTTTTAATATCGTAATGTTTATATGCGGTCCGTAAATCGAAACCTTCAAAGACATTATAATTAAATTCAAACTGAAAACTATTTGCATAACTTTCACCGTCAAGATTATAAAAATTAACTTCAAAAGGGTTTTCCCAATCGACAATAATCTGATTCTGAAACTCAGTTCTGTAAAAATCTAAAGTGATATCCGCTTTTCGTTCAAATAAATTAAAACCTTGTAAATAACTCACGCCATAGTTCCATGCAATTTCCGGATCTAAACCGTAAATTTTTCCACCAGCATTTGTAATATTAATTTGTCGTGAACTCGAAAACATATTCTGGTTTTCCGCGAAAATATTAGCACTTCGCTTACCTCTTCCTATAGACGTTCTAAATGCTGACTTTTCCCATGGTGTATAACGCATATGCAACCGTGGTGTTACAAAAAATCCAAGTCTGTTATGTTGGTCAACTCTCACTCCAGCTGTCATGGTAAACTTGTCTAAATCATCGTAAGCATATTCAAAAAAACCACCAACTGAGTTTTCTGTACGTTCAAAAGTTTCGCTATTGACTAATTCGTCATAATGATCGTATGTAAAACTTAGACCTGTTTTAATCTTGTGTCTCGAATCTGTGATAATACTATTGTACACCAAATTAGAATAAAAACTATTGTGCTCTATGTCATACAAATTTAGCCCGAAATAAGAATCTTGCTTATGACGACTATAAGCCGTTTGAAAACCTAAACTTTGATAAGGAATAGCTGGATTTACATAGCCTAGTTTCGTAGTCACTTCAAAACGTTCCGTATGGATTTCGCTTCCCCAAAAATTGGTTGTACCTCTATCTCTATTTGGATCAAAATCGACTTGACCAGACTGCGTATTATCATTTAAGTAACGCAGATTTATAAAGCTTACAATTCCTTTTTCCCCATTTGTATATTGCCAACGGTTCATTATATTAATTTGTTCCTTTAAAGGGACATCTAAAAATGAATCATTATTTCTATCGAATTTCTGATTTCTTAGATTGCCATGCAGATATACACCTGTACTCCATTTATCGGAAACTTGTTGATTAATGTGGGTGTTTAATTCTAAACGGCCATTTACTCCTGCATAGGCATTAACGAACAGTCTATCATCTGTAGTTGGCTTTACTAATTCTGCATTGATTTGCCCAGCAATACTCTCAAAACCGTTAACTACACTACCTGTTCCTTTTGTGATTTGAATACTTTCTACCCAAGTCCCAGGAATAAAACTTAAACCATAAGCTTGAGAAGCACCACGAATGGCAGGTATATTCTCAGTTGTAATTAAGATATAAGGCGAGTCTAAGCCCAACATCTTAATTTGTCTTGTACCAGAAACCGCATCAGCAAAATTTACATCAATAGATGGATTCGTTTCAAAACTCTCTGACAAATTACAACAGGCTGCTTTTAATAATTCGTCACTACTTACAAAAATTGTGTTTGTCGCTTTTAAGTAGGACCGAGAAGTCGCTTGCTTACGTGATTTCACAACTACGGCATCTAATTCATCTGAAGCTTGCAACACATGCTTAATATACCTATTCTCTTTTACTGTAAGGGTATCCTTCTTAAAACCAACATAACTAATAACAAGTTGACTATATGAGAATTTGTAGGGCAGAGAAAATGTACCATCTTCATTCGTAATGGCTCCAACTGAAGAGTCTAACCAATAAACATTGGCTCCAGATAAAGGCCTTTCTTTTGTGCTACTTGTTTCTAAAACAATACCTTTTAATTGTTCTTGTGAGAACCCTAAAAAAGCACTTAATAGCAGTAGTATCATTAACGTTCTCATAGTACTACTGTTTTAAATAACAGGACTACTGCCATTACAATCATAATGGAGTTTTCGATAAAAGTAGCTTTGGTCATTGGTAATTTTAAAGCGGTTCCTAAACAAGCACACTGAATCGTTGTTTTACTAAACAATACCTTGGTAACACCAATTGTTGTAATCCCTAAAATAACAAGCGTTACGATGAGTGCAATTTCAATTTGAAAGCGCATCAAGAACATTATTCCTAATGCTACCTCTATAAAAGGATAAACCCAACCATAAGCTGGCACTGCTTTTGCCAAAGGGTCGTACAGTCTAAAACTTTGTGGAAACCCTTTCAAGTCCAATAATTTAAAGAAACTAAAAACAATGTAGAATAAGCCCATAAAGTCGAGCATAAAATAGGATGTATCCCAAGAATCATAATGCAATAACACTGAGGCGATTGAAATATAACCAAGGATTAAAAACAGTGGGAATAGTTGTTTTAAATCGCTTTTCTCTAACTCCTTTTTGGATGAATCAACCTTATAAACATTGGTTACTTTTTGTTCAGTAATTTTATATTTATCCGCTAATGCCGTTTGAAGCGCTCCAAGCTCAATATGCGAAGACAATTTAATTGTTGCTTCTTCGGTTTCGAGATTAATGGAAACATTATCCACCTGATCTAACTTAGAAAGCGATGCTTCAACCGAAGCTTTACAACTGTTGCAGGTCATACCTGAAACGTTATATATATGTTTCATTTTGATTTAAATTTGAAATATTAGTAATTCACATCATAAAGTGTAATGCTTAAAATCCTGGTATTTCAAAAAATCAAATTAAGTAAGTCTCGTCTAAGAGATGTATATCTATTACTAGTCTTGGTGGAGAATAATCTTTATGAGTAATCACCAAGTTTGGTAAGCCTTCAAAAAGTTTGTGATAAGAAAAACTGTAAGCTAAAAGAATTTGCTGTTGAATATCATATAAATCATTAAATGAGTTCGTTGTTAATTCAATACCTTCAATAACATCAATTTCGTCCTTGCAGCAGGATTTTTTCGTGATTACTGTCTCATCAATTACAGCTATATCATCTGCGCACTTTTCAGTCTCAGTAAATACTGCAACATCAACTAAGACATCACCACAGAAATGCTTCTCTATGGTCAATGATAATGTTGAGAACAACACCAAAACAGATAAAGCCACTGAAAACGTTTTATGTAATAAGGATAATTTCACATCACAAAGCTACAAAATAATTAATAAGCATATGATGAATTATAAAACTCTTAGCGATTGAGTTTATAATAATAAAAGGCTGGCAAGAGCAGAATTAAGCCTAAAGGCTGGATTAAAAAACGCCTAATATTGAAAAACAAATAGTAATCTTCTTGCTTATGGTGAATTACAAAATATAAGAACGGAATAAGAAGCAATATATAAGCTAAACCATAAACGAGTACTGAAAACTTAATAATACTCTTGTCTTTATATATTACATACAATATGCCAAGCGACAAAAGTGTATTTAAGGCATACCTAAAACTTGTGTATAGTACTAATTTGGCGACTTCGCGTCTAGGGCTATCTATATATAGATAATCATTCTCAAAAAACGTGAGGTATGGATCGTAAAACAGAACGTCCTCAAAAGCTCTTATTAAGACGAGACCTAAAAATAAGATAAACAGCACCATGTATTTAAATAGCTTATGCACTAGCCTTTTTTTTGTTTAGAAAAACGATTGACCCAAACCATCCAAAGTAAAAAAACGGTTCCGTATATGAGCAAAGGAAAAATAACGGTGTGCAACATTTCGCGTCGCCAAGGGTAATGATATAATCCTACTGATAAAATCACAATCCGAATTAAATTAAAAGCATAGATAATAATACTACCAGCCAAACAGTACAGTATGGTCGTTTTTAATTGACCTGCAAAAGCGATGATAAAAGATAAAAACAGAATAATAACACTCATCGCATTACAACCTTCAATCACTCTAGCTACGAACTTTCCGTTAATAATAATTTTCATTGATGGCTCATTAGCATGAGGCAAAATCTGAGCATCATAACTCATACCATTGATTAAAGCACTGGTTTGCTTTGCAACTAAATTGGTGAAATAATCTGGATAAAACGTTGAACCGTCTGATAAATTTAAATATAAATTATATCCAATAGTCAACACGGAATATACGGCCAAGAAGACGACTATAAATCGAATAACTAATTTATATTTGGTTAACAGTGCTTTCAAAGAAAAGATAATTCTAATTTGATGATAAATTTATACAAACAGTAATTTAAAATCGCCAATTTTGAAATACTTTTACCAAAAGTTTTTAACCCTATGACCTTACAAGAATTAAAACCCAAAATAAAATCTATACTCTCTAATAAAAATGATGTATTAAAGATAGATGATTGTCTTCTGCAAGTCTGCGAATTACTCGAGGCAAACATTGAACATTACAACTGGGTCGGATTTTATTTTGTAAATGGAGATAAAGACGAATTAAAATTAGGCCCCTATGTCGGTGAGCCAACAGACCACATTATAATTCCGTTTGGAAAAGGGATTTGTGGACAAGTGGCTGTGACTAATCAAAATTTTGTAGTTCCAGATGTTGCAACTCAAGATAATTATATCGCTTGTAGCATTACTGTGAAAGCAGAAATCGTTATTCCTATTTTTGTGAAGGGTAAAAACATTGGGCAAATCGATATAGATTCTAATACGCCTAACCCGTTTACTGAAGCTGATGAGCGTTTTTTGGAGTTTGTTTGTACTCAAGTCGCTTCGCTTCTTTCTTAGATTCCAAAATAGCTTCAATTCAAATTATTAGTTTCCGTAGGTTTTTCTGTATGCTTTAAATGATCACACAAAGAAGGCCTAAAATTACACGAATATTTAAAAATTTGAACTCGCCTTTAAATCTTGGGATTTATTTCAGTTTTAAAAAAATTAAAAAAATCACATTCCAGTTCTTATCGCTTCAACAGGATCTAATCGCGACGCTGTAATTGCCGGAATAACTCCAGAGATTAAACCGATAATAGAAGAGATAAAAAATCCTAGCCCCATGTTTTGAGGAGAAAGCACAAACTCAAAGTCCTCCGCTAAATGACTTCCTATTATGGCCCCTATCCAAACTAAAAACAACCCAATTAATCCTCCGACAATGGCTAAGATTACGGCTTCGAATAAAAACTGAAATAATATAAATCTATTTTTAGCTCCTAATGATTTTTGTATCCCGATAAGATTGGTGCGCTCTTTTACGCTTACAAACATAATGTTGGCAATACCAAAACCACCAACCAAAAGTGAAAAACCACTAATAACCCAACCAATCACATTTAAACTGCTTATAATACTGTCTATAAAGCTTTGTAAGCCTGCTACAATGGTTATAAAAAAAGAATCTATTTCATCAGGCTTAATACCGCGCTTATTCCTTAATACTTGTGTCATTTCTGCTTTTAAGCCATCTACATCAGCGCCTGCTTTTGGTTTAATAATTACTATATTCCTAATGTTAGGATTATTATCACCATATTTATTTCTAACATAGTTGGCCGGAATAAATACAGATTCATCGTTACCAGCTCCAAACAAACCAGAGCCTTCTTTTTTCACAACACCAATTACAGTAAATTTCTGACCATACAACCGTACCTTTTTTCCTATTGGCTCAAAATTTCCAAAAAGAGACTTTGCTATTTCTGTACCAATAACCACAACAGCTTTGCCAGAATTAGATTCAGATGCGTTGAAAAAACGTCCTTTTTCAAATTGTAAAACTTGAATATCACTAAACTCATGAGAAACAACCACTGTATTAATACTATTTACCTGTTCAGACTCATATCTAATATTCTCGCGCTTCACAGCTAACTGAAATGCTATATGCTCAGCATCTGTTAGTGACGATTTTAACATTTTAAACTCTTTATATGAGATCTGATCAAATTGTTCTCGCTTCCATCTCGGTACATCTGTCGGTGCAAATGAGAAACTCGCTAGATACATCGTATTGCTATCTAATGAACTCAGCTGAGATGTAATGGTTTTATCTAAAGAATCGACTGCTGCTAAAACCGCTATGATAGAAAAGATACCAACGGTTACGCCTAAAAGCGATAAAAATGTTCTAAGCTTATTATTTCGAAGCGCATTGATAGCGAATGAAAAACTTTCTTTAAGTAAGCGCAAATATAAAAGCATAAGCTATTTTAAATATCAAGTTAAAGGTAGGACGTTTTCAACAATTTATTGTTACAAAAAACTTAAAGAAACTGGTTTTCCAACAAAGCTTTTCTTTCTGAATATACGTATTTTCGCAACATTAATTTCACAACATAACATTATGAGCAACAAAACCATTTCATCAGCACTGATTTCAGTATTTAGTAAAGATGGGTTAGCACCAATCGTAAAAAAATTAAATGCACTTAACGTCACTATTTATTCCACAGGTGGAACAGAAAAATTTATCACCGATTTAGGAATCGAAGTTATAGCAGTAGAAGATGTTACGTCTTACCCTTCAATACTTGGCGGGCGCGTAAAGACCTTGCACCCAAAAGTGTTTGGCGGGATATTAAACCGTCAGCATCATGATGGTGATGTCGCCGAATTAGCAGAATTTGAAATTCCGCAAATCGACTTGGTTATTGTTGACCTCTACCCTTTTGAAAAAACTGTAGCATCTGGAGCGCGTAATGAAGACATCATCGAAAAAATTGATATTGGTGGTATTTCTTTAATAAGAGCCGCTGCAAAAAATTATGCTGATGTGACCTGTGTCTCCTCTGTAGAAGACTATTCTGAATTTTTAGAGTTACTCGAAGCTAAAAATGGTGAGACCTCGAATGACGACAGAAAACGTTTTGCGGCCAAAGCATTTAATGTCTCATCACATTATGATACTGCAATTTTCAACTACTTCAACAAAAATCATGAGATTGCTTCTTTAAAAATATCTGAAACTAAAGGCAAAGTATTACGATATGGAGAAAACCCACATCAAAAAGGATTTTTCTTCGGAAACTTTGATGATGTTTTTACAAAACTTCATGGTAAAGAATTAAGCTATAATAATTTACTCGATGTTGATGCTGCTGTGAATTTAATGTTAGAATTTAAAAACGACGCACCAACTTTTGCTGTTTTGAAACATAATAACGCTTGTGGTTTAGCACAAAGAGATACCTTACACCAGGCTTATGTAGATGCATTGGCTGGTGATCCTGTTTCTGCTTTTGGTGGTGTTTTGATTAGTAATTCTGAAATTGATGCCACTACTGCACAAGAGATTCATAAACTATTTTGCGAAGTGGTTATTGCCCCCTCTTTTTCTGTTGAAGCTTTAAAAATTTTAAAAGGAAAAAAGAATAGAATACTCTTAATTTTAAAAGAGATTGAAATGCCACATACGACTGTAAGAAGTTGTTTGAATGGTGTTTTAGTTCAAGATAGAAATACAATCACAGACACACTTGAAGGTTTAAAATCTGTAACTAACATTACTGCTACCTCAAACGAGTTAGACGATTTAATATTTGCTTCAAAAATTTGCAAGCACACTAAATCTAACACCATAGTTTTAGCAAAAAACAAACAACTATGTGCTAGTGGCACTGGACAAACAAGTCGCGTTGATGCTTTAAACCAAGCGATTCATAAAGCAAAATCTTTCAATTTTGATTTAAATGGAGCGGTTATGGCGAGTGATGCGTTTTTCCCTTTTCCAGATTGCGTAGAGATCGCAGACAATGCGGGTATTACTGCTGTGATTCAGCCAGGTGGTTCTATAAAAGATGAATTAAGTATCAACTATTGCAACGAAAACAATGTAGCGATGGTCTTTACAGGCACACGTCATTTTAAACACTAAATTACTTTAAACAAAGAGAACTCATTCTCAAGATTTATACTCTTAAAAAATAACTAAGAAAAAACCTAGCAATAAACGTCTTTAAACTTAGAAATATCGTATATTTTATTATTTTTACATATAGTCTTAAAAAGAAGACACGAATAACCCAAATAATTAATAATAGCCCATGGGATTTTTTGATTTCCTAACGGAAGAGATAGCCATAGATCTAGGAACCGCAAATACACTGATAATCCACAATGACAAAGTTGTTGTTGACAATCCATCGATAGTAGCCAGAGACCGCATTAGCGGAAAAATCATTGCAGTTGGCAAAGAAGCCAACATGATGCAAGGAAAAACGCACGAAAACATTAAAACTATTCGTCCTTTAAAAGACGGCGTAATTGCAGATTTTGATGCCTCGGAGCAAATGATCAGCATGTTTATTAAAAATATACCTGCATTAAAAAAGAAGTTCTTCAATCCTTCTTTACGAATGGTGGTCTGTATTCCTTCTGGGATTACAGAGGTAGAGATGCGTGCAGTTAAAGAATCTTGTGAACGTGTGAACGGCAAAGAAGTGTATTTAATACATGAGCCAATGGCCGCCGCTATTGGTATTGGTATAGATATTATGCAACCCAAAGGGAATATGATTGTTGATATTGGTGGTGGAACCACTGAAATTGCAGTGATTGCTCTTGGAGGCATCGTTTGTGACAAATCTGTTAAAGTTGCAGGTGATGTATTTACAAACGATATTATCTATTACATGAGAACACAGCATAACTTATATATTGGAGATAGAACAGCTGAAAAAATTAAAATCCAGATTGGAGCGGCTACTGAAGATTTAGAGTTACCTCCAGAGGACATGAGTGTTCAAGGTCGTGATTTATTAACGGGGAAACCTAAGCAGGTTCAAATTTCATTTCGTGAAATCGCTAAAGCATTAGATAAATCTATTTTACGTATTGAGGATTCTGTAATGGAAACGTTATCTCAAACGCCACCTGAATTAGCTGCAGATATTTACAACACAGGGATATATTTAGCTGGTGGCGGTTCAATGTTAAGAGGTTTAGACAAGCGTCTATCTCAAAAAACAGATTTACCTGTTTATATCGCAGAAGATCCTTTAAGAGCAGTAGTAAGAGGCACAGGGATTGTGCTGAAAAACTTACCTAAATACAAAAGCGTATTGGTTAAATAAGAAGTAAATAATGCAGCAAATTTTTAATTTTGTTATAAAGAACAAAACCTTTCTGTTGTTTTTATTGCTTTTTAGTATCGCTTTAACTTTAACAATTCAGTCGCATTCGTATCACAGAAGTAAATTTATAAATTCTGCCAACGGACTTACAGGAGGTGTTTATGGCACTTTCAATACAGTTGGTCAATATTTCAATTTAAGAGATGAAAATGCCATTCTAGTAGAAGAAAATAAACATTTAAGAGAACAATTATTAAATCCAATATCAAACAAGGATTCTTCTTATATCGGCTCGGATTTTTCGAAAGGAAAATATAGAATTATCACAGCGCAAGTCTATAAAAATAGTTATTCGGTTACCAATAATTACCTTACACTAAACAAAGGTAAAAACGATAGTATTAAAGAAGATTTTGGTGTTATTACATCTAAAGGTATTCTTGGAATTATAAGTAATACCTCTAAAAATTATGCGACCGTACTTTCCATTTTAAATAAGAAAAGTAGCATTAATGCCATGTTAAAATCGACTGATCATATCGGTTCATTAAAATGGAACGGTGACTCACCTCATTATGTGCAATTAGATGATGTTTCAAAGTTTGCACCTGTAAAAATTGGTGACACCATTATTACTGGAGGACAGTCTACAATTTTCCCAAAAGGTATTGGAGTTGGCACCATAGATAGTTTTGATACCGACATCAGCGGAGACACTTATATAATTCAAGTTAAATTGTTTAATGACATGACAAATATTGGCGCTGTCTATATAATAGAAAACCTGGATAGATTAGAAATCAAAACATTAGAGAATAGCACAAATGAATAATGTTGTCGGCACAAATATCATTCGGTTTATACTGCTACTTCTATTGCAAGTCATTATATGCAACCATATTAACTTTTTTGGTTATATCAACCCCTACATTTACATTATTTTCATCTTTCTATTTCCGATTAAGGATAGCCGACTGATTTTATTATTAGTGAGTTTTTTATTGGGTATGTTGGTAGATATGTTTTCAGATTCTGGAGGAGTTCATGCTGCTGCTGCGGTTTGTTTAGCCTATGCAAGACCAATACTTCTTAAAACTTCCTTCGGTATGTCGTATGAACACCACAGTATAAAGTTTAGCACCACAGAAATAGGTAGTTTACTTACATACATCACGTTTGGGACACTCGTACATCATTTTATATTATTTACTTTCGAAATTTTTAACATTTCGAACATACTTTTAATATTAAAAAAGACGTTATTTTCTAGTATCTTCACTGTAATACTTAGTTTATTGATTATAATTCTATTTAGCCGAAATCGAAAATGAGAAAACTGCTACTTCTAACGACTGTTATTTTTGTTGGTCTCGTTTTTATTGCACGCTTATTTTATCTTCAAGTTTATAATAATACGGCTTACGATATTTTTGAAGATAACGCGATTCGAAAAGTTTACAACTATCCAAAACGCGGTTATGTCTATGATAGAAACGGAAAACTTCTAGTCGCTAATCAACCTTCTTACGATGTCATGGTCATCCCAAGGGAAGTTGAGCCTCTAGATTCTTTAGCGTTGAATGAGTTCTGCAATCTACTGAAAATCACGCGCGAAGATTATGCTAAAAAGTTAAAAAGAGCCACAAACTATTCTCCAAGATTACCGTCTCCATTTGTACCTCAGCTTTCAAAAACCGATTATGCAGTCCTTCAAGAAAAAATGCGAAAATATATAGGTTTTTATATTCAAAAACGATCGCTAAGGGCCTACCAAACTACCATTGGCGCTAATGTCTTAGGAGATATTGGTGAAGTAAATCGTGGTATTATAGCAGAACAACCTTATTATAAATTGGGCGATTTAATTGGAAAACAAGGTGTTGAAAAAACATACGAGAATACACTAAGAGGCGTGAAGGGTATTAAATTCATTCAAAAGGATAGGTTTAATAAAAACATTGGCCCTTATAAGGAAGGTGTTTACGACACCTTACCAAAACCTGGAAAAGATATCATCATTACTATTGATGCTAAGCTTCAGGCTTATGGTGAGCTCTTAATGAAAAATAAACGCGGCGGAATTGTTGCAATTGATCCTAGCTCTGGTGAAATTTTGGCTATGATAACTGGACCGAGCTATGACCCAAATCTTTTGGTTGGTAGAGATCGTTCTAAAAACTTTTCAAAATTATTTAGAGATAGTATTGCCAATCCAACTTTTGATAGAGGGCTACAAGCCATGTATCCACCTGGTTCACCATTTAAAACACTCAATGCCTTAATTGCATTACAAGAGGGAGTTCTCAGTACTGAAGATCGTGTGAGTTGTTCGATGGGCTATAGGTACGGTAATAGAAAAATGGGATGTCATGCCCACAGCAGTCCTGTGAATATGAATAGTGGCATATACCAATCTTGTAATGCATATTTCGCAACTGCTTACAGAAAAATAATCGATAAATACGATTCACCTGCTGAAGGGATGGACAACTGGAGTCAGCATATTAAAAGTTTTGGTCTAGGCAATTACCTTAATAATGACTTAGCGGTTGGACAACCTGGTAAAATACCTACAGCTGAAACCTATAATAGAGCCTACGGTAAAAACAAATGGTACACAACCTTCACCATATCTAATGCTATTGGCCAAGGAGAGGTTTTAGCCACACCTATTCAGTTGGCAAATATGGCTGCAACAATTGGTAATCGTGGTTATTATTACACGCCTCATATAATTAAAGAAGTCGAAGGAGACACAATCCCAAGTGATTATACAACACCTAAATATACGACTATTGATAAACGGCATTTCGAACCTGTTGTGCAAGGCATGTTTGACGTTTACAATAAGGGAACCGCTGAGATGTTACAAGTTAATGGCATTCAAATTTGTGGAAAAACAGGTACTGCAGAAAATTTCGCAATAATAGATAGTACTAAAACACAATTGACCGACCACTCTATTTTTGTAGCTTTTGCACCTAAAGACAATCCTAAAATAGCCATTGCAGTATTTGTAGAAAATGGTTACTTCGGAAGTCGTTTTGCAGGTAGAATGGCAAGTCTTATGATTGAATACTATCTAAAGGGTGAAATTACGCGCACTGACATGGAGAAATTTGTTCTCAGATATTCTCTAGAACACGAATATAAAAAACCATATTTAGGAGAACCCTTTGGAATAAATAGACAAACCATATTAGATCCTATTGACGAAAAAGAATACCAAAATCTTTTAAAACTTAAAGCTGAAATCCCAAAGTCTTAAAGCATGTTAAGAGAAAACCAAAGACGTTTTAAATTCGATTGGATTACGATCATTCTATTTTTATTGTTAGTTGGGTTTGGGTATCTTAATATTTTATCAGCATCTCATGTTGGAGAAGTGACTAGTTATTTTGACACCTCTCAACTTTATGGCAAACATTTGATTTTTGTTGGATTGACGTTTATGCTTATCGTTCTCATTCTCTCATTTGAAGCCAAGTTCTACGAACGCTTTGCCAGTATCATATATCTGGTTGCCATGTTGGCTTTAATCGGCTTGTTCATTTTTGGAAAAGATGTTAATGGAGCACGCTCTTGGTATGGAATTGGCAGTATGACGGTTCAACCGAGTGAATTTGCTAAGTTCGCCACCGCACTAGCCGTGGCTAAATATATTAGTGACCTACAAACTAATATGAAAACCTTAAAAGATCAAGTTAGAGTTGCTGCTATTATTTTCATTCCTGCATTGCTCATATTACTACAAAATGACGCTGGTAGTACCATTGTTTATCTCGCTTTTTTCTTTGTTTTTTATCGTGAAGGTCTACAACAGATTTATTTAGTAGTGGCATTATCACTAATCATTTTAGCAGTGTTAGCCTTAAAATTCGGAATCATAGTCGCCGGTTTAGCGTCTCTCCTTATATTATTGGCAAGATATTTTATTAGAAAAAAGAAACGTGGATCTATTCTTCAATATATCGCTGTGCTAATTGTCTGTATTGGATTTTCTTATGGTGTAAAGCTATTTTACCAACATGTTTTAAAGCCACATCAGCAAAATAGAATTAGCCTTTGGTTACGTTTAGAAAAAGATCCTGCCAAGTTAGAACTAATGAAAAAGGCCGAAGCTTATAACCTTATTCAATCAGAGCAAGCTATAAGTTCTGGGGGCTGGACAGGTAAAGGTTTTTTGCAAGGCACAAGAACTACTGGGAAATTTGTACCAGAACAACACACAGATTATATTTTCAGTACAGTTGGTGAAGAATGGGGGTTTTGGGGAAGTAGTTTTGTCGTCCTTTTATTTGTAATGCTTATTATTCGGGTTTTGTATTTAGCAGAAGCCCAAAAATCGCAATTTAGTCGTGTTTATGGCTATGGAGTCGCTTCCATTTTATTTATACACTTTACAATAAATACGGGTATGGTGATGGGTTTAATACCAACGGTTGGTATCCCGTTACCTTTCTTTAGTTATGGTGGCTCAGGGCTTTGGGGTTTTACTATCTTACTGTTTATTTTTGTAAAATTAGATAGTAATAAAATTAATGAGTGGTAAAAAATCAACCTACAAGTTTTTCAAAACCTTGCAGGTTAATTTATTTAGTTCAAACTCGCTAAACTCACCTTCAGAGTATCAATCTTAGCTAAAGCATCAGCTTCTTTTTTCTTTTCAGATGCGACAACTTGTTCTGGTGCACCAGCAACAAAACGCTCGTTAGATAATTTTTTCTGAACAGATTTTAAAAAACCTTGTGTATAAGTAAGCTCTTCTGTGAGCTTCTTAATTTCGGCTTCTACATCAATACTGCCTTCCATAGGAATAAAGTACTCATTAGATTTTACGCGATACGTAAGCGCGCCTTCAACTTGTTCTGTGACATAATCAAAACTGTCCAAATTACCTAATTTAGAAATCACCTCATCAAATGTTTTTGCTACGTTCTCATTATTTACAACTGAAAATGCGATACCATCTTTGAAAGCGATATTTTTTTGTTTTCTTATATTTCTAATGCCTGAAATAACTTCCGAAGCAAAATCAAATTCAGAAATTAGTGTTTCATCAATAGGTTTCGCTTCTGGCCATTTTGAAATAATTAATGCTTCTTCCGGAGAACGTTCTTTTATATAATGCCAGATTTCTTCAGTTAAGAATGGCATAAACGGATGTAGAATCTTCAGTATATCTTCAAATATAGCATTTATACTTTCTAAAGTTTTAGCGTCAATGGGTTGTTGATATGCTGGTTTTACAATTTCTAATAACCATGATGCAAAATCATCCCAAATTAACTTATAAGTTGCCATAAGCGCATCACTTAATCTATACTTACTGAAATGATCTTCAATTTCTGCAATCGTTTGTTGAAATTTAGATTCAAACCATTCAATAGCTATTTTGCTTGAGTTTGGTTGATTGATTTTTGTATCAACTTCCCAACCTTGCACTAATCTAAAGGCATTCCAAATCTTATTAGCAAACTGTTTTCCTTGCTGACATAAGTCTTCATCGAACATTAAATCGTTTCCAGCAGCAGAACTTAATAAAAGCCCTACTCTTACTCCATCTGCACCATAATTTTCAATTAATTTTAATGCGTCTGGCGAATTCCCTAGAGATTTAGACATCTTTCGTCTTTGCTTATCTCTTACTAAACCAGTTAAATAAACATTTTCAAATGGTTTTTCACCTTTGTATTCATAGCCAGCAATAATCATACGTGCTACCCAAAAGAATAAAATATCCGGACCAGTGACTAAATCGTTTGTTGGATAATAGTATTTAATTTCTTCGTTTTCAGGATTACGAATCCCATCGAACACACTCATTGGCCAGAGCCATGAACTAAACCAGGTATCTAGTGCATCAGTGTCCTGACGCAAATCGTTAGCTGTTAATTCTTGATTGTTAGACTTCTCTTTTGCAAGTATAACTGCTTCCTCAATAGTTTCAGCAACCACAAAATCTTCTTTTCCGTCTCCGTAGAAATATGCAGGAATTTGTTGTCCCCAAAGTAACTGACGTGAGATATTCCAATCGCGAATATTCTCCATCCAATGACGGTATGTGTTTTCAAATTTCTTAGGAAAAAGTTTTACCTCGCCAGTTTTTAAAACGGCATCAATAGCAGGTTTTGCTAAATCCTCCATTTTTAAGAACCATTGGTCGCTTAACCGTGGTTCGATTACCGCTTTTGTGCGCTCAGACGTGCCTACTTTATTGATATGGCTCTCGGTTTTTACTAAAATTCCAGATGCTTCCAATTCTTTAGTAATTGCTTTTCTCACCACAAAACGATCTTGACCTTCATAATGCATCCCGAAGCTATTGAGCGAAGCATCTTCATTAAATATATCTACAACTTCAAGCTTGTGCTTATCACCTAAAACTTTATCATTTTCATCGTGAGCTGGTGTTACTTTTAGACAACCTGTACCAAATTCAATATCTACATAATCGTCTTCAATAATAGGAATAACTCTTCCGCAGATAGGGACAATGGCTTTCTTTCCTTTGAGGTGTGTGAAACGTTCGTCATTAGGATTAATACAAATCGCGGTATCACCAAAAATCGTTTCAGGACGCGTAGTTGCAATCGTTAATTTTTCATCACTGCCTTCAACCTTGTATTCTAAATAATAGAGTAAACCTTGCTTTTCAATATGAATCACTTCCTCATCAGACAACGTTGTTTTCGCCTCTGGATCCCAATTCACCATGCGATAACCTCTATAAATTAAGCCTTTGTTGTATAAATCCACAAAGGTTTTAATTACAGCTTCACTCATATCATCATCCATAGTAAACTTGGTACGATCCCAATCACAAGACCAGCCTAATTTTTTTAGCTGCTCAAGGATTACCCCTCCATATTCTTCGGTCCATTCCCAGGCATGTTCTAGAAACTCATCACGAGTTAAGTCATTCTTATCAATGCCTTGCTCCTTTAATTTCGCAACAACTTTTGCTTCGGTCGCAATAGAAGCATGGTCGGTACCTGGAACCCAACATGCATTTTTACCCAACAAGCGTGCACGACGAATCAATACATCTTGTATGGTATTATTAAGCATGTGTCCCATGTGTAATATTCCTGTCACATTTGGAGGTGGAATAACAATGGTATATGGCTCTCTTTCGTCTGGTGTAGAATGAAAGTAATTATGGGTCATCCAGTAGTCATACCACTTATTTTCTACTGACAATGCATTATATTTTGATGGGATTTCCATGTTTTGGTATCGTTTTTGCTCTGTAATTGGCAAAAGTACTTATATTTCCTTTTTTGAAAAATTATTAGGTCACTAAAATGGGCTTAAAACCATAATTACTGTTAAATGCAGTGTATTACATCTATTTAATTTTGATGAGAGTAAAAAAGTAAGTAGTTTTGATAGTAACAAGATAAATTTAAAATGATGAAAAACTTAATAACAATTTTATTT
>JAWUVW010000024.1:0-7905 GCA_034112185.1 Flavobacteriaceae bacterium | reverse complement strand
TTTTTTTCTTCTGTTTCTTCTTCCTGGGCAAATAAACTAAAGGCCATAAAGAACATTGATAATGTAATAATTTTTTTCATAATTAGTATGTGTTAATTTGTTAGTTGAGAGGCAAATCTATTTTATTTAATGAATAACCCATAAAAAAATAGGGTTGGTCGGATGATTTTTATTAATATTCTATTTTATACCCTAATATTTTTAGGGTTAACCTTTTTTATTGTAATATTTTGTTAATTCGATAATCGAAAAATTTAAGAATTATCAAATTTTGACCTCATACAATAAGGTATGTTTAATAAAATGCAGATTCCGCAAACGTTTTCGCAACATTTAAGGATTATTGATGAAAATACATTTGTTAACTTTTCTACAGTATATGTCCTTAATATTGCCGAATTTTCATTTAGAATCCGCTTAACTAATGATATCGAAAAAGTGTTTGCCTCTTTTTTTTAATCGAAATTTACCGACTACCTTAGAGACATAATAAGGAGTGAAATACCTTTAAAAACTTTCTGAATTATGCTGAAGAAACAAGGACTTTATTTGCCGGAATTTGAACATGATAATTGTGGTGCTGGATTTATATGTAGTTTAACAGGAAAGCGCTCTAATGATATCATTCATAAAGCGCTAGAGATATTGGTGAAACTAGAACATCGTGGTGCTGTAAGTTCTGATGGTGTTACTGGTGATGGTGCTGGTATTCTCATTGATATTCCTCATACATTCTTTGAGAAATTTTGTGACTTTAAATTACCTGAAGCTGGTGACTATGCTGTCAGTAATGTTTTTCTTCCTAAAAAGACAAATCAACGTGAGTATTGTATCAATGTATTTGAAGAAGAAATTGCAAAACAAAACTTACAGCTGCTTGGGTGGAGAGATGTGCCTGTCAATGGAGATGTTTTAGGTGAAATAGCCAGA
The DNA here is from genome assembly GCA_034112185.1 of Flavobacteriaceae bacterium. Classification (GTDB taxonomy): domain Bacteria; phylum Bacteroidota; class Bacteroidia; order Flavobacteriales; family Flavobacteriaceae; genus Winogradskyella. The sequence goes on along the minus strand of JAWUVW010000024.1, from coordinate 6,975 downwards.
ACAACAGAACCTTTTGTAAAACAGATATTTATTGGTAAATCTGATGAGAGTCAATCTGACTTTGATTTTAATATTAAATTATATGCGGCTCGAAAAATCGCAGAGCATACTATATATGGTTCTAAACTATCAGAATCTCAATTTTTTTATGTGCCGAGTCTTTCTACTAAAATTATAATTTTTAAAGGCCTATTAAAACCAGAACATATTAATGAGTATTATTTAGATTTATACAATACCTCTTTAGATACAAGGTTAGCTCTTGTTCATCAACGTTTTTCTACCAACACATTTCCGACTTGGGATTTGGCACAGCCCTTTCGGTATATCTGCCATAATGGAGAGATTAATACCTTAAGAGGAAATGTATCCCGAATGTTTTCTCGAGAAGAAATCATGGAAAGTGATGCTTTTGGAGATGATATTAAAAAAATCATTCCTACAATTTTAAAAGGAAAATCAGATTCAGCAACCTTAGATATGGTTGTAGAGCTCTTGTTAATGTCTGGGCGCTCATTACCCGAAGCTATGATGATGTTAGTGCCAGAAGCATGGGAGAAAAATCCAAATATGTCTGATGCTAAAAGAGCATTCTACGAATACAACTCCTGCCTTATGGAACCTTGGGATGGCCCAGCATCTATTCCGTTTACAGATGGTAATTTTATAGGAGCGGTTTTAGATAGAAATGGGCTACGTCCTTCACGTTACACAGTAACTAAATTGGGTAATGTAATTATGTCTTCAGAAACTGGAGTTGTGGATATTAAACCCGAAAATGTGGAGTATCATGGTCGCTTAGAACCAGGTAAAATGTTCTTGGTAGATATGAACGAAGGTCGAATTGTCAATGACGAAGAAATTAAAGAAGAGATCGCGAATAGACACCCTTACCGAAAATGGCTCGATAATAATTTAGTGCATTTAAAAGATATTTCAGCAAAAAAAGGACCAATTAAATATGACGAAATTGATCTTAAAAAACGTGAAATTGTTTTTGGTTACACACAAGAAGATTTAAACACCATTATTCGTCCGATGGCACAATTAGGAAAAGAACCTATTGGGTCTATGGGAAGCGATTCGCCAATTGCGATTTTATCTGAGCGTCCGCAATTAATTTATAACTATTTCAAACAGTTATTTGCACAAGTTACAAATCCGCCTTTAGATGGGATTCGTGAGGAATTAATCACAGATATAAGTTTGACCTTAGGAAGCGATGTTAACTTATTCGACATTAATGCAAAGCACTGTAAAAAGCTAAAAATTCAAAACCCAGTAATTTCAAAACACGATTTAGATAAAATTAGAGATTATGATACGAATCCAGATTTTAATGTGGAATCGATTTCTATGTTATATGAAGTGAATAGAGGTTTGAATGAATTGGAAGTCGCACTTGAAAACTTAGTCACCAAAGCGTCTAAAGCGGTTGATAATGGCGCCAATATTATTATTCTTTCTGATAGATATGTAGACGAAAATCATGCGCCAATTCCTGCGCTATTAGCATGTTCTTATGTGAATCATGCCTTACATAAATTAAAGAAACGGTCTAAAATCAGTTTAATTATTGAATCTGCAGAACCTCGCGAAGTGCATCACTTTGCTTTATTATTTGGTTTTGGAGCAAGTGCTGTAAATCCTTATATCGTTAATGAAATTGTTCAAGAGCAAATCAATAGTGAAGATGTTACAGGTTTAGAATATTTAGCGGCTATTAAAAACTATAATAAAGCCGTTGGAAAAGGGATTTTGAAAGTGATGAACAAAATCGGAATTTCAACCTTAAATTCGTATCGTGGCTCTCAATTATTTGAATGTGTGGGTATCAATACCAAAACGGTTGAAAAATATTTCCCAAACACACCAACACGTATTCAGGGTATTGGCTTAAGAGAAATTGAACAAGAGATTGTAAAGCGTCATAAAAAAGCTTTTCAAGCGAATGATACAAATTTAGATATTGAAATTGGCGGCGATTACAGATGGCGACGTGGACAAGAAAAGCACATGTTTAATCCGTTAACAGTTGCCAAATTACAAGAGTCTGTTCGTACAAACAAAGCATCAACTTTTAAAGAATTCTCTGATTTGGTAAATAATCAGTCCAAGCAATTAATGACGATTAGAGGTTTGTTTGAGTTCGATCAATACGATCCTATTCCTATAGAAGAAGTAGAGCCATGGACAGCAATTGTAAAACGCTTTAAAACTGGCGCTATGTCTTATGGTTCAATCAGTAAAGAAGCGCACGAGAACTTGGCAGTTGCTATGAACAGAATTGGAGGAAAATCTAATTCTGGTGAAGGCGGTGAAGATCAAGAACGTTTCTATAAAAGCTCGCAAGGGGATTGGAAAAATTCTGCAATAAAGCAAGTCGCTTCTGGTCGTTTTGGTGTGACTTCAAATTACTTAACAAGCGCAAGTGAAATTCAGATAAAAATTGCTCAAGGTGCAAAACCTGGTGAGGGCGGCCAATTGCCTGGACCAAAAGTGAATCCTGAAATTGCAAAAACAAGGAACTCTACACCTTATGTAGGGCTGATTTCGCCACCACCACATCACGATATATATTCTATCGAAGATTTATCACAATTAATTTATGATGTAAAATCGGCAAACAGAGCAGCGCGAATCAACGTAAAATTAGTATCAGAAATTGGAGTAGGAACTGTAGCGGCTGGTGTTGCCAAAGCAAAAGCCGATGTTATTTTAGTCGCTGGTTTTGATGGTGGAACGGGAGCAACACCTTTAACTTCTCAAAGACATGCCGGTTTACCGTGGGAATTAGGAATTGCTGAAGCGCAACAAACCTTAGTGATGAATGGCTTGAGAAATCGAATCGTTTTAGAGTGCGACGGCCAGTTAAAAACGGGGCGCGATGTTGCAATTGCTTGTTTATTAGGTGCAGAAGAATTTGGTTTTGCTACGGCGCCTCTAGTGGCTTCTGGTTGTATAATGATGCGTGCTTGTCATTTAAACACCTGTCCTGTTGGCATCGCAACTCAGAATCCTGATTTACGAAAAAAGTTTAAAGGAAAGCCCGAGCATGTTGTTAATTACATGTATTTCGTTGCGCAAGAAGTGCGCGAAATTATGGCAAAACTTGGTTTTAGAACTGTTAATGAAATGGTAGGTCAAGTTCAGAAATTAAATAGAAATGGAGCGATTGAGCATTATAAAGCTTCAGGTATTGATTTAACGCCAATTTTACATAAAATTGATGTGCCAGCAGGTACTAAATTATATAATACAGAACAGCAAGATCATAAGTTAGAAACGCATTTAGATTTCAAAATTATAAAGCAAGCGCATCAGGCCTTGTTCCGAAGACAAAAAACATATCTCAAATTACCAATTACTAATATGGATCGCGCTGTTGGTGCAATTGTGAGTAACGAAATTTCAAAGATTTATGGAGCAGATGGTTTGCCTGAAGATACTATAAATATCGATTTTAGTGGATCTGCAGGTCAAAGCTTTGGTGCATTTGCGACCAAGGGGTTAGCGTTTACGGTTCATGGAAACACGAATGATTACTTAGGGAAAGGATTGTCTGGTGCAAAATTAATCATCAAAGTCCCAGAAAAATGTACCATTATTCCTGAAGACAACATCATCACGGGTAACGTTACTTTATATGGTGCAACGTCTGGTGAGGTGTATATCAACGGAAAAGCTGGCGAACGTTTTTGTGTCAGAAACTCTGGTGCAAAAGCAGTAGTAGAAGGTATTGGTGATCATGGTTGTGAATACATGACTGGGGGTATTGCAGTCATTCTTGGAGAAGTAGGTCGAAATTTTGGAGCAGGGATGAGTGGCGGTATTGCTTATGTTTTGGACGAAGATGGCAATTTTAAGAAAAACTGTAGTGCAGACGATTTAAATATAGATCCAGTTAGTGAGTTAGAGGATCAATTACAGTTAGAACGCTTGATTGATAATCATGCTGAAGCCACTGGAAGTCCGTTGGCAAAACGCATTTTAGATAATTGGAAAACATATCTTCCTAAGTTTAAAAAAGTATTACCAGAAGAATATAGACAAGCCTTAGTGAGGTTAGAACAAGAACAATTAGAAATAGCTTAGATAATGGGGAAGATAACAGGGTTTTTAGAGTATAAGCGACAGGATGAAACTTACATAGCGCCAGAAAAGCGTATCGAAAATTATAAAGAGTTTACCATTCCGTTAGAAGAAGATAAGCTAAAGGATCAAGGTGCACGCTGTATGGATTGCGGCATTCCGTTTTGTCATAGTGGTTGTCCGCTGGGAAATTTTATTCCAGATTTTAACGATAAAGTCTATAAAGGCAAATGGAAAGAGGCTGCCGAAATTTTACATAAAACCAATAATTTTCCTGAGTTCACAGGAAGACTATGCCCAGCGCCTTGCGAAGAAGCTTGTGTATTAGGTATTAATGAAGATCCTGTAACGATTGAGAATATTGAAAAAAATATAGTTGAAACTGCTTTTAATGAAGGCTGGATTGTTGCAGATCCTCCAAAAGTAAGAACAGAAAAAACGGTCGCTATTATTGGCTCTGGTCCTGCTGGTTTGGCAGCGGCGCAGCAATTAAATCGTGCAGGTCATAGGGTTACAGTTTTTGAACGCGACCAAAAAGTGGGTGGTTTATTACGATATGGTATCCCTGATTTTAAGATGGAAAAAAACGTCATTGATAGACGTATTAAAGTTTTAGAAGAAGAAGGTATTATGTTTAAAACCAATGCACATGTTGGAAAGAATGTCGATGCAAACCAATTAAAAGAAGAGTTTGATGCGATTGTATTATGTGGCGGAGCAACGGTAAGGCGAAGCATTCCTATTCCTGGGTCAGATTTAAAAGGGGTCACCCAAGCGATGGATTTTTTAAAGTTGAATAATCAATACGTTGATGAATTGGTTGATTTTAAGGATGTGATTTCTGCTGAAGGTAAAAATGTTATTGTCATTGGAGGAGGAGATACGGGTTCTGATTGTATAGGGACTTCTAATCGTCATGGTGCAAAATCTGTAACGAATTTCGAAATATTAAGTAAGCCATCTGAAGGGCGTCCAGCACATCAACCTTGGCCATATTGGCCTATGAGATTAAAGACGACATCATCTCATAAAGAAGGTGTAGAGCGTTTTTTTAGCGTGTCTACTAAAGAATTTATCGGTGATAAAAACGGCAATTTAAAAGGCTTAAAAACAGTTGAGGTCGAATGGATTTATAAAGCAGGTGAGCGTCCGGAATTAAAAGAAGTAGAGGGTTCTGAGAAAGAGTGGGATTGCGAACTCGCTTTATTAGCACTTGGATTTACAGGTGCCGAAATGACACTAGCCGAACAGTTTGATTTAAATATGGATTTTAGAACCAATATCGATGCTTCAATAAAGGATTACGCAACGAATGTTTCTGGAATTTTTGCGGCTGGTGATATGCGTCGTGGACAATCGTTAATTGTTTGGGCAATTTCTGAAGGGCGGCAAGCGGCTCATTACGTTGATACTTATTTAATGGGAGAATCACATTTACCTTTAAAGGATGATAGTGATTTGCCTAGAGCGTAATTGAGTTATTGAGATGACGTTTCTACTACTATATATTCTTAAGGGTAAGTCTAAATATTTAGTGTAGAAATTAAAGCACCTGTTTACAGGTGCTTTTTTGTTTTTTAAGCTTTGTCTTGGTCGCGTCTAAGCACAAATTATAAAGACCTCCAATATGAGAATACGCTTTGCCTAAATCTTGTGATAATTGTGAAAGACATTTGTATTTAAATCGCTTTCAACGAAACTGTAAAGTAGAAAATAAAGTTTAGAGTATAAAAACAAAAAGTGCACTAACTCTAGTGCACTTTTCAGGGTCGAACGACTTTGTCGCTCTGTTGTTAACCAATCTTAGGGGAATTAGTTAAATCTATATTAGTTAATTACTAATTTGATGCGAAAATTAAACAGTTTTTATAGTTTTGATTCTTGTTGCATTAGAAATTAAAAAATATGTTTTAAACTAATTTTTTTATTGGACTTTAATGTTAGTTTTTATTGCTTCTACAAATACTTTTGCAGGTTTAAACGCTGGAATGTTGTGAGCTGGAATTTTCATAGTCGTATTTTTTGAAATATTTCGACCTACTGTTTCCGCTCTGGTTTTAACGATGAAGCTACCAAATCCTCTTAAATAAACGTTGTCACCATTTTCTAATGAGGCTTTAACTTCTGTCATAAATGTTTCTACAGTTGCCTGTACAGAACTTTTTTCAATTTCTAATTTATCAGTAATTTTAGCGACAATATCAGCTTTAGTCATTCTTTTTAGTTTTTAATTAGTTAGTTAGTTAGTTTTTATGATAATAGTTTGAATATCTGTTAATTACCATGCTAATACTAATTCAATTAGAATGCCAAAACTTCATTTATGTAAATAATAAATCGTAAAATACTGAAAATCAATGGTTTGAATTTTATTTATGTTTAAGGAAGTAATCTATGGCGCAAATATAATGTACGATATTTAGTATATACACTAAATATCGTACATTAAACGATCTGTTTCTGTTTGATATTTACCTTTTTATACCCCTTTTTTTCATTCGGGATTCTAAGGTTGTAGGTTGCATTCCTAATATTTGTGCAGCTCCATTCTTACCGCGTATTTTCCAATTGGTGGTCTCTAGTACTTTAATAATGTAATCGCGTTCTAGAGCTTCCAATGTTCTTAGGTTTTCGAAGTCTATAGGATCAATACTGCTATCCATAAACCATCGACCCAATCGCAATTGCCCTCCTTGATTCACTATAAGAGCGCGTTCGATGACGTGCTCTAGTTCCCTTATATTTCCAGGCCAATTGTAATGCATTAATCGTTCGAGGGTTTTTTGATTGACTGTTTTTATTTTATTACTTACTTTAGGGTTGTATTTATGTATAAAATGATGAACCAGACTCGGTATATCATCAACCCTATCTCTTAATGGT
>JAWUVW010000023.1:0-22855 GCA_034112185.1 Flavobacteriaceae bacterium | reverse complement strand
ACCACCACTAGGAACTCTGTAGTAGCTACTAGATATAATACCGACCATCTTTATAACCTTGGTTTTACTAAACTTATGTTTCTTGCAAGTGGCATCTACTAAATCTTTCTTGGATCTGATGTCCCAAACTTTTTTTTTAAGAGCTCTCGTTGCAACTCGAGTTCGATTTCTCTATCAATAAGTAGCTTTCGCAATACCCGATTTTCTTCCTCTGCTTCTTTAAGCTCTTTACTTTTTGTATCATAGGTAACCTTTAAACCTGCTTCCCCCTTGTGCTCAAACTTCTTCTTCCAGCTATAGAAAGTACCAGTACTAACCCTGTATTTCCGACAGGCCTCAACAACACCTATTTCTTCCCCAGAAGAGAGTATCTCTAACTTCTGATCCAAAGTCCATTTCTTGTATTTCATATCTCAAATATATTAGTTTTGAAATTTAAAATATCACTCCGAACTTATAAGGGGCTAAACTATTTCACAGATAGAACTTTAGTTCCAAACTACCTTCTTTTACCGGTAATCTCGAAAAGCAATAAATATAATTACTTACAGTTAGATAATTCAACTTACTTTTACACTATTAAAATAAATTTGGAATTTGAGTCTGTTTAAACAAGGAAGATATTCAGGATACTTAAGACCTATTTCATATGTCATAGATTTAAGTATCATTAATAGTATAGCAGTAGTTTATTTGCTACCTGGGAAAGATCCATTGCTTTTCTCTGTTTTTATTTCGCTTGGATGGTTATTATTATCTGTATATTCTAAATTTTATGAGGTTTACAGATACACAAGACCAGTAAATATTTTGTCACTTATTGTAAAGCAATCAGTGTTGTTTTTGCTATTTGTATTTGCTTTTTCTGGTTTATATCACGAATTAAAAATCTATCCAAGGCCAATTGTTAAATATACGGCACTGTGTTTTTCATTTATAACAATTTTCAAGTTTACAATTTATTATTTATTGCAGAAGTATAGGGTTTCTTTTGGGGGAAATTTCAGATCTACTGTAATTTTGGGTCTAAATAAAAAGACTTTAGCTTTAGAAAATTTTTTTAACAAGAAGCCAGAATATGGATATCTACATAAAAAGACTTTTAATTTTAAAAACAAAGAACTCTCGTTAAGTCGTTGTTTCGATTATATAATTAATGAGCGAATAGATGAAATTTACTGTTCAATTTCTGAGCTCACTAATTCAGAAATTGCCGATATTGTAGATTTTGCCGATAATAATCTGAAAATTTTAAAATTTATTCCAGATACTAAAGAGATATACTCAAAAAAACTTAGATATGAGTATTATGATTATATACCAGTTTTAACATTAAGAACAATTGCATTAGAGGAGTCTTTTAATATGGTTTTAAAACGTGGTTTTGATATCGTATTTTCTAGTTTAGTAATTGTATTTGTACTTTCTTGGTTAACATCAATAATTGCTATTCTAATAAAGTTAGAATCTAAAGGCCCTGTTTTTTTTAAACAATCTAGAAACGGATTTAATTTTAGAGAATTTGACTGCTATAAATTTCGTTCTATGATGCCTAATAACAATTCTCATTTGCATCAGGCAACGCGAAATGACGAACGTATTACTCGAGTTGGCAAGTTTATAAGAAGGACAAGTATAGACGAACTGCCTCAATTTTTTAACGTGCTCTTTGGAGATATGTCTGTAGTTGGTCCTAGACCGCACATGGTAAGCCATACCAATATTTATAAAAACAAGATTGATAAGTTTATGGTAAGGCATTTCGTTAAACCTGGTATCACGGGCATGGCACAAACTAGAGGGTATAGAGGAGAAGTAGAATCCGATAAAGATATTATTGGAAGGGTTAAGTACGATATCTTCTACATCGAAAACTGGTCACTCCTATTAGATATAAAAATCATTATTCAAACTTTTATAAATGCCTTTAAAGGTGAAGACAAGGCATATTAAATAAATGCAAGAAGTAATCTTTATTTGATAAAAAGGTTTTCATGTTCACCTAAAGTTTTAGGTGGGTACTAATTGTTTAAAATTGATAATGAGGGTTTTATGAATATAAATAACAAGTTACATGGCATTTAAACGTGGAAGATATTCATGGATTCTAAGACCTATTTTAATAATTTATGACCTTGTCATAATTAATGTTTTTGCTTACAACTTATTGAGTTTTAATAGTCAAGACTTATATCTCTTTTCATCTGATATATTCAACAATAAGCATTTAATTTATCTTGTTTATTCTATTACGTTTTGGCTATTATCAACATTCTTTTTGAAATTTTACGACGTTTTCAGATATACATCCTTATTGAAAATTCTGTCCTTAATAGTCAAACAGTTTATTACCTATGGCATAATTAGTTTTGCCTTTGTTGGTGTTTTTAGAAGTATTAATATTCAAGCAATAGATACCTTAAATTATTTAGTGTACTCCTTTGCCGCAATCAGTATTTTAAAATTGTTGAGTTATTATATTTTAAAATCTGTAAGAGTTTATTTAAAAGGAAACTTAAGAAATATTGTTGTAATAGGGAGTGGAGAAAGTGTAAATGAGTTAAAAAGGATATTCGTTAAAAAGAAAGAGTTAGGCTACAGAATTAATGCGGTTTTCAATAAATTAGGGGATGGAAATAGTAACGGATCAATTAAGGATAGTTTTCAATATCTAGAGCAACACAACAATATAGACGAGATATATTGCGCCATTGATGAATTAACAGAAAAGCAGATCAATGAATATGTCCGATATGCCAATTTAAAACATTGTAATATTAAATTTATCCCTAGTAAAAGAAAGCTTTTCACCAAGCGACTTAAAACAGATTACTATAATTACATTCCTGTTCTATCTATTCAGGAGGTTGCACTTAACAATGATATAAATAAGTTTTTTAAGCGAAGTTTTGATATCATATTTTCATTATTTATTATAATATTTATACTGTCATGGCTTTCAATCCTACTCTTTATTATTGTTAAAATCGAGTCAAAAGGCCCTTTGTTTTATAAACACAAAAGAACAGGTATAAACTATAAGGAGTTTTTTTGTTACAAATACAGGTCGTTAACAATAACTCAAGAATTAGAGGGAACCTATGTCATACAAAACGACAAGCGCGTTACCGTAATCGGAAAGTTTTTACGTATAACAAGTATCGATGAACTTCCTCAATTTATTAACGTTTTAATAGGCGATATGAGTGTTGTTGGGCCAAGACCACACATGTTATCATACACAGACGATTACTCGAAAAAAATAAATAAATATAATTTCATTTTCAGACACAATGTTAAACCAGGTGTTACAGGTTTGGCTCAAATAAAAGGGTATAGAGGAGAGATTAAATTAGATAATGATATAATTAACCGAATTAAATACGATATCTTTTATATAGAGAACTGGTCCCTTTTATTAGATGTAAAAATCATTTTGCGAACTTTTATTAACGTCTTAAAAGGCGATGATAAAGCGTATTAAAGCACCTTTTTAAGTGCTTCTAATTGGGTTTTGAAATTAAATTCCGAAATAGCAGTTTCTTGAATCGATGTTCTTAAATCAAAACTTAACGCGTCTGCCTTGATTTGTTGTATCGTTTTATTTAAATCAACGTAGTCACCTTCTTTCGCAATCCAGCCGAGATTATTTTGTTCAATAATTGTTTCTCCCTCCCCACCACCGAAATAAATTATTGGCAAACCTAACTTTGTGAATTCAAATATTTTTGAAGGTACAGATCCGTATATTCTGTTAAGCAGTGGGATTAGAGCGATATCATAATGTAACAATTTTTGGTGCAATACATTTCTTTGAACTCTTCCATGAAAGAAGATAGGTAGTGTGTTGTTTGCCTTTATAAAATCTTGTATTTGGTTTTCTTCTGCACCAGAACCGTAAATATGTAGCTCAATGTTTTCATAATCTAGTTTGCTACATAATTTAGAAATCCCTTGAGCTACACCTAAAAGTCCAGCATAAACTATTTTTAGATTTTTATCTGGTTTGTTTTGTTTGTTAACTAATTTAGGAGCTTCAATATCCGGATAGTTTCGATACAAAAATAAATTCGGTTTTTTTGTTATTGTCGCAATATGAGTAAGTATTTCGTTGCTTTGACCCAATATGATATTTGAGTTTTTATAATTGAATCTTTCTAATTTTTTTAAAATTTTATAACTAAAATTATTTTTTAATGCACCTAGTTCTAATCCTGCACTTGGCCATAAATCACTAACGTTGAGTATGAGTGTTCTTTTCTTTGATCTTAAAAAAAGAACGCAGGTAAATGCGACTAGTAATGGTGGCGATTGTACAATTATTTTATTTGGGATTTTGTGCCATATAAAAAACCAGATTAAACTAAGACTGTAGGACATCATAGCGATAAGCCGTAAGAACCTATTCTTAGATACAGAAGCAAAGATCCATAAACGATTAATTTCAATATTGTTTTCTCTAGTATGTATTTTAAACTTGCCTTTAAACTCCTGAAATATCTTACCTGTTGGATAATTGGGGAGAGGCGTTATAATACTAACGTCATAATCGTTTTTAAGACCATCTGCTAAATGATAAATTCTGTTGGAAGCGGCACCTATTTCAGGAGGAAAGTAACTTGTAATAATGGTTAGCTTTTGCATTATAGATGGTATATGTCTATTAAATGGTCGGCAATTCTTTGAGCAGCTTTTCCGTCCCAAAGTTCAGGGTGTTTACCCTTTTTCCATTTTCCCGCGAATAATGTATTAAAAGCGTCTTCAATCTTTTTTAATGAGGATCCAACCAATACGTTGGTTCCAATATCACAGGTTTCTGGTCGTTCTGTCGAATCTCTAAACGTAATACATGGTATATTTAAAATGGTGGCTTCTTCAGTAATGCCTCCAGAATCGGTTAATACCGCTAGGGCATTTTTAACCAAATAATTAAATTCTAAATAGCCTAACGGCTCAACAAAGTATAAATTAGTGTGGTTTATATTTAAACCATCAATTATTTTTTTTGTTCTAGGGTGAACAGGAAAAATAATTGGCTTTCCAAGACTGCTAACAATTATTTGGTTTAGCATGTTTTCAAAATGCGCTTGTTCATCTACATTACTAGGTCTATGTAAAGTTAGAACAAAATAGTCCTTTTGATTTAGCTTTAATGTGTTCCAGATTTCAGGTTGTTTAAAGAAAGGTTCTTTTTTTAAAAGTGTATCGATCATAACATTTCCCACAAAGAAAATAGTCTCTTTTTTAATCCCAAGCGCTTGTAAATTTTTATTAGCTATTCTAGACGTTGTAAAAAAATAATCGGTGATACTATCGGTCACCATTCTATTGATTTCCTCTGGCATAGCCAAATCTCCAGATCTAATACCAGCTTCTACATGCGTAACAGAAACGCCTTGTTTTTTTGCAACTATTGAACATGCCATGGTTGAGGTAACATCGCCAACAACCATAACTAAATCACTAGGATAATCGATTAATTCTTTTTCAAAACCAATCATAATGGCCGCTGTTTGTGCTGCCTGAGAGCCACTTCCTACATTTAAGTTAATGTCTGGATTAGGTATTTGTAAGTCTTCAAAAAAAGAGGCACTCAATTTTTTATCATAATGCTGACCGGTATGAACTAGTCGGTATTCAAAATTAAACCCTTCAGATATTTTAAGGTCTAAAGCTGCAATAATTGGAGCTATTTTAATAAAGTTTGGTCTTGCGCCAGCTACAATAGTAATTTTCATAGAGTATGTTATGTATAAGATGTAAACTGTTTGAGTTTTCCGAACTTTGTGCGATTTAACTGTTGCACGCGTTCAAAAGTAATCATTATTTCAGGTTCTAGGTAGCGCTTCATTTCTTTTGAAACAAGTAACTTTTGTTTATCCGATAGTTGGTCTTTGCTAACATAACGTATTATAAAATGATCTAAAGCATCTTGCTCAATTACAAATTCCGAAACATTACCATCGTTTTCAATCACAGTTTTAGTAATGTAGTAAAAGGTTAAGCCAGCAGCTTTTTTTCCACTAGGTAAAATAGCGATATCATTTGTCCGTCCTGTTAACTGCTTTAGAATAGGTTTTCTAATGGTACTGTCTATAGAGAGCGAACCAACATCACCGATATCATAACGAATAAAAGGATGCGCTTTATTATAGAAAGATGTAATTACAATTCTACCTTCCTGTCCATAAGGTAGAATAGTGTCGTTTTCGTCTAAAACTTCGACATATAAAGTCTCACTGTTAACTTGCCATTCGTCTTTGGTATTCTGAAACGCGATTAAGTCTAATTCTGAAGCGCCATACTCATTAACCACAGGCACACCAAATTGTGTTTCCATTAAAGATTTGTCATTTTCAAAAAGCATTTCGGAAGTAACGATACAGACTTTAAGGCTCGGACAAATAGTAGATAAAACTATATTTTGTTGTTTCAAATACTTCGCAAATTGTACAATCGAACTTGTATAGCCATTTATAAAATCAAAATCTGAAGTTTTAAATTTTGAAACAGCTTTTTCAAAAGCACCATCACTTAAATCAAATACCGAAAACCGGAACCGATGACTTAACCAGTCTTTAAAGCGTTCTTTATAGTAGCCTTTTTTATCCAACGGAATACCATAAAATCGCGCTTGTTTAGAGCTATTAAAATCAATGCCATACCATGAAAATCGATTCATAATTTCAGCCCAAGTCATAGCATGACACCATTTGTCTTTGGCGAAAATAAAGGGATGACCAGAACTACCAGATGTTTTATTTAAATACACATTTTTAGGAGTAAACCCCTTACTTAATCGCTGCTCTATGGGTTGTTGTAAATGACGTTTAGTTAGTATCGGGATAGAATTCCAGTTGTCTATAGCAATCGTCTTACCAAACGATTTATAAAATGAATTATGCTTTAAATGATAAGAAACAATTTCTTTTTTTTGAAGCGCGATATAGGCTTCAAAATCTGAATCATTTTGCGCTCGAATTTTAGACAAAGCAGTCTTGGCCTTGTCTATATCAAAGCCATTTATTTTTAAAGAAAAATCGAATAATCGCAAGCTATTTTAATGGATTAAGGTTATGAATTTATCTTGTCTTTTTGTTTTTGACCGAAAATGAAATAATATTTGTTCAGATGAAACTATTTTTTATTGATTTAGCATTGCTACGCAACAATAAAATAGATAAAATATGAGTGGATTTTAATCATTTTTTAGGAAACAGAAAAGGCTAAGATAAGTTCTTTGGTAAATTAATTGTTTTTTCACCTCAAAACCAATTATTTTTACGCAAACAAATTTTAATCATGAATATTTTAATACTTGGCTCTGGTGGAAGAGAACACACTTTCGCATGGAAAGCAAAGCAAAGTGAAAGGTGTACTGGCCTTTTTGTTGCTCCAGGAAACTCAGGAACAAAGACTATTGCGACGAATTTAAATATTGCTGTTACCGATTTTGAAGCGATTAAAAAGGCAGTGATTAAAAATAATATTGAATTAGTAGTTGTTGGGCCAGAAGATCCATTAGTACTTGGTATTCACGATTTTTTTTTACAGGATGATGCATTAAAAAAGGTTTCAGTAATTGGTCCTCAAAAAGCAGCTGCAGAATTAGAAGGCAGTAAGGAGTTCGCTAAGGAGTTTATGGTGCGTCATAATATTCCAACAGCGGCTTATGAAAGTTTTACAAAGGAGACTGTAGAAGAAGGGTATAAGTTTCTAAAAACATTAAATCCACCTTACGTTTTGAAAGCAGATGGATTAGCCGCCGGAAAAGGGGTTTTAATCTTACAGGACTTAGAGGAAGCGAAATCAGAACTAAAAAGTATGTTAGTCGATGCTAAATTTGGTGAGGCAAGTACTAAAGTCGTTATAGAAGAATTTTTAGATGGTATTGAATTAAGCTGTTTTGTATTAACAGATGGAAAGAATTATAAGATTTTACCTACAGCAAAAGATTATAAGCGCATTGGAGAAGGTGATACAGGCTTAAACACAGGAGGTATGGGAGCTGTTTCGCCGGTGCCATTTGCAACGAAAGCATTTTTAGATAGAATTGAAAATGAAGTTGTAAAGCCTACAGTTGAAGGCTTAAAGAAAGATAATCTACCCTATGTTGGTTTCATTTTTATAGGTTTAATTAAAGTTGGTGACGACCCAAAAGTGATAGAATACAACGTAAGAATGGGAGATCCCGAAACCGAAGTTGTTTTACCAAGACTAAAAACAGACTTAGTGGAAATTTTTCAAGCGATGGCAAATCAAACCTTATCTGAAGTTGATATCGAAATTGATGAACGTGCTGCGACAACAATTATGTTAGTGTCTGGTGGTTATCCTGAGGCTTATGAGAAAGGCAAAGAAATTACAGGAATAGATAATATAACGGAATCTATAGCATTTCATGCAGGCGCTAAGTTTCAAGATGGAAAAGTGCTGACTTCTGGAGGACGCGTTATGGCAATTACTTCGTACGGAAAAACCTACCAAGAAGCCATAAAAAAATCCTATCAAAGTATAGAAAATCTACATTTTGATAAGATGAATTATCGAAAGGATATTGGTTTCGACTTATAAATAACTTAAAGATAAGAGTGTGCCGAAATGCTTTTATTCTCTTCGTTATTATCACTGTGTTTTTTAAGTTGAAGCATCCAATAGGTGAAAGCAACAAAGCCAATTGCTATAAACATCCAGGATATACCATTAGCAGCAAACCAGTTATCTAATTCTAATTTTCTCAGTTCATTAAAAGGAATAAACAAACCATCAACAAATAAATCTTGTATTCCGTAAAAGAAATCATTCATAACGTTATAAATTTACACGACAAAAATACAAAAAGAGATTGAAACTGTTAGAAATGTGCGGTTAGAATTTTTATACCAAATTAAACGTGTAATGTTGTATTAAAAAATTGAATTATTTTTAGATTAATTGAAATTAAAAAATCTTAGCATAGCTTTCGTTATGGTAATATTTTTTAATAAAAAGTAGGCTAAAAAGAAACGATTTATGTGCGATATTATACGTTTATTTTGGTATTGTAGGTTATTTTTGGTTCAGAATGAGATAAAATTTTTAAGCATAGTATCACTACGGTTCAAAATTTTAGGGAAATTATGCTCAAAAAGAGGCATAAAGATTCAAGTGACATATTTTTAGCAGTTTTTATATGATTACAAGCATTTTTAGTAAATCTAAGCCTATAAACTTTATAATAGTAGCCGTTTTTGTTGTTTTACTTTTTGTAGTTACAAATTATAATTTACTTTTTATTGATTTTAGTAGTGCTTTAAGGACAAGTTCTAAATTATTGATGACGGTTTTTCTTGTGTTTCTTTTAGATTTTATCATTTCAAAAAACAATCTTACCCAAGGAAATAGTTATGCTATAATGACTTTTGGTTTGCTTTTAGGCATGTTTCCTCAGGCCATGAAATATTCAGACTTATTGTTGGCAAATTTATTTGTCATGTTCGCCCTAAGACGTTTAATAAGCCTACAATCTAAACTGGATATTAAAAAGAAGCTATTCGATGCTGCATTTTGGATTACCATTGCAACGCTGTTTTATTTCTGGTCCATTCTATTTTTCGCATTGGTCATCGTAGCCTTGATTTACCATTCGCAAAACGATATAAAAAACACTATTATTCCATTTATAGGTGTCACAACAGTTATGGTTTTGCTGCTAGTTTATAATATTTTGGTTCATGATGTTTATATACGACCATCTAATTTTCAGCGCTACGCGAGTCTAGATTTTACACCTTATAACAGTAAAGAAAGCATTATAAAACTCACCATCTTGTTTACGTCGTTAATATGGATACTTATTTACTTTTTCAGGACCTTAGCAGATAAGAATAAAAAACTAAGACCGTCTTATTTTCTTATTGCTTGGGCTTCAATTATTGCTGTTTTAGTCGCTATTATTTCACCAATAAAAAATGGAAGTGAGTTTTTATTTCTATTTGCTCCGTTTTCAATCATTATGGCAAATTATATAGAAGTTGTTTCAGAACGTTGGTTTAAAGAAGTCTTCGTGGTATTCTTTATTATAACACCAATACTTACTTTACTACTGTAATTTACTGCCAAATGCTAAATCACCAGCATCACCCAATCCTGGAATGATATAACCTTTATCATTCAACGTATCATCAACGGTAGCAATCCAAAGATGTGTTTTTGCGTCAAAAGCATCGGCAACATAATCTATACCTTTTTGCGCACCAATAACACTTACTAAATGCACATCTTTTGGTGTTCCAAATGCTTTTAAAGCTTCATAAGTTGCCACCATAGATTGACCTGTTGCGAGCATAGGGTCTGCCAAAATTAAGGTCTTACCTTCAAGACTTGGACACGCTAAGTATTCTACAACAATTTCAAAACTTTCTGGATTGTGCTTGTGTTGTCTGTAGGCTGAGATAAAGGCGTTTTCTGCCGCATCAAAGTAATTCAGTAAACCATTGTGAAGAGGCACACCAGCTCTTAGTATAGAACACAACACAATATCATTTTTATGTAAAACGGTGCTAGAAACACCTAATGGAGTTTCAATAGTATGGGCTTCAAAATGAATGGCTTTACTCAATTCATAACCTAGAATTTCACCAATACGCTCAATATTTCGCCTAAATCGCATGCGATCCTTCTGAATGATTTTATCTCTAATTTCGGAAATGAAGGTATTTAATATTGAAGGTGTTTCAGAAAGGTTATGAATATGCATAAGCGTTATATTAGTGGTGTGGCTAAGTTAATAATTCAAACTAGATTTCTTTTAAAAAAAACAAATGCGATTCTAAGCTACTAAACCAATAGGAGCTATTTGAAGATAATGTTTCAGAGTCCCTTTAGATGGATAGGCTCTATGCGGATAGGAGAGAAAGAAAATATATTTTGTTTTAAAGGTAACGAGCGTAGCTCTTTAGGGAGGTATTATGAGGATAAAATGATAACAAAAAAACATACTGGTACAATTGCGGACAATGACATTTACAACTTAAAAAAAACATGTACTTTTGTGTAAAATAAATCTATTTCAATATGTTTTCACAAAAAGCGAATGCTATTTTTCAGGATGTCATTAAGACCTACAAAGTTTTAAATACTGTAGATCAGACTTTTACCAATAAGTACGATAAAAAAGATGATCTCATTGCGCATTTATTATATAGAAAATCTTGGATTGATACCGTTCAGTGGGCTTACGAAGATATTATTAGAGACCCGAACATCGATCCGGTAGCCGCTTTAAAATTAAAACGAATGATTGATGCCTCTAACCAAGATAGAACAGACACGGTTGAGTTCGTTGATAGCTATTTTTTAGATAAATACAAAACAGTCGAGGTTAAATCTAACGCTAAAATAAATTCTGAAAGTCCGGCTTGGGTAATCGATCGCTTATCAATTTTAGCATTAAAAATTTACCACATGCATCTCGAAACGGTTAGAGAAGATGCTAGCGATGCACACAAAGCATCTTGTCAGACAAAATTAAAGGTTCTTTTAGAACAACGTGTGGATTTGAGCACTGCGATCGATGATTTATTAGAAGACATCTCAGCCGGAGAGAAGTATATGAAAGTTTACAAGCAAATGAAAATGTATAATGATGATGAGCTTAATCCTGTTTTAAGAGGACAGAAATAATCTTTTGTCATTCAGAACGAAGGGAAGAATCTCAGTTAGAGATAATTCTACTGCGCTTAGAGTGACAGCCGTTTTATGCCACAACCAAAACACATACTAGTCATTAGGTTTTCTGCCATGGGAGATGCTGCGATGACGATCCCAGTTTTAAGAGCTTTAAGGCAACAACATCCGGAATTAAAAATCACAGTACTTACAAGAGACTTCTTTAAGCCTTTTTTTCGAAATTTAGAGAATGTTGACGTGTATTCGGCAGATTTAAAAGGCAAACATAAAGGTGTTTTAGGACTTTATAAACTTTCCAAAGAACTCAAAGCATTACAATTTGATGCTGTTGCAGATTTACACAATGTATTACGGAGTAAAATTCTGAAATTATTTTTATCAGGAAAAAAAGTAGTTCACTTAGATAAAGGCAGATCAGAAAAAAAGGCATTAACATCAGGAAAACTAGTTCAGCAATTAAAAACAACGCATCGACGTTATGCTGCTGTTTTTGAAGCTTTGGGCTACTCAATTGACTTGTTGCATCCCACCTTTCCAAAACCAAGTCAATTAACTGAAAAGCTTAGTTCGTTTATTTCAAATAAAGAATTCAAAACTATCGGAATTGCTCCTTTTGCAGCTTACCCAAGCAAAATGTATCCTTTAGCACAAATGGAAACCGTAATTTTTGAGCTTTCAAAAAACTATAATGTTATTTTATTTGGAGGAGGTGCTAAAGAAATAGCCGTTTTAAATCAGTTTGAAACTAAAAATAGAAACGTTTCTTCAGTCGCAGGAAAACTTACTTTAAAAGAAGAACTAGACTTAATTTCTAATATAGATGTCATGCTGTCTATGGATTCTGGTAATGCACATATTGCGGCGATGTTAGGAATAAAAGTTGTCACCATTTGGGGAGTAACGCATCCTTTCGCTGGTTTTACACCTTTTAATCAGCCCGATAATTATACGCTTTTAGCGGATAGAGCGCAATTTCCGTTGGTACCAACGTCGGTTTATGGGAACAAATATCCTGAAGGTTACGAGAATGCAGCAGGCAGTATTTCTGTTCAAAAAATTGTCGCTAAAGTTGAAGAGACCTGTCAGGTCTGAGAGTCTTTGCGATGGTAGCGCGTCCCCTTCCCAATGGGAAGGGTTAGGGATGGGATTACACATCATCATAATCCACAACAACAGAAGCAGAAGTAGGGTGCGCTTGGCATGTCAGTATTAAACCTTCGGCAACTTCGCCATCAGTAAGAATATTATTTTGTCTCATTTTGGCTTCACCTTCAGTTATTCGAGCAATACAACTACTACAAATACCACCTTGACAAGAATATGGAGCGTCGATATTTTGTTTTAAAGCCGCTTCGAGAATGGTTTCCTCTTGAGACATTTCAAACTCAAATTCTTCATCATCAACGAGGACTTTAATGTTTGTGTTTCCAGAAGGTAAATCTGAATTAGAATCTGAAACGGCTTCAACAGAAGTCGTAAATAATTCAAATAAAATCGCTTTTTCTTTCACATCATTTTCAACCAAAACATCTTTAACGGTTTGTATCATTTGCTCTGGTCCGCAGAGGTAGAAATTTTCAACAGTGACGCCTCTGTATTTGTTCTTAACGATAAGATTCACTGTACTTTTTTCAATCCGGCCAAAAATGGCATCAGTTTCTTGCGACTGACTATAAATAAAATGCACATGTAAACGGTTGCCATAAGTAGCCTTTAGTTGTATTAAATCCTTGGCAAACATAGCGTCAGACAATGTTTTATTACCATAAACCAATATGAAATTGCTAAAGGGTTCGTCTTCTAAAAGCGTTTTAGCAATACTTAATATTGGCGTTATCCCACTACCAGCAGCAAATGCTGCAATGGTTCTAGTTTTACCCTCGTTTGCCTCAAACACAAAACGGCCGTTTGGTTCTGCAACGTCTATAGTATCTCCAGCTTTTAAGTTCTCATTAGCATAAATAGAAAATGTTCCGTTTTCTACTGCTTTTACTGCTATGGTAAGTTGTCCACTGTTTTTTGAAGAACAGATAGAATAGTCTCTACGAACCTCTTCATCATTAATAGTGGTTTTTAGAGTAATATATTGACCAGCTTTAAAGCTAAATGTGTCTTTTAAGTGTTCAGGAATATCAAAAGTGATGGCTACCGATTTATCAGTTACGTGTTCTATTGACTTTATGTTTAGGGAATGAAATTGTGACATTGCAATATTTTTTTGCAAAAATAACTAATCTTATACAGACCTCACAGGTTTTCGAAACTTGTGAGGTCTAATTTTCTATAAAAAAGACAATTATTATGTTTTTTGCATACCTAAGAATCTTATACATAAGTAATTTATGTATATATTTGTCATGCAATGAGTAATTCAAAATTATATAAAGGGAGTTTAAACACCATCATTTTAAAACTGCTGAATCAGCATGATAAAATGTATGGTTATGAAATCACCCAAAAAGTAAAAGCATTAACTAAAGGCGAGCTAAACATTACAGAGGGTGCGTTATATCCTGCACTTCATAAATTAGAAGCCGAAGGTTTGCTTGATGTCGAAATCGCTAAAGTAGATAATCGCTTGCGTAAATATTATAAACTTACCGAAAGCGGAACCAAAGAGACGGTTAATAAACTTGAAGAACTAGCAGAGTATATTAAAACCATGCAGGCGTTAGTGAGCCCTAAATTGGCTTAAAATAACAAGTTGAAATTTAAAATGAATCTAACCAAAGAGCACATAAAATTTATAGATACTTATCTGGAAAATTCAGATATCGTTTATGCAGATATCAGAATGGAAATGGTAGACCATGTCGCATCAGACATTGAGGAGCGCACGCAATCTGAAGATATAAGAGGGTTCTATGATGCGTTTAAGGAGTATATGGTTGAAAATAAAGTGCAACTTTTAGAAGACAATAGGCAATTTATAAAATCTGCGGATAAGAAAATATGGAGAACATTATTAAACGAACTTAAAAAGCCAATAACGCCCTTACTATTTTTAGTACTGTGTATCGGGTTTTATCTGTTGTATCAAAACTATAATTTAGAAACGTTTATAAATTTCACATCCATTATTCCGCTGATTGGTTGTACGGGGTTTATTCTAACTTATGTCGTTTATCAAGGCGTCAAAGACCATAAAAGGTTCTCGGTTGTTGAGCGTTTAGCATTTCCGTTTTTAGCATTTTATCAATTGCCCAATATTTTTTTGAGTAGAACAAAAGAAATAAATGGCATAAGTGATTTAATCTGGCTGATTGGAGGAGCGAGTTTAGCTTTAACTTTAATGTCGGTTTTAATTATAATCAGCATAAAACTCTTTTTACGTTATGAAAAACGTTTTAAAAGCATAGCGTGATTTATGAAACTGACTAAAGAAAACATACAAACTATAGATACTTACCTTACAAAAAAAGGCATAAGCTATTGGGATATACGTCTAGAAATGACAGACCATATCGCTTGTAAAATGGAAAGCAAAAAAGGGACTTATGATTTTGAATCCCTTTTTAATCATACAGTTCGCGAACTGGGTTGGGAAAACGACTTAAAAGGCTTCGAAAATCGACGATTAAAAACAATTAATAAAACGATTCGTAAAAAATATTTTGGTATCATTCTTGGCTATTTTACAAGGCTAAAAAGTCTAGTATTAGTAGTCTTATCCATTTTTGCCTTTTATTTAATAGTTCAAAATGTGTCTTTTAAGACCTTCAAGATTTTTAGTTTTTTACTTTTTGGAATACCGATAATTTATTTTACGTTGCATTATGCTTACACCAGCATTAAAATAAAGAAATCGGGCTATATGTTGTACGGTTATTTTTATGTTGTTTTTTTTATGTTGATGTCTAACCTTTTTTATCAATGGCCACGACCAGGAGGTTTTATTGAAGTGTCAGAACTAACGCGACAAAACATAATATTTTTCACCACTATTTTTAATGTCTTGTTTATCTGTTCTGGCATTAAGGTGTATCTAGAAACCTACAAACAATATAACGAGGTCTATAAACGCTTAAACTCAGACTAATTTTTTTTTTAATTGGTGTAAAAAACATGAAATTAACCAAAGAAGAAATAAAATTCATAGATAACTACCTCATAAAAAATGAGGTGAAGTTTTGGGATGTGCGTTTAGAATTGCTAGACCACATTATATCTGCGGTAGAAGATAAAGTGAATAATACTGGTATATCTTTTAACGAAGCCTTGCTAGAAGTGCATAGAAGTTTTGGAAATCAGTTTATAGAGTTTGGAGTGCCTAAAAATAAAGTTTTTGAGAAAGGTTTGTACCAAAGTAATATAGGTTTCAAAAAGTTTATTAGAAATAAGCAGAAAGAGATTGGAAGAAAGTATCGAAAAATTACATGGAAACACCTTAAGCTGAAGTTTGTGAGTTATAAGTTTTTGATAGAGTATGTTGCGTTCATTTTACTTTTTATTTCTATCTATAAATTTTCACCAAAGTCATGTTTTCCACTTGGGCTATTGGTGTTAATTCTTCCGAATATATGTTCAGCGTATTATGCGATTAAAGATAAATCTACTCGAAAATCATTGACATTTGGAATCGCAACTGGGTCTGCAATGTTGTTGTGGTCAATGTATAATCTTTTATTTTATATCTTAAAGGAGAATTATGAAAACGCTACGGATAAACCGCATGTCGTTTTTGTTGTAATAACCTGCTTGTTTTATCCTTTGGTAAGAACAAATATTGAAGTTTATAAAAAAGTGTATATAGAAAATAAGACCACCTATAATCTTAAGTTTTTATAAATGAAACTAACAGAACCCCAAATACAGCAACTCTACACCTTTACACAAAAACACTACGTGGATTGGTACGACGTACAAACGGAACTTGTAGATCATTTAGCTAATGGAATAGAATTACAATTAGACGAAAACCCAAACACAACTTTTGAATCGGCTTTAAACTCTGAATTTAAAAAATTCGGAATCATGGGATTTAATGATGTTATTGAAGAAAAAACAAAAGCTCTAAATAAACGGTACAGAATACTTATTTGGTCTTATTTTAAAGCGTTTTTTAAGCTTCCAAAGATTATTTTCACCGTGCTTTTAATTTGGTCCTATTATGAATTATTAGTTATGCTCCCTAATAGACTATGGATTATTACACCAAGTGCTATGTTGTTGATTGTAATCCCAATATGGAACATCTATAAACAGTCTCAAAACATTAAAATGATGAAAAAAGAGACTAATAAAAAATGGTTATTTGATAACATCGCATTACAACTTGGAGGACTAATTCATTTTCTTCAAATTGTTCTGCAAATAGGTTTTTTAAATAGTAACAGTATCTGGAGTCCTTCAGTAAACTTACTTTTTTCTAGTGTTATCGTATTATTTTCTTTAGCGCTTTACATTGCCATTTATATAGTATCCCCAAAACTCAGAAAAGATATGGCCAAACAGTATCCAGAGTATATATTTGTAAAACTTATGTAACGAATCCAACTATAGAGGTACTAACTTAGCACACAAACCAACTAAAAAACTATGATAAAGCATTTTATTAATTTAGAATGGAAACAATATTTCCGCTCGTCTTATTGGCAAAAAAGCATAGCTATAAACATCTTAATGGTGTTTTTTGCACTTTATTTTGTTGCTATGTTTTTAGGTTTAGGATTTGGTTTGCTTTTTCTTCTGAAGAAAGTATTTCCTGAGCAAGATGCATTTGTAGTGGCCAATGGATTTCTGTTTTACTGGATTATTGGAGATTTACTAATGCGCTTCTTTTTGCAGAAATTACCCGTAATGAGCGTAAAACCGTTACTCACATTACCTATTAAAAGATCAAAAGTAGTTAACTATGTTTTAGGAAAATCTGCGGTTTCCTTTTTTAATTTTTTACCTCTATTTGCAATTATACCATTTAGTATTATGCTTATTAGGGATGGTTCTCCATCGTCAATGATTTTAACATGGATGTTAACCATGATAATTGTTGTTCTTATTATAAACTTTCTAAACTTTATTATTGAAGCATTTTCGGCAAAAACCGAATTGTCATTCCTTCCTGTTATTGTCGTTGTTGGTGCTTTATTTGGATTGGATTATTTTAATATATTACCCATGAAAGCTCTTATTGGCGACAGTCTTATAAGTATCGCTAATCATCCTATTTTAATTTTAATACCAATAGCCGTTTTAGGATTGGTTTATGGTTACAACTTTAAAATATTAAGAGAAAAATTGTTCTTAGATAGTTCTCTAAAATCTAAGGTAACTGAGGTTAAAGCCGCGGATTTATCATGGACCAATCGCTTTGGAGATATTGCACCATTTATGCAGTTAGATTTAAAACTAATCTGGAGAAACAAGCGTACAAAGTCTATGGCAATGCTTTTGGTAATAGGCTTGTTATATGGTTTATTCTTTTATCCACAACCGATGTATCAAGACAAGGAATTTATGTTTGCCTTTATTGGCATATTCTCCACAGGGTTTTTCCTCATCAATTTCGGTCAGTTTATACCCGCATGGGATAGTGGCTATTACAAAATGTTAATGAGCCAGAACATTAAATACGAACAGTATCTGCGTTCAAAATTTATACTTATGGTAATGAGTGTGGTTATCCTTTTTGTTTTAGGAATACCCTATGTTTACTTTGGTTGGAAAATTTTAATTGTACATTTTGCTGCAGCCATTTATAACATTGGAGTCAATTCTCATGTGATTCTTTATGGTGGTTCATTTAACAGAAAAAAGATAGATTTAGATAAAAAAGCGGCCTTTAATTATCAAGGTACAGGAGCTGTACAATGGTTAATCGGTATTCCATTGATGGCTTTACCGATGGGACTCTTTGCTCTCATCAATTGGCTCATCGGTTTTGAAGCGGCAATAGCCTTATTAATGGGTCTTGGTATAATAGGCATTGTGTTTCACAAAAAATTAATGAAAATAATTACGAAACGTTACTTAGATTCAAAATACAAAATGATTGACGCCTTCAGTCAAGATAATTAATAATAAACGCAACACAGCATGATATATACAAAAGAGCTTTCAAAATCATATAACGGAACAACAGTTCTAAACGTAGAAGAGTTAAGTATTCCTAAAGGCCAAAGTTTTGGTTTAATTGGAAATAATGGTGCCGGTAAGACAACTTATTTCAGTTTATTACTCGACTTAATTAGACCTTCAACAGGAAGCATAACTAACAATGATGTGGTTGTAGATCAGAGTGAAGATTGGAAACCATTCACCTCCTCTTTTATAGACGAAAGTTTCTTAATCGGTTACTTAACACCAGAAGAATATTTTTATTTCATTGGTGATTTACGGGGACAAAACAAAGCAGATGTAGATACCTTAACCTCTAAATTTGAAGATTTCTTTAATGGAGAAATTATAGGCAAGAAAAAATACCTGAGAGATTTAAGTAAAGGAAATCAGAAAAAAGCGGGTATTGTAGCTGCGCTTATAGGTAACCCTGAAGTTATTATTTTAGATGAGCCTTTTGCCAACTTAGATCCAACAACGCAAATACGACTAAAGCAAATTTTAAAAGATTTAGCAGAAAAACAAGGTGTGACTGTACTTATTTCTAGTCACGACTTAATGCACGTTACAGATGTCTGCGAACGTATTGTGGTTTTAGAAAAAGGAAACGTGATTAAAGATTTAGAAACCAATCCTGCAACGTTAAAGGAGCTCGAGGCACATTTTGCTAGTGGCGCTATCGGGTCGCAAGAGGAGGAGTAATTTACTTTCAATAAGTTAGATAACAACCACGGATTTGATTTTTAGAAATTGATTATGAGGAGGTTAGAACATAGCTATTGTTAAAAAAATAAAAAATACGTAGTTCTACGTATTGTGTGGCATTAGTTTTTTACAGAACTTTGTAACCTAATGCAAACCATCAAAGAATTCTGAACACACAAAAATTCCATTCACTTCTAAAAATTAGTGCACTTTGCTTTTTAACTGCCTTCTTGTTTTGGCAATGCGAAAGCGAAGCTGTAGTTACAGAAGATACCCAGACCGAAACTTATATTGAAATTCTTGACCCAGCGCTTGCCTTGAGCGAAATTCTTAACGGTTCTATCGCTGCAAAGAATGAAACGTCTATTTTTAAAGAAATTAACTTAGACAAAGAGGCAAATAAAATAGTTCATAGGTCTGGAGAAACGTCCTATACGTTTGCCCTTATAAATGATGCTATACCTTCTAAAACTGATAATTCTACTTATACGGTAGATAACCTCTGTATAGAATTAAATGAGGATGGTAGTTATACCACTTATATCTTTAGGTACACTCCGGATATGGCTTGGTTTAACACCATTAATAGAGACATCGATACCTATACAGGAGAAGTACAGTTACTAGATGCTGATTGGTAGGTTATAAGCATATTTGCTTTAGAAAACGGGGAATCCGTAGAGGGTGATCCTTCAAAAAGCAACACTATCCAAGCAAAAACTAGTGCCTGTGATATTACAGTGACAGAACACATTTGTACGGCTGTCCAACAGGGCGGTGAGAGTACTATTTGGACATGTGAGGTCACTTTGAATGTCACTTGCAATGGCGGCGGCGGCGGCGACTTACCAGACGGCGGTGATCCCGGTGGCGGAACAGGAGGAAATGATGATGATGATGAAGACTCGAATGGTGGTGGTGGCTCAACAGGAGGAGGTTCTAAAGGCATAACCACAGACCCTATATTGGGCACTTGTATTGAGACTAATACTTGTGAGGAGGATAAAATTATTAACGAACTTACGGGAAAAGCAGATTGTGTATATCAAAAAATGGTAAATGGCAATAACAGCATAAATTGGATACTTGAAAATTTTGAAGACACGTTAACGACATCTTCTGAATTTGATTTAATACTACAAATGTCTAATACACTTGGAAGTGAAACGAACGCATCAACTGTAAGATCAGGTGATACTTTTACAATAAGTATAAATGAATATAGAGCAGAAAATATTAATACAGCTCTTACAATTGCAAGAACAATTATCCATGAGGGCATCCACGCAAGGTTAAGAGAATTTGCTTCAAGAGAAGGTAGTGATGAGACTAGTTTCCCTGGTGTTTATGATTATTTTAGAATTTATGCAAAAAACTGGGATCATCAGCAAATGGCGGATCATTACAGAAGTACAATTGCAGAAGGTTTAAAAGAATATGACAATTCCCAAAATAGCGATAGTTTTTATAATGCTTTAGCTTGGGAAGGACTAGCTGAAATTAAAGATTTAAATGGGGATCAAGACATAATATATACCTTAGCATGGAGTCAACTTTCCCCAGCTCAACAACAAGAAATTTTAGCAATTATCAGTACAGAAAAACAAAATGGAGATAAGAATTGTCAAGAATGAAAAATAATATGTTATTAATTTGTTGCGTTATTTGTTGGAATATGTTTTCACAAAAAAAACAAATTCAATATTTTTTAGTTAGTAAAAATGACACGTTGATAAAAACGCAACTTGCAACGAAAGCAAATCAATACGAAGGGTATCTAATAATTAATGAGAAAAAGACCATAAAAAAAGCAATAAGACCTTCAAATTTAGCAGGTAAGGATATCTTGAAAGATAGTTTTGAAGAAATATACTTTAGTTTTAATAGAAATAATGATACAATTGTTGGCAAGTCATATTACGATAAATTAAATATAATTAAGACTAGGAGAGAATTTCTGCAGATAAATAAACAAATAGATGAAACTAGAAATGAATTTATATTTATTGAACCTGTAGATTGTGAAAAATTTATTTTGAGAAGAGTAACCCCAATAATTTTCGAATAACATAATAATATCGATAGGACTACTATATTGAGTTTGATATTTTAGAGTGTAATAAAATGACACTGTTTAATTGTCTTTTTCTCAATAAGCCATACATTATTCCCTAATTATAGGAATGAAGAAACACAGACTAATATTTATTCCTATAATAGTATCGTCACTTTTATTATGGTTAGCTTTTCCAGATAAGTTATTTACTATTAATATACACGCCACTTATTTTTTGTTCGGTTACGGTACAATAGCTTTATTAGTTTTTTCGAGTTATATTTTATTTTTAGTTATTTATTCTATTATTAAATATATAACTAAGAAATCTTATTCCTAGAATAAGCGCTAATATTTACAGTTTT
The DNA here is from genome assembly GCA_034112185.1 of Flavobacteriaceae bacterium. Classification (GTDB taxonomy): domain Bacteria; phylum Bacteroidota; class Bacteroidia; order Flavobacteriales; family Flavobacteriaceae; genus Winogradskyella. The sequence goes on along the minus strand of JAWUVW010000023.1, from coordinate 1,003 downwards.
AAGGTTAGTTTTTAGAGAACAGAACTATAATAATTAGCCTTTGGAATATTATATGTGGTAAGAGGGGAGGGTTTAGAGAAGTAGGATTTTCAAAATAAATTGACTTCAGTCTTGGAGTCGTTGTACAATAATTTTAAGACTCCAATAAGTAAAGCTTTTTTTAATAAGGGAATTGAAGTGATTTAAACTTTTTGCATCTGCTAAAAAATTGCTCTTTTTCGCCAATTTTTTGTCTTTTTTTCTTTCCGTAGCGATGCTATGCAACTAAAAAAAGACTTCAAATGGTCAAAAAATCACTAATTTTCGCCTAAATGTAAAAAGTTTAAATCACTTCATTGTTTTGAATCGAGAAACAAAAATTATTGGAGATATAAATTATAAAACAGATTCGTAATATGGAAAATGGAAAAAAAATTGTTATAAGATTCGTATTTACTACATTAGTCTTCCTAGGCGCATTTAACAGTAAAATCGTTGCTCAAGAAGCCTTTAAGGCACAAAGAAAAATGATAGGTAAAGAGATCAAGGATGTTAAGTTTACAGATCATATAGCCAATGTGCCAAATGATATAGATTTTAATAGCAAGTATAAAATTATAGAATTTTGGGCCACTTGGTGCAAGCCGTGTTTAAAAGCTGTCCCGAAGATTAATAAATTGAAGACAGAATTTATAAATCAAAAAGATTTGGTGTTTCTTTCTGTGACTTATGAGTCACCTGAAAAGGTAAATGAAATTTTAGACAGAGTAGACTTTCAGACCATGGTGGTTTCCGATCAAAACAGAAAAATTCAAAAGGAGTTAAAAATCGAGTTTGAGGGACAGATTGTTTTACCTAGGATAGTTTTAATAGATAATACGAATAAAATTGTCTGGTATGGTGGGCCAGAAGATCTCAACAGCAGGAGGATTGTTAAATTTTTAAAGAAAAAGTCAAGGTAATCTAACTGTGATTAAAAAATATGCTTTTCCTGTAAGTTCGATTTATAAGTGCGATGCCAATA
>JAWUVW010000022.1:0-7913 GCA_034112185.1 Flavobacteriaceae bacterium | reverse complement strand
TATATTTCATAAATCTTATGACTCTTCTCCCGAAAGTCGTTTAGATGATGAAATTGGCAGGTCTCCTGACTTGCGTCTTGTTATTGGTCTTCCCAGATCATAACCATCCAGTGACATTGAAGTATAATAACAAGCTTTATAGCTTACAGTTGCGGGAACAGTTTTGGATTCTAACCAAATTCCCTTTTAATCCATTCGGTAAATTGAATGAAACCTAATTTCACTGCGAAATTAGTATTTTAAATACAGTTAAAGCCTCAAACACCTATTTTTTCTTATTCATTTTATAAATGAGATAAATAAAGCCTATTAAAAAATGGGCAATGATTATTCCTGCAACGATATATAGTGTTAAATTTGAATCGTCTCTAATAATAGAATTTTCATCAAAGTTACAAACCCCTATTATGTCGATGCGCAACAAAAGTCACATATGAAGCTTATTAAATTTTTAATTCTTTGTTTTATGGTTAGTGCTTGCAAACCTGACACTAAAAATAAAGCACCAAAAACTACTGAAATAAAACAACTGTCCTTAACATATGCAAAAGGTTTCTCAGTAAGCTATTATGAAGATTATAAAGTCTTAAACATATTAAAACCATGGCCAAAATCTGAGAAAACGTATAGCTATATCATACCAAATGTGAACACGAGTCTTGACTTAAAAGCGGCTACTTTTGATGCTACACTAAACCACGACATCACTAAAATTGTGGTGACGTCTACGACGCATATCCCGGCTTTAGAATTATTAGAAGTAGAACATCGATTAGTTGGTTTTCCTGGTACTGATTACGTTTCATCTAAAAAAACAAGACAACGAATTGCCGAAGGCAAGGTTAGAGAACTCGGAAAAAACGAAGGCATTAATACGGAGGTACTTTTAGAATTGAACCCAGACGTCGTAGTTGGTTTTGGTGTAGAAGGGGTCAACAAAACATTCGAAACTATTAAAAAAGCAGGTATCCCTGTTATATATAATGGCGATTGGGTAGAATCTTCAGCTTTAGCAAAAGCAGAATGGATTAAATTCTTTGGCGTATTATTTAACAAAGAAAAGGAAGCTGATTCTATTTTTAATCAAATAGAACGCGACTATTTAGCAGCCAAAGACATTGCAAAACAAGCTAAAACTCAACCCACCGTTTTAAGTGGTGCCATGCATAAAGAGGTGTGGTATTTACCTAATGGCTCTAGTCCAGAAGCGCAATTTCTAAAAGATGCTAATGTTAACTATCTTTGGCAAGATACTACTGGAAACGGAAGTTTAGCCTTGAGTTTTGAAGTCGTTTTAGTAAAAGCTAAGAATGCGCAATTGTGGCTTAACCCATCGTATTATAGCAGTTTTGAACAGTTAGAAAAAGCGAATACTTTATACAGCAATTTTGAAGCTTTTAAAAATCGAAATATTTATAGTTATGTTAATACAGCAGGAGAAACAGGAGGCGTTTTGTATTACGAGTTAGGAACTACCAGACCAGATTTAGTATTAAAAGATCTTATAAAAATTTGTCATCCAGAATTATTACCAGAGTACATTCCTTATTTCTTTGATAAATTAAAATAAGAGCCTAAAAATCTCATTGATTTTTAAACTTTAAGGACTTGAAAGACTATAAGACTATAAGACTATAAGACTATAATTATTGTAAATATTTGGAATACACAAAATGTCTAACGAAACAAAAACACCCCTAAAGTCCCCTCAAGGGGACAACCTACTTAGGTTAACAAAAGGATTGTCCCCTAGAGGGGACTTTAGGGGTGTGAAATTATAATAACAGTAGTATTTAAAACTCTTAAGAGTGTAAGTTTTTTTACAAATCCTAAGAGAACTAGCAAAAAATGAAAACAAAATACACAAACCAGTTTATAATACTTTCAGTAATCTTATTACTCTGCTTTTTTGCTAATATTAGTTTAGGCTCTATTCATATTCCGATCAAAAGTATTTTTGGTAGTCTTTTCGGAACTATTGAAAACAACACTTGGGAAATCATTGTTATGAATGTTAGACTCCCAAAAGCAATTACGGCTATTTTAGTAGGCTCTGGCTTAGGTATTTCTGGCTTATTAATGCAAACCCTATTTAGAAATCCATTAGCTGGTCCTTTTGTATTAGGCATTAGCTCTGGTGCTAGTTTAGGAGTGGCTATTGTCATTTTAGGCTCTGGTTTATTTGGAGGTCTATTTGCAACAGCTTTAATTTCTAAATGGAGTATTGTCATTGCCGCAAGTCTAGGGAGTTTTTTAGTGCTTTTAGCGGTTTTAGCGGTGTCTAGCAAAATTAGAGACACCATGGCAATTCTCATAATCGGCTTAATGTTTGGCAGTATTACGGCTGCTGTGGTTAGTGTACTCTCCTACTTCAGTTCTGCAGAACAACTGCAACAATATATTTTTTGGGGATTTGGAAGTTTGAGCAATCTCGCTTGGGGCGAATTATTAATTTTCTTTGGAATTTATAGTATCGGAATTATACTCAGCATAGCTTCGATTAAAGGTTTAAATAGTTTATTACTAGGCGACAATTACGCCAAAAGTTTGGGTTTAAATTTAAAGAAAAGTCGTCTCATTATTATTTTAGCTACAAGTTTAATTGCAGGCACTGTAACAGCATTTGCTGGTCCCATTGCTTTTATAGGCTTAGCCATTCCGCATTTAACACGACAAATATTTAAAACCTCTAATCACAAAGTGCTGTTACCAGCCGTATTTTTATTTGGGGCTATTGTGATGCTCATTTGTGATAGTATCGCCCAAGTTCCAGGTAGTGATTATACCTTACCTATTAATGCCATAACTGCCTTGGTTGGTGCTCCTGTGGTGATATGGCTATTGGTGAGACAGCGTAAAATGATGTTTTAGATGAAAAAAGAAACATCACATATCATCCTTAAAGCAGAAGCACTTTCAATAGGTTACAAAACCAAGAAGGTTGAAACTATAATTGCATCCTATATAAATTTCGAATTACAAAAAGGACAATTAATTGGTTTGGTTGGCGCTAATGGTATCGGGAAATCGACACTTTTACGAACATTAATTAAAGTGCAACCTGCTTTATCAGGACGTATTTCACTAAATGACAAAGACTTAAACGCGACCTCTACTTTAGAATTAGCTAAACAACTCAGTATTGTATTAACAGAGCCCTTAAGCTCAAAAAATCTATCCGTTTATGAACTAGTCGCCTTAGGACGGCATCCTTATACCAATTGGATTGGCAATCTTTCGGAAGACGATACTTCCAAAGTTAATGAGGCTATTGCTCTTGTAAATATTACAGATTTAAAAGATAAAAGGTGTTACGAATTAAGTGACGGTCAATTACAAAAAGTAATGATTGCGCGAGCACTCGCGCAAGACACAGATGTTATAGTATTAGATGAACCTACCACGCATCTCGATATGTATCATAAAGCCTACATATTAAAATTGCTTCAAAAATTAACCAAAGAAACAGGGAAAACGATTCTGTTTTCGTCTCACGAAATTGACTTGGCTATTCAGTTATGCGATACAATGATTGTGATGACTAAAGATGAAGTCAAATGCGATCAGCCATGTCATTTAATTTCAGATGGTGTTTTTGATTCGCTTTTCCCAAAAGATTTAATTTCATTTGATAATTCTACTGGAAGTTTTAAGATTAAAAAATAAGCTCTTTGTGTTTTCTATTTAAGGATTATCATAAATAAAGCGTTCTTCTATTTAAAAATTACTACCTTTAATTGCTGTTATTCAAGCTTTTAAGAATAGTCCTACTTCTCATTAGAAGCTGTAAATCAAAATCTAATGAGCTCACCACAAACATTTGTAAAACTATTTTGTCTTATTTTTTTAATTTCGGTCACAGCCTGTAAAGACAAATTAATAAAACCAAATCCAGCTTTAGCAACAATAGATTTACAACGAGGAGCTATTTTACTTTGTGGCAATCCGCAATTTGGAGATGTCAGCTTTGCTTTAGATTGCCAGTATGATGTTAGAGAAACTTTCGATTTGGCTATTTCACTACTCCACTCTTTTGAATATGATGAGGCTGAGAAAGCCTTTGTAAAGGTTATTGATGCTGATCCAGGATGTGCTATGGCCTATTGGGGCGTTGCCATGAGCATCTATCATGAACTTTGGGCACCACCTGGACCTAAAGAATTAAAAAAAGGTACAGTTCTTCTTGATATCGCTACATCCTTGCCAAAATCTGAACGTGCAGAACGTTACTTAGATGCCTTAAAAGTATTCTATAAAGATTGGGAAACAAAAGATCATAAAACAAGAGAACTGTTATATGAAAAGAAAATGGAGCAAATCTACTTAAGTAAAGACGAAGACGCTGAAGCAGCAATATTTTATGCTTTAGCTATAACTTCAGCAGCAGACCCGAATGATAAAACCTATTCTAGTCAGAAAAAAGCGGGTGCTATTTTACAAAAACTTTTTAAAGAAAAACCCAACCACCCAGGAATTGCACATTATATAATTCACACTTATGATTATCCTGAAATTGCCGAATCTGCATTAAGTACGGCGAGGCGTTATGCAAAAATTGCACCAGCTTCAGCTCATGCACAACATATGCCTTCTCATATTTTCACACGCCTAGGTCTTTGGCAAGAATCCATTGATACCAATATAAACTCAGCATCATCTGCAGTGTGTTACGCAGAAAGTGTTAATCCAGGAGCTAATTGGGCACAAGAAATTCATGCTATGGATTATCTAGTGTATGCCTATTTACAACAAGGAAACAAAAAAGAGGTTGATGCCCAAAATGACTATCTGAGATCAATGAAAAAAATATTTCCTTTAAATGACTTTGCTGTTGCATATACTGCAAATGCAATTCCTGCGCGAATAGCCTTAGAAAACAGACAATGGAAAAAAGCAGCCCAGCTAGAATTACCAACTATAGAATTTAATTGGGACAATTTCCCTTGGGAAAAATCAATATTACATTTTGCTAGAGCCATAGGGGCTGCGCGTTCTGGAGATATCGCCGCTGCTGAAAATGAGCTCAATATTATACAATCATTACACAAAGAACTCCTTGAAATGAATTCTGCTCAAGCCACATATAAAGCTGGTCAAGTATTGATAGAAATTAAAACAACCGAAGCTTGGATTAATCTAGCAAAAGGAAACAACACTGAAGCACTTATACTAATGAAAATGGCCTCAAAACTTGAAGGCGAGACCTCTAAACATCCTGTTACTCCAGGGGAAGTTTTACCAGCTGATGAACTTTTAGGCGATATGTTATTGGCATTAGACCAACCTGAAGACGCTTTAGTAGCTTATGAAATAAATTTAAAAGGACATCCTAATAGATTCAATGGTCTTTATGGCGCTGCAATTGCCGCAGAAAAATCTGGAAACAGAGACAAAGCGACCTTATATTTCAAGAAACTTATTGAGCTTACTGAAAATTCTCAAAGTAATCGCCCAGAATTAAGCGAAGCAAAAACATATATTAAACAAGCTATCTAATTTATTAAAAAATAAGATTATGAAATCAAAAGTAAACCTAATTTTACTAAGTGTAATTGTAGCAGTACTTGCTTATTTTACTCTTAATAAAACTTTAATAACACCAGCACCATCATCGCCTAAACTAGCAATGAGTTTTGTAAAATGTACAGCTGCCAAATATTTATTAGAAGCTATAGATACAACAAAACAGATTTCACCGCTTTTTAATAATTTAGGAAATCTTCATTTTTCGATTAGCACAAAAAATGAGCGAGCTCAAGCTTTTTTTGATCAAGGCTTAAAATTATCGTACGCTTTTAATCATGCAGAAGCCCATCGTTCATTTATGGAAGCCTCACGATTAGATCCAAACTCTGCAATGGCTTATTGGGGACAAGCATTTACACTTGGCCCTAACATCAACGACCCTCTTCCTCTTGAAGAACGGAAGATTAAAATTAATGAAGCTATGGCAAAAGCCAAGCAACTTGCATCAAAAGCAAGTCTTAAAGAACAAATGCTTATTGAGGCATTGTCTGCTAGATATAGTAAAGATTTAACGGCAGATATCCCTGAATTAAACAGGACTTATATGCATGCCATGACTAAAGCAGTAAAACAATTTCCAGAGGATGCTAACGTGCAAATTTTATATGCAGCATCAGTTATGAACACTGTACCTTGGAATTATTGGGACAAAAACGGAAACCCTTCACCCAATATTAAGGACGCAAAAGCTGCTCTAGAAAAAGCTATAAAGCTTGAACCAGAAAACCCTGGTGGACATCATTATTATATTCATATGGTAGAACTTCCTTATCCAGATATTGGCGTAGAAAGCGCAGATAAATTAGCCTCTCTGATGCCTGGCGCAGGTCATATTGTACATATGCCATCACATATATATATTAGAGTTGGACGCTATAAAGATGCCGTTATCACAAACCAAAAAGCAATTTTAGCCGATGAGGATTATATCTCTCAATGTTTTGCTCAAGGCCTTTATCCTCTTGGATATTATCCACATAACATTCATTTCTTATGGTCTTCAGCAAGCTTATTAGGCGCTAGCGACATTGCTATTGATGCTGCGAAAAAAACAGCAGAAAAAGTTCCTGTTGGTGAATTTTTAGAAATGCCTTTTCTACAAGATTTTGCAGCAACACCAATGCTAGCGTATACTAGATTTGGTAAATGGAACGAAATATTAACCATTCCGGCTCCCAATGCTAAAATTAAACACCTCAATCTTATTCGTCATTATGCAAGAGGTATTGCTTTCATCAGAAAAGGTAATATAAAAGAAGCACAAGAAGAATTAAATGCCATCGAAGCTCTTAAAAAAGATCCTGAATTAGAAACCTTAATCGCTACGGCAAATAATGCATCAATTCATGCCGCTAATATTGCCTATGAGGTCGTTGCAGGAGAATTAGAAGCTCTGAAAGGAAATACATCAAAAGCCATAGAACACCTCAAAAGCGCAGTAGTTTTTGAAGATGGATTAACATACACCGAACCTGCTGCATGGCATATCCCTACGAGACAAAACCTCGGTTCAATGCTATTAAAAGCCGAAAAATATGAAGCTGCTGAAAAAATATACAAAGAAGATTTAAATATATTAAGACAAAATGGATGGTCGCTAATGGGACTCTATAAAAGCCTTTTAGCTCAAGGTAAAAACAAAGAAGCAAACGCCATAAAAAACGAGTTTAGTAGTGCTTGGCAAGATGCAGATATAGAAATAGACGATTCAGTATTGTAAACACTCTTTTTTAGTATTGCGCCCTAAACTTTAGAAAATTAGTATATATGCTATTATCAAAAACGAACAGACTTACATTTTTACTTGCTATAGGCTTACTATTAGTGTTAGTCTATTTTTCTTATACCTTTTGGTTTGCGAAACAGCCATTACCTATTTACAACCCTTCAAATTTTAATCCGGAGTTAGTAGATAAAAGTCTTCAAAATAAAACAGAGCACCATACGGTTTCAGATTTTAGTCTCATCAATCAAAATGGAGAAACCATAACTCAAGACGTCTACAAAGACAAAATTTATGTTACCGATTTCTTTTTTACACGTTGTGGTACTATTTGTCCAATTATGACCGATAATATGGCTGAAATACAAACCGCATTTTTGAATGATGATGACATTATGTTTTTATCGCTTTCCGTTACACCAGAAATCGATAGTGTTTCAGTATTACGCGACTATGCAAATAAAAAAGGAGTAATCGATTCAAAATGGAATGTAACAACAGGCAATAAAAAGCACATCTATAATTTGGCTCGCAAAAGCTATTTTGCAGTTGCAGAACAAGGTGATGGTGGCATACAAGATTTTATTCATACGTCCAACTTTATCTTAATTGATAAAGAAAATAAAATTCGCGGTATTTATGATGGTACTAATGATGCTGATAT
>JAWUVW010000021.1:0-44596 GCA_034112185.1 Flavobacteriaceae bacterium | reverse complement strand
AACAGTAACTTATATCATAGATCAAGATGATGTTGATGCAGGTAATGTCACCAATAGTGCCACAGCGACAGGAGATGGTCCAAGTGGAACAGATAACGTTAGTGATGTTAGTGATGATGGCGATGACACGGATGGCAATACAGAAAATGATCCAACCGTAATTATGATAGCTCAGAATCCAGAATTAATCTTAACAAAAACGGTAGCAATTACAACTGACCTCGCACCAGCAGGCTCAAGTTTAGGAGATGAGTTAACCTATACCTTTAGTGTTGAGAATACAGGAAATGTTACGATAAGTAATATCAGTATTGATGATGCCTTAATAGGTACAGCTGATTTAGCTGTAAGTCCAGCGACATTAGCACCGGGCGAGACTGGTACGGTAACGGTAATATATACGATAGATCAGGATGATGTTGATGCAGGTGGTATTACCAATAGTGCAACAGTGACCGGAGATGGTCCAGGTGGAACAGATAACGTTAGTGATGTTAGTGATGATGGCGATGACGCGGATGGCAATACAGAAGATGATCCAACCGTAATTATGATAGCTCAGAATCCAGAATTAACCTTGACCAAAACGGTAGCGATCAGTAATGATGTCGCACCAGCAGGTTCAAGTTTGGGAGATGAGTTAAGCTATACGTTTAGTGTTGAGAATACAGGGAATGTTACGATAAGTAATATCAGTATTGATGATGCTTTAACCGGTACAACTGCCTTAGCTATAAGTCCAGCAACATTAGCGCCAGGCGAGACTGGTACGGTAACGGTAACTTATATCATAGATCAAGATGATGTTGATGCAGGTAATGTCACCAATAGTGCAACAGCGACAGGAGATGGCCCAAGTGGAACAGATAACGTTAGTGATGTTAGTGATGATGGGGATGACACAGATGGCAATACAGAAGATGATCCAACCGTAATTACGATAGCTCAGAATCCAGAATTAACCTTGACCAAAACGGTAGCGATTACAACTGATGTTGCACCAGCAGGAGCAAGTTTAGGAGATGAGTTAACCTATAGCTTTAGTGTTGAGAATACAGGAAATGTTACGATAAGTAATATCAGTATTGATGATGCCTTAACCGGTACAACTGACTTAGCTATAAATTCAGCAACATTAGCACCAGGAGAGACTGGTACGGTAACAGTAACTTATATCATAGATCAAGATGATGTCGATGCAGGTAATGTCACCAATAGTGCCACAGCGACAGGAGATGGTCCAAGTGGAACGGATAACGTTAGTGATGTTAGTGATGATGGCGATGACACAGATGGCAATACAGGAGATGATTCAACTGTAATTACTATAGATCAGAATCCAGAATTAAGTATTCTTAAGACGAGTAGTTTAGACTCAGGAGCTGATGGCCTCGTAAATGCAGGAGATCTTATTACCTATACTTATACAGTAAGCAACACAGGTGATGTGACGTTATTTGATATTAGCATATCAGAAAATGTATTAGACTTTACAGGAACTGGTACTTTACCAACACCTATTTATTTTAGTGGAGGAAGTGATGAAGATGGAGATGCAGACTTACAAGATATGATTGTAGGGCCAGCGGCACTAATCTATACAGCAACATATGCAATTACTCAGGCAGATATTGATACAGGAGTAGTTACAAATCAAGCGATAGCAGATGGGACAGATCCATTAGGAGATCCAGTTACAGATTCTAGTGATGATCCAACAGATCCGACTGGAGATGATGATCCAACAGATACGGACATTCCTCAGAATCCTAGCATAAGTTTGATTAAGACAACATTACCTTTAGTTGATTCTAATGGCGATGGTATCGCAGGAGGTATAAATGATATTATTTCGTATGTGTTTATTGTCGAAAATACAGGAAACCTGACATTAGCGAATATTCAAGTTCAAGATGTATTATTAGGTTTAGACTTGGTTGGAGGCCCAATTCCTCAATTGATACCGGGAGACATAGATGATACAACATTTACGGCAACGTATATGATCACACAAGCTGATTTAGATAGAGGTTTTGTTGAAAACTCCGCTACAGTTAGTAGTGAAGCGCCAGGTGGTGATGAAGATGATTCTTCAGATGATATTACAGATATTAGTGATGACCCTAATAATTCAACAGATAATGATGATAATGGCGATAACAACCCAGATGATCCAACGGTAACGCTTGTAACTTCAATTTTTGATTTAGAAGTCGTTAAAGTTGTGAATGAATTACGACCTATCGTTGGTGCTCAAGTCATATTTACAATTGAAGTAGCAAACATTGGGAATGTAACAGCAACTAATGTTGTAATAGGTGAACAAATCCCTAGTGGTTATGAATTTGTCTCTTATATCTCTACTACGGGTACGTATTCAGAGTTTGATGATGAATGGATTGTAGGTCAGTTAAACCCTGATCAGGTAGAAATACTTGAGATCACAGTAGAGGTTTTAGGTATAGGTGATTATTTAAATATAGCATTTGTACAAGACGCTGATGGTGGAAATGATGTAAGTCCAGATAACAATGAGGACGATGCAATTGTAGATCCAATTTGTTTAACCATTTATAACGAATTCTCACCTGATGGCGATGGTATCAATGAAACCTTTGTGATCGATTGTTTAGAGCGATTCCCAAATAATAAATTAGAAGTCTTTAATAGATGGGGTAATGTGGTCTATTCTGTGAAAGGTTACCAGAACGATTGGCAAGGAACTACTAACGGAAGAGTAGTAATTAATCAATCTGATGAATTGCCAGTAGGTACTTATTATTATGTACTCGGTCTGGGTGATGGCTCAGAACCAAAAGTTGGATGGTTATATATAAACAGACGCTACTAATTAATACTGAATTATAAAATATATTAAAATGATACATAAATCATCACTAATAAAGGGATTAATAGTTTTAGTATTTATACTAATTAGTGTTAATAGTAATGCGCAACAAGATCCGCAGTACACCCATTATATGTATAATACATTAAGTGTTAATCCGGCTTATGCTGGCCAAAGAGAGACATTGAGTGTTGTTGGTTTGCATAGAACACAATGGGTTGGTATTAATGGAGCTCCTCAAACACAGTCTTTAGGTATTCATTCCCCACTGCGTAACGAACGTATTGGTTTAGGATTGAATATTGTAAATGATGCTTTAGGCCCAGCAAGAGAAACATTTGTAGATGCTAATTTTTCATATACAATTCCTTTAAATGCCAATGATTTAAAATTATCGTTTGGTGTTAAAGGTGGGATACATATGCTAGACACGGATTGGAGTAAAGGCTTATTTCAAAACCCAGACGTGGCTTTTCAGGAAAATTTAAATCTAATCTCACCTATGATTGGTGCAGGTATTTACATGCACACACGCAAATGGTATTGGGGTTTCTCAGTTCCTAATTTTATAGAAACAGATCATTATGATGATTTTCAAGAGTCTGTAGCGACAGAGCGCATGCACTTCTATTTGATTGGTGGTTATGTTTTTAACTTAAGTGAAACTTTAGAGTTGAAACCAGCATTGTTAGTTAAAGGCGTCTCTGGAGCACCATTAATCGCAGATATTTCTGCTAATTTTTGGTTTCAAAAGAAGATTACCGCAGGTTTAGCTTGGAGATGGGATGACTCTGTAAGTGCCTTAGTTGGATTTCAAGTCACACCTGGTATGTTTATTGGTTATGGTTATGATATGACGACAACAGGATTGAATAATTACAACGGTGGCTCCCACGAAATTACTTTTAGATTTGAGGTTAGAAAAATAGGTAGAATATTATCACCACGTTTCTTTTAAAATAATTATTATGAAAATACAATCGAAATATATAATACTAGCATTTGTAATTGCATGTGTTTCAAATGGATTTACTCAGACAGGAAAGATACAAAGCGTAAAAGACGACTATAAGGATTTTGCTTATGTAAAAACAAGTGAAGTTTTGTTAGAAGTAGCGAATAAAGGCTATAAGTCTGTAGATTTATTTCAGAAATTAGCAAATTCATTCTACTTTCAGAATAAGATGGAAGATGCCGCAAAATGGTATGGTGAATTAATGGCACTAGAGGAAGTCATTGAACCAGAGTACTATTTTAGATATGCTTTAGCACTAAAAGGAATAAAAGATTATGAAGCTTCTGACAAATGGATGGCGAAGTTTAACGAACTTAAACCAGATGATTTAAGAGGAAAGGCTTTTATGTCCAAAGTAGATTACAAAGCAGTCATCGAAGAACAGAGTAAAGATTATCTTGAAGTTGTAAACTTAGAATTTAATACTGAGTTATCAGATTTCGGAACTACAGAATACGAAAACACACTTGTATTTGCTTCAGCCAGAGGAGGGGGGCGTAAATACCGATGGAATGAACAGCCGTACTTAGATTTATTTTCAGTTGAAAAAGCAGAGAACGGAACATATGGCGAAGTCAAGGCGATTGAAGGTAAAGTAAATACCAAATTTCACGAATCTAGTGCCACATTTTCACCAAACGGAAGGTACATGTTCTTCACAAGAAATAATTACCATCAATTAAAGTACAAGGAAGACGATACAGGTATTAATAGATTACAATTGTATAGAGCCACTTTAAGTGAAGATGGTACTTGGGATGAAATTCATAAAGTACACTTTAATAGCGAAGATTATAGTGTGGCGCACCCTACTTTAAATTTAACGGGTTCTAGATTATACTTCGCATCAGATATGCCAGGGACTTTTGGTCAGTCCGACGTCTTCGTTGTTGATGTGAATGACGATGGTACTTTAGGCGAGCCAGAAAACTTAGGATCTTCAATAAATACAGAAGGGCAGGAGTCTTTTCCATTTATAAATACGAGCGGTGATTTATATTTTTCATCAAATGGCTATCCAGGCTTAGGTGGATTTGATGTCTTTAAGTCAGAAGGATTAGATCAGAAAGTTGCCAAAGGTTCTAATAGAAATTTTCCAATTAATAATGTAGGAAAACCTGTAAATAGTGCTTTTGATGATTTTGGATACTATGAAAACTTAGTTCTGAAACGGGTGTATTTTAGCTCAAACAGAGAAGGAGGAAAAGGAAGCGATGATATTTATTCCTTCGAAATTATAGAATGCGAACAATTGGTAACAGGAACGGTTCAAGATAAAAAGACAGATGAGCTTATTCCCAACGCCACTGTTGTTTTGTTTGATGGACAAGGTAATGAAGTAGAGCGTAAAACTGTAGGAGACGATGCCACTTTTACATTTAATTTGGAGTGTAAAAAGGAGTACATCATACGAGGAGCGAAAGAAAAGTACGCATCGGACGAAAAACGTTTTACAACGCCATCGAAAAAACAAGACTTAATGCTTCAATTATTGTTAGAGAAAGATGAACAAGAAATTGAACCTGGCGATGATTTAGCTGAGATTTTAGATATTCCGATTATTTATTTTGACTATGACAAGTCTAATATTAGATACGATGCCGAAATCGAATTACAAAAAGTGTTTGCAGTATTGAATAAATACCCTACAATGAATATTGATATTCGTTCGCACACGGATTGTCGTGGGCCAGCGCCGTATAATGAAAAATTATCTGATAAAAGAGCAAAATCTACACGCCAATATTTAGTTGATAAAGGAATTGATGCAGAACGATTAACTGCAAAAGGTTATGGGGAATCTCGATTAGTAAATGATTGTGGATGTGAACCTACCAATGACTCGAGCTGTTCTGAAGAAGAGCACCAATTAAACAGACGTAGTGAGTTTATAATTACCAGTATTAATGGTAAAACAATTGACGATAAAGAATAGTCCGTAGTCTAAATCACTTTAAAATATCTAAAAAGCCGTTTAATAATTTAAACGGCTTTTTTTATGAAAACCTTTACCTTTTTTACGAATTTAGGTGTTAATTTTGCTTTATGACAGAAGAACAAGTCATCTTAGTAGATGAAAATGATAACCAGATTGGTTTAATGCCTAAAATGGAAGCCCATGAAAAGGCCCTTCTACACCGCGCATTTTCCGTATTTATTTTTAATGATAAGAATGAACTCATGTTACAGCAACGCGCTTTGCATAAGTATCATTCGCCAGGTTTATGGACAAATACCTGTTGCAGTCATCAACGGGATGGCGAAAGCAATTTAGACGCTGGTAAACGACGTTTAGAAGAAGAAATGGGTTTCGTAACGGATTTGCAAGAATCGACTTCATTTATTTATAAAGCACCATTTGATAATGGCTTAACAGAACATGAGTATGACCATGTGATGATTGGTTCTTATAATGAAGCTCCAATGATTAATAAAGACGAAGCCGCTGATTGGAAATGGATGCCACTCGAAGCCGTAAAAGTTGATATGGCTTTACATCCTGAATTATACACAGCTTGGTTTAAAATTATATTTGAAAAATTTTACGAATTTATAAACATAAAGAAATGAAGGTAACTGTACATAGAAAAGCACATTTTAATGCCGCACACAGACTCTATAGAAAAGACTGGAGTTTTGAGAAGAATGATGCTGTTTTTGGTTTATGTAACAATCCAAATTTCCACGGTCATAATTACGAATTAATTGCAAGCGTTACGGGTGATATTGATCCTGAAACAGGTTTTGTTATTGATGTAAAAATTCTCAAAGATATTATTAAAGCTGAAGTTGAAAATACCTTAGATCATAAGAATTTAAACGTCGAAGTTCCAGAATTTCAAGATTTAAACCCAACAGCAGAAAATATAGCCGTTTTTATTTATAACAAGGTAAAAGCTAAACTAGATGCTAAGTTTCATTTAGAGATTACACTCTACGAAACGCCACGTAACTTTGTAACCTACTCTGGAGATTAATTTTATGGAACGAGCATGTTAAGCGTTATCACCCCAAAGAAATGATTAAAAGCGAACAGCATGTGACCGTTGAAAAACAATAGATATAACCACATGAAAAATAGTTTATACCCTTTAAAGTTCCAACCTATTTTAAAAGATAAAATTTGGGGAGGAGAAAAGCTCAATACATATCTTAGCAAAGATTCCGACTCTAAAATTTTAGGTGAAAGTTGGGAAATTAGTACAGTTTCTGGAGACATTTCTATGGTTTCTAATGGAGAATTAAAAGGAAAATCGCTTCAAGAACTTTTAGAGCTATATACATCTGATTTATTAGGTAAAAAAAATTATGAACGTTTTGGTAATGACTTCCCGTTACTTATAAAGTTTATTGATGCTAAAGAAGATTTAAGTATTCAGTTACACCCAGATGATGAATTGGCTAAAAAGCGTCATAACTCTTTTGGCAAAACCGAGATGTGGTATGTAATGCAAGCCGATGCTGATGCTAACCTTATTGTAGGGTTTAATCAAGACATGGATAAAGAGACCTATCTCAAACATTTAGAAGATAAGAGCCTCACTAAGATTTTAAATTTCGATACAGTAAAAGAAGGGGATACCTATTTTATTGAAGCTGGTCGCGTCCATGCCATTGGAGCTGGCGTACTTTTGGCAGAGATTCAGCAAACCAGTGATGTCACTTACCGTGTTTATGATTGGGATCGTGTAGATGCTGAAGGTAATGAACGCGACTTGCATAACGACATTGCGATTGATGCGTTTGATTTTAATATGAAAGACGATTTTAGAGTCGCTTACGAAAGTCATAAGAACAGGTTTAATGAAATGGTGAGCTGTCCGTTCTTTATTACAAATTTCATCGAAATAGATAAGACCCAGAAAATAGAAAACATACACGACTCGTTTATGATTTATATGTGCGTTGATGGCGACGTTGAAGTTTCAACAGAACACTCGACGACTAAAATTTCTAAAGGAGAAACACTTCTGATTCCTGCAACAATTAAAAACTATAGTTTAAAAACAAGCTATGCTAAATTGCTTGAAGTTTACGTTTAAAACTTCAAATAAAATAAAATTAAATAACTAAAAGGATTTAGTACTTTTGCACTTATCAAATAAATGAATTATGGCGAATAAAAGAGATTTAAAAAAAGATATAAACTACGTTTTAGGTGATATCATAGAAGCGGTTTACGTTTGGGAATTATCACATACAGAAAAGCCTACAAAAGAGAGTGATGCTGTTATTGACGAAGCTATTGCGACGTTTGATGAGCTTATTGCTCGTGTTAACGACAGAAGTGTTGAAGATAAGAAAGCCCATTTTAAGGCTATTAATAATGACTTAGAATCGAAAGGTAGAGGTCTTATTGAAAAAATAAATACGTTGAAATAAATGAGATTCTTTCTGCGCATATGGGCAGGATTAATTTTGCCGATGTAGCTCAGCTGGCTAGAGCAGCTGATTTGTAATCAGCAGGTCGTGGGTTCGAGTCCCTCCATCGGCTCTGAATTGAAACTCTAATTATTAAAAGTAATAAGAGTTTTTTTATAACTTATATTTTATTAGGGACGAGAGGTTTATGCAGAGCGCTGTCGAAGTAAGTCCCTCTATCGGCTCTAAAAAAGTAAACATCCAATCTTCAGTAAGATTGGATGTTTACTTTTAACTTTTTTTTAGGCTGTTCCGAAAGATTGAGACAGAATGATAAATCAAAGATTATTTTATAAAATGCATCTTCATGCCTTCATGTGTGGCTTTAAATCCAAGATCTTCATAAAACTTTATGGCTTCAGGTCTTTTCTTGTCTGTTGTTAATTGTAATACATGAGCATGTCTGCTTTTTGCACGTTCAATAGCCCATTTAAATAGTGTTTTTCCGAGTCCAAGACCTCTTTGGTCTTTTCTAATTCTCACCGCTTCAATTTGAGCTCTAATCCCTCCTTGATAGGTTAAATATTGGATAAACGTAAGTTGTAAAGTTCCTATAATTTCTAAGTTATCATTTTCTACAACAACGAGCTCTTGGTTTTGATCTGCATCTATTTTTTCAAATGCGATCAAATAGTTTTGTGGAAGTGGATTTTGAAAATTCTCTCTATGCTTTCCAAGCTCATCAGTAGCAATCATCTCAACAATCTTTGAAATATCATTTAGTGTCGCTTTTCTAAATTTCATTTTGTGAGAACTTTTAAGTTATACGATGACCTCGAAGATTGAGATTATTTCTATTCTTGAGTCTGCCTATTAGAGACGACTTTTCCGAGCTTCTTTCCGTAGAATGAATTTTTAATAGCATCCGTTAAACCATTGTAAACCGAATCAATATAAATTGGATTGGCCGAAGGAATTTCATACAGCGCTAGATAAGGCGCGATTTCACTATCTTTATTATTCATTGCAAACTGAATAGTGTAAGAGTATTTGCGTTTTATAATTTGTTCAGACTGTTTGCTTAAAGAATCTGACAATAGACTGTCATTGGCTTTTATAGCTTTAAAATTAGATGCAATAAGCTCTAAATTCTGATTGTTAAATCGAGACATGACTTTTAGATATTCATCTAAAAGTTTTTGCTGCGAGGAGCCTGAGACTTTTGCATCAAACTCAAAATTCTTTAATGTGCTGTTAATTTCTGTTACGCCTTTGTCTGCAAAAAATGCAATATAATGTTCGTCTCCATCATTCTTAAATAACTTTAAATACAGTATTGTGGGTTCGTCAATATTAGTTTGTAATGTGAATTCTTCCTGACCTACAACGACCATAGAATCGATATCTACAACGCTAGAATCCCCATCTTTCTGAAGATAAACAACACCTTTTTTTAGACCTTTTACAGTGCCTTTTAAAGTAAAGTTGGCTTCTTTCTCCTTGCCACAAGAAACGGCGAGTAATAGTAAAACAATGAGACTTAGAATTTTATTTATTTTTATCATATTTCGCTTAGATTATAAGGTGCGCAAATATCTTATAATAGTTTTAAAATTGCTAACTAACAGCTGCTAATTCCATTAAAATTGTGCATCCAATAGCGGCAATGGTCCCAACCGCATAACCAAAAACAGCAAGAAGAACACCAACAGTAGCTAACGATGGATGAAAAGCAGAAGCAACGATAGGAGCAGAGGCTGCGCCACCAACATTGGCTTGGCTACCAACAGCTAAAAAGAAATAGGGTGCTTTTATGAGTTTTGCAACAAATATTAAGAGCAAAGCATGTATGGTCATCCAAACCACGCCAATGGCAATAAGGCCAACATTATCAAAAATAAGTGTTAAGTCCATTTTCATCCCGATAGTTGCAACTAGAATATAAATAAAAACACTTCCAAATTTACTCGCTCCAGCACCTTCATAATTTTTTGCTTTTGTATTAGATAACAAAATGGCAATTAAGGTGGCTATACTAATCATCCAAAAGAATTTTGAACCTAAGAACGTGAATATGTTTCTTGTGGTCGGTGATTCGATATCAGCAACGATACCCTCGAAAAAGGGAGCTAAAAAGTTGGCACTTAAGTGCGCAAGACCAACTGTTCCGAAAGCAATGGCGCAAATAATCATAATATCAGTAAGCGAAGGATTTCGTTTTACTTTTTCTGAAAACGTTGACATTTTCTCTTTAAGTTCTTCTATAGATGATGTGTCTGCTTTTAGCCATTTATTGATCCGATTTCTTTTACCAATGCCTATTAAAACAATGGCCATCCATATATTGGCAACTACTATATCGACAAAAACCATTGCACCATATTTAGCTTGGTTATAACCATAAATTTCTAGCATTGCCGTTTGGTTAGCGCCGCCACCGATCCAGCTTCCTGCTAATGTAGAAAGACCTCTCCAAACTGCATCTGGGCCAATACCTCCAACAGTTTCTGGTGAAAATGTCGCAATTAATAAAATAGCAATAGGGCCACCAATAACGATCCCTAATGTACCTGTAAAAAACATTACTAAAGCTTTCCAACCTAAGTTAAAAACGGCCTTTAAATCGATACTTAATGTCATTAAGACTAAGGCTGCAGGTAATAAATAACGACTGGCAACATAATATAAACTAGAACTATGTTCCGTTTCAACACCAGTTTCTGAAACTGCTGTCCATTCTGGTGAAATTAGACCTGTTGTTGTTAATACAGCTGGTAACATATAAGCCATAAATAATCCTGGAACAATTTTATAAAACTTTGGCCAGAAGCCTGTTTTTATGGATTCTGTTAAAAACACAAAACCTAAGGCTAGCATTAAGAGTCCAAAAATAATAGTATCGTCAGTAATAATTGGTGTGGTGTCCATCGTTAGGATTATTAGGTGCGTGCAAAATACCAAAATAAAGTGCATAAAAAAAGTGACCATTTTCGGTCACTTTTCATCCTTAGGTAGATTCTTTTGCTGAGGTTGCCTATGATGCGCTTTTAAATATTGCATAAGCATCCATTCTATTTGACCATTAGTGCTACGAAACTCATCTGAAGCCCATTTTTCAATGGCTTTCAGCATCTCTTCATTGATTCGTAATGCAAAAGCTTTTTTCTTGGACATTAGCTTTGTTTTTTTAAATTATTACCTGTTTTTATCGCGTTCTAAGACGACACTTGCCCAGCCTTGTCCTATAAAATTTACAGTCCACCCTTCTCGCGCATATTGGTTTAAGATATCTTCAAAATTTTGTACTCTATTCCTAAATCCAATTTTTGGGACTATGACTTTATATTCTTTCATGTGCTGTTCTTTTTTTAAGGTCAAATGAAACATCTCTATAATTATGTCTACGAGCGACAGTATTTTTGCCAAAGGATGTTTTATACTATTCTTCTGTTTTTTCGTCTTTAAATACAACTAGTGCTAATATCACACCTATGAGCAATCCTATTATCGAACCATACACTAAGCTTATGCCTATGTTATCAATTACCGCTCCAATGGTCGTACCAATACTAGTTCCAAAGGCACTACCTAATGCAATGCTCGTTGTTTGATTCTTATTCATTTTAATGATTTAAAGTGCCAGTGTTAAGTACTGGAGACACATCTTTGTCCCCACAAAGTACCACCATAAGATTACTTACCATAGCCGCTTTGCGTTCATCATCTAAGTCGATAACTTGCTTTTTGCTGAGCTGGTCTATCGCCATTTCTACCATACTTACGGCGCCTTCTACAATTTTATGTCTTGCGGCAACTATTGCTGTGGCTTGCTGACGCTTCAACATTGCATTTGCGATTTCTTGTGCATAAGCTAGGTAACCAATACGAGCCTCTAAAACTTCAATACCAGCTATGGACAAGCGCTCATCAATTTCTTTTTCTAAAGTAGTACTGACTTCATTAACACTAGATCTTAAGGTAATATCTTCAACATGACCTTCGTCTGCAAAATTGTCGTAAGGATACATACTCGCTAACTTTCGCACGGCAGCGTCAGTTTGCACGCGCACAAAGTTTTCGTAGTTATCGACATCAAAAGCGGCTTTGTACGTATTTTGTACACGCCATACTAAAATGGTGCTAATCATTATTGGGTTACCTAATTTATCGTTAACCTTAAGACGTTCACTATCAAAATTGCTCGCTCTTAATGAAATTTTCTTTTTGGTGTAAAAAGGATTTACCCAATAGAAGCCGTTCTTTTTTATAGTGCCTACGTACTTTCCGAATAAAAGCAATACTCGAGAACCGTTTGGTTGCACCATTAAGAAACCAAAGGCTAATACAATAGAGGCTATAATGCCAAATGCAGGCCAGCCTGTTTTAGTAATAGGAAAGAGTGCAATGCTTCCAGAGAAAAGTAGAGCAAATAAAAATAGCATTAAATAGCCATTTGCTGGGACGATGATTTTTTCTTCTTTCATAAGTTTGAAATTTAGTTGATTATTGATGATGTATATTATAATGATATTAAAATGATATCATAAAGATATGATTTATTATAGTAGTATGCAAATAGGTTTATTTGTTACAGTTTTAAAAAAAAATCTAAAAAATATTGTTTGGCACGCCATTTGTAATGTGTTAAGCGTGATGAATATTGCGATAGTTACCTCAGGGTAACACACTACAAAATCGTAGCATTACATTGGTTGGTTAGTTAGAAAAAGGCATCTCGTGGTTGGGATGCCTTTTTCATTTTGAAGTCTGTTAGAATGAGGTTTAAGAGCCAATAAAATCAATAATACTTGAAATAAGTTTTGGTGAGATTGGTCTAGATGATTCGTTATAAGATTTAGAGTTTTCTAAATCACCGCCTTTAATTTCAAACAAGACATGATTCATGTTTTCAATAAGTATTAAAGTCGCTTTTTTATTTGCTTCTTTTAATAATTTGGCTTCACTTTCAGAAACCTGAAGATCTTTTGTTCCATTAATAAGGAGAATAGGTATTTCGAGTACTTTAATAATTTCAGTCGGACTGTATTTCATCCAATTGATCATAAAAGGTTGAATGTCTGCACTGAACACTGAGGCTAAAGCAGAAGGATAATTCGTTACGGTTTTACCTTGTTTTAATTGCTCTACTACAGGTTGCGTTTCTTCACCGAGTTTGGGATCCATTCTAGTGGCTTGTTCTACTAAAACATCACCAATATTTTGTCCGGCCCCAGCAAGAGATATAAAACCATCGGCTTTATCTTTAGCGGAGAGCATGCCGACTAAGCTGCCTTGGCTATGTCCAATGATATAAATTTTACTATAAGTTTCTTTAGCCTTAAAAAAGTCAATCACATCAGAGGCATCACTCACAAAATCATCAAACATCATATTTTTATCTACATTGCCTTTTCGGATTTGCTTTACGATACGCTTATCATATCTAAATGTCGCAACACCACGATTAGTTAGTCCTTCAGCTAGTTTTTTTAATGAGTTATTTTGCAGAAAATTTTGGTTACCATTACGATTTGTAGGGCCAGAGCCAGCAATTATTATTGCTAAACTTGGGTTTTCGGTAGTATTAGGACTTAACAAAGTACCATCTATCCATTTTGAAATTGACAGGTCTTCTTCAGTATAGGTCTTTTCTTGACAAAAACTTAAAGTTGAGACTAAACATAGCGTTAGAATTAAATAAAACTTCATTTTAATTTTTTTGATAGGTTTAAAGTTAATGAACTTATTTAGACTTTATAGGTTTTAGCGAAAATCACTAATTTTTTGACCAATTGAAATCTTTTTTGAGTTGCATAGCCACGCTACGGAATGAAAAAAAGATAAAAAATGGGTGAAAAAGTGTCATTTTTTAGCGAATTTAAAAAGTTTAAATAAGTTCAATCCATATTGCATTGAATCCTAAAGTTTGAAACAATTTTTATTCTAATTTATGATACTTAAACTCGATTTTTTATTTTTTATGATTGTATTTTATCGATGAAATACATTATTTCATCTTTAAATGTTAAAATTAAACGTATTACAACGATTAATAGTGTTTTTTAGCGATGTAATTAAAACTAATGATATATTTGTCATGTACTAAAAATTATGTTTTTAGTTCAATGGATTAATTAATTAATATTTGCATTATGTTATGTTGACTTAGAGACCCTGAATCTACTAGCATAGTAAAAAAAGCAAATTAGAAAAGCCGAGATTGAGGGATCTCGGCTTTTTATTTTTACTAGCTTCAACTAGCATTCAATCCCATCCCATCCAAGCACAAGAATAGCCATTATACACTATTTCAAGTCAAATTAGTTTTCTAAAAGTGAGATTAATTCTAGGTTCAATTTGTTTTTTGGTCTTTGCAATTTGATGCAGCCAATGCTGTTGCATTTCACCTTTCATAACGAGTAAGCTTCCATGTTCTAAGATTAATTTGTGGCGTTCTTCTTTTAGGGTTCTATGTTTAAAATGAAATGGACGGGCTTCACCAAAACTAACAGAAGCAATAACAGGATGTTTACCTAACTCTTTTTCATTATCCGCATGCCAGCCATTGCTATCATTACCATCTCTGTAGAGATTAATTAAAACGGTGTTGAATTGATGCTTTGCTTTATCTTCAATTTGATGCTTCATAGTTTTTAGGCTTGGCGTTAATGGCTCAGGGTGCATCACAATATTAGAATACCCATAAGGTTGATCTGATTCTCCAAATAAAGCAGTTAATCGCGGTTGTTTATAGGTTTTTCCGAAAATAGTAATATTATCGTGTTGCCAATTCGTATCTGTTTTTAGAGATTCAAAATAGGAATCAGACGCTATCTTCGAAAAGAAATTGGGAATATAAATAAGTTCAGCATTCGGAAGCTTAAAATGTTGTTTCTCTTCAGAAAACAAGTCCATAGTATATTTTTTGTCTAAATTAGTACATCCTTATGAAACGAGCACGTTCATAATCTTATCGCATACAAAAAATGATTAATAGCGAACAACATGTGACCATAAAAAAAGCATAAGCACATGAATTATAAATCACTCCTATATAGTATCTGTTTTGCTTTAATAGCATTAGGTTTCGGTCAAAAGCAGACTTTGCCAGACGGCTTTGTATATGCTAAAACGGTGATTGCTGATTTAGATGTGGAACTAAGGTACTTCAGTACCAACAACTTTGTAGGGGATACCATTGATGGCTATAAAGCGAATCGGCTTATTATAACCAAAGCCACTGCCGAAAAATTAAAACTCGTACAGGCCGAATTACAACAGCAAAATCTATGCTTAAAAGTTTATGATGGTTACAGACCACAAGGAGCGGTTAATCATTTTATGCGTTGGGCAAGAGATTTGAATGACACAATAAATAAACAGCAATTTTATCCAGACGTTAATAAGCGGCACTTATTTAAATCGGGATATATCGCATCGCGATCTGGACACAGTCGAGGCAGTACTTTAGATGTAACACTTACTGATGGTAAAACAGGAGACCCTTTGGACATGGGAAGTCCTTATGATTTTTTTGGTGAACAATCTTGGGTCGATTATAAAGATTTAACTGATCAGCAAAAAACCAATCGACATTTACTACAAACCGTAATGCTAAAACATAACTTTAGAAATTACCCAAAAGAATGGTGGCATTTCACCTTGCGTTGGGAACCGTTTCCTGAGACTTATTTTGATTTTGAAGTAGAGTAGACTTTAATTCAAATACATCCAAGCCCAATACATCAAGCCAAATTGAAGAGGAATGCGCAAGATTAAAATCCATTTTGGTATTCCGGTGGATGCTTTTTCTCCAGACAACATATAGAAATGAACCATCAAGAAAACGACGAGCATAGCAATGATTCCATAAATAGCAATGACTTTCAAAACAGGGAAACACAATCCAACACCTAGAAGTATTTCAGCAATACCACTCCAAGACACTAAGGTTTTGTGTTTTGGCAAGTACTTAGGCATGACACGCAAATATATTTTTGGCTTTACAAAATGCATGAGCCCTGCTACGATGTACATTACAGCCATGATGTAAAGTCCAATAGGTTCAGTCATCTTTATAGGTTTTGTAAGTGAGTCCAATGCCGTAATTATTTAGGCCTCTGTCTATTAAAGTTGATTTTAAACCATTTCCTTTTTCAAATTTCACCCAAGTATTGCCACTTATAAATACACGTCTAATAAAGGTGTTATTCGTTTTAATTTCGTCTGTAAATGGCAGTAATGGTCTAAAATTAGTAGGTATTTTAACCACACCATTTTTTGATTTTATCTCTTTATATTTTTTGTTTGGCAACAACTTTCCTGCTTTATCAGTGTAACCTAAAACTTGAACAGATACAAAAAAACCTGAATTAGGAATGTAGATATCGTAATCGTCAATAGCAAGCTCAACAGCGTCTCCATTTTTTTCGGTGGCTCTAAAAACAATCGTCTTATAGGTTAAGACTTTTCCAGGAACGCCTTCATCATTGGCATAAAATTGCACCTTAAATAAGGTAGAAAAAGGCTTTTTATCGCTGTTAGAACGTTTGCGTTTTTTCCAGTCTTTAGATTCTAATGCAATCGGAAATTGAACATGAGATAACTTTTGATCTTTTGATGTTGTTTTAGGAAAGTAAACCGCAATTTCGGATTCTATAGTTGGTAACCAGCAATTGTAATAATCATCATCTAAATAAGGTTTTGATGTTTCTTCTTTAAATTTTCTGTCGCGTTTAATACCAACTATAACTTCATCTAAAATAGCGGCTTGTGCTTGCATTAACAATAGGGGCGGAAGATTTTTAGTAGAAATATTAAGATTTTTAAAACCTAGTGCTGAGATAAACAGTGAATCAATATCTGGGTATATTTTTTTTGTGAATAAAAATTGACCTTCATCATCAGCAAAAATCCCCTGTCCATTACCAAACGAAATAGTAGCATAGCTTATAGGGTATTTGGTGATACTATCCTTTATTGTAATTTGAGCTAAAGCGAATTGGCTAAAGCATATAACTAGTACTAAAATTTTATACATTCTAAAGTGTTGTTTGAATCACTAAAGATGCTGAAATAAATTCATCAAGACAATAGTCGCGCGTTTAATTCTTAAAGATAGATTATTTTTTATATCTGTTCTTTTAAATAGGAATTAGTATGACATAAAAAAATGTCTCATTCCGAATTTTTCAGAAGAGACATTTTCTAATTGATTGACTACTGTTTTTTTTATTCTTTATCTAGGTTTTTTGTCTTGTTAAAGCCTACAAATAAGGCAATGCCAGCCATTAAGAAAATGGTTCCTGGATAAGCGGCATCTTCATTTACGCCTAAATTATAGTAGAGGATTGAAGCGATAAAAATTCCAGCACCAATACCCATTAATAATAAAGCTAAGTTTAAGAGTAGCACTTTCCAGATTGGTGTAGCATTGGATCTACCCCTCATAAAAATTGAGGCATCTGCGCCTTTTTCGATAAGTGCTAAGCGTTCTTTGTTTCTTGTAGATAAGTATAAATATAATACTCCGAAAACGGTTAGAAACATACTAATTGGTATTAAAATTTCTCCTGCCATAATGTTTGATTTTTAATTGATTAATTTTAGGTGTTCATAGCTTATGACGACAAGTTATGGGTTGAGGTTACAATTTTTTCAAAAATAAGTTTTTTTTAATATGTGTAACCTTATAGTGTATAAGGTCGTCTTAAATAGAAATGACCACCATCGACGACCAAAAATTAATAGAAGCTATCCAAAATGGCGACACTAAAGCGTATGCGCAATTAGTGAATCGTTATAAGGACTTGGTCTTTACATTGGCCATACGCATGCTGAAGCATAAGGAAGAAGCAGAAGAGGTGGCACAAGATACATTTATAAAAGTGTTTAAGTCTTTGGATAAGTTTAAAGGCGATTCTAAATTTTCCACATGGATATACAAAGTCACTTATAATACCTGCTTAGATCGCATAAAAAAGAATAAGAAACACCATAATGATGTCCCGATAGATGAATTTACATTTAATAAATTAGATAGTATTGACAACGCTCTGGATAATATGATAAATGAAGAAAAGAGTGTTTTAATAAAGAATTGTATTAATAAATTACCAGAAGATAGTAGTGCTCTATTAACTCTATTTTATTTTGAAGAATTATCTTTAGAAGAAATATCTAAAATTATAAATATTGAAGCAAACACAGTTAAGGTGAAGCTTTTTAGAGCAAGAAAAAAGTTAGCTGTTATTTTAGAACAGTATCTACAACCTCAAAATAGTATGAATTATGGAAACTAATGAGAAAAGAATAGAGGCATTCATTGATAAGCTCATGGCTAATGAAACTTTAGAGCAACCCTCTTTAGATTTTACAGGTAATGTGATGTTTAAGGTCGCCGCTATTGCAACAGCGACGGTTTATAAACCGTTGATTCCAAAATCTATTTGGTTTGTTATAATTGGCAGTTTTGTAGCTTTAGTATGTTATATTTATTTTAAAGAACCTATAACAAGCAGTGGTTGGCTAGACCGTTTTAATTTGTCGAATATTTCTATTAACCCATTACAAAACGTATCGTTTGAGTTTTCTAAAACGTTAATGTATGCTATGGTATTCCTAGCTATTACGGTAAGTATTCAAATCCCAATATTAAAGCAATATTTTAATAAGCGTATGGCTATTTAGTTTGGGTAATACCAAAATGGAATCTTTGCAACGTTCCAATATGTTGTGTCTTTATCCTTAATGCTTCGTCTATTTACTTTTAATAGATGTTTACCCTCTTCAAGTTTTTTAGTACCAATGTAGGTTTCAAAGCCTAATTCTTTTTTTAGGTTCTGACCAAAAATAAATGTATTGTCATAAGTCGTCGAGTCAATCTTTATGCTATAAATCGAATTGATTGTTTTAAGGTATTCTTGCCTTAAACTATCAATTTTTTTTCCTCCAGAAAAATTAGAATTCACCCTAATGCCAGTGCTTAGACCTCTATCATCTTCATCTGGTTTTAAGGTCGGGTTGTAATGAAATACACGATCTTCAATAGTCTCAGAATACAACATAAATACTTTAACGAATGGGTCAGAGATTACCTTAGATTGAATAATAATATCACCTGTAAACGTTTTATTATCAATTAATAAGTCTTCATAATTCCCTGAATTTGCCATTATACTACTAGAGCTAATGTTATCATTAATATAATTAGAGTTTTTGTAACGAGATGATGTAATCACAAAGATTAAAATATAAAAGGGCACGAGTATTAAACTAAGACGTCTTCCAAATTTATTGTCTAAAAAATTGTAGACAAGAGCACGGTATAAAAAAGAAAAAGTGATGAAACTAAATATCCAATAAATAGGAAAATAGATCTTAGAAATCCATTTTTTCTTCTTTAGAAATCCAAGCGTTATAAAATCAATAAAAGTAATAATCATGCCAACACAAAGAAATACCATCACAGGTATGCCAATACCTTTAGAAACCCATCCAGGGAGCGTTTCACTATCTAATACATAATTAGCTAATAAAGCAATAGTTATTATTGTAAATGTTATAGCAAGTACATAAAAAATAAGTAGAAACGAAATGGCAAATATGATACTACAATAGTTCTCAAGTGTTGCAATATATTTATCAAAAGAGCCAACCTTTTTCTTTAAGTATTTCGTGAATTTCGGACTATAGTTTAATACATCATAATCAATATCTCCAGAGACATAGCGTAAGCCTAATGCACCAATCCATAAACCACGTAACAAAACATGAAGCATTAAATTAAAAATAAGAATAGCAGAAGAAATAAATCCTATAGTATAAATTACAAATAAATAGAGTTGCTGATTATTTTGAGCTTCTAGCATTCCGTCGTAAATGGGCTCAATTGCAGTAAATAAACCGAAAATGGCAAAACCAGAAATAAGCAACTCTAATTGCCAGCTTTCTTCTTGTAGCTTTTGAAGCAATTTTTTAAACGCAGGCTTGTTGTAATCTTGACTCATCTTTTGGTTGTTGGTTAACAATTCAGCCTAAATTTAGGCATATTCAATTAAATTCAACCTTTTTATTCAAAATTTGAAACCCTTTCACTTTTTTATCGTTTTTATAAATGAGAACACTAAACAACTAGATGCACCAATTAGATAATTATTTATTAGAGGCTTGCAAAAAAGGCAATCGAATAGCGCAGATGCAAGTTTATGACACCTACAGTAGAGCAATGTTTACCGTTGCGTGTCGCTATCTAAATAATGAAGAGGATGCTAAAGATGCCATACAAGAAGGGTTTTTAAAAGCATTCACAAATATTGAAAATTATAAACCCAAAGCCACATTTGGCGCCTGGCTAAAACGAATCATCATCAATCAATGTTTAGATGTATTAAAGAAAAAACAGCTAAAATTTAATGATTTAGAAGTTTCAGAATTAAAAATTGTAAATGAAGAGGATTGGAATTTTGATAGCAGGATAACTAAACAAGAAATTCTATATGCCATAGAGCGGTTAAATGAAAAACATAAACTAGTGGTAAAGCTATATTTAATTGAGGGTTACGATCACAAAGAGATTTCTGAAATATTGGACATCCCAATAAAAACATCAAGAACCCATTTAAGACGTGGCAAATTAAAGCTACAAGTGCTTTTAAAAGAAAAATATAATGAAACAAGATATTAGAGATTTATTTAAAACCGAAGATGACTTAAAAGCACTTCCTGAGAATCATAGAACTGAGTTTTTAGAGAAGCTTAAAACGCAGCCTAAGAAAAAGTTCACATCTTTTTCTTGGTTAAAAATTGCAGCAATATCGGTTATAGCGCTTACGGTTGGTTACAGCATTTTTATGAATGAACCAGAACCAGTTCTTGTGTCACCAATGATAGCACAAATTGAAGCTGTAGAAGCTGAGTATCTCAAAAATATTGAAGCAGAGTGGGAAAACTTTGTCGCTATAGCAGAAGATGAGATTTTAGTAGCACGTTTCAAGAAAAAATTAGAAGACTTAGATAAAGATTATAAAGAGAATTCAATTCGGTTTAAGGAGGATGCTAATAATTTATTGGTTATTGAGTCTTTGGTTGATAATCTTCAAACACGACTTCAAATTTTACAAGACATACAAAAACACATCAAAATATTAAATCAAAAAAACGAACATTATGAAAACACTATTTAAATTTACAGTCTTGATGCTCATCTCATCATGGTCTTTACAAGCACAAACAGAAACACTTTATATCAAGACCTATAATACAAATGAAAATACAACCGCACTATTAGAATTTAGAGGGAGTTCTGTTGAAATATTAGAATCACCTGATGAAAAATTTTATGTTGAACACACCATTGAGTTTATTAATTATCCAAACCGAAAAAAAAAGGCGGCTAGAGAGAGGGTTAAAATTGAATCTGAATTTACAAATAATCAGATCAAGCTAGTGGACAAGTCTAAGTTTAATATGTACCGCTTCTATCAGTTTAATACAATTTTTGGCAGTATGATGATGAAATCTGATAAAGCTGTGAATTCTTATAACTACAAGGAACAGTCAATTGTATTAAAAGAAATAAGTGAAGCAAAAAAACCAGTCTCATCTTATATGAGGTATATCCAAAATTCAACAAGATATAGTGAGAGTGAAAAGACAAAAATGATAGAAAAGGAGAAAAAAAGGAAGCCAAAAAAGTACATTAGTAAGCTTGTGATTAAAGTTCCGAATAATTTAATACTAACGATCAATTCTAAAGCTTCAACAATAAGAATAAAAGAAAATTTAGATAATCAAATTAGCCTTAGAGCTGATGGCGGACGACTATACGTTGAAAATTTGAAGAACCAAAACAACGTCATTAAAATAAAGGATGCCACTTTAATCGCAAAAACGATAAACGGAGGAGAATTAATTTTAGATAATACAAAGCGAACAGTGATTGGTGAATTGAAAAATGTAAAACTAAGCTCTGAATTTTCCCAACTTGAAATCGGTAAAATAGCGAGCAATGTAGAAATTACGGATTTCACGAGTAAGTATCTCATTCATAACTTTTCCAATGATTTTGAAGCTTTAAATATGATTACGGAGTACTCAGAAGTCAATTTATTTCTTCCAAAAAACAAGGGCTATCAACTTACTACTTTTGGAAATTACACCAAACATTTTGTAGATAATAAAGCCGTGGACTTTCCTGTAGAAAAAAATAATAACAATACAAAAATGTTGGATCTAAATACCAAAGGTAATGACAATAGCCTGAGTACTATTTCCATTACTACTGTCAATGGAATTATTAGACTCACCAAGGATAACATTATCAATTTTGGAGAATAAATTAGAAATTATTTCAAACCAGATTTTGATTATTTGGTATTAATATTGAATGTTCTGAAAGCGTTTCAAAAACACCCCTAAAATGCCTTCAAGGATTATTGAAATGAAAGAATTCTTTCATTGAAAATACCGAGCATAGCTCATTAGAGGTGAGAAATAGAATAATGGCAATTATTCAAACGCTTCAGAACATTTCTACTTCAAACTTTTAAACCCTTAATACCAGTTCTTCTTCTTCTTCTTAGAAGCTTCACTTTTAAGTCTTTTCTTATTCTTACTCCCTTGCTTTTTATCCACAATAGGTTTGGCTTTTGGGTCTTAAGAATGGGGATGCTCCGTCTCAACCGGAATTTGAATATTACTATATTCCTTTATAGTTTTTGGAGTAACTTTTTAAACGCAGGACTATTATAATCTTGACTCATATCAATTGAACAAAAATTTCACTGTTATTAGGATGTTTATCTGTCAAATTTAAAATTTTGTAAATTAATATCGTCAATGCCTATATTATCAAAAGGGTACTCTAATTGATTTTGAATATTATAAAGTGATACTAAAATAAACTGCGTTATAAAGACAACACCATAAACGATCCATTTTGGTTGAAAATCTCCAACGTTTTTTATAATTTCTGGAGCATAGATGAAAGGAAATATATAGATAAAGACGAGGCAATAAGCTTTTAAGCTAATGGGTGTTCTATGAATATGAATGGCATTTAAATTTTCGACACATTCGTGCATGTCTTTCATAAAACGAAAGACTTTATCTCTTACTTGTCTAGTAATAGTATCGTTTTTATCAATAACAAATGCATACACTTGGTTCATGGACTGATCTACTTTAGCTAAACTTTTGTCTTGACTAGCCAAATGATTTAATACTGTCGAATTTATGTTTAACAAAATGGTGTCAACATCTGTTTTATATAAGTCTACTAGTTTTGGACTGCTCAGTAAAAAATTACTAACCGTATGCAGTGTGCTTTTAAATTCAGAGAGGTGCTCTAAGGCTTTTTCACGACGTCTAAAAGAGCCTCTTATTGAAAATACTAATGGAAAGATAATAGCTATACTAAGTAGCGTAAGATCCATATTGAAATTAATATTAAAAAAGTAGGCGCAATAGGTAATTAACATTGCTAATAAAACCACAAAAAGGGTTTTGAGATTGAGTATTGAAGAATATTTTTTGATATGCTTTGTGATTGATTATATTTGATAAAGTTAATGAATATATTGAATATGAGTGTTTTAAAATTGATTACTCTTGTTTTATTTACGTTTTCCGCTGTTGTATTAGGTCAAGATGTCAATCCATCAGACGGCTTATTAGAGGCAAATCGTCTTTTTGATGAAATCGCCTTACTTCCTGTTAAATTGAAATATTCAAGAAAGGTTTTAAAAAAAGAAACAAATGACTCTACATTTATGGACTCAGAATTGGTCTATCAAATGAAAAATGGAGACTGGAAAACACTTAGTTTAAAAATACGTGCTCGTGGAAATTTTAGACGGAAGAATTGTTATTTCACCCCCTTAAAATTAAAAATCAAAAAAAAAGAAGCTAAAGAAACCATTTTTAAAGGCCAGAAAAAATTAAAAATGGTCCTACCATGTTTAAATGAATCATCAAAAGATGATAATGTAATAAAGGAATATGTGATTTATAAAATGTTCGAAGTTATTTCACCTTATTCCTTTAGTACACGCCTAATAGATGTAGAATATGAAGATGTAAAGGTTCGTAAATCTAAGATTCACCAGCTTAAGGGTTTCTTAATAGAGGATGATGAAATGGTAGCGAAGCGATTAGATGGTAAAATCACTAAAAGAAGTTTTAGTCCAAAAGGGTATGATGACTTAGCCGCAATTAGACTTGCAATGTTTCAATACATGATTGGTAATACCGATTATTCAGTAACCAAACATCATAACGTAAAAGTTATATTTGTAAATAAAAAATTTATACCTGTGCCTTACGATTTTGATCTGGCTGGTTATGTAAATACAAGCTACGCTATAGTGTCACAAACGCGGAAACAAAACTTGCCAATTGAAAAAGTGACTGAAAGGTATTACATGGGTTATCAGCGTGATTATAAATTATTTCTGCAAGTTAGACAAGAATTTATAGCACACAAGCAGGACTTATTAGCTATAATAAATGCGAATGAATCTTATTTCGAAGATAATAGAAGCTATACCACAGCACAAAAATACATTGAAGATTTTTTTAGGATTATAGCTAATGAAGCTGTTTTTAAGAAGTCAACATATGATCGCTCTTTAAAGATTAAATCGATACCCTAACCAATTTAATATTTTAGGTATTTTTATTTTTTAAAACTTGACTTTTTTTAGAGTTATTTGAAATCCATTTAATAACGAACTCTAAACACTAAAAAACACCTCATGCAAATAACGGCCGGACATTAACGTAAAAGTACCTGCAATAGTTAAAGCACCAAAATAGCGTAAAATCATCTTTCTTTTGTACCCTTTTACATTGCCTTTTTTAATAGCTAAATAGGCTGTTGTAACGTTCTAAAACGTTAAAAAACTAAAGAGGTGAATCCAGCCAAAATGATTAAGAATACAACCACCAACTACAGCTGGGATAAATAGCGTATCAGTTGCTGTAAATAACATTAAAATCAATATAGATTCTTCCGAGTCTTTTATGAATTAAGGTTCCTTTTTTTATGATTTAGAGAAGGTCGCCAATCAGTACACAAGATAAAACGGTATAAAGATGTAGAAACATTAAAGTATCGTAATCGATATTTTAACTTCTATTGTAGCTAGCAGCTAATTAATACCAGCGCTTTTTCTTTTTCTTAGAAGCTTCACTTTTACGACCTTTTTTATACTTACTCCCTTGCCTTTTATGCACAATAGGTTTGGCTTTAGGATCTAAAGGATAAGGATGCTCAGTTTCTACAGGAATTTGAACATTTATATAGTTTTGAATCGTTTTTACATAGCTTTTCTCATCAGCCGAGCAAAGCGCGTAGGCTTTCCCAATATGACCAGCGCGACCAGTTCTTCCAATTCTATGTACATAAGTTTCAGGTACATTTGGCATATCAAAGTTAAAG
Organism: Flavobacteriaceae bacterium; assembly: GCA_034112185.1. Classification (GTDB taxonomy): domain Bacteria; phylum Bacteroidota; class Bacteroidia; order Flavobacteriales; family Flavobacteriaceae; genus Winogradskyella. The sequence goes on along the minus strand of JAWUVW010000021.1, from coordinate 18,931 downwards.
ACATTATCAAGTTCGCTAATATCAATTCCACGCGCAGCGACGTCCGTCGCAATTAGAACTTTTACATAGCCATTTTTAAACTTGTTTAAGGCGTTTTGTCGCTCGCTTTGGTCTTTATCTCCATGAAGACTATTTACTGAAAAACCGTTTTTTAGAAGCGTCTCTTCAAGCTTGTCAACACCATATTTGGTGCGCCTAAAAATAAGTACGTTACCTTCTATTGTGTTGCGCAATAAATGCAGACACAATTCAATTTTACTTTGTTTAGGTACATAATATAAGACCTGACTTACATCTTTAGCTACGGATTTTGTAGGTGTGACATCAATACGTTCAGGGTTTTTTAGAATCGTTTTACCTAATTCCTCAATTTTATAGGGAATTGTTGCTGAGAATAAAAGTGTTTGTTTTTCTTCCGGACAAAGACGTTCAATCTTTTTGACATCATCAATAAACCCCATAGCTAACATTAAATCGGCTTCATCCAAAACGAAGGTTTCAATATAATCGAGATTGATATAATCTTGTTTGTGCAAGTCGAGTAGGCGACCAGGAGTGGCCACCAAAATATCAACACCTTTTTTTAATCCAGCAATTTGAGGTTCTATAGAAGCGCCACCAAAAACGACTAATGATGTTAGATTAGTAAACTGCGCGTAGGTTTTAAAATTCTGTTGAATTTGAACGGCTAATTCTCGTGTCGGACTTATAATAAGTGCTCTAATTTTCTTACCTTTTTTTGGAGCATCTTGTTTATCATAAAGCTGTTGCAAAATAGGTAATGCGAAAGCTGCTGTTTTCCCTGTACCAGTTTGTGCGGATACAATGACATCTTTTTTATCTAAAACCAATGGAATGGTTCGTTGTTGCACTAATGTTGGTTCTGCGTAACCAGAAGCATCAACAGCTTTTTGTAAAGGTTTTATAAGGTGTAAGTCTTTAAATGACATCTATTTTAATTTGTAGCAAAGGTAGAACATTAGAACTACCAACGCTCAGTTGCCCATTGCTTTTGCTCTTTCTCAGATAAAAACGTCCAAGCTATAAATCTACTGGTTTTTTGACCTTGGCCCATTTCTATGGTTTTTACATCAGTCGCATTTACTTTTTGTAAAATTTTATAGGTTGGTTTTAGTGTCACTTCTTTTGAAATTAAACTTGTAAACCAAAAACATTGTTTGCTAAAATTTTTGCTTTCGTAAATCATATCTTTTACAAAACGTGCTTCACCACCTTTGGTCCATAATTCGTTTTGTTGTCCGCCAAAATTGAGAACAGCTTTACTTGGTCTTCTTCCTTTTAAGTTTTTTAACTTTTTCAGACTCGCTTTCTCAGCATCATGAAGTGACGCATGAAATGGTGGATTACACATTGTAAAATCAACGGTCTCACCTGTTTTAAGAATATCTTTAAAAAAGGCATTCGATTGTTCTTGGCGCCTAATCTCTAAATTAGATTTTAAATTAGAATTTCGCTGTTCTATGTCTTTAGCAGAGGTAATTGCAGTCTCATTTGTATCACTCCCAATGAAGGACCAACCATATTCATAATTACCAATAATTGGATAAATACAACTCGCACCAACACCAACATCTAGGCCTTTGATATGATTCCCTTTTGGGATTTCTGAATGATTTCCTTTTAAAAGATCTGCAATGTTATGGATATAATCTGCACGACCAGGAATTGGTGGACACAAATAATGCTCCGGAATATCCCAGAATTCAACATTGTAATGATGCTTTAATAAGGCCGTATTGAGCGCTTTCACAGCGTCTGGATTAAAAAAATCTACGGAGTCATCACCATACTTATTTGGTGCAACAAATTTTGCTAATTCCGGAGAACTCTTAATAAGTTCGTCAAAATTATAACGCGATCGATGTTGACTTCTTGGATGAAGTTGTGATTTTACTTTGGGATGTTCTTTTTTTTGTTGCAACGTATAGCTTCTTTATGGCTGCAAAGGTAATCAAAACTAATAGGTTTTATGATGTTAACTTCTCAGCTATGATATACAAACAATCACCTAAATTATTTTGATACGATTTTATGATTTCATCTATTTCTCTAGTATCAATGGAAGCTCTCAATGCTGCTAAACCATTTTCAACTTCATCTTTGTTCGCTACTGCGCTAAAAGAAGAAACACCAGGTCGAAGGCTTTCATCAAAGTATAATTCTGGGTTTTGTTTACTACAATACAAAAACTGATCTTGCAAATCTCCCTTAATACTGTACGTGTTAGTTGCCGTGATTTTAAGTCCAGCTAAAGCGATGGCTTGTTCTACAGTTTCGAATGAAGGCATTTGCACTATAGAATCTTCTAATATTTTCGGGAAGTAATGATACAGCCAATACCCTTTTCTTTGTTGAGGCGTAGAGGTGAAGATGATAATTTCCCCATTAGGTTTTAGACTATAAATTAATTCTGAAAACGCTCTTATAAGATGGGGCTAATGCTGAATAGTTAAAGTTTCAATAATACCCTAGACGCTATACTGAGGTCAACCGGTTTTTTCAGCAGAACCAATTTTCCATTGTATGTTTTTATTTTGAGACTGCGCTTTTTGAAGCATCTCTATAGAAGGATCAATGCCAATAAACTGAAATTCTTTTTTTTGAAGATCGCTGCTGTAATTGCCCGTGCCACAACCGATATCTAAATACAATCCACTTTTATTAGGATTTAGATGTTTTAATTACTGTTCCGTTAAATAGGGATCGGCTTTACGCGTTTGGTTATAATTGATTCCTATGGTGTTGTATTTGGCTGGCATAAATTGAATGTCTTAATCGAAGGTGACAACTAAATCATCTTGTTTCACCATACTGCCTTCTGTTAATGCAACTGACTCAATAGTTCCGGCTTTATGAGCTGTTACGGTAGTTTCCATTTTCATGGCTTCTATTACAAATAAAGGATCGTTTTCTTTTACAGTTGTACCTGTCTTAACTAAAACCTTATATAATGAGCCTTGTAATGGAGCTCCAATTTGGTTGGCATCATTATGATCTGTCTTTACGTGTTCAACTTTGGTAATATTTAAAGAGGTATCAAAAACATCCACAAATCGGTTTTCACCATTCACTTTAAAAAACACGGTTCTAAAACCTTCATCATTAGGAATACTAACAGAAAGTAACTTAACAATAATAGTTTTCCCTTCTTCTAATGTAATATTAGTTTCCTCTTGTAGTTTCATACCGTAAAAGAAATCTTTAGTCGGTATCAATGCTATATTTCCGTATTGTTTGTAGTTTTCATGCGCTTTTTCGAACACTTTTGGGTATAACATATAGGATAAAAAGTCTTCCATTTCAATGGCTCTAGTAAAGCCTAGCTGAAATTTCTTTTTAAAAGCAGCATATTCTTTTTTGAAATCTATTGGTTTTAAATGTGCATTAGGTCGGTCGGTATAAGCTTCCTTGTTTTTAAGAATAATTTTTTGAAGTTTCTTCGGAAACCCACCAACTGGTTGCCCCAAATCTCCTTGAAAGAAATTGATTACTGATTCTGGAAACGAGATACTGTCTCCGCGCTCCATCACATCTTCTGGAGTTAAATTATTGGTAACCATAAAAATGGCCATATCTCCAACAACTTTCGAGCTTGGTGTCACTTTAATTAAGTTGCCAAACATGGTATTAACTTGCGCGTACATTTTTTTTACGTCGTCAAAGCGATCTCCTAATCCTAAAGCAACCGCTTGAGGTCGCAAATTTGAATATTGACCACCTGGGATTTCATGCTGAAAGACTTCTGCAGTGCCTGCTTTTAAACCTGACTCAAAGGGATAGTACATCTCGCGCGTATCTTCCCAGAAATTTGAAAACTGATTTAAAGTTTCCATATTAAAATCGTGCGAGCGCTCTTGTCCTTTCATCATTTCTACAACCGCATTAAAGTTGGGTTGAGATGTTAAGCCAGAAAGTCCTCCAAGTGCCACGTCGACAACATCAACTCCTGCTTCAATCGCTTTTAAATAGGTTGCGGTTTGTAAAGAAGACGTATCATGAGTATGCAGATGAATGGGTATATTTACCCTGTCTTTAAGTGCTGCAACCAATTCCGTTGCCGCATAAGGTTTTAGTAAACCTGCCATGTCTTTTATAGCGATCATGTGGGCACCAGCATTTTCTAAATCTTTGGCAAGTTGTGTGTAGTATTTTAGGTTGTACTTGGTTTGCTTAGGGTTTAAAATATCGCCAGTATAACTAATGGCAGCCTGTGCAATGCCTCCCGTTTTATTTCGCACATAATTAATACTTGGTTCCATGGCTTTTACCCAATTGAGCGAGTCGAAAATTCTAAAAAGATCCACACCATTTTCCCAAGATTTCTCAACGAATTTTTCAATTAAATTATCAGGATAGGCTTTGTAACCGACACCATTAGAGCCGCGCAATAACATTTGAAGTAGAATGTTTGGCACAGCTTTACGCAATTCTCTTAAACGTGTCCAAGGACTTTCGTGTAAAAAGCGTAAGCAAACATCAAAAGTTGCGCCCCCCCAAACTTCCATGCTAAATGTGTTTGGGTGGTTTTTCGCAAAACTTTCTGCCACTTTAAGCATATCGTAACTTCGCATGCGCGTTGCTAAAAGCGATTGGTGCGCATCGCGCATTGTGGTATCCGTATAGTGTATTTTTTTGTCGTCCTTAAGCCATTGGCAAAATGCTTCAGGTCCAAGTTCTGTTAATAGATCTTTGGTGCCTTTAGGAAACGTATTTGCACGTTTATATTTTGGAACAGTTGCCGTTCTAAAGACTTTAGTTTTATCAATAGTTTTGACATCAGAATTTCCGTTAACAATAACTTCTGCCAAAAATTTAACCGCTTTAGAGGTTCGGTCTTGTGCTAATCTAATGTCGAATAAAGCTGGTGTATTCTGAATGAAATTCACAGTTACTTTTCCATCTCTAAACGTGTCATGCTGAATCACATTCTGAAGAAAATGAATGTTCGTTTTTACACCTCTTATTCTAAATTCTTTTAAAGCACGAGTCATCTTTCGAATGGCACCATCTAGTGTTCGTCCTTGAGCAGACACTTTTACAAGCATGGAATCAAAAAATGGACTCACATTATAACCTTGATAAATACTGCCAGCATCTAACCGAATTCCCATGCCTGATGCACTTCTGTAGGTGGTGATTGTGCCATAATCTGGTGTGAAGTTACTCTCTGGGTCTTCTGTTGTCAATCTGCATTGTAAAGCAAAACCATGAGTCGCTAAGGACTCTTGCTTATATATTTTTATTTGTTGGTCAGATAATTTATAACCGCCTGCAATGAATATTTGTGTTTTTACCAAATCGATACCAGTTACCATTTCGGTGACTGTGTGTTCGACCTGAATTCGTGGATTCACCTCAATAAAAAAGATATTGTCTTGTTGATCTACTAAAAATTCAACGGTTCCAATATTGTTATAATTAACTTCAGAAGTGATAGCGATTGCATATTGGTACAGGGCATCTTTAACCTTTTGAGAGACATTAAAAGAAGGAGCGACTTCAACCACTTTTTGATGACGACGTTGTACGGAACAATCGCGTTCAAATAAATGACGGATATTTCCGTGTCTGTCGGCTACAATTTGTACTTCAATATGTTTTGGGTTTTCAACATACTTTTCTAAAAACATAGTGCCATCACCAAAAGCATTTAAGGCTTCGTTACTTGCAGAATCAAAATGTTGCTCTAAATCTTCATCAGTTCTTATCACACGCATACCTCGACCACCTCCTCCAGAAGCCGCTTTTAGCATTACTGGGTAGCCAATAGTATTCGCTTCAGAAATTGCAATCGAAAATGATGTTAAGTCTTTTTTGTTGCTTTCTATAACCGGTACATTACATCTTACAGCGATTTTCTTTGCTGTAATTTTATCTCCCAGTGCATCCATAACGTCTGGATCTGGTCCAATAAAAATGATGTCATTTTCAGCACAACGTCTGGCGAATTCTGAATTTTCAGATAAGAAACCATAACCAGGGTGAATAGCATCTACATTTTTTTCCTTAGCTAAAGCGACTATTTCTTCAATGTCTAAGTAGGGTTTTAGCGGCGCATTGTCCTCTCCAATTTGATACGATTCATTGGCTTTATTTCTATGTTGGGAGTAACGATCTTCATATGTATAAACAGCAACCGTAGCAATATTAAGTTCAGCACAAGCTCTTAATACGCGGATGGCAATTTCACTTCGGTTAGCAACTAAAATTTTCTTTATTTTCATGACTGAAAGTCTAAGTTTATTTTATGATGTATGGGTTTTCGTTTTTATAATTTCTAATTACAAATTCTAAAACAGAATTCAATAATTCACCCATATTTTTCGCGCGTTTTATTTTAACGTCTCCTGTTAAACTGAATAAACCTGTTTTTAATTGTTTTACTTTTTCAGTTGAAGAGATCGTGTCTTTTTTCATACATCGTATTAAATGACGTAAACGTTTATGCTCACTGCTGGCGCGTTTTGCTAATAGTGAACGCTCTTCTTTTTTGTATTGCTGTATGGATTCTTTAGCTAAGACCTCTAAGCTCATTTTTACAAATGCATTATTTTCTTTTAAAAACTGAGGTTTATATACTTTTGGATTGCCTTCGTAACTTTGTTGGTCGAAATCTACTGCACGAATACGGTATTGTTTTCGGTCGAAATCGTATGTAATTACAATAACGTAGTTGTACGATCGCATATCTGCCAATAATCTAACAAAACAACGTTCATTAAATTTAACAAACTCCTTGGCTAAGGCGCGTTTGTCTTGTTCTGAAATGGTGTCAAGATACTCGCTTATATAGGTGTCTCCTGGGATTCCGGAAATATGTTCTTCTATTAAAGTCTCTTTATAAACTAAAAAATTAATGTGATTTGGAGATAATATATCTTCTAATTCTAAGCCATAAATACGCGATGCATCAGCTTTTTTTATGTAGAGAAAAATATAGTTGTCGTTTAAAATATTTCTAACTTTTATACGAAAGGGCTTTGTATTACCAAAGGTGCAAAAGTCTATACTGTCAATGTTTAAATATGGAATAATGCTATCACTACCATCAGAATGTAAAATGGAATACACCTGTTTTAAACTGAGCACTATTTCGTCACGTTCGTATTCGGCATAATAACAACTTATCCAAAGCGTGTCTTTTCCATTTACGTCAAATACTTCAACTGCGCCTTGAAAACGCAATAAGTCATCATAGAAAATAGGTATTTTTATATTTCTTCCTTGTTCCGTTAGGTAATGGGATAATAGATTACTTATAGGATAAGCTGGTTTTTTTTTAGAAATAAGGTTATCACTCATGGCAATATTTGATTTGGTTTAAATTAGTTCTGTATGAACTTAAAAAGATGAACTACAACCTTTTCGTGAAAGTTACATAATTTATTAATATCCTACTTTTATGTTGTAGAGATAATAGATGTGTGGTATGTTATTAACTATAACCCGACTGTTTTAAAAAAAAGAACGATAAGCGAGAATAACTTAATATATAATTAGTTAACGCATAAAAAACTTTAAACGTTTTCTAATGCGTTTTGGTAAAGCCTCATTATTGAGTATTAAATCGATGTGTGCTTTATTTTTATTTTCAGCATATAATAATTCAAAAAATTGAAAAATTGTAATGCTGCCTGTCTTGTGTTTAACCAATTCGAAACGATCTCCAGTTTTAACCTCACCTTCTTTTAAAATTCTAATATAAGTACCAGAATAACCATGTGCAATAAATTGTTGTAAAACGTCTTCAGTTCCGAATTTGTAGGCAAATTTAAAACAAGGTTCTCGTGGTTGGGTAATTTGTACCAAAGCTTTACCTAACTTAAAAATATCACCTATATAAAGTTGTTTTTCATCTAAACCTTCAACCGTTAAATTTTCTCCAAGCATGCCAAAATTCCATTCTAAATTTGGGTACAATTTCTGCCAATAAGGATATTGATTGGCTGAGAATAAGTAACAGGCTTTAAATTCTCCGCCATGGACTTTTCGATCTGAAACTTCGTCTCCTCTTACGTCTTCTTTGCCTAAATAAATAGGCAGATCCGTTGGCTTTTTATAAATTCCTGTGGTGACTTCTTTACCATTCCATATAAAGTTAGTTGGCTGCGCAATATTGGTTGAAATCACTTGCATGGTTTAGTTTTTTATGGTTTGCCACATCGGTAACATACTCTTTTTATGGACTTTGTATTCTTCTGGAATATCAGTGAAAGATTCTATTGTAAAAGTGTCAACATCAAAATTTCAATAGCGATCGCCTAATTTCCCATCAGTGGATTTAATATGAGATTTCGGTATATCTATCATTGAAAACTTTTCCTCTCGATTTAGATCTATAACAAAGGCTTTTAAGTCTGTTACGTTACTATAAGTTAAACTGATTTTTGAATTCAAAGTTTTAGTGTCATCTGAAACATAGAAACACTTTTCTTTTTTTGTGTAACATTTAAATTCTGTATTCCATTGCTATTTTGGTTGGGCTATTATTTTTAATTAGGTCTTTACTGTTATACTGTCCTCTGTATTTTGAATGAGGGATACAATATGCTCCTGAAGAATAACAATCGTTTTTCTTCAGGAGCTATAGTTACTGTTGTTTTGTCTGCTAATACACGCCTGTTTTCAATTCCAAAAAATGAACCGATGATGATGAAGACTATTTTAGTAAGTTCCATAGGCTAATTTAAATAAAAAAAGCGCAAGTTTATAGAACTTGCGCTTTTAGCTATTAAGACTAAGGGTTAAAAGGTTTTATTTAAACCTTATTAGTCCTGTAATTTTAAAACTATTAAATCTTTGAAAAGTTGATATATGTTAAGAAATTGAGTTGGTAGATCATTCTTTTCGTATGCTGCTTAGGCGTTTTGTAGTAATACCTAAATACGAGGCGATATGATAGCTTTTTATGGTTTTGCCATCTTTGGCCACTAGTATTGTAGCACTTGGCGTGTCTGGTTTGTAACATTGTGATACAACATCATCAACTTGTTATGTTAAATCTTGAGCATGTAGATTAAGTAAAAAAAAGAGTAGCTATTAGAACAAAAACGAATGGAAATTTGGTTTTTATATAGATACAGATCAATGGTTATGTATGAGGCGAGCTCACGGACATAAAGTTACAAAAAAAACCACTTCGAGTTAACAAAGTGGTTTCTTTACATTTATAGGATTGCGACGTCCTGCGCACTCGCAATGACAATTTGTGTTGCTATTTAATCATTTAGCACTGCTGATTATTTTTGAAAGCATGGTTTTGTTAACCCTATTAAAAAAAATAGGGAACAAAAATCTACTTACTTTAATAATTCATAACTACGCTTAATAAAGTTCGTTAACTCTTCGCCTTTTAATAGACCTTGAGATAAACGCGCTAAATCTAAACTCTGCGTGATTAAACGTTCTTGTTTCTTTTTGGTTTTAGTACCTAAAATTTCACCAACCAATTCAGAATTTGTGTTGACGATGAGGTTATACATTTCTGGCATACTACCAAACATATTCATACCGCCTCCACCACCTGTAGCTTGCATCTCTTTCATACGACGCATAAACTCTGGTTGTGTAATTATGAATGGAGACGCATCACTATCCATAGCTTCTAACTGTACTGCAAACTTTTCAGAAGGAATCGTTTCTTTTAATAAGGTTTCTAAACTCGTTTTTTCTTCTTCAGACAATTTAGAAATTGCAGTCTCGTCTTTCTTTATTAAGTTCTCGATATGATCTCCATCGACACGCGCAAAAGAGATATTTTCTTTTGTTGTTTCTAATTTCTGAATTAAATGCGAAATTATTGGTGAATCTAGCATTAAGACTTCGTAACCTTTAGCTGTTGCAGCTTCAATATAACTGTGCTGTTGGTCTTTGTTAGATGCATAAAGAATTACAAGTTTACCATCTTTATCCGTTTGAGTTGCTTTTATCTTATTGAATAATTCTTCGTACGTAAAGAATTTACCGTCTACTGTTGGGTATAGAGCAAACGCATCTGCTTTCTCGAAGAACTTATCTTCAGATAGCATACCGTATTCAATAACGATTTTAATATCGTCCCATTTCGCTTCAAATTCTTCGCGATTTTCGTTGAATAAGGATTTTAACTTATCAGCAACTTTACGAGTGATGTAAGATGAAATTTTCTTTACAGCACCATCTGCTTGCAAGTAAGAGCGCGACACGTTTAAAGGAATGTCTGGTGAATCAATTACACCACGTAACATGGTTAAAAATTCAGGGACAATACCTTCAACGTTATCGGTTACATAGACTTGGTTTTGGTATAACTGAATTTTATCCTTCTGCATGTTCATATCATTCGTCATCTTAGGGAAATATAAAATTCCTGTTAAGTTGAATGGATAATCTACATTTAAATGAATGTTGAATAAAGGCTCTTCAAATTGCATTGGATACAATTCTCTGTAAAAGTCTTTATAGTTTTGATCTTCTAATTCAGCAGGTTGTTTAGTCCAAGCCGGATTAGGGTTATTGATGATGTTATCTACAGAAATTTGTTTGTGAGGTTCAGTAGTTTCTTTACCTTCTTTATCAGTCGTTGTTGCTGGAGTAAATTCCGGGTCGTTTATTTCCTTTGTTCCGAATTTAATAGGAATAGGCATAAACTTGTTATACTTCATCAATAACTCATTGATTCTAGATTCCTCTAGAAACTCAGTTGAATCTTCTGCAATGTGAAGAATGATTTCAGTTCCTCTATCTGCTCTATCAGAGGCTTCTAAAGTGAATTCTGGAGAACCATCGCATGTCCAATGTGCTGCTGGAGCATCTGTATGCGATTTTGTGATAAGTTCAACTTTTTCGGCCACCATAAAGGCAGAGTAGAATCCCAAACCAAAATGTCCGATGATTCCTGAATCTTTAGCAGAATCTTTGTACTTGTCTAAGAACTCTTCAGCCCCAGAAAAAGCAACTTGGTTGATATATTTTTCAACTTCCTCAGCTGTCATCCCCAAACCTTGGTCGATGATGTGAAGTTTTTTACCTTCTTTATCAATTATTACTTCAAGCTTTGGGTTACCGTATTCAGATTTAGATTCCCCAATACTCGTTAGGTGTTTTAATTTTAGTGTGGCATCTGTACCATTACTAATCAGCTCACGTAAGAATATTTCGTGATCGCTGTATAAGAACTTTTTAATTAACGGAAAGATATTCTCTACCGATACATTAATACTTCCTTTTGTCATTATATGTAGTTTTTGTCATTCCTGCGTAGGCAAGAATCTGATTAATTATTATTTTAATTACAATTAACTACTAGTCAAATAAAATACCAAGACAAGATTTGTGACAAGATGACATAAAAAAGCCATTCAATTTGAGAATGGCTTTATATTTTATAAATTGAAGTTTAATTTTTTATAGCCTCTTCATTTTCAATTTTTTCTTCTTTCTCAAGGCGATTCTTCACATGCTTATCTAGCCATTGGTCTTGTTCCCAAAGCATGTGCATAATAGATTCTTTAGCTCTATAGCCATGACTTTCTTTTGGGAGCATTACCAGTCTTACAGGAGCGCCTAGACCTTTTAAGGCATTAAAATAACGCTCACTTTGTAATGGATATGTGCCAGAATTATTATCTGCTACACCATGAATTAATAGTAAAGGTGTTTTCATTTTATCGGCATGCATAAAAGGCGACATATTATAATAGATTTCTGGAGCCTCCCAATAACTGCGTTCTTCACTTTGAAATCCAAAAGGAGTCAATGTTCTGTTATAAGCACCACTTCTGGCAATACCTGCAGCAAATAAATTAGAATGTGATAATAAATTGGCTGTCATAAATGCACCGTAACTATGCCCCCCTACAGCGACTTTTTTTCTGTCGATATAACCAAGATCATCGACCGCATCAATAGCCGCTTTTCCGTTAGCGACTAACTGTGTTCTAAAAGAATCGTTTGGTTCGTCGCTACCTTCACCAACTATTGGAAAAGCGGCATCATCCAAAACAACATAACCTTTAGTGACCCAATAAATTGGTGAGCCCCAATATGGGTATACAAATTCATTAGGGTTTGATGTGCTTTGTGATGCACTTGCTTTATCCTTAAATTCGCGAGGATAAGCCCATAAAATCATAGGATATTTCTCGCCTTCTTTATAGTTGAGTGGTAAGTATAAAGTCCCGTCCAAATCTAAACCGTCTTCCCGTTTGTAATTAACGACACGTTTATCAACATTTTCAAGACTTTTAAACGGATTTTCAAAAGCAGTAATCGCTGTGAGATCATTCTTTTTATTGATGTTTCTAATGTAATAATTAGGGTATTCTGTCTGAGACTCAATACGGACAAGAATCTCTCCTTTCTTCATATCTATGGCATCGTTTAGACTTTCGAGCTTATCCGTATATTCTGATTGGTACAAGCGTTTTGTTTTATTCGATTTTACGTTATACTCATCTATGAAAGGAAACTGACCTTCTTTAGAATAACCATCCCCCATTAAGTAGAGTATATCTCCATTGATGGTTAACGTATTGCTACCAAATTCATTTTTAGAATTCACAAAATTTCCAGGATCGCTATACACATCTTGGTAACTGCGGTCTGATATGACTTTAGAAGTCGCATCCGATGGATTAAAAAGATAGGTTTTTGTGTTTCTGGTATTCCACCAATAGTCATAAGCCACAGCTGTATTGTCATTTCCCCATTCAATGCCAGAAAAACGTTGTTTAGTTTTTAAGATGAGTTTTGGTGGCCCATTAAAAGGGGCATTAACTTCATAAACGGCATCTCTATTCTCTGCTTCAACAGCAGGATCTCCTTTATCTAGTGCCTCAGCCCAAACAAGGGTCGATGGTTGGTCAGCTCTCCAGGTCATATTGCGTTTGCCAGTTCTTGTGGACATAAATCCTTTAGGTCTCACTTCATCTAAAGCGACTTCATTTACAGTTTTAATTTTTTTTCCCTTCGCATCGTACATAATGCTTTCACTTGGGAATCTCGTATAGGTCACCAAATATGAAAATGGTCGCTTTATCTTAGTGATCATAATATAATTGCCGTCGGGTGAAAAACTAATGCCACGATACATGTCTGCTCCTAAAAAGTCTTCAATAGTACCATCAATAGATACTTTTTTTATTTCTGAACCTGCGAGTTGTTCAAAATTAAACTCATCATTTGGTGTTTTTAATAAATCTTGATAGGTTCTGTTCTGTGCTTTTTCACCATTACTCACAGATACTGTTGGACCCGTTGGTACTGCTACTGCGACATTAATTAAGGGTTTTCTATCAGTCGGTAGCATTTTTACTAAAAGATGTTTGTTGTCTTTAAACCAGTTTATGGTGCTTCGCATATTCGCATTCACATTAGCTTCGGTAAGCTTCGTGACTTTTGCTTCTGCGATATGCAATACCCAAACTTCTACACCTTTTTTGGTGGTGTTAAGACAAGCAATCATAGATTCATCTGGTGACCAGCTAAAGCCAGATAGTCTAGGGTCTTCTGGTAATCCAGAAACTTGTTTGGCGTCTTTATCTTTTACTTTTTTTACTTTAAGATTGGTGTAATAGTTGGTTCTACTCCCAATATTGGTTACTGGGTTAATTCGTAAGCCAGCTAATCGTAATTCAGTTTCAGAAAGCTCAGCAATAGATTTATACTGATTACGCGATAATAAAATCATGTATTCTCCTTTGCTGTCAATTTGAACACCTGGAGCCAAATCTACATCAGCTAGTTCTAAGATCTCTTCTGAGGGTTGCTGGTAGGTTAAGCTTTGCTGCGCATAGCCATTTAGGAATAATAAAAAAGCAAATAATTGAATGAGTTTTTTCATGATAAATTAAATTGGATTAGTGGGTTCAAGTTACTTAAAAATAAAATTGCAAAATGTGATAGAGTTGTTAAGACTAGAAATAGTCTTATGCTTGCATAATAATTACAAATTTGATTAAAAAGAGTTCGTTTTTAAATGATTATTTTTGTGATTCATAATTTCTCCCCTATAAATATGTATAATTCTAAAATAATTGGTTTAGGAAAGTATGTTCCTGATAATGTCGTAACAAATGATGATCTGTCAAAAATGATGGATACTAATGACGAATGGATACAAGAACGCACTGGCATAAAAGAAAGACGTTGGATTAAGGAAGGTACAGAAGATACCTCTGCCGTAATGGGAGCAAAAGCCGCTAGAATAGCTATTGAACGTGCTGGCTTAACCAAAGATGATATTGATTTTATTGTTTTTGCCACTTTGAGTCCAGATTACTACTTCCCTGGTTGTGGTGTGCAAATTCAAGACATGTTAGATATGCCTACAATTGGTGCTTTAGATGTGCGTAATCAATGTTCTGGATTTATATACGCTATTTCTGTTGCAGACCAATTTATTAAAACGGGGATGTATAAAAACATCTTAGTTATTGGGGCAGAATATCATAGTAACGGGTTAGATAAAAGTACAAGAGGTCGCGGTGTTACTGTAATCTTTGGTGATGGAGCAGGAGCAGCGGTTTTAAGTAGAGAAGAAGATAATTCAAAAGGTATTCTGTCTACACATTTACATAGTGAAGGTAAATATGCCGATAAGCTCATTGTAGCTTCGCCAAGCATAGCGCATTGGGTTCCTGAAATTATTGCATCAGGTGAAGAAGATTTATCTTACTTTCCTTATATGGATGGCACTTTTGTGTTCAAAAATGCCGTGGTTCGCTTTAGCGAAGTTATTATGGAAGGCTTATTACAAAATGGGTTACAACGTGAGGATATAGATATGTTAATCCCACATCAGGCCAATTTGAGAATTGCTCAATTTATACAAAAAAAGTTTAGCTTAAGAGATGATCAGGTCTTTAACAATATTATGAAATACGGTAACACGACTGCGGCTTCTGTTATTATAGCTTTAACTGAAGCTTGGGAAGAAGGCAAGATAAAAGAAGGGGATAATGTGGTGTTAGCAGCTTTTGGTAGTGGCTTTACTTGGGGAAGTGTTATTATTAAATGGTAAATTCCTGCGTATCTAGGAAATCAAAGATTCACCGAAGCTAATCTTATGTCTTTAGTGCCGACTTGACTTTCTGAAAATTTCCATATAACTTCGTTTAACATTAACAGGCCTACCAGACGAAGGTGATAAAAACTTTGGCATTCTTGAATTTGAAAATAAAGAAAAAATTGTATTCATTCATTTTAAGAACAACGCTACTTTTAGTCCTTGTAATTAGCTCATCCTTTGCTGCTTATTAAGCCTAAGACAGAATCGGTAACCTTTCCCGCTCCTCGAACTATGTGTTAAATTCCGTTGGAAAAACAGCGGATTTCGATCTCCGATAGGGGTTTTACCTGTCTGAAAAATAGGTATATGAGGCACTACAAGATAGTAGGCGTCTGATTATACGCGATGCTTTATCATAAGTTGCCTAGAGGCAGATGTATATTCCAGGTTCTATTCCAGTGCTATACTATAAATAACCGGAAGAATTTGGGTATGATCTACCAAACGATGATGCTTGGATAGTGGTTTATTACGCTTGTTTACAGGCTACATAAGGTCGTGTGATCAAGTACCTCAGGCGGCATGGCTATAAAAACACAGCTATTATTGATGAAGGTGTTCTTGTCTGGGCACAACTTGGGTATCCTACTAAAAACGGGCAGTAGTGAGTTGAAACTAATTTATAAACCGGTTAGATTGTAAATATTAAAAAGAGGTTAGAGTAACATGGAATATCTTCAGGTTAAACGAAACTATCAAATCCATAAGATTTGCGACATTATTTGAATAAAAAAGCCCGAACAGAATCTCTGTTCGGGCTTTTCGGATATAAACCAACTTAATCAACACTATTATAAATCTTCATTTATAATAATTACTATTAACTAAAACTTATTACTATAGACGTTATACATTTCATTTTATTACATTGATTCATACATTTAACGTGTATTTAACAAAAACCCTGACGAATAAATTTGCCAGGGTTTTCTTATTTAATAGCTAAACATTAATACTAACCATCAACTATTTATGTAAGCTATTAAATAGTATGTTCTGTGTCCTTTTAATAAAGACATTTTCTTTTATGGAGTGCGGCACCTATTATTTGGTATTACATAAATCCGCCACCAGATTTTTCGTCATCATCTCTTCGTTTACGAGATTTCGCTTTGTATTGACCTCCACCAAATCGGTATGATAAACCAGCAAAAATGGTTGTAAATTCTCTTTTTACAAGGGCTTCTTGTCTAAAAGGACGTTCACTGATTATATTTATTTCTTGTGTATCAAATACATTATTAAAGTTTAAGCTAAATGTTGCTCTATTGTCTTCCAAGAAGCTATAACGCATTCCGAGATTAACAAAATACATAGGCTCCATTTCAAAATTTAGACCTGTATCTTTTCCGCGATACATTGCAAATGCGGATAGTGATAGTTTTTTTGTGACTTTAAAATTATTGAATACTCTAAAATTATAAATGAGGTTGTCTACTTCAATATTGTTTAATTCTATATCATCCTCAGTTGGGTTAACGATAGTCGGATCTAGAGTTTCTGCAAAACCGCGTTGCTTGCGACCGTAAAGATCAAAGCTAGCATTAAAACTCCACCATTTTGTAGGTTTATAATTTCCTGAAACTTCTACACCATACGCTGAGGTAGTACCGAAATTGTCAACTTTTAATATGACTCTACCAGACCCTAAAGTTGAACGGTCTACAAAAACACCTTGGTTAATCTCATTTTCGATTAGTCTGTAAAATACGCCACCGGTGATACTCCCTTTTTCTAGGTTTCTTGTATAATTTACTTCTAGAGAGTTTGTGAACTGAGGTTCTAATTCAGGGTTTCCAAATTGCGATAGTAATGGGGTGTTAAATTCTGGTATTGGATTTACTTGTCCTACCCCTGGTCTGTCAACACGTCGACTATAACTAAATTGATAGGAATTCTTATCCGTTGGATTATAAGTCACAAAAGCAGACGGATAGACTTGTATGTAGTCATTTTCAAAAGGAAACGTTGTGACTATGTTATTTGCTAAATCGGTATCAACAGCAAGCGCATCAACATTCACAGTCTCTGCTCTAAGCCCTAATTTATAAGACCATTTATCGCGCTGTTTGCTATAACTGGCATAAACTGAATAAATATTTCTTTCATAATCAAAAGCTGTGGATGTCGGAATGTAATTTCCAAATTCATCGCGTACACGTGCATCGGAGTTATAAGACAGCGTGTTAGTGAAAAGTCTTACCTGAGCACCGAGTTCAAGTTTTGCAGATTCGGACAACGGGTTTACGTAATCTAAATTTACAGTGGTGCGCGCTCTGTCTGTGTTTGTGAATTCATCAAAATTTGGTCTTATAGTTGCACCAGAGAAACTATTAAATGTTTCTACATCACTATTAAAAATGTTGTAATCTACTTCTAATTCAATATTATGACCTTCTTTATCAAAATCTAATTTGTAATTGGCATTGTATTGTTGACTTTCATTCTCATTGTTATTATCAATGATCTGCATTTGATTTAAGCTAATGTCATCACCAAAAATTAGTGTAGATTCTCCTAAAGCACCACCATCAAATATATTTTGATTTGAGAATAGAGAAAACGTGTTTTTATCATTGATATAATAGTCTACACCAAATTTAAATAAGTGTGAATTACGTTCATCTAATAAATCTAAATCTTGAATTAATCCTGTTGCTGTTTGTTCTAGAATT
Organism: Flavobacteriaceae bacterium; assembly: GCA_034112185.1. Classification (GTDB taxonomy): domain Bacteria; phylum Bacteroidota; class Bacteroidia; order Flavobacteriales; family Flavobacteriaceae; genus Winogradskyella. The sequence continues at coordinate 1,186 of JAWUVW010000021.1, read as the reverse complement.
ATAGAATTTCTGTTGTCCGATATATTATTACCATAACTTCCATAAAAGTTCAACTTACCATTTCTATAATTCATGTCAATAGAACTATTAAACTTAGGTTCTAATTGATAGCCTAGTCCAAGATTTATATTTCCATTAAAACCAATATTAACATTCTTATGTAGAATGATGTTTATAATACCGCTCATGCCGTCAGGATTGTATTTAGCAGATGGGTTTGTAATTAATTCTATTTGTTTTATAGAAGTTGATGGGATTTGCCTTAATAATTGTGCTGTAGGAATATTAGATAGTTTACCATCTACCATAACCTGTACATTTTGATTTCCTCTAAGCGCTATTTCGCCAGTTTGTTGATCTATATTTACAGTAGGTATGTTATTCATAATATCTGAAGCTGTTGGTCCAGAGGTTGTTAAATCCTTACCAACATTGATAATCTTTCGATCTATCTTTTGCTGTATCGTAGTAATTTCTGCCACTATGGTAACTTCATCGAGATTTTCGGCGTCTTCCTCAAGGTGTATATCTCCAACATTAATGTTGTAGCTGTTTTTACCAATATTGACCTCTCTTAGCATAGTTTTGAAGCCGATAAATTTAATTTCCACTTTAACGATACCCTTGGGGATTTTATCAATTTTAAAAGTCCCATCATCATTGGTAATACCCCCAGTAATAATTTTGTTTGCAACATCTTTAATTACAATATTAACATATGGGAGAGGTTCATTGAGTTCTGCATCCATAATACGTCCTGAAATAGAACCGTTTTTAATTTCTGAATTAGAATTGGGTTGAGCGCTTAAAATGGTTGATGAGACCATTATAAGCATTACGAAGAAATGCTTCATTGATTGATTCTTTAATTTTGATTTGATTGATGTTCTTTTGAGTTTAGACGATTACATTTGCATCATGTTACTCTATTTATTATTCCTTAACATTGTTTTAACATTATGAAGAAAAATACATTAGTCTTGGGAGCGTCTCTAAAACCAGAGCGCTATTCTAATATGGCTATTAATAGGTTGAGGAATTATAATCATAACGTCAAAGCTTTTGGGCTTAGAGAAGGTGAAGTTAATACTGTTACTATTGATACCGAATTAGTACACTATGATGGTATTGATACCGTAACGCTCTATTTAAACCCAAAACGGCAAGAAGATTATTACGATTATAT
>JAWUVW010000020.1:0-18098 GCA_034112185.1 Flavobacteriaceae bacterium | reverse complement strand
ACATCCTGTACACGTTAGTGTAGCCGCATTCTTAGGTGATACCACAAGCATACCAAGACCGCCACCTACAAAAGGTTTTACTTTTCCGGGTTTTAAATATCTTTGAACTCCAAGGAAGAACCAATCATTTTGAAAATCTGTAAATCTAGATTCACTCCCATTGTTTATGCCTATATCTCTGATGGTACCCTCTGTTGCCATGCTGACATAAGATAGCTTTACAACCATGCCTGGTTGTACTTCAGCACCAACGGCGATGCCCCATTGCCCGCTAGGTTCAGCTTTGAGGTAACCTAAACCGTAATCGAAACGTGTTCCAAATTGATACCCATAAGAAGGTGTGATTTCATAAGTTTGTGCGCTTACAACCCAAGAAAATAAGACCGTAAAGACTAAAAGTAAAGTTTGTTTTTTCATGATTTAATTTTTTTTTGTGAAAGTAAGAATTTTAAGTATTATAATATAATATGAGACCATACAAATATGAAACTGTGAGTATTAGAGCCGAGATCTTTTAGTGTGACTGAATTTAAATACGCAATTTTGCAACTCTGAAATTTAGTGAGTTTAAAACCAAATGATGCTGCAGAGAGAAAGTTAGTTCTGAGATCTGCATTAGAAACGCCACCCACTATAGATTCACCACCTATACCATAACTAGCGCTGGCTGATGCCCAAATTTTAGAATTAAATCGTTTTATTAAATGTGATTGTAATGCAAATACGGGCTCTTGTTTCTTAGTTTGACCTCCAAAGAAGTTATTGTTATCGGTGAAAATAAATAAAGACCCTGTGAGTTCATAAGACCAATTATTCCAATTATGAACCATTCCAATTTGAGGTCTAATTATTAAACGGTTTTGTCCAATATTAATAAGCTTCTCGTCAAAATATTGTCCCGTAGGTAGCGTTGCCGCTATAGAGACGCCAAAAGTTGTATTTTTAGGGTTTTCTTTTAAATATTTGCCAAGTTCTTGAGCATTTGATGGCGGTGGCCCTATCAGGTTGACAGACAGTCTTATTCTAGAATCACCAAATCCATTTCTTTCTACACTTGCTGACTCACCACTTAAGCGACCTTCAAAACGCATAAAATTGTAAGGTAGAGTAACGTCTAATCTTGCTAATTTATTTCCTAATTTAAATGGTTTTACATAAGACACGACAAATGTATTAACTGATACCGTTACATCATCGGCCTGTAAAAGTGGGTCAAAAGTGACGGTGCCAAAAGAATGTGCAAAACCACCACCAATAACCTGAGTTCCTAAGGGTAATGACGACCAACGCCGTGGTTCAACATCTTGTGCATTGGCATAGCCAACAAGCAAAAAAACCACTAAGCGTAAATTATATTTGATTTTAAATCGCATGCCCTTTTTTATGGATTACTTGCACGTTCTATTTCTTTGGTATTCACCCCATATATGTGGAATTTGTGAGCTACAAAAAATACTTAGGAACAAAAACAATCGTGTCAATAACCAAAGTAAATAGTACTGTACCACTTTTTTGAGTGGACCAGAGCTTATTTAACCAAGAATTATAAATTGGGTATAAAGTAACTGCCGAAATCATTGCCCAAATAACAACGATTATAAAGGGTTTAATACTCAGAAAGCACCAAGCAATTCATCCTAAATAAGAATCAATAATAGTACTTAAGCACTATTGAAATTTTGAGCCACGCTATAGTCTAACACCTTTATTTGTTATCTAAAGCTTTCATAATCTCCTCAGTATATTTGGTTGCCGTTTTATAAGCATCTTTAGGATTATCAAGCTCCGTTGTGACCACGGCAATTAACTGATCGTCCTCATCCTTATTTAAAATATAAGCTACAGTTTCCAAGTAATAGGTCTTCGTTGTATAGGTCGTTGGTGAGGTATCACCGATAATGGTAACCCCATAACCGTATGCATAGGGTCTGTTATAATACCCATTGAAACTACCGTAATATGACGGATAATATGAGTTCCAGGGATCATTGGAATAATAATTATTCCCAGATGTTGTTGTACGTTCTCTTACATCTTGAACAGAGGTTAAGACAACAGCATCAAAACCTTCATATCCTAATATATCACGAATCAATTGCTGTGTTTCCTCATCGCGCTCTTTGATTTCACCTAAATTTGGAAATTTGCTAAAGCTAGGTGTGGCTTTTATCCCTCGAGCAATAAGCGCATCAGCGATTTCTCGTTCAAATGCAGTTCTGGCACTTTTATTAGAAGATCTTGCAAGGACCAAAACATTTTTATCTTTAAATGTTTTAGCTTCTGGAGATTTCCAAGCATCTACTACTTTTACAGAAGAGCAGGATTGAAAAACTAACAAACAGAATAGTGCAATTATCGTGATTTTATGAGACATAATAAAGTGGTAATTATATTAAGAATTTGAAACTATTAAAACTGATACTATCTATTTTTTATCAAAACTTTTTGAAATGGCTTTAACGTATTGCTTAGCGGTTGTAGCGGCATTTTCTGGTTCTTCTAATTTTGATGTCACTACAGCAACTAATTGTTTCTCTTCTGCTTCATCTAAATTATAAATCACAGTTTCTAAAATATAATTTTTTGCTGTGTATGTTTGCGTTGTTTGGTTAACATAGTTCCCCATCGTAGAATACGAATTTACATGACCATAATACCCGTAAAACCCGTTATAATATCTTGGGTAATAACCATAATACGTACTACCTGCATAATAGCCACCGTCAGTTACTGTTTTTGTAAGCTCTTGTTCTTCCTTAACGATGGTTAAAACCACACCATTAAAACCATTCTCTCTTATAATTTGCTTAATTCTTTCCGCATCAGCTTCTGTAAGTTCTTTATCAGGATTTAAGTTTGGGAATTTTTCAAAACTTGAAGTTGCTTTTATTCCATTTGCATTAAGGTCTTTTGTGATTTCATTTTCAAAAGCAATTCGTGCAGAAATATTATCGGTTCTGGCAATGACCAACATGCTGTTGTCTTTAACCGAATCAATATTATCAGCTTTCCAAGAGTTTAATACTTTAACACTTGAACAAGAACTAAATAGCACAATGTTCATTAAAACCAAAAGGGAGAAGGTAAATTTTTTCATAGTCATTTAATAAAGTTAAATAATAGTGTTAGAAAATAAAAAGAGTATAGTATCTTGTTATCTATAAACTTCTTATAAATACAAATGTAGTGGTTTTCTCCTATAATTATAATTTCTTCTTACAAATAACTTATCAAAAAAATAGTTTTGATTTGTGGTGTGCCTAAAACGTTAAAATAGACGAAATAAATACTTTTTTTTTATTTAAGAAAATGTTTTAAATGGAAGTTGGCCTCCTCCTCCTCTGCCATTCGAAAAACGAATAAATAATTCTGTTTCGATAAATTAAAAAACATGAAAAATATCAATTTTCAACATTATAACAATTTTTACGGTATTATTTATCTCTTTAACAAAGATGAGTTTTAAATAGTAAAGCGTTTATATTGGCCAAAAGAACATGTTCTGAATGGGAAATGGGTTGCCCCGTCTATTGAGCGAAAAAAATAATTTATACTAATTCAATAGTGTAGTAATTTAACCTAACCATGGGGAAGTCTGCACGAAAGAATAACGTCATAAATAGGAACTGGTTTCCATTAGAAATTGAAAAGTTAAAAAATAACGAATCACAAACAATGTTTAAAATGTATAACTTCCTATCGTGAGACACGAAAGCTTAAAGGGCTGTTATAAAACAATTAAATTATATAATGAAGTAAGATATACTTATCATTGTAGCACAAAACACCACATCTGGAATATAAATTATCAGCATAAATTTAATTTTAAGCTGTAGCCATATTGCATCACTAGATATTCGTTTAAGAAGAATTTTTAATAGTTAATCAACCTTTGTCAGTAGCCGAAACTTTAAGTAAAGTGATCTTACCACTATCTCTTGCTATCATTATGCTAGGCATGGGAATGACTTTAATACCCAATGATTTTACGCGAATAATAAAAGATCCGAAAGCTATTTTAATTGGCCTTACCAATCAACTTATTTTTTTGCCTATTATTGGTTTTTTACTTGCTATTGCTTTTGGTTTAAGCCCAGTAATGGCGGTTGGATTAATGATTCTTGCGACTTGCCCTGGTGGTCCAACTAGTAATTTAATAGTCCAGATTTGTAAAGGGAATATTGCACTATCAGTAACATTAACAGCTATTGCTAGTATTATAAGTGTATTGACCATACCCTTTATCTTGTCTTATGCCTTAGACTATTTTGGTAGTGGTACAAATGTGACCATTAAATTACCTATTGTAGATACCATCTTACAAATAATGGGGATTACAGTGATTCCTATTTCGATTGGGATGCTCATTCGCAGATTCAAAACAAACTTTGCAAAACGAATGGAGAAACCCATGCGCATGGCTTCTACTGTAATTTTTGTTTTGGTCTTTATAGCGGTAATAGTTGCAAATTTCAGTATCGTAGGACACGCTATGAAAGAAGTCGGATTGGTGACCTTGTTATTAAATATTCTAACGCTAGGCTTGGGTTATTTAACGGCTAGATTATTTAAATTGAATTTAAAGAGTGCCATTTCAATTTCGGTCGAGAGCGGTATACAGAACGGAGCCTTAGCATTTGTAATTGCGACATCCATATTAAATAATGTAGAAATGGGCATTCCAACCGCAGCTTATGTTGTTTGGATGTATATAACAGGCGGTATTTTAATGTGGCAACTTGGAAAAAGACCTATAGTAGCATCTAGCTAGGCATAAGGGCAAAGCACAACAATGATTATGTTAAATGGCTTCGTTAGCGTCTGCTTTGACAAGAGTATTGTGAACTTGCGAAAAAAACCTAGTACCGCTAGCTAAAGGGTTTCCTCTGTGTCGTTTTTTTTATTAATTTAGTTGTTACTAAGATCTCTACCGACAGGCAAGAGTAACAAACGCGAGCAACTAAACCATGCACATGACCGTTAGATGGTATTAAAAATAGTTTACAACAAAATGGGATTCTCAAATTCAGAAATAAAAGATTTATTAGTAAAGTTCTTTCCAAATTTAAAAGAAACAGAAATTGATAATTTCTTATCTATATCAAAGTATCAATTCGCTCAGAACAAAGACATACTATTAAACAGTGGGAGAACAGACAAAAATTTAATCTTAATCTTAAAAGGAGTTGCACGCGCCTACAGTATTAATGAAAAGGGAGAAGAATTAAATGACTTCATTAGAGCCGAGGGAAAAGTTATAGGGGATTCAAGAGTTTTTGGCAATGACACCCAAATACTAAATATCGAAGCTATTGGCGACATTCAGTATCTGAAATTTGATATCAATACATTAGAAGCATTAGGATACGACAACCCTGAAATCATGAAATTTTATTTAGATATTTTAAAAGAAATGATTTTAACGTTCACCTATCGCTTAAACACTTTTATAACAATGACTCCAAAAGAGCGTTATATTGATTTATTGCGTTGGAATCCCATATTAATAGAATCTTCTTATGATAAACACCTCGCTAGTTTTTTAGGAATCAAACCTTTAACTATTTATAGGATAAAAAAAGAGATTACAAAACCTATCAAATGATATCTTTTTAATTAGTGCTTTAGACTAAATTTGCAAAGATTTAAAACTAAATTCTAATATGAGAAACTTATTTCACCTTGTTTTTGTAGCACTAATTTTAACAGGCTGTGGACAGTCACCCGAAAAAGAAAAAACTACTGAAGCAGAAAAAACGGAACAAAAAAAACCAAACATTTTATTGTTGGTTGGTGATGATACCGCATTTGGAGACATTGGCGCTTATGGCTCAGAGGTACTAACGCCAAATATGAATAAGCTTGCGGATGCAGGTGTTCGTTTTACAAACTTTCACGTATCACCAGTTTGCTCTGTAACCAGATCTATGCTTTTAACTGGGAATAACAATATTGAAGTTGGCTTAGGTGCTTTTGATTATTCTGTCTACCCACCTACTAGAGGAAAGAAAGGCTATGAGTCTTATTTAACAGATGATGCTGTAACAATATCTGAACTTCTTAAAGACGATGGCTATGATGTTTACAAAGTTGGAAAATGGCACTTAGGTGGTGATAAACCCGGAAGTAAAGGCCCATTAGGGTTTGGATTTACTAAAGAATTTGGCATCTATTCTGGAGGTTCAAATCACTGGAATAATTTAGCAATGACACCTGATTTCTCAGACCCAAACGGACTTAATGTGAAACGTGTAGAAGAATGGACTTTAAACGGTGAACCCTATGAAAGACCTAGCGGCGTTTATTCTGGTGAAATCTATACAAATCAAATGCTAGAATTCATTAAAGGTGGTGCAAAAGAGAATAAACCTTGGTTTGCGTATATGGCATTTACAACGGCGCATTTTCCTATTCAAGCTCCCGAAGATTTGATCATGAAATATTATGATAATTATTTAAAATTAGGATACGCGGGGTTAAAGAAGGCCAGATATGAAAGCCTAAAAGAGCACGGCTTAATTTCTCACGAAGCGACCGAAGCACCATTTAACAATTTGACAAAAAGATGGGAAAATCTCTCTCAATTAGATAAGGAAAAGCAAGCCAAAATAATGGCTACTTATGCCGCAATGATCGAAGACCAAGACAACAGAATTGGTCAAATTTTAGATTATCTTAAATCGTCAGGACAGTTAGACAATACCTTAATTGTTTATGTTACAGATAATGGACCAGAAGGATTTGAGCCTACCAATCCAAAAACAGGGAATCCAGAGATGGCAAAATGGCTTGAAAACCAATTTGATTCTTCATTTGAAGCGATCGGAACCGCCAATTCAGAAAATGTAATTGGCACGTCTTGGGCAAATGCCGCAACAGGCGGATTACAATGGTGGAAATGGTTTATTGGAGAAGGTGGTATTAGAGTACCAATGATGGTGGTCCCTCCTGGTGCATTTAGTTCAGATTATGCTCGTGCTGGTTCAAAATCGAATGCCGTGGCCTATGCTAAAGATATTCCTATGACCATTTTGGAATATGCAAACATTACACATCCAATGACTGAATATAAGGGAAGAAATATAGTTCCTCCAAGCGGCATAAGCATGAAACCATTTATAGACGGACAATCAGAAGTTGTGAGAACAGATAAAGACTGGTGGGCGTTTGAATTATTTGGAAATGGCTATGTGATGCAAGGAGAACTAAAAGCTATGAAAGTGAGAACTGGAATGTTTGGTGATGGTGAATGGCATTTATACAATGTCGTAAATGACCCATCGGAAACAAAACCTTTAGAAAATGAAAACCCTGAAAAATTAACAGAAATGATTGCCTTATATGACGCCTATAAAACTAAGAATAATATAATGGAAGTCGATGCAGATTGGAGCCCATTTCAAGGTGCTAGCGAATAAAATATAGTTTAGTTGTTGGCAATCACACACACCAACAAAGTATAAAAAATACTATTTAAATTTTAGATTTCTAGAAAACACAGTTTATCAATATTAATTGTCGTGTTTTCTAGAAATCTTTTAATTCACATGAATCACACTGTCTCCATTCACTGTAATCAGATTTTAATTATGAAAGAAAAAATCAACAAAATTTATTTCTGGACAGCAGGAATTGTTACAGCCCTAGGGGCTCTTCCATTTATGATTATGCCTTTAAAAGCGACAAAATTAAGCTTAGGAATTGATTTGTCACCTCAGTTAGATATAGTTCCTCTTATAGCGCATTGGGGTATTATGGTTACAGGCATAGGCATCTTTTTATGCGCCGCAGCTATGGTTCTCGAATTAAGAAAAGCGGCAATTATCTATGCCACTTTAGAAAAACTGTACATGATTAGCCTTTTGATCTATTTTATGATGACTAATAGTAAAATTTCAGATCATTACCTTTTAATTTTTGTGGTGGACTCCTTAATTCTAATAGGAGCTATATTATATTATTTTTTGAATAAGGAAAAAAAATAAAAGCATTACATTGAAAATCTATAAAATAGTATAGATGCATTACCCCAAAAATGATATTCGATTTTGAATTTAAGGTAAACGAAATCCCGGTTGGTGATGGTTTAGGTGAAATTATTAAATCTACGGGACTCGTTACAAATTTAGTTTTTGAGCCACAGTATGATTTGGCACAAAGCAGGTCTATGCTTTATTTCGATGCAAAGTTCCTTTTCTAATTGGGATCTTATTTTTATTTGAAAAAGTAATGATTAGTCACTACTGATATTAATTTATTGGTTCGGTTGCAAGGCCTTCATTAAGCGTTGTGATTTTACTACCTGCCCGCGGTTTTGATATATTAAGGCCAATACATATATATAATCTTGGTTATTTGGCTCAATTCTTAATGCTTTTTTAGAATAACGTTCTGCACCTGATAAGTTCTTATTGTCTTGATAATAATAATAATAGGTAGCCAAATTATATATAGCTCTGGTATCCTTCGGATCTAACTTTATGGTTAATTGTAATTCTGAGACTGCGAGCGTATCATCTCCCGCTTCGAAATTTAGTAAAGCCTTTTAAATAATGAGGACGCCTCAATTCTGGCTCAAGTAATAGCCATTTATCCATAATTTGATGCGCATTAGAATACTCTTGAACCATGGAATACGCGGTTGCTAAGTTGGAATATACAAGAATGAGCAAACTGTCTTTTTGCAATGCCATTTTATAATGCTTAATGGCCTTATTAATATCGTTTTTCTGCAAATAATAATCTCCTAGTTGCAAGCTTCCCAAAGAGAAGTCTGCATTTGCAAATAACATCGTTTCATAGTCTTCTAAAGATTGGTTCAAGACTGTTTTGTCTAGTGCGCTAAAATTGTTCTCATCAATACCCAGTATTAATTGGGCCACCCCTACTCTTACCATTTTTGTCGAGTCGTTCATATGCTTTAATGCCATTGATTTTCTAATTTCAGGGGGTAATGCTCTAAACTTCAATAATGCGTTATACCTGACCAATGCAGAAGCATCATTAAGCGCGATTAGTAGCGTATTGAACTGGGTTTCATTTGTAAAGTTCAAATTTTCAATAACGGTGGCTCTAGCAACATTTGGATAATCCAGACTATTGATAAACGCTTCTAGCATTTGCCTTTCGGATACACTTATTTCTGTTTTGCTACTTGTTAATAAGGCGTCAGCAAAATGTTCTTGACGTTTATTCCCATACCACTTTTTAATGCTGTTAGCCGCCCATTGATCACTTTTATCTCCGTGACATCCAATACATGCATTTGGCGTGCCATACGCAACAGATTGATCAGGGCGAGGTATTCTAAAACTATGGTCACGACGAAAGTCATTGCCCATATAATTCTTTCCTTTCATATGACAGTTGATGCATAAACTTGCTTCGGTATTTTCAGCGTGGAAATGATGCGTTTCTGTATCGTACACTGTCGGGGCATGACATTGAATACATAATTTATTATCGTCAAACTTAAGTTTTAAAGTATGAGGGTCATGGCAATCGCTACATTTTACGCCTTCATCATACATTTTACTTTGCCTAAAAGAACCAAACACATAATCTTCTTCATCTATTTGGCCATCCCCATGATAATATTCTGTGGAGAGCGTTTGTAAAATGAATTGATTTTCAAAGTGCTTTCCAGGCTCCGAGTTGGCCGTTAGCTTAGAGCGACGCGCATGGCAACCGGCACATTGATTGAGTTGTTCGTCCTGATTGAGCCCCCTTGAAATATGAGTGTTTTTATCTAATAGCTTTTTCTTAGCCCAACTAATATGTGATTTAGCCTGCCCATGACAGCTTTCACAAGCGACGTATATTTCACTATAGGTGGTATTAAAAGCATCTGCGTCAACATCATAATTCTTTTGTAAATTCGTTGAGTGACATTCGGTACAGATGCTATTCCAATTCTGAGCACCTAATTAAAAGCAAAGAATTCATTCAAAAAATGGACCTTATGGTTAATATTGAAATCATTAAAACGCACTTGAGCCCTTAACGCTTCCATATTTTTTTCAGCACGCCCTTTTACCTCATTCAATATTTTGTCGGTAGGCAAAGGACTCAATAGGTTACTCTGATCATATCCAGTAAGATAGCAGGAATGAAGTATAACGAATTCACAAGGTTCTTCCTTGTAGAGTTAATTGCATATTTTATGGCATTATAGACGTTTTTTGAAAAGTCTGTTGGTAATACTATCTTTTTTTTTATCACAAATATATTTACAAATTCTTGAGATAAAAGTTGACGATAAAACGGCCTAAAACAATGACCATTATCAGCCGATATATTATGAAATTAAAACTATATCTAGTCTTCAGAAGGTATTACCAAAAAGGGAATATTTGAATGAAACCCAATCTGATTAATCCTGTTCTTAAAGACTAAATTTTCAAAAAATGAATGCTTATTATTTATCATGACTAATAGATTGATTTTATGCTTAACCTGAAATTCATTAATGGCCTCTGTAATATCCATATTCTTAATGTCATGAAATAAAAATGTTGAATTCTTAAATATCGATTCTAAAGTGCGTTTATTAGTGTCGTGTTTTTCGGTAAGATTATAACCTGTTGATACATGCATAACATTGACTTTTGCATGATTGGCTATAGCCAATTTCTTAAGAATATTAAGGTTAGAATGTTTATAAATCGCCTCCAAATCTGTTGGAAATAAAATTTCGTGCGGTGCCTCATATGCAAAATCTGACGGAATGATTAAAACTGGATGTTTTATTCCCTTGAATACCTTTACCGCATTTGAGCCAAACACTATTTCTTTTACACCATTAGCACCTTTAGTTCCCATAATTACTAAGTCAATAGCGTTCTCTTTAATAACATCTTTAATTTGTGGTATTAAGAGATTGAATGAAGCCATAGTAATGAACGTGTGGTTTACATTATTAAATTCGGTATGCAATCTATCTTCAATCTCTTTAAGTTTTCGCTCGGCTGTTTCTATTATTATATCCTGTAAAACAAGTGCAGAATGGCTATCTATCATACTGCCAGAACTAATGTTCGCAGCAGTATATGTGTGAAGAATATAAAATTTGCACTCAACATCCCTATACAATTGAACAGCATAGGATATGGCATTGTATGCGTTTTTTGAAAAATCTGTAGGTAATAATATATGTTTCATATTCGTTTTGTTTATCGTTAGCGATGCAGATTTTGAAGCGTCAATACAACTCGAGCTATAAGTGTGATAATCGGTAGTATTAACTAAGTTGCTTGTTTCATTTTAAGTGGATTTTAGCGATTTTCACTACCATCTCATGTTTCATCAGTATTCACTTAAATATCATTAGTAACTACAACCTTAAGTTTAACGCATAATTATATTGATGACGAACTTTTTTGATGCGGTTTCTGGTTTTGAAGTTCTAAAAGACAATATCAAACAATCTTGAATGCCCTATTTCGATAACCAATTCATCATTACCTAAGTTAAAGAGCCTTTACAATTCAAATAACCCTTTTGGAATGGCATGCAGTCCCATTTTATTTACTTCATCTTGAATCGTTGAAATACTTATGAGTTTAGACGTATAAATGATAAATTCTTTAGGGAATACACCCTTGATTAGTATCACATTTTTAACACCGTCAATTTTTTGAAGCCGAAGTTTCATACGGTCCATTTGGTCATCCAATGATGCATCTGTTCCAAAAATCTTACCATGATGCCCTGGTATAATATTTTCTGTAAGTAAGCTCATTTTGTTATTATTTATTCTATCCTAATAATTAAACGAATGCCTCCTAATACTTATATCTCGTAAGGGAAGTCGTTATGTGGTGAACCCCTAAATATAAAGCTGATAGATATCCCCCAATCCATCGTTGATTTTTTTAGACCTACTTAGTGGTTGTGTTACAAAAGGAAAATTCATTCTCCTTCTAAGTGATTTTTTTGTTTAATGCTACTAATTTATCGAATTTTAGGCGTGAGCTAAATGATATATATCATTTAGAAATTAAGATTTTGATTATGCATTCGCATCATAAATAACTACAATATGAAAAGCACATCTATTAAGATTCATTTTATTGGAGGAGCTGGTGCTTTTACTGGCTCTAAATATTTAGTAAATACAGGAGTTAAAAAAACATAAATTGATTGCGGCATATCCCTATGTATACGGGAACTCCGCTCACTAAACTAAAATTATCTACCTGTTAATAATCCAAGCATTGACCTTGTGTTTTAACACACAGTCATATGGACCACAAAGGTTATCCGCCCTTATTAGTCAAATCTGGGTTTACTAAAAACATCTACGGTAGTGAAGCATTGGAGACTTTAAATCAATTTATGGCCTTAGAAGAGACTAAATAAATTACAGATATGAATAAAGATAAACCTTACTTAAAAAATAAACTTATTGAATCAGAATAAATTGATACTAAAAATGAGTCATTGAATTTTAATTAAAAATAGAACCTAATGAAGCTTGATCATTATGAGGCGAAAGAAATTGTGCAGTCTGAAACGACTTTAGGCAAAGTCTGTGCAGGTGAAGCGCTGTTTCATTTTACGATGCCTATTTTATTTTTGAAAGAAGATTTAGTACATTAATTAAAAAAATAAGATGATGCAAAGCACTAATAAAAATACTTTTATGGCTCTATTAACAAGGGCTAGCCATTGGAACTGGAAGAGGCATTCTATATGCCCCAGATAAAGGCAAAGAGACTAAAAGATAAAACCATTAATACGAAAACAGATATTCAAAATCATATCTCACACGTCAAAGACGCACTTAATAAAACGGCAAACGAGAAGACAGCCATTTCTGAAGAAATAGACACTAAGTAAAAATTTTAAAGCCTAAAAAGAGAAATTAATTTGAAATAGACCTAACATCTTTGCATGTTGTAAATAGTTTTATACTAAAAAAACGATTATTTAGAGAACCAAGAATCTTCAAAATTATTTAAACACTAGTGACAAATGTGAGAAATAGCAACCTCAGACTGGGAAGTCATTTTATTTCACAATCCCGATTTCGTAATTAGTACTAAGGCATCCTATGCAAAAGTCAAAGGGTTTCTTGTGAAAGCTTAGATATTATGTAAATTCCTTTTACAGGGATAAAAACGCCCTAACTTCTATAATAGAAAGTTAGGGCATCTTTACAAACTATTATTACTAATATCTAGCCTCAAGTTCATAGTCTAACTCAGTGGTTCATTACAAAGCGCCAATTTATATCCCTTAAATAAGTAATAGAATGATGGGCATTATATCAATAAGTCTTTTTTGAATGGCTTTGGTCGTTTTCATTGCAGAAGAATCCAAAAACAAAAACAGGGATACTATGTAGCATCCCTGTTTTCTTTAAAGAAATTAATTTTATTATTCAAGATAAGCATCTTTCTACTTATTTATTACTAAATAAGACTATAGAAAAAAAATCTTAAAAATAGTTTCAATTTCTTCATTTCAGCTCTTGCATCAAAAGCCTATATAATAGAACCATAAAGACCTTACAGCCTTTCTGCTTCCTGAGAAACATTAAACGTATTATTCTACTTAGGTCGTCTTACTCACTTTATCGCTAAAGTATCCTCGGAGCGCCTGGGTTAAAAACACCTTTGATATTCCCCTGAGATTCATATCCTATTTCTACAATACAAACCTTGTATTTTCAGTAAATTTTGAAGAACGTTTTTTACTATAATGCTAAAGTAATATGTTTATGTCTAATTAGGCATGATATATATCAGTTTTGATATTTTTTATCGTCGGATCTAAATATTTTATTTAGTCACAAAATTCTCCATACAATAACCGTCTATCTATAACCATTACAATAAGTTTATTAACAACTTTATTTATACCAGCAGTAAAATATGCTGTCTTATTGACTTCTTCTTTTTTCTTTAATTAATACATTTTACAGCAAAGGATTACGGTATTTTCGTCAACTTCTATGGTAATATGTTCCGCTTCAATATCTGCTAGTCTCTTAAATGCACTCGTGATTTTTTATTTAACTTGATAGGTCTCAATTGATGGTCTAATAGCGCTATTATTAACAATTTCTTTTACACCAATAATATATTTTGTTATACATCTAGTTGCATCTTTTTGATACCAAAATTCAAGCTCGCCTGAAAGCGTTATTTGGCCACTTTCTACCTCTATGCTTATCATTTCCTCTGGCACTGTAGTATTCCACTCAAAAACTCGAACTAATGCTTTGGAAATTTTTTTATTGGTTTTTTGGGAGTCAGCACCATGTTTTACCTCAATATCTTCGACGACGGCTTTAACTCCTTTTATTTTTTACGCTGCTTTTTCTACAGCTATTTTTTTAGTGTAACTGCCAACTGTACCTGTAAGAGTTACAACACCCTTTTCAACGGTAACCCCAATTTTGGTTTCGTTAATGTTTGGTTGCCATGCTAATTCGGCTCGCACATTATTTCTAATTTCAATATCTGTTTCCATGATTTAATATTTAAAATAATTAGAAGAATCATTTAGTGGTAATTGACATAAATTTAAATCATATATATATTTGCATAAATACTTCTAGAGGTCATCCTATTAGGGAGGATGAGATTGAAAACTATGTAAAGAAGAAGAAGATCGAATACGAGTAATACAGTAGCAGGAAATTAAGTTACTAATCCAAAAGCCTGCTTCGCAATTTCTAATTCTTCATTGGTTGGAATGACTAGTATTTTTACTTTGGAAGCAGCTGTATTAATTTCCTTTATAGCATTTGAGTTTTGTTCGTTTTTTACTTTATCCAAAACAATTCCGAAGAAATCCATATCAGCACATACAAGCTTTCGTATCACAGTCGAATTTTCCCCAATTCCAGCGGTAAATAGTATGGCATCTAATCCGTTCATCGCTACACTGTAGGCACCAATGTATTTTTTAATACGATATGCATTCATCTCTAAGGCTAATGTGCAATCTAGATTACCCTTTTCAGCTTCCTTTTGAATGTCTCTTAAGTCGCTATATCCTGTAAGGCCTAACATGCCACTTTCTTTAGTGAGCAGTGTATTCACTTTATCTAAGCTATAGCCTAAATTATGAACCAAATAGAATATAATTGAGTGATCTATATCGCCACTTCTAGACCCCATTATAAGTCCGTTAGAAGGTGCAAAACCCAAACTATGGTCTATACTTTTCCCATCCAAAATCGCTGTTATACTGCAACCATTACCCAAATGAATGCTTATGATTTTAGACTTTTCTAATTGTAGATAGTCTATTGCCTTTTCAGAAACGTACTTATGGCTCGTTCCGTGGAAACCATAAACCTGTATGTTTTGTTCTGTGTAAAGCGTATTCGGAATCGCATACTTTTTAGCCTTTTCTGGTATAGACTGATGAAAAGCAGTATCAAATACAGCCACTTGTTTCGCTAAAGGAAAAAGCGCTTCTGACACGAGAATACCTTCAAGATTATTAGGATTATGTAATGGTGCTAAGGCGGCATATTTTTTAATTTCTTCTTTAACTACATTAGTAATTAAAGTGGTATTAGAAAATGAATTTCCACCGTGTACCACACGATGTCCTACGACCTCAATGTCTTTAGCATCCTTAATAACTCCTTTTTCTGGGTGGCGTAATAAGTCTACAATTTTATTTAGACCTTCCTTATGCGTATTTATGCTTTCAGTCGTCTCAATATTAATGCTATTTGTTTTATATTTTAGAACTGCATCCTCGTGACCAATCCGTTCTACAATACCACTGCATATCAATTCTTCGGAAGGCATTTTTATTAACTGAAATTTTATTGAAGAGCTTCCAGAGTTAATTACCAATATATTCATAGGTGTTCTTTAGTTTAAATGCCTTGCGCCTGAATTGCCGTAACAATAACCGTATTAAAAATGTCGTCTACTGTGCAACCTCGACTTAAATCGTTCACAGGTTTATTTAAGCCTTGAATTATTGGTCCAATAGCCAATGCTTTTGTTTCTCGTTGCACGGCTTTATACGTGTTATTTCCAGTATTTAGATCCGGAAAAATAAAAACACTTGCTTGACCTGCTACTTCAGAATCCGGCATTTTGGTCTTACCAACTGAAGGGTCGACCGCAGCATCATATTGAATCGGGCCTTCAATTTTTAAATCAGGTCTTATTTTCTTGACGATTTCTGTGGCCTTTCGCACACGCTCTACATCCTCTCCCACACCCGATGTCCCAGAAGAATACGATAACATTGCGACCTTAGGCTCAATACCAAAAGATAAACTGGTCGTTGCAGAGGAAATTGCAATTTCGGCCAACTGCTCTGCCGTAGGATTAGGGTTAATAGCACAGTCTCCATATACAGACACACGATTTTCCAAACACATAAAAAATATGGAAGAGACTAAAGAGGTTTCGGGTTTCGTCTTAATAAATTGTAATGCAGGAAGAATGGTATGCTGTGTGGTATGCACTGCGCCAGAAACCATACCATCGGCCTCTCCCATATGCACCATCATTGTTCCAAAATAAGACACGTCTTCCATCAAATCTTTCGCCATTGCAAGATTGACATTCTTATGTTTTCGCAGCTCGTACAAGGTTTTCGCATAAGCGTCAAAATGTACCGATTCAATAGGATTTACAATAGTTATTTTATCTAAATCTAGCACAATATCTAGAGTCGCGATTTTATCTTCTATTTGTTTTTGATCTCCGAGAAGGGTTACATTAACCACATCTAAATCAACCAAGCGTTTTGTAGCTCTTAGAATTCGTTCGTCTAATCCCTCTGGCAATACAATATGTTTTTTATTCGATTTTGCTTTTTCTAGTAGATTGTACTGAAACATTCTAGGTGTAATTCCATTTGTTTCAAAAGTAATTAAGCGCTCTACCAGAGCTTCTACTTGTACGTGTTTTTCAAAATCCTTTATTGAAGTTAATATCTTCTGTGTATTCTCGGCATATATCTGAGATTTGATAGCCCCTATGCTATTTGCAACTGAAAAGGTCCCTCCTTTTACTGAGATAATTGGTACAACATCTGAAAGCCCCTCAATGAGTTTAATGATTGCATCTTCAGGTATTAAACCACCCGTAAGTACAATACCAGATATCGAAGGATAATTTACCGAAATATTTGCCTGCAACGCTCCCAAAATAATATCCGCTCTATCGCCTGGAGTAATCACCAAAGCGTTCTCTTTTAAATGGGTGAGATAGTTGCGTAATTGCATAGCACCAACACTAAAATAACCTGCTTGATTGTTAATATACGATTCCCCAAAAAGGACCTTTGCATCTAGTTCTTCAACAATCTCCTTTATAGACGCATTTGCCAAAATGTGGTTCATCGGAATTGCGTTTACGATGACTTCAGAAGGTAGGTGTTTCTCCAACTCAGAAACCACTAAAGCTTGATTTTTAGCTTCTACTTTGTTGGCAATAACAGACAAAACTTCAACGCCTTTATCTCGAAATGAATCATAGGCTATTTGTAAACTTCCCACAAGCTCTTCTAGGGTTTTCCCTACGCCACTAGCCATTATAATCGCTGGAACACCTAAATTTTTAGCTATGAGAACATTAATATCAAATTCTATAATAGCACCCTCGCCAACAAAACTGGTACCCTCTATTAGCACAAAATCAAAACGCTCTTCAAGAGCTTTGTACTTTTCAATAATCTTGCTGATAATTTCGTCATCTTTATTCTCATTTTTCTTTCGTATGAGCTCACTTCGACTAAAGGCATAGGCCTCTTCAAATTTCAAATCCAAGTTAAAATAACGTGTCACTGTATTGATATGATTATCTATTTCACCTTTCTGAAGGTCGTCAATAATGGGTCTAAAATAACCGACTTTGGCTGCCTTGCCCAATAAGAGTTGCATCAATCCCAGAGATACAATAGATTTTCCGCTATAGGGCTCTATAGTTGTAATATAAATAGCTTTATTGGTTGGTTTATTTGTCATATGCTCAACTATATTTAATGATATCACGGAAGTTTTTGCGAAGATAATAGTATCTCACATTAAAGCAAAAGGTTGTCTCATAATCTCTGGGTAAGTGATTTTTCGCAAATCACAGATTTGCTATATTGCTTACTTCCCAATA
>JAWUVW010000019.1:0-110541 GCA_034112185.1 Flavobacteriaceae bacterium | reverse complement strand
TAAATAATTTCTTTATTTTTGAAGTCTAGACATTAGACCATTTCAATATGAATATATCAGTAGTAATACCACTACTTAACGAAGAAGATTCTTTAAAAGAATTACACGATTGGATTGTATCCGTAATGGAATCAAATTCGTTTTCTTACGAAATTCTATTTATTGATGATGGCAGTACTGATAATTCATGGAATGTTATTTCTGAACTTTCTGAAGCCGATTTTAACGTAAAAGGCATTCGGTTTATGAAAAACTTTGGCAAAAGTCAAGCGTTGAATGCCGGTTTTTCAAAAGCGGAAGGTGCTATTGTTATTACCATGGATGCGGATTTACAGGATAATCCTGAAGAAATTCCGGAGTTGTACAAAATGATTGCTGAAGATGGTTTCGATCTGGTCTCTGGCTGGAAAAAGAAACGCTATGATTCCATACTATCTAAAAATTTACCTTCTAAACTGTTCAATTGGGCGGCAAGGCGCACATCTGGTGTGAAATTACATGATTTTAATTGTGGCTTGAAAGCCTACTCCAATCAAGTTGTAAAACATATTGATGTTTATGGCGAAATGCATCGTTACATACCTGTACTAGCAAAAAATGCCGGTTTTATTACTATTGGTGAAAAGGTAGTACTGCACCAAGCGCGTAAATACGGAAAGACAAAATTCGGAATGAATCGTTTTATAAATGGTTTCTTAGATTTAATTACCATTTGGTTTATTTCGAGATTTGGAAGACGACCAATGCACTTATTTGGCTCTTTAGGTGTCCTTATGCTGATAATCGGTTTTGGATTTGCATTTTACATAGGACTAGATAAGTTATTTATCAACCCTGCAGGTCGACTCATTACAGAACGACCACAATTTTACATCGCCCTTTCTACAATGATCATTGGTTCACAATTTTTTATTGCAGGATTCTTGGGAGAGTTAATTCTGCGTTCTAAACGGCAACAACAACGCTATTTCATAAAAGACCATTTAAATTTATCTTAATCGCCCTAGAGAATTAACTGATTTATAAAGTGTCACAAAATGTTAAATGTTTATTTTTGTGACTTAACAATTCACACACATGATTCACATTAAACCTGAGATTTTAGAAAGAGTAAACGCCTGGCTAACATCGGCTTTTGATAACGACACACAAAACCAAATAAAACATCAAATTGCTTCTAACCCAAAGGAATTAGAAGAAAGCTTTTATAAAGATTTAGAGTTCGGTACTGGAGGAATGAGAGGTGTAATGGGACTTGGTACTAATAGAATCAACAAATATACCTTAGGGAAAAACACACAAGGTTTATGTAATTACTTAAAGGAATCTTTTCCGAATGAACAGGTAAAAGTCGCTATTG
Organism: Flavobacteriaceae bacterium; assembly: GCA_034112185.1. Taxonomy (GTDB): domain Bacteria; phylum Bacteroidota; class Bacteroidia; order Flavobacteriales; family Flavobacteriaceae; genus Winogradskyella. The sequence goes on along the minus strand of JAWUVW010000019.1, from coordinate 109,181 downwards.
CATACGATTGCAGGCACAACAGTAAACCTTTTGGAAAAGTGGTCGCTGATGTATTTTCTGCGAATGGTATAAAAGTCTATTTATTTGAAGATTTAAGACCAACGCCAGAATTATCATTTGCGTTAAAACATTTAGGCTGTCATTGTGGTATTGTTTTAACGGCATCGCATAATCCGCCAGAATACAATGGCTACAAAGTCTATTGGCAAGATGGTGGCCAATTAGTGCCACCAGAAGATGGCGAAATTATTGCCGAAATAAACCGATTAGATTATTCTGAAATAAAATTTGAAGCCAACAACGATTTAATTCAATATATAGGAAAAGATGTTGATGATGTATTCATTGATAATTCTGTCAAAAACGGAAGTTTTAATACAGCCACAGCGTCAAAAGAGAACTTAAATATTGTCTTTACCTCATTACATGGGACATCCATTACGGCTATACCAGAAACACTTAAACGCGCTGGATACACCAATGTCAATATTGTTGAAGAACAACGCGAGCCCAATGGAGATTTCCCAACTGTAGTCTCACCAAACCCTGAAGAACCAGAAGCACTTAAAATGGCCATTGCACTTGCAGAAAAAGTAGATGGAGATATTGTTATTGGTACAGATCCAGATTGTGATCGTTTAGGTGTCGTTGTTCGTGATTTAGAAAACAAATTGGTGATCTTAAACGGAAACCAAACCATGATTTTAATGACGGATTTTCTTTTAAAACAATGGAAGCATTCAAGTAAAATAGATGGTAATCAGTTTGTAGGCTCTACAATTGTTTCCACACCAATGATGTCCGTTTTAGCAAATTCCTACAATGTAGAATGCAAAATTGGTCTAACAGGATTTAAATGGATCGCCAAAATGATAAAAGACTTTCCGACCATGGATTTTGTTGGTGGTGGTGAAGAAAGTTTTGGTTTTATGGTTGGTGATTTTGTGCGTGATAAAGATGCTGTAACCTCTACCCTTTTAGCCTGTGAAATTGCGGCACAAGCGAAAGCAAAAGGTAAAACAATGTATGAAGAATTAATAGATCTTTATGTGGCACACGGTTTATTTAAAGAACGTCTAATTTCAATAACTAAAAAAGGAATTGAAGGAGCTCAAGAAATAAAACAAATGATGATTGACGCAAGAGAAAATCCACTAAAGAAAGTTAATGGATCTAAAGTTGTTAGGATCGAAGATTACCAACTCTCAATTTCAAAAGACATATTAACTCATAAAGAGGATTCAATTTCGATACCTAAATCTAACGTTTTAATATATTACACTGCAGATGGCAGTAAAATAGCATTACGCCCTAGTGGTACAGAACCAAAAATTAAGTTTTATATCAGTGTAAATTCAACCTTAGAAAATGCTTCACAATATTTAAATACCGAAATGATTTTAGAAGAAAAAATTGATGAAATTATTAAGGATATGAAATTAAATTAATGAATCATTTTTTAAACATATTACGATACGCTAAACCGTATAAAAAGTTTGCATTAGGGCATATTATCTCAAATGTATTTTTTGCTTTATTTGGCACCTTGTCATTTATAGCACTAAAACCGATGCTTGATGTCATTTTCGGAAAAGTCACAGTAGTACCTTCAACTAAACCCGTGTGGTCAGGACTGCTAGAAATAGGCAACTATGCTGAAAGCTATCTTACGTATCAAATGAATTTATTTACTGGTGGTGATAACTCCAAAGCCCTTTTATTTGTTGTTTTCTTAATAGTTGCAATGTTTTTATTAAAAAATATAGCAGGTTATTTAGCTAATTATTTTTTAGTATTTCTAAGAAACGGCGTCATTAGAGACATAAGAAATGCAGTTTATAAGAAAACTATAGAATTGCCACTTTCTTATTTTTCAGAACAGAGAAAAGGTGATATTATGTCTCGGGTTACTAATGATGTGGCCACCTTACAATATTCTTTTTTACCAGTTTTAGAACTCCTTATAAGAGAACCATTAACGATTATTTTCACTATCACAGCAATGCTTATTATAAGTGCAAAACTCACATTATTTGTATTTATATTTATTCCACTCACAGGTATTATTATTTCTAGAATTGGTAAAAGTTTAAAACGAAAATCTGATCGCGTTCAGCAAGAACAAGGCGTTATATTATCGACCCTTGAAGAAACATTAACCGGCTTGCGTATTATTAAAGGTTTTAATGCCGAAAATAAATTTTATGAGCGATTTAGTGCATCTACGTTAAGGTCTTATCACTTTTCAAATAAGCTTCTTAATCGTCAAAATTTCGCTTCACCAACAAGTGAATTCTTAGGAATATTAGTCATTGCGGTACTCTTGTGGTATGGTGGAAATTTAGTATTAAGTAATGATCCCAATTTAGCATTAGACAGCAGTAGTTTTTTGATTTACATGGGTTTATCGTACAACATACTCACACCTGCTAAAGCTATTTCTAGGGGTCTCTACAATATTAAAATGGGAGGTGCCGCTGCAGAAAGAATTCAAGAAATTATTGACGCAAAAAACCCTTTACGTGATAAAGAAAATGCGATTGTTAAAAAAGAATTTAAAAAAGAAATTGTTTTTGATCATATTTCTTTTAAATATGAAAACGATTATGTTTTAAAAGATTTTTCGCTATCTATTCCAAAAGGAGAAACAGTGGCACTTGTTGGGCAGTCCGGAAGTGGAAAAAGTACAATTGCTAATTTAATTACACGTTTTTATGATGTAAACAAAGGTTCTATATCAATAGATGGCATAGACATTAGAGATTTAACCATAAAATCACTGCGTCAACAATTAGGAATTGTAACTCAAGATGCTATACTTTTTAATGATACTATAAAAAACAATATGTTGCTCGGCGAAATTGAAGCTACAGATGACGAAGTTATAGCAGCACTAAATATTGCTAATGCTTGGGAATTCGTTAAAGAGCTTCCAAATGGCATAGAAACCAATATTGGAGATTCTGGCAATAAACTATCTGGGGGACAAAAACAGCGCTTAAGTATTGCTCGGGCGGTATTGAAAAATCCACCAATAATGATTTTAGATGAAGCGACCTCAGCTTTAGATACCGAAAGTGAGCGCTTAGTTCAGGAAGCTCTCGAAAATATGATGAAAAACCGAACCTCAATTGTTATTGCACATAGACTATCGACCATTCAAAATGCAAATCTTATAATAGTAATGCAAAAAGGTGAAATTGCAGAACAAGGCTCACACTCAGAACTTATTGCCAAAAACGGAGTTTATAAGAGGTTAGTCCACATGCAGAGTTTCGAATAACTAGAAGGAATCCTATGGTTCCTATGTCAACTTTGGAATGGTATAATTACATAAATAGAAAAGGATGCATTTTTACATGCATCCTTTTCATTTGTTACCAGATTTGGGGAAACTGATAACTATTAATAGGTTAAGCTTAGGCAAACATAAAATAAAAACTAGTGTAAACCTAGAAAATATTGCATTTTATCGATATTATTTGCATTTTATCGAATATATAAAGCATAAGCGTTTGATTATCAAGATTAAAAGAAATGAATAAATTTCTATATTTTCACCAATTAAACTTTTAGTATTTTGAGGAGTCCTAATACCAAATGATTTTTTGATTAACGAAACAGAATTCATAACGCGTTTGCAAGATCCTTTATCTAAAGAAGCTGCCTTTAGAGAACTACTAAAGCTCTATAAGGAACGTTTGTATTGGCCTATCCGTAAAATTGTAATTCACCATGATGACGCAGACGATGTTTTACAGAATACCTTTATAAAGGTGCATCGCAGTATTGATAAATTTAAAGGAGACAGCAAGTTGTTCTCATGGATGTATCGTATTGCAACTAATGAATCCATTACGCATATAAATAAAAAAGCAAAGCGATTACAAATTACAAACGAAGAACATCAAACTAATGCGATCAATAATTTAACTGCGGATGTCTATTTTGAAGGTGATGCCATTCAACTAAAATTACAAAAAGCCATTGCAACTTTACCTCAAAAACAACAATTGGTGTTTAATATGAAATATTTTGAAGATTTAAAGTACAGAGAAATGTCTGATATTCTAGAGACAAGCGAAGGCGCTCTAAAGGCATCCTATCATATTGCAGTAAAAAAATTAGAAAGACTTTTAAGGGCTGATTAAACCTTTTTATTAATTTAAGGTCCTATAGATAGAACATAAAAAAATTTCTGATCATCCGGAGCGTGAACATGAAGAAAGATAAATTACATAACATTAAATCAACAGGTTTTAAAATACCTGACCAATACTTAGAATCCTTTGATGATAAACTCTTTGAATGCTTAAATAAAAACGAATCTATAAACGATATTGAAACTTCTGGTTATAAAGTTCCTAAAGATTATTTTGATTCTGTTGAAGACAACATTTTGAGTCGATTGAATACTGAAGACACATCTATAATTAGTTTAAAATATAGAAAGACTTTCTATTATATCGCTGGTATTGCCGCATCGTTAGTGCTATTATTTTCCATATTTATTAAATCTGAAAGGCCAGAAGACCTAATATCAGTAGAAATGGTTGAAGTTTACTTAGAAAATAGAGATTTAAACAGTTATGAATTAGCCCAACTATTATCTGATATTGATTTATTAGAAGATGATTTTGAAATCATAAAGCCCCCTTACGAAGAAGACAATTTAGAATCGTATCTTTTAGAACATTCAGATATTGAATCAATTTTAGAATAATAAAGAAATTATAATGCAAAAATTAATACCACTACTTTTTTTATTGATTAGCCTCCCTGCCTTTGCTCAAAGATCTGGCAAAATGAATGATCGTATTAAGGCACAAAAAATAGCCTTCATTACAGAAAAGCTCGACCTAACTTCGGATGAAGCCACCAAATTCTGGCCAATATATAATGCGTTCGAAACAAGCCGAAAAAAAATAAAAACTGAGGATTTAAGAGCTATCAAAGTAGAAATGCGCAATAATCCACATATGTCAGACAGCGCAGCTGATGACTTATTAAAAAAACTGATAGAAGCCGAAAATGATTTACACGATGCTAAATTAAAACTTGTTGAAGACCTTAAAACTGCCATTTCGTCTAAAAAAATAATCCGTTTAAAAGCTACAGAAGATGAGTTTAATAGAGCTTTGTTAAAACGGTTAAAGGAAATGAGAGATAAGCGCGAAAAAAGAAATTAAGAACTTTTATGTTCTTTTACGTGTTGCCCTGGTTTTCTCAATTTGGTTACTTTCATGCCAAGACTACTATTTAGTTTTAATTGTTATTCGCGAAACGTCAATTTACTAATCCTACCCTTTCCTGCTGCATAAGCTACTGAATCATTTAAAAACCTCACAGTATAAAAACCTTCATCACTTAAGTGTGTCCAAGAATCGCCCGAATCATTACTGTAATCCAAGCCTTTAAAACCAATTGCTACTAATTCCTTGCCATTAGAACTAGGAATATACTGAACACAACTTCTATAGCCAGGTCCTTTTCCGTCTGCAACCACTTGCCACGTTTTTCCGCCATCGTTAGTTCTTATTTTATTAGCTAAAGTATCATTTGGTTTGGTGTAATCTCCTCCAATAGCAAAACCAATGTTTTCGTCATAAAAGTCTATGGAATACATTCCTGTGGTTTCCTTCCCTTGGATAATTGGTGTTTCAAAAACTTCCCAAGTTTTACCTTTGTCTGGTGAATATAAAATACGGCTTGCTTTCCCTCCTGTTGCCACCCAAGTATGATCTCCAACGAGAGCAATATTAGTATCACTAGCCGCAAAAGCGCCTTCGCCTTCTTTAGCTTTTGGTAAAACGTCACATGATAATTTTATCCAAGTGTTGCCACCATCTCTGGTAATGATAATACTCATACAATCATCTGTTGGGTCACCAATGGCGATACCTTCCTCATCATTCCAAAAGGCCATAGAATCATAGAAGGCTTTGGAGTGGTTTTCTTGGTAAACTATTTTTTGATTTTTAAACAAAATGGCTGGTGATTCAATACTCAAGGCAAAAGTAGCTAAGGAATTATATGCTACAGATCTAAAATTATAGTCTACTGAGTCCGCTCTATCAATTGGTACCATCTTAACCATAGGTTTATTAGTATCAGGTTTATATCCTATATAACCAGTTCTTCCATCTGAAGTTGCAAAAAAAGCTTCCCTCTGCAGAATCACCTCTAAGGCTCTTACATTCAACAAAGAATCTTGTAACAAAGTTTCAATCTCCACTTTAGAAATACGTCTTGTTTTTAAAGACTCTTCAGGTTTGCAAGAACTTAAACCAATAATAAGAAGAGAAACAAGTAATAATCGCATAGACTTATATTTTCCCTAAAAATAGAAAAGCTTTGCGATATAACGGCAAAGTCTTTCAATTAACAATAATCTATCCATCAAATATAAACCAACTCCTCACATTAGTTTTCTTGTTTTAGAGCTTTAACATCAATAATTAATTGTTGCATTGATGCTCTATTAAGTCCATTATAGATGCCTCTAATATGTTTTTTCTTATCTACAAGTAAGAAGTTCTCGGTATGTAAAAAATCGTTTATATCTTTTACTTCGCCTAAATCGTTTTCAACAAAATAGTGGAGCCTTCCTAGGTTATAAATTTCAGTTTTATCTCCTGTTGCTAAATGCCATTTATTATCAATGACACCATGTAGCTTAGCATATTGTTTAAGCACAGGGACAGAATCTTGAGTTGGTGTAACTGTGTGTGATAAGAATGCTATATCATCATCGTTTATAAACGCTTCTTGCAGCTTAAACATGTTTCCTGTCATTTGCGGACAAATCCCTGGGCAACTCGCAAAAAAGAAATCTGTAATATATATTTTATTCTCAAACGTTTTTTGTGAAATCGTATCGCCCAATTGATTTACTAATTTAAAATCTGGAATTTTATGAAACGATTTTTCTTCATTACTATTTGGGGTTAACCAATTTGGTGTAAAAGATTCCTCGTTATAGTAGGGTAAATAGTCTACTCTACTGGTTTCTTCGACCTTACTATTTTCTTTTTTAATAGCGTCTTTACAACTTGTAAACGTTATAAGGAGCCCTAATAAAAACAGATAAAGCACTTTATTTTTTAACCACTTTTTCATCTTCTAATTTATAACATGAATTAGCCCGTCTCATGCCAAAAACGCGTCCGTTTTTAGCTTCGTAATTAACGTAAAGCTTACCATTCTCTAACCAAGCCTTTTGTATCCCATCTTCCTTACCATCTACAAGATTTCTGAATTTAGACAATTGTCCTGTTGGATACCATTTTTTTTCTACACCATTTAATAAGCCATCTACATAATTAGCTTCTTGAGCCAAAACTCCACTTTCCCACCAACTTTTATAGACTCCAATTAATCGGTTTTGATTATAACAAGACTCTATACGCAGCACTCCATTTTCTGACCATTTTTTGGCTATACCTTCTCTTTTTCCTTTATAAAAACCATGTTGTTCTGCCAATTGACCATTTTGATGGAATTTTTGTGAAAAACCATAAAAAGGTTCATTTTTATAATACCACTTTCCTTCATTTTGATTTAAAGTTAACTCGCTTTTGTCAACCTTAATTGTATCAATAATTCTTAGGGAATATACAATTGGAGTATCATTAACTTGATCTGTTTCCTTCTTACAATTAGTAAAAAAGAGCAGCAACGATATTAATAAAAGCAAGTTAACTTTATTCATTCTAGTATATTAATATCCTTGGTATGGACCGGCAAATGCGATGTAAGATCCTGTTGTAGAATATATCTCATTAATGATATGATAGTGATATTCTTCTTCACCATCAGTGTATTGAGTCGTTGTTGTATGACCCCCTGAAGCATCTAAATCTATTGGGTAAGTTCCTGTAGAATTACATTTTCTTCCATAAAGAAATACACCATCTAGTAAAATTCCGGCTAAATTATCATCGTCATTTGTAAAGGCTTTTGGCTCTAAATGATAGTGATACACGCCTGGTCCGATATGAGCTCCTGTCCAATCTAAACTAGCTGCAGCTTGATCTAAATCTCCTGCACCCTCTTGATCATTAAATAATGCTGACCCACTTACTGCTATTCCTATAGTACCCAATTGTGTAGCTACAGTACTTCCTGTTAAATCTGGTGTAGCATCTACAGTAATTACGTCTGCATTATTATTACTTGAAATAATACTTGGTGTTAATGCAACAGTAGGCTCATCTATATAACCATCGTTTCCAACGCCCCAATACACAGTATCATGATCTGGCAAGCCAGTAGTTTCAATAACCACATTAGATCCATCTAGATAAATAGTAATGGCGTCTGTATTAAATGCGACAAATGCGGCATGCAATTCCCCAGTCACTTCATCATCACTTGATGAACTGTCGTCCGAAGAGCAGGCAATGCTTAACGCAAAAACAGTTGTTATTAGTAACATTAGTTTAATTAGATTTTTCATATTTTAATTTTATTAGTTTGTATATATTATTTAGATGCGATAATAGAAAAAAACTTGTGCTAATTAGAAGAAAAAAGCTTCGCAACTTCTCACGAAGCTTCAATCAAAAAAACTAACCAATCAAATCAAAAGTCTTTCAATAATTTTATTTTAATCTAAATATGCATTCACAGTTGCTGCACGAGAAGCCACATGCGAATTCAATTCACTGACTGCGGCTTCAAAATCCGAACCATTATTTAAAAATGAATATCCCGAAATTTCTGAGGTAGCATAAGGCTCAATTAAAGCGGAATAGCTTGCATATTGCGATTGAATCGTACTGACATTAAATGCGCCATCTACCACTTCCTGAACATAGGTGTCATATTGCGTTTTATAAACATCATCTGCATATAAATAGCCTATTAATGGCCATTCTGAAGCCGTCATCCCTGAGAAATCCAATGGCAATGAACCTCCCATATTTCCTAATTGTAAGGCTTCGTTATTATCCCAAGGAATCCAAGTTAATTTACTGGTATCTGAATCATTATATAAATAGTAATTATGTGTCATTTTACCATAAGTATCCCAGTTTTGAATCACTGTATTTACAGCCAAGTATTTTAAAAACACATCAGTATCAAAAACAGTTTCTAGATTCGTTCTCCAGGTTGTAGCATCAGTTGTTCTTGAGTTATCATTTAAGATTGCAAACAAACTTGAAACATCTGAAAAATCAGCTTCATCTTCATTGGTTTTCTTTACATATTCATCTTCATCATAGGTGCCTTCTGCAAAACTTGCAGCATCACCATCTGGTTTGTATAGGTTTCCATCGTCATCAGAAAATTGAGTATCTAATACAGAGCCATCAACTTCTTCAACCATTGTATCAAGTCCGAAATATGTTGGGCCATCACTATGGTCTATATAAATGGTATAAAATGCGGTATGGGATCCTACCAAACCTGCATTTCTAAGCACATCGCCTGCTACTTTTTCTCTTAGCGGTGATCTATCATTATAATTATTTTTAAGACTTAATTTTTTAAAGCCGTAAAAACGTTGATTATCAATCTGTGGATAATCATCTTCAAATTCGTCAAAATCCAGTTTAAGTGATCATTTTAAAATTCCATTTCCCCAACTAGATTGCAAACTAGAGTTACCTTTAAAACGTACGCCAACCCTGTACCATTAAATACCCTCATGAAATACTTCTGCTGACACAAAAATCGGGTCTTCGTCTGCGTCAATTAATCCTGGTCCACCACTGCCAGAACCAAAAGCATCAGAGGTTTCTGTCATATCATCTAAGATACTTTGCCAGCGCGTTTCGGTAATTACAATATCTAGTCGTTTTAAGGCATTATCCTCAAACACTTTATCAAAATCTGGATCAGCATCCTTACTGTGGGTTGCTTCTGTCCAATCTGTGGCTTCAAAATCGGTATCATCAATTTCTTCCTCGTTTTCTTCTTCACTTGTAATGGCGTCATCATCACTACATGCACTAAAGGTCATAATTGATAGACTAAATATCAATGCTACAAACAATAGGTTTAAACCCTTTTGAACTTCTTTCATCTTATTTCGGTTTTTAGTCTTTATTAAAAGGATAATTAGTTTCACTCCTTTCTTCGAGGCTTTGGCGCTTCTTTTAATTCTTTTTCTGTGATAAACCCATCTTCATTGGTATCAATTTTATCGAAATCTTCTTTTATAGGTCCCTTTACTTAATTCCTCGAAAGTTTACCATCTTCATTGGCATCCATCACTTTTAACAATTGTTTAAAGCTTGGTGGCTTTTTTCTATCCTGTCTGTTCTCAGATTGTCCAAAAACGCTATTTGTCATAAAAAAGGCTATTCCAAATAGTAATACTGCTGTTTTAAATATGTTATTTATCATCTTAAAATTTTTAATATTATAGAGATTTAGATGTGCTTCTTATTTTTAACTTGTATGCTTTTGTGTTAAAAAAACACAAAAAAAGACCTTCAAATTTTTGAAGGTCTTTTAATTACATGTGCGCAATATTAGTTATTACGAGGTGGAGGTCTATGTCCTTCTTCAGGAGGTGGTGGTCTGTTACCTCTATCCCCTCGATGCAGCGCATCCTTAATTATGTTTTTAAACTTTTCCTTTTGCTTGTTATTAGATAGCTCTTGAATCATTTTAAAATGAGAAAAAACTTCTCGTTCTTTTTGCATTTCCTTTTCCCCTATTAAGGCTGTTACAGAATCAAGAGTTGCATCATTTATTGAGTCATCCGACAATTTACCAAACAATACATCCTTTAAGCTTTTAATATCGTCTGAAAAACCCCTTATAGCTTCGTGATGACCTTTACTGTTTTCTCTAAATTGAGCGAGTTGTGTTTTATTAAACTCAAGTTCTTTTACTATGAAGTCACTAGGCGTTTGGCGCCCTCTTGGACTTTTACCCTGATCTTTCCCTAAATAATTAAATAGGAAAACCCCATTTACTATTATTAAAAAAATAAGTAAAATGTATAAGATTGTATTTTTTTTCATAATTAGTTTAATAAAGAGGATTCAGTACTTGCTGACAATCCGTAAGATTCAGCAAAACTACTCACGTTCTCGTCGTAAGTGCTTTCTTTAAGATTGTTAAAAGCTATTACATTTAAAACCACGACACATGCTAAAGTCGCCAGTTGTAATTTAGGCGTAAACCACAACCAAGTTTTATCCTGTATGTCTTCCGAAGCATTACGAATTTGATGCATCACCTTTTCCTTGAAAAATGGAGACACCTTAACGTCATCGATTGCGTCTATAGAATCAAAAGTGTCTTTTACTTTTTTATTCATTTCAGAATTAGATTTCATGTGTTTATACTTAGTGTCTTTATTATTGTCATCCCGATAACTATCGGTATTGTTCGCTATTAGTCATTCCGTTGGGTAATGCCATTTTGAACATGCTCGTTTCTTAACTACCTCTTTAGATGCCATATTTTATTAAAACTTGCGTTCATATTCACTTTTATAATAATTCCCTAAAACCTTTTGCAAATTTTTTTTTGCTCTAAACATAATAGACTCTACTGAAGAAAGACTCCGTTTAGTAATCTCAGCAACTTCTTGGTAACTTTTACCATCAATTTTATGTAAGGTAAATACTATGCTCTGATTTTCTGGTAAACTGTTTATCGCTTTAAACAAAACGGCATTCAATTCTTTATTCACTAACAAAATCCCTGGATGATTCATTTCTGTGAAATAATTAGTTTTGTCTATTGGAATAGCATTGCCAGTAATTGACTCTAAAAAAGCAAAACGCTTTTTGGTGTTCTTTTTTCTAATAAACTCTAAACATTTGTTAGTGGTAATCCTATAAATCCAAGTGGATAATTTTGAATCCCCTTTAAACTTACTAATAGACTTAAAAACTTCAATAAATACATCTTGGGCTATGTCTTCGGCATCTTCTTTATTAGGCACAAAAGATATGCAAGTGCTAAAAACCTTCTGCTGAAAATCATCTAAAAGCTGACTGTAAGCAGAGGAATCCTTGTTTTTTAGTGCTTGTATAAAATTCTTATCTTCCAAATATTGAAATTTCGCTGTGAAATTAGCAAAATTAATTAGGAATTAAGCGTAAATTCGCAGGCTCTTTGGAAGTTAACAACTGATAGTCGCAGTAAGCAATTAGACACTTTGAGTTATAAAGAATCAACTATACAAGCGACAAACTGAAAACTGAAAACTGAATACTATACAATAATGAGATTACACAGAAACTTATGCTTTGCAGTAATTGACGGATTACACCTCATTTTTAATGAAGGTGAATACGCTGACAAAGTGATACAACAATTACTAAAACGCGATAAGCGTTGGGGAAGTCGCGACAGAGGTTTTGTGGCTGAAACCGTTTACAGTATCGTACGCTACCAAAGACTCTATGCAGAAATAGCAGACGTAAAAGCTCCTTATAATAGAGATAATCTTTGGAGAATATTTGCGGTTTGGGCAACATTAAAAGGTATTAAATTGCCAGACTGGAAATACTTTACAGAGACACCATCTCGAAAAATAAAAGGCCGTTTTGATGAATTATCTCAAATTAGAAAATACAGAGAATCTATTCCAGATTGGATCGATGAATTAGGTGTTAAAGAATTAGGTGAAGCAGAGTGGACTAAAGAATTAGCAAAGCAAAATGAGCAAGCGGATGTTGTCCTTAGAGCGAATACGCTTAAAACAACTAAAGAAGATTTACAACTGAAGTTACAATCTGAAGATATTGAAACGGATTTTTTACCAAATCATCCTTCAGCTTTAAAATTAAAAGAACGTGCAAACGTTTTTGTGACTGAAGCTTTTAAGAATGGTTGGTTCGAAGTGCAAGATGCCTCTTCTCAATTGGTAGCTGATTTTCTAGATGTAAAGCCCGGTATGAAAGTGGTGGATGTTTGTGCAGGCGCAGGTGGTAAAACTTTGCATTTAGCATCATTAATGGAAAACAAAGGTCAGATTATCGCCATGGATATTTACGAAAGTAAATTGAAGAAGCTTAAAATTAGAGCGCGCAGAAATGGTGTTCATAATATTGAGATGAAGGTTATAGACTCTACTAAACCTATCAAAAAACTTCATGGCAAAGCAGATCGCTTATTAATTGATGCGCCATGTTCTGGATTAGGTGTTTTAAGACGAAACCCAGATGCGAAATGGAAGCTACAGCCCGAATTTATTGAACGTATTAAGCAAACACAATTAGAAGTTTTAGAGCAATACTCAAAAATGGTAAAATCAGGTGGGAAGATGGTCTATGCAACGTGCTCTGTTTTACCATCAGAAAACCAGAATCAAGTGGAAAAATTCTTAGCTTCAGACACTGGTAAAGAATTTACTTTTGTAAAAGATAAAAAAATATTAGCCTATACATCTGGTTTTGATGGCTTCTATATGGCGCTTTTAGAAAAGAAATAATTCCAAATTTTAAAAACCCAATTTAATACTAGTATTAACAGGCAACGTATTAATCAGTAGCACAAGACATCAACCATTAAAATCAGCAGTTCTATGGCGCTGCTTTTTTTGTTTAAAACTTGTTGAATACTTCACTATTTGAAATAGAATTCTTATCCAAAATATCCCAAAATCAGTTAACTTTGTGTTTTTATTTTTTCATATCAAATATCCCATATAAATGATTCATTTCTTCGGAAACCAAAACAGTACTATTTATGCTGTTCAAGTCACAAAAGAATTATCAACAGCAACCATTTCTAAATTGACATGGCTATTTGCTAACCAACCTAAAATAGAGCATGTATCACTCGATGCTTTTTTTGTTGGCCCAAGAGCAACTATGATAACTCCTTGGAGTACAAATGCCGTTGAAATAACCCAAAACATGGGAATTGAAGGCATCATTAGAATTGAAGAATTTAAGGCTGTTTCGGAAGATTTCAAAGGTTTTGACCCAATGATTTCTGAAAAATATCAAAACTTGAATCAAGAGATTTTTAAAATTGATATACAGCCTGAAGCGATTCTTAATATTGAAGACATTGCAGCATACAACAAGCAAGAAGGGCTTTCCCTTAATGATGAAGAAGTCGCTTATCTTGAAAATGTTTCAAGTAAAATGGGACGACCATTAACAGATTCTGAAGTATTCGGATTTTCGCAAGTCAATTCAGAGCATTGTCGTCATAAAATATTTAACGGCACATTTGTGATTGATGGCGAAGAAAAACCAACATCATTATTCAAACTTATTAAAGAAACTTCCAAACAGAACCCTAAGGGCATTGTTTCCGCTTACAAAGATAACGTCGCCTTTATAGAAGGTCCTGTTGTGGAGCAATTTGCACCAAGTAGAGCAGATATACCAGATTACTATACTAAAAAAGACTTCCAATCTGTAATTTCTCTAAAAGCAGAAACACACAATTTCCCGACAACCGTAGAGCCTTTCAATGGAGCTGCTACAGGTTCTGGTGGAGAAATTAGAGATCGTTTGGCTGGTGGAAAAGGGTCGTTACCCTTAGCAGGAACAGCAGTCTATATGACTTCATATTCACGTTTAGAAGACAACAGACATTGGGAGAAAAAGTTTAAAGCAAGAGATTGGCTATACCAAACTCCTATGGATATTTTGATAAAAGCTTCAAACGGAGCTTCGGACTTTGGAAACAAATTCGGACAACCATTAATTACAGGTTCCATATTAACTTTTGAGCACGAAGAAAATTCAGCTTCAAGCACATCGGTTGCACGAAAATTGGGTTACGATAAAGTCATTATGCAAGCTGGTGGTATTGGCTATGCAAAAGCAGATCAAGCCTTAAAAGATGTTCCTAAAGAAGGTGATAAAATTGTAATTCTTGGTGGTGATAATTATCGCATAGGTATGGGTGGAGCTGCAGTTTCTTCTGCAGATACTGGCGAGTTTGCTTCAGGAATCGAATTAAACGCCGTACAACGTTCTAACCCAGAAATGCAAAAACGTGCTGCCAACGCAATTCGTGGTATGGTGGAAAGTGATGAGAATTTCATAGTTTCTATTCACGATCATGGGGCTGGAGGTCATTTAAATTGCCTATCTGAATTGGTAGAAGACACCGGTGGACATATCGACTTAGACAAATTGCCTATTGGCGATCCTACCTTATCAGCAAAAGAGATTATCGGAAACGAATCTCAAGAACGTATGGGGCTCGTTATTTCTGAAAAACATTTAGACACATTACATCAAATAGCGGATAGAGAGCGATCTCCAATCTATGATGTCGGAGAAGTTACTGGCAAGCATCGTTTTACTTTCGAATCTAAAACCAAAGGTGATAAGCCTATGGATTTAGCTTTAGAAGATATGTTTGGTAGTTCCCCTAAAACAATTTTAACAGATACAACAGTTAAAAGAACTTATAAAAACTCAAGATATAAAACCAAAAATTTACACATCTATTTAGAGCAAGTATTACAGCTGGAAGCAGTGGCTTGTAAAGATTGGTTAACAAATAAAGTAGACCGCTGTGTTGGTGGCAAAGTAGCCAAACAACAATGTGTTGGTCCTCTGCAAATTCCGTTAAATAATGTTGGTGTTATGGCATTAGATTATAATGGAAAAGAAGGCATTGCAACTTCTATTGGTCATTCACCTATTTCTGGACTAATTCATCCAGAAGCAGGAAGTCGAAACTCTATTACTGAAGCTTTAACTAACATAATTTGGGCACCATTAAAAGATAATTTGGCCTCTGTATCGCTCTCTGCTAACTGGATGTGGCCTTGTAAAAATGAAGGTGAAGATGCGCGTTTATATAACGCTGTTAAAGCAATTTCAGAATTTTCTATTGATTTAGGAATTAATGTTCCAACGGGGAAGGATTCCTTATCCATGAAACAGAAATATAAAGATGGAGATGTTATTTCTCCAGGAACAGTTATTATCTCTGCAGCTGCAAATTGTAGCGAAATTTCTAAAGTTGTGGAACCTGTTTTACAACAAAATGGCGAAAACATCTATTATATTAATGTCTCTCAAGATCACTATAAATTAGGAGGAAGCTCTTTTAATCAAGTATTAAACACCATTGGAAATGAGGCGCCAGATGTAAAAAATTCAGCCTTTGTAAAAGACACGTTTAATACCATTCAAAACTTAATTAAAGCTGATAAAATTTCTGCTGGACACGATGTTGCTTCTGGTGGCTTAATTACAACACTTTTAGAAATGTGTTTTGCTGACACTAATTTGGGTGCAGATTTCAATATCACTGCCTTAAATGAAATAGATTCTATAAAAGTTTTGTTTTCTGAAAATTCAGGACTAGTTTTTCAGGGTGATGCTTCAATAGAAACTATTTTGTCAGAAAATAATATTGAATTTTTTCATATAGGAACGGCAAATAACTCGGGAATAGTAAACATCAAAAATTACGAAGATCAGTTCGCTTTTGATATAGTTGAAATAAGAGATATATGGTATAAAACCTCTTTTCTTCTCGACCAAAAACAGACCGCAAATGGATTGGCAAAGGATCGATTTGAAAATTATAAAGATCAGGGATTAAAATATGAATTTCCAGATCATTTTTCTGGGAAATTACATGACAATCCGAAAAGCCGCCCCAAAGCCGCAATATTGCGCGAAAAAGGATCAAATTCAGAACGCGAAATGGCTAATGCTATGTATTTAGCAGGATTTGATGTGAAAGATGTTCACATGACTGATTTAATTTCTGGCAGAGAAACACTTAAAGATATTCAGTTTTTAGGAGCTGTCGGTGGATTTAGTAATTCTGATGTTTTAGGTTCTGCAAAAGGTTGGGCTGGAGCGATTAAATACAACGCTAAAGCCAATAAAGTCATTAACGATTTCTTTAAACGAGAAGATACACTTTCTGTAGGCATTTGCAATGGAGCGCAGCTAATGATGGAATTGGATTTGGTAAATCCAGAGCACGAAATTCATGGAAAACTAACCTATAACGATTCTAAAAAACACGAAAGTGGCTTTACCTCTGTTAAGATTCAAGAAAACAACTCGGTAATGCTTTCAAGTTTAGCAGGGAGTACTTTAGGGGTATGGATTTCTCATGGAGAAGGCAAATTTAAATTGCCTTACACTGAAGACAACTACCAAATTGTCGCTAAATACGGTTATGAAGCTTATCCTGCAAATCCAAATGGTTCCGATTTTAACACAGCAATGCTTTGCGACACTACTGGCAGACATTTAGTAACCATGCCACATATTGAAAGGTCTATATTTCAATGGAATTGGGCAAATTATCCAGAAAACAGAAAGGATGATGTCTCACCTTGGATTGAGGCCTTTGTAAATGCAAGACAATGGGTTGAGAAAACCTAATTTAGCCTAGACTAAAACAAGAAGTCATAAGCAATAACCTATTTAGGCTACCTTTTTTTATTAAATTGCAGTTTTACCTCAAACTGCTATGAAAAATATACTTGCGCTCTGTCTACTCTCTATTAGTATGTCACTATGTGCTCAAAACACATCTGAGATATATCAACGCGCCAAAATCTATTACAATTCGCCTGAAGATTTAGTGAACTTAGGACGTCTTGATATTCCTGTTGACCATGGCATACATAAACGAAACCATTTTATTACCTCTGATTTTTCAGTTTCTGAGTTAAGAAGAGTACGCGAAGCAGGTTATACTGTAGACGTTTTAATTGAAGATTCTCAAGCACATTTTCTTAAACGAAATAAAAGTAACATCGCAGAAATTAAAAATGCATCATGTAATGACAATACGGCTTTTTATGAAGAACCTGATAATTTCAATTTAGGGTCAATGGGTGGTTATTTAACCTATCAAGAAATTTTAGATGAGCTTGATGATATGAGAGCTCAGTATCCAAATTTAATATCAGCCCCAAGTAATATAAGCACTTTTTTAACCGAAGGACAACCTGATAACTCAGTGATACCCTCAATAGGTGGAAATCCTATTAAATGGATAAAAATTACAGATAATCCTGATAGTGAAAGCGCCGCAGAAAATGAACCTCAGATACTTTACAATGCCATTCATCATGCCAGAGAGCCAGTCTCAGTTATGCAACTCATATATTATATGTGGTATCTCTTAGAGAATTACGATACCGATTTAGAAGTCCAAAACATTATCAATAACACAGAACTCTTTTTTATTCCCGTAGTTAACCCAGATGGTTATTTATACAATCAGGTCACCAATCCAAATGGCGGTGGATTTTGGAGGAAAAATAGAAAAAATGGTTCTGGTGTCGATAATAATCGTAATTACAATTATTATATAAATGGGAATCCAAACAATGGTGTTTGGGGTGGACCAGGCAGTTCTTCTAATCCGAGCTCTGAAATCTATCGGGGACTCACACCGTTTTCAGAAATTGAGAATCAAGCTGTAAAATGGCTCATAGACACTAATAATTTCAAAATTGCTCTTAATAATCACACCTTTGGGGAGATCCTTTATTTCCCGCATGCTTATGCAGATGTACCGACACCCGATGAAGACCTTTTTATCGCTTTAACGTCTGAACTCGTCGCTCAAAATGGGTACACTAATTTTAGAGACCATCCCTTTTCTGGCGATAGTGACGATTATATGTATGGAACTGTTGGCACGCACGATAAAATATTAGCACTGACACCTGAAATAGGCCCTGAATTCTGGCCGCCTTCCAATCAAGTTGTTGGCCTATGTCAAGACATGATGTACTTAAATCTTACAGCGGCTCATATGGTGAATAATTTTGCAACTATTGAAGATACTACCCCTCCATTTATTGAGACCTTAACAACTAATATAGAGTATAGCATTAAGCGACTAGGCTTAATCGAACCCGCTAACTTCACAGTGAGCATCAACCCTATTTCTAGTAATATTATGTCTACAGGAAGTAATAATGCACATAACAATCTATCGTATGGACAACAAATTAATAGCTTTATTAGTTTGACTTTGGATCCGAGTATTAGTTCTGGTGATAGTGTTACTTATGACTTAATTGTAAATAATGGCGCATTTAATCGCGTCATCACCGTAAACAAATTATTTGGACAATCGACAATTGTATTAGATGAACCTGCAAATGATACGGCGACCAATTGGACGACTAATGGTTGGGAGACTACTTCTGAAAGTTTTGTTTCAGCTAATAGCTCAATTACCGATTCGCCAAACTCAAATTATACTAATAATGAAAATAGTGGCATCACACTTTCTAATCCAATAGACCTCTCTGGTGCATTGAATGCCAACTTATCATTTTATGCAAAATGGGATATTGAGAATAATTTTGATTACGTACACCTAGAAATCTCAACAAATAATGGAAACTCCTGGGTTCCTCAATGTGGAAATTATACGAACACAGCCGTACCCGCCCAAAGTGGAGCGAACAATCAACCGGTATATGATGGTGTTCAAAATGATTGGGTTTTAGAAACCATAGATTTAAGTGACTATTTAGATCAAACTATATTAATACGTTTTAGATTGGTATCTGATGGCTCAGAAACTAGAGACGGCTTCTTTTTTGATGATTTACAAATTAATGTGCTCCGAGAAAATTTAAGTATCGCGAGCTTCAGTCAAGATGACTTTGGTATTTATCCAAACCCTGTTCAAAATAAATTACAAATAGAAACGCAAACTAATGGATATAATATTTCGGTCTATAGTATTCTTGGGCAAGTTTTATTCTATACTGAAAATCATTCTGGACATCATTCAGTAGATTTCTCAAACTATACTAAAGGTGTATATCTCATGACAATTAAATCAAATAAAGGTACTAAAATTTTTAAAATTTTAAAAGATTGATTTATTTAAGATTCTCAATACCCTTAAGCTAACGGTCTATAAAACAGACGGTATGATAGGCCGTTTTGGCTTTAAGTTTTAATAAACGTTCAATTACAGATTGAAAAGCACTAATGTTTTGTTAAAAATGAAAGGCAAATTTTTATAACATCATAGTTATAGTGTTTATTTTCATATTTTAGCAACTACAGACCTAATTTATTGCTAATTTGATTATGACAGACGTTACACGCCTTTTTGACTTTCCGTATTATCAACTCGAACATAAGCCTAATGAGAAATCCCTAGTCACCAAATACAACGGTAAATGGGAAGCTATGTCTACACAAGAATATTTAGATAAAGCCAATACAATGAGCAGAGCTTTATTACGCTTAGGTATCCAAAAAGATGATAAAATCGCGGTTATTTCCTCAACAAATAGAACCGAATGGAATATTATGGACATTGGAATCCTTCAAACAGGAGCTCAAAACATTCCGATATATCCCACCATTTGTGCGGAAGATTACGAATATGTTTTAAACCATAGTGAATCTATTTATTGCTTTGTCTCTGATGCAGAAGTCCTAGAAAAAGTGAGAAAAGTACAAGCAAATACAAATCTAAAGGAGGTCTATTCTTTCGATCATATTGAAGGTTGTAAGCATTATTCTGAATTGTTAGCACTTGGTGAAGACGACAGCAATCAACCAGAGGTTGAAGCCAGAAAAGACGCTGTTAAACCAAGTGATTTAGCGACTATCATTTACACATCCGGTACTACAGGAAGGCCTAAAGGCGTCATGTTATCACACTGGAATATTACTAGTAATGCCTTGCACAGTTCTCCAAGAGTTCCTTTAGAAAAAGGTGAAACGCGCATTCTGAGCTTCCTTCCTATTTGTCATATTTTTGAGCGCGTGTTAATCTATGTGTATCAATATGCAGGTACATCAATTTATTATGCTGAAGGGATTGATAAAATTGGCGAAAACGCTAAAGAGATTAAACCGAATTTAATGAGCGTTGTTCCAAGATTACTCGAAAAAGTTTTCGATAAGATAATGCTTAAAGGCGAAGAATTATCTGGCATTAAAAAAGTCTTATTCTTTTGGGCTGTAAGATTAGGAGAGCGCTGGGAACCTTATGGAGCAAATGGTGCTTGGTATGAGTTTCAGCTCAAAATAGCCAGTAAACTTATTTTTAGTAAGTGGAGAGAAGCACTTGGTGGCGAATTACGTACCATGGTTTCAGGAAGTGCAGCACTTCAACCAAGATTGGCCCGTATGTTTGGAGCGGCTAACATGCGCGTAATGGAAGGTTATGGCCTCACAGAAACATCGCCAGTAGTAACAGTAGGGTTATACAAAAATAACATGTATAAAGTAGGCTCTGTCGGTAAAGCTATTGATAACGTAGAAATTAAAATTGCAGACGACGGAGAGCTCTTGATTAAAGGACCTAATGTTATGCTTGGGTATTTTAAAGATCCCGAAAAAACGGCAAGTGTTATGACAGGTGATTATTTCCATACTGGAGATAAAGGAGAGGTCGATGCTGATGGCTTCTTAAAAATTACAGGACGTAAAAAAGAAATGTTTAAAACGTCTGGCGGAAAATATGTGATTCCCCCACTGTTAGAAAACGATATGAAACAATCCATGTTTATAGAACAAATAATGGTTATTGGAGAAGGTGAGAAAATGCCAGCTGCATTTATACAACCTAATTTTGAATTTGTAAGAGACTGGATAGACGACAAGGAAAACGGCGTTGGTAAAACAGAAACTGAAATTGCAACGTCAGATATTGTGATTAAACGTATTCAAAAGGAAGTCGATAAATACAATAAAAACTTCGGGAAATGGGAACAAATTAAACGTTTTGAACTCACACCAGAAATATGGTCTATAGATGCTGGGCACCTTACACCTACTATGAAAATGAAGCGTAATATTATTCGTGAAAAATACGATACGATGTATGAGAAAATCTATAGACCATAGCATCATAATTTAAGAATTTAACAATAAACACAGCTAAATACTTAGAGTGTCTCAATTAGAGATGCTCTTTTTTGTTATATACGTAAATTAAAATATTTTCAATTTATTATGCGTGCATAGTATTTTTTATTATCTTTGGCCTCCAACCAATCATTCATGAAAGACAAAACTATAGATTATGTGCTAAGAACCACATGGTTAGCTGTAATTAAGATGTATAACGAAGAAGCTTCAAAATTTGGTACCACAATGGCCACTGGATTTGCTTTACTGAGCATTGATCCTGAAAAAGGAACACCTTCTACATCGCTCGGTCCAAAAATGGGCATGGAAGCCACTAGTCTTTCGCGCACCTTAAAGACTATGGAAGAAAAAGGTCTAATTACTCGTAAACCTAATCCAGAAGATGGTCGGGGTGTATTAATTCACTTAACAGAATTTGGTAGAGAGAAGAGAGATTATTCTAAAGAGAAAGTGCTCACTTTTAATGAAAGTATAAAAGACAGTGTCTCTGAAGACGAACTTATAAACTTTTATAAAGTAGCAGATATTATAAATAATAAAATCTCGAATAAAAAAATATACAATCAAAAAGAACACATTTTAAAAAAAGATGAGTAAACGAAGAATTAAAAAAATAGCGATTATTGGATCAGGAATTATGGGAAGCGGCATAGCTTGCCATTTCGCCAATATTGGTGTTGATGTTTTATTACTAGATATCATTCCAAGAGAACTAAACGGTAAAGAGATAGCCAAAGGCTTAACTTTAGAGGATAAAGTAGTTAGAAACAGATTAGTCAATGAAGCTTTAACTGCCTCAATTAAATCTAAACCTGCACCACTCTATCATCCCTCTTTTGCCAATAGAATTACTACTGGTAACCTTGAAGATGACATCACAAAAGTAAAAGATGTTGATTGGATTATGGAAGTCGTAGTAGAACGTCTAGACATTAAGCAACAAGTCTTTGAAAAACTGGAAAAACACAGAACTCCAGGCACTTTGATTACGTCAAATACCTCTGGTATTCCTATTAAGTTTATGAGCGAAGGGCGAAGTGAAGATTTTCAGAAACATTTCTGTGGCACGCACTTCTTTAATCCTGCACGATATTTAAAATTGTTTGAAATCATTCCTGGACCAAAAACAGATGCTTCTGTGCTAGAATTCTTAAATGGTTATGGTGAACAATTTTTAGGAAAAACTTCAGTTATTGCGAAAGACACACCTGCTTTTATAGGAAATCGAATAGGAATCTTTAGCATCATGAGTTTATTTCATGCCGTTAAAGATTTAGATTTAACTATTGAAGAAGTTGATAAATTATCGGGACCAGTAATTGGGCGTCCAAAATCAGCAACTTTCAGAACTGTTGATGTTGTTGGTTTAGATATACTAGTGCATGTCGCTAATGGAATTGCAGACAATTGTAAAGCTGACGAACGTTTAGAATTATTTAAATTACCAGGTTTCATTAATACCATGATGGAAAATAAATGGTTAGGAAGTAAAACTGGTCAAGGTTTTTATAAATTAGAACGTCATGCGGATGGTTCCAAAGATATATTATCGCTAGACTTAAATACTTTAGAATACAGAGCAAACAAACGCGCAAAATTCGCCACTTTAGAATTGACAAAAACCGTTGATAAAGTTGTTGACCGGTTTAAAATATTAGTAAAAGGAAAAGATAAAGCAGGCGAATTCTACAGAAAGAGTTTTGCTGCATTATTCGCATACGTTTCAAATAGAATTCCAGAAATCACCGACGATTTATTCAAGATTGATGATGCCATGAAAGCAGGATTTGGTTGGGAACATGGTCCTTTTCAAATTTGGGATGCCATTGGCGTAGAAAAAGGAATCGAAATGATGAAAGCAGAAGGTTTAGAACCTAATGCTTGGGTAAACGATATGTTAGCCTCAGGAAACGATAGCTTCTACTCTATTAAAAATGGAGCAACCTATGCTTACAATATTCCCAAGAAATCACAAGAAAAAATTCCTGGTCAAGACAGTTTTATCATATTAGATAACATCAGAAAAACATCTGAAGTATTTAAAAACTCAGGCGTTGTTGTTGAAGATTTAGGAGATGGAATCCTTAATGTAGAATTCCAATCTAAAATGAATACGATTGGAGGCGACGTTCTTGCTGGATTAAATAAAGCGATTGATATCGCTGAAAAAGATTTTGCAGGATTAGTAGTTGGTAACCAAGCTGCAAACTTCTCTGTAGGTGCTAACATCGGTATGATTTTTATGATGGCTGCAGAGCAAGAATATGATGAACTTAATATGGCTATCAAATATTTCCAAGATAGTATGATGCGTATGCGCTACTCTTCTATCCCAACGGTTGCTGCACCTCACGGCATGGCACTTGGTGGTGGATGTGAGTTATCAATGCACGCAGATAAAGTGGTTGCAGCAGCAGAAACGTACATCGGACTTGTAGAATTTGGTGTTGGTGTGATACCCGGTGGAGGTGGTTCTAAGGAAATGGCTTTAAGAGCATCAGATACCTTCAAAAAAGGTGATGTGCAATTAAATACTCTTCAAGAATATTTCTTAACGATCGGAATGGCAAAAGTGGCAACTTCCGCTTATGAAGCGTTCGATTTAGGAATTCTTCAAAAAGGAAAAGATGTGGTTGTTGTTAATAAAGATCGTCAAATAGCAGTTGCTAAGCAACATGCAAAATTAATGGCTGATATGGGGTATACACAGCCCGTTCACAGAAAAGATGTTCTTGTATTAGGCAAACAAGCCTTAGGAATGTTCTTGGTAGGAACAGATGCTATGGAAGATAGTAATTACATTTCTGAACACGATATGAAAATTGCTAACAAACTAGCGTACGTTATGGCTGGTGGAGATTTATCTGAACCAACTTTAGTAAGCGAGCAATATTTATTGGATTTAGAACGTGAAGCCTTCTTGTCTTTATGTACTGAACGTAAAACTTTAGAGCGTATACAACACATGTTAACCAAAGGGAAACCGTTACGTAATTAAAATTACTAAGGGATTAGCCGTTAGCTTTTAGCTATTGGCACTTTGAACGTATAATTATAGACGCTAATAGCCAAAAGCTAATAGCCAAAAGCATAAAAGATGAAAACAGCATACATAGTAAAAGCATATAGAACCGCAGTGGGCAAAGCTCCAAAAGGCGTGTTCCGTTTTAAAAGAACAGATGAATTGGCCGCAGAAACCATTCAGTACATGATGAAAGAACTTCCAAATTTAGACAAAAAACGTATTGACGACGTTATTGTTGGTAACGCGATGCCAGAAGGCGCGCAAGGCCTTAATATGGCACGATTTATTTCGTTAATTGGATTAGATAGTGTGGATGTTCCTGGTGTAACAGTTAATCGTTTTTGTGCTTCAGGAATTGAAACTATTGGCATTGCGGCGGCAAAGATTCAAGCCGGAATGGCAGATTGTATTATTGCTGGTGGTGCTGAGAGCATGAGCTCTGTGCCTATGACAGGCTTTAAACCAGAATTGAATTACGATACCGTAAAATCTGGACATGAAAATTATTATTGGGGAATGGGAAATACTGCGGAAGCAGTTGCCAACCAATTCAAAGTATCTCGTGAAGACCAAGATGAATTCGCCTATAATTCTCACATGAAAGCCTTAAAAGCACAAGCTGAAAATCGTTTTCAAGATCAAATCGTGCCAATTACTGTTGATGAAACTTATGTAGATTCAAACGGTAAAAAAGCAACAAAATCATATACTGTAACTAAAGATGAAGGGCCTCGTGCTGGCACAAATAAAGAAGCTTTAGCAAAACTAAGAGCAGTTTTTGCCGCAGGAGGTAGTGTTACTGCTGGTAACTCATCACAAATGAGTGATGGTGCCGCTTTTGTAATGGTAATGAGTGAGGACATGGTTAAAGAGTTAAACCTTGAGCCTATCGCTCGTTTAGTGAATTATGCCGCAGCTGGTGTTGAGCCACGTATTATGGGAATAGGTCCTGTTAAGGCGATCCCAAAAGCATTAAAGCAAGCGGGTTTAAAACAAGATGATTTATCGCTTATCGAATTGAATGAAGCTTTCGCTTCTCAATCTTTAGCTGTTATTCGCGAGTTAAACTTAAATCCAGATATCATAAACGTTAATGGTGGTGCTATTGCATTAGGTCATCCATTAGGTTGTACAGGAGCAAAACTATCTGTGCAGTTATTTGATGAAATGCGGAAGCAAAACATGCAAGGTAAGTATGGTGCTGTAACGATGTGTGTTGGTACAGGACAAGGTGCTTGTGGCATATTTGAATTTTTAAATTAAATCCCTTCCCAACCTTCCCTAAGGGAAGGCGACGTGATGAAAAAATAGTGTATAACAAATAAAATTACCCGTAACAGTTCCCTTTCCTTTGGAAAGGGTTAGGGATAGAACAATGGAAACAACAGAAAAAGAATTATTAAGAGGCGGACAATTCCTTGTTAAGGAAACAGATTGCGAAGACATTTTCACTCCTGAAGATTTTTCAGAAGAGCAACAAATGATGAAAGCATCCGTAATGGAATTTAATGATCGCGAGATCATTACTCACAGAGCACGTTTTGAAGCTAAAGATTATGCATTAACCGAAGCGGTTATGCGTAAGGCTGGTGCTATGGGATTTTTAAGTGTTGCAGTACCTGAAGCTTATGGCGGCATGGGAATGGGATTCGTTTCTACAGTATTAACATGTGATTATATTTCATCAGGAACAGGTTCATTCAGTACCGCTTTTGGAGCACATACAGGTATTGGCACAATGCCAATTACATTATACGGTACAGAGGAACAAAAACAAAAATATGTGCCTAAATTAGCAACAGGTGAATGGTTTGGTGCCTATTGCTTAACAGAGCCAGGTGCAGGCTCTGATGCTAATTCTGGCAAAACGACTGCAGAATTATCCGCAGATGGAAAATCATATAAAATCAACGGACAAAAAATGTGGATTTCCAATGCAGGCTTCTGTAGTTTGATGATTGTTTTTGCCCGTATTGAAGACGATAAAAACATTACAGGATTCATTGTAGAATTTGATAAAAACAGCCCTAATGGAATTACTTTAGGGGAAGAAGAACACAAATTAGGAATTCGTGCTTCTTCTACTCGTCAAGTATTCTTTAATGATACCGTTGTTCCTGCAGAAAACATGTTAGCTGGTCGTGGCGAAGGATTTAAAATTGCGATGAATGCGTTAAATGTTGGTCGTATTAAATTAGCAGCAGCTTGTTTAGATTCTCAACGTCGCGTATTATCTATAGCCGTGAACTACGCCAATGAGCGTAAACAGTTTAACACACCTATCGCAGATTTTGGTGCTATCAAAACAAAGTTGGCAGAAATGGCCGCTAGTGCTTATGCTGGTGAATCTGCTACCTATAGAGCTTCTAAAAATATTGAAGACAGGATCGCTATGCGTGAAGCTGCTGGTAATACACATCAAGAAGCAGAATTAAAGGGTGTTGAAGAATATGCTATTGAATGCTCTATCCTTAAAGTTGCTGTCTCTGAAGATGTACAAAATTGTGCTGATGAAGGGATCCAAATTTTTGGTGGCATGGGCTTCTCTGAAGAAACACCAATGGAAGCCGCTTGGAGAGATGCTCGTATTGCGCGTATCTATGAAGGTACTAACGAAATTAACAGAATGTTATCTGTTGGTATGCTAGTGAAGAAAGCTATGAAAGGTCATGTAGATTTATTAGGTCCTGCTCAAAAAGTTCAAGAAGAGTTAATGGGTATTCCTTCTTTTGAAACACCTGATTATTCTGAATTGTTTTCAGAAGAGAAAGAGATGATTAAGAAGTTGAAAAAAACCTTTTTGATGGTTGCTGGTGGAGCGGTTCAAAAATATGGTCCTCAATTAGAAGATCACCAACAACTACTAATTGCAGCTGCAGATATCTTGATTGAAATCTATATGGCAGAATCTGCAATTTTAAGAACTGAAAAGAACGCCAAGCGTTTTGGAAAAGAAGCACAATCTGCTCAAATCGCAATGGCCAAATTATACTTATACCACGCTGTAGATATCGTAGAAGAAAAAGGAAAAGAAAGTATTATTTCTTTTGCTGAAGGAGACGAACAACGTATGCTATTAATGGGACTTAAGCGATTTACAAAATATGCTAACTACCCAGATATCGTAGATTTACGTATTGAAATCGCAGAAAAAGTAAAAGCAGAGAATAAGTATTGTTTTTAAATCTAAGCGAACTTCTCCTGAAGCCTCGGGATTAAATAATGAAAGCCAATTCTAATCTAGAATTGGCTTTTTTTTCTATTACAAAATTAACTAAATCTTTATTTTACTTCCTTTTAATAGGCCATCGTAAATAGCTTTCGCAATCTTCTGTTGATACATCGCACTATTAAGTTTGTTTTTATCTTTTTTGTTTGATAAAAAACCAATCTCAAATACAATGCCTGGACAGTTTATATCCTTTAATATCTTAAAGTTAGCTGTTTTCATTTTACCGTCACTAAAATTCTCTTCTAATTGCTCATAAATTAATACAGTGCTATATTTCATTGATTCGTTATTCGTATTTTCATTATCGTAATAATAGGCTTCTAATCCATTTACATTCGAATTTCTAGCAGTATTACAATGTAAACTCAACATAAGGTCTGGTTTCTGCTTATTAATAAATTTGACGCGATCTTTTATGGATACAAATTCATCTTTATTTCTTAAAGTGATAATTTTGACTTTTTCATCACTCAACTTCGCTAATTCATTAGAGATATTAAGCACAATATCCTTTTCGTTTAAACTTCCTTGATCCTTGCCTCCATGTCCAGCATCTATAACAACCAAAAGCGGTTTACTTAAGTCCTTATAAGAACTAAATACAAAGATGCCTGCAAAGAGCAGCATTACTGAAGTAATTTTTAGTGTTCGGCTTAGTACCGATGTTTTTGATTGATGTAACATAATAATTCGATTTTTGATTTGTATAAAATTAAATCCGCTAGTAAGTGGAACGCGGCATTCCTTTCGTCCTAAATTGATAATGGTATTTGAATACTTTTCGATGTCAATGCCTGAAAAAACAGATTGGTCATCTGCTATATATTCGTGATTTTGAACCATTGCTTTTTTATAAAACCATACAAATGGATTGAACCAAAATACACATATTAAGACTTCTATTAGTATAACATCTAAGGAGTGTAAGCCCTGACAATGCACGGTTTCATGTTTTATAATACTTAAATAATCTTCATCATCAAGCGTATGTTCTTCAGTCATAAACAAATAGTTGAAAAAACTTGATACCATTTCAGAATCCTTACTCTTTATGAGTTTAAGCCTTCCATAACGTTCCGATTCACTTCTCGTGAGCATATAAAGTTGAACTATGTTCTTCAAAAATCGAAATACCAGAAACAATGTTATCGTTAAATACATATAGAACAATGGACTTCTTTGTGTTTGACTAACTATTTCAATAGTCCCAAAGACGACTTCTTCTAAGTATTGTGAATCAACAACAGATTCTGTAAATGTTTCGATAGGAAATTCTGTAATACTAGGGACAGATTTAAAAATTTCAAATTCTAAAAATGGCGCGAGTACACAAAGCACTAAAGAACTCAAAAGAAAAAAACGATTGAACTGAAATGTCTTTTGTCTCCTTAATAACAAAAAATAAACAGCATAAGAACAGCCTAAACTAATAATTGTATACATAAAATAAGCTATCATTTGCGCTTCTTTTTATCAATTTCTTGTTTTAAAAGCTCTTGAAGCTCTTGCAATTCATCCATAGACAAGTCTGCATTTTTAGTGAAAAAAGAAGCAAACTGAGCTTTAGAATCATTAAAAAAATGCTGAATCATGCCATTAACCTGCTTAGTGAAATAGTCATTTTTTTTAAGAATTGGGTAATATTCCTTGTCTCTACCCAAACGCTCAAATCCAATATATTGCTTATCAATCATACGTTTCAGCAGAGTAGAAATTGTAGTATATGCTGGTCTTGGTTCTGGGAATTTTTCTACAATATCTTTCATAAATCCTTTTTCAAGCATCCATAAATACTTCATGATTTGTAGTTCGGTTTTATTTAACTGTTTTATATCCACAATTATAGTTTTAATACTACAAATGTAGTAATAAATATTTAACATGCAAATTTTTATATAATTGTGGATTTGAGCTTTTTGATATTTTTAGGACTAAGGCACTTTACAAAAAATCAAAACTGTCTCGCTATATTAGATTTACGTTTTGAGATAGCTTAAAAAATTAAAATAGGAAACAAGTACCACTTTTAAATTAAATTTAAGTTACATATCAAAAAATCAGCTAATTAGTTTGAATTGGCTTTTTTTATTTTACTATATTTATGCACTTAATCTTTGCTATCTAATGAAAAATTATTTTTTAATCCTACTTACCCTCTGCTTTACTCATTCATTTTCGCAATCTAATACCGAAATTTTCCTGTTCGATTTAGAAACCAAGTCATCTAAAATTGAATTAAATAACACCAAAAATATTTCTAACAGCAAGGGTTACGATAACCAACCATCATTTTTAAACGATGACAAAATAGTGTATGTTTCTACAAGGAATGACCAAACAGATATTATGCAATATTTTGCAAATCACGGATCTAAAATGTGGATTAATTATACGGATGGTGGAGAATATTCACCTTTAAAAATCCCGAATAAAAATGCAGTATCCGCTGTAAGATTAGATGTAGATGGAAAACAACGTCTATATACTTATCGCTTAAGCGATGGCAAATCCACCGAAATTATAAAAGATTTAGTTGTTGCTTATTACATCTGGTATGATAAAGATAATATTGTTTCAGCGGTTATTGAGGGAGATGATTTAAACTTATATGTTACGGACTTAAAAGGAGGGAAAAATAGAAAATATGATACTAAAGTAGGGCGTTCATTTCATAAAATACCTAACTCTAATCTTGTAAGCTTTATTTCAAAGAAAAACAAAAAGCAATGGCAAATAAAATCATTAGATCCAATTACTGGTGAAATAAAAGTTCTTGCCAATACGATAGTTGGAGTTGAAGATATATGCTGGATAAATGATAGAACAATACTTTCAGGAAAAGATAGTGGCCTATATAAATTGACACTAAATCGCGATAATAGTTGGAAAAAAGTTACTGACCTATCTTCTCAAGGAATTACTAAAATAACACGTCTTGCTGTTAATTCGTCAAGCTCCAAGTTATTAATTGCTTGTGATGTAGTTGAGGCTACTACTCCTACGATTAAAACTCCAGAAGCAATTTCACTAACTGAAATGAACCGAAAAACAGAGAAAGAAAATACGGAAAACCGCGTCAGACTTTCATTGTTAATTCAAAAACAATTAGATGCTTATAATGCGAAAGACTTAGAAGCATTTATGTCCATTTATACTGAAGGCGTAAAACTATATAATTATCCAAACGAACTCCTTTCAGAAGGTAAAGATCAAATGCGTAAAGACTATATAGCTTGGTTTCAACGTACACCAGATCTAAAAGCATCTGTTAAAAAGCGTATCGTAATTGGTAATAAAGTCATTAATGAAGAGCAAATCATAGCTAACGGCAAAATTTTTAATACCGTAGCTATTTATGAGGTGGAAAACGGTCGCATTCGTAAAGTTACTTTTATACAATAGTGTAACAACTTAACACCTTTATACAGCTATACATAGCCGACTAACATCTACTTACTATTCCTGCTTCTAAAACCAACCATAATGGGGCTATTCTGGGATTTTAATCCAACAAAGCGAATTAGACAACCAAAAAGGTAAAGCAGACTCTTTAGAGGAGCGTGTTGCTACTCTTGAAACTGAACTTTCTAGCACTAAAGCGTTACTCTTAAAAACACTTCGTATACTCGAAGAACGCTCTGGACAAGATATTGATGATGATGGTGCAATTGGCTAATGCTATTTTTAAAGATCGAATAATTAGGTCTAAATAAGTATAAATACCAACGCCCATTATATTCTAAGGGGTCGTGTCCCATGACACATTAATATGTGAATGACAACTTTTATAGATTGTACTATTTTTAGGAAAATAAAAAATAGCTGGATTTGGTGTTTTAACAAAGCTGATATCAATTACATAGAAAT
This sequence comes from Flavobacteriaceae bacterium, assembly GCA_034112185.1. Taxonomy (GTDB): domain Bacteria; phylum Bacteroidota; class Bacteroidia; order Flavobacteriales; family Flavobacteriaceae; genus Winogradskyella. The sequence goes on along the minus strand of JAWUVW010000019.1, from coordinate 77,272 downwards.
TTGATTTTGGTTGTAATAATTAATAGCTATTTTTAATAAATATTAGCAACTTTTACTTTACTAATAAATATAAAACCCAGTGGTATAAAATTTTAGGCATTTAAATGATGATCAACTAATATATAAATGAACGCAAAATCTATAAAGGGAAAATCGCCTAAAGAAATTCAAATTGCTATTGAACAAAGTTTATCAGATGGCTTTAAACCCACTCTAGCAATTGTATTTCTATCAATAGCTCATGAACGCAAAGCCATTACCCTACTTTTAGACACAAAAAACATAACTGTTTTTGGAGCAACAACTAACGAAGAGTTTATTTCAGAAGATAGAGAAAACGACTCTATAGCAATCCTCCTACTCGACATCAACAAAGATTATTTTAAAATCTATTTAAAAGACTATCCAGAAAAAAACTATCGTGAAATTGCAAAAGGAATAGCTCAAAAAGCAAAAAAAGAATTTAAAAACCCAGCATTTTTAATTTCAGTGAGCCATTTAGAAACCGATGCAGAACAATTGCTTTTTGGTTTTAAAGATATTATAGGAAAGCATGTTAATGTCTTTGGAAAAATGGCTGGCGATAATTATTCGTTTACAGATCAATTTGTTTTTACTAATGGAGAAGAAAGTAATCGAGGAACTGTAGTTCTTGCCTTAGATGAAGATAAGGTAAAAATCAAAGGAGCTACCACTTTTGGATGGAATGCTTTAGGGACTGAAAGAATGGTTACAAAAAGCGAAGGCAATCATGTCTATACTGCAGATAATATACCTGTATTAGATATTACCACAAAATATGGTGGTTTAGAAAATGTAACCCCAGAAAACAAAGATTTATCACTTGAGATAGCTACCAATTTTCCATTACAACTTCAAAGAGAAAAAGGAGATCCTCTAATGCGACCTGGATTGATTGTCGACCGGAGTGACCATTCCTTTTATTGCAGTGACACTGTACCTAAAGGCTCTAAAGTCCTATTTTCGCTACCACCAGATTTTGATGTCATGGACAAAGTGATTAAAGGAGTTCAACAATTAAAAGATTCTGAAATGCCTGAAGCTGATGCCTTAGTCATTTTTAGTTGTGCAGGACGAATTATGTCACTTGGACCGCTAATAAATCAAGAAATCGAAGGAATTAAAAATGTATGGAACATCCCAATGGCCGGCATGTTCAGTAACGCAGAGTTGGCAAGAGCTACTGGAGGAAATCTTGAAATGCACAATCTCACCACCTGTTGTGTAGCATTAAAAGAAAAATAAAATTATTCATGAAGGCAAAATCAATAAAAGGCAAATCAACTGAAGCTATCAAACAAGCCTTACAAAATAGCCTAGCAGATGGGTTTTTACCAACTATTGCTCCGCTTTTCATTTCCGTAAAACAAGACAGAAAAGCAATATGTGAATTCTTTAATTCTAGAAACATTGATGTCTTTGGCACCACCTCTTGCGGTGAATTCACCGATGGCCATCAGGGCGAAGGAGAAATTGTCGTTTTACTTTTAGAACTAGCAAAAGAAAACCAAATTATTATTTCTGAAGATTGCTATGAAAAGGTAAAGGAATCCTTTAAATGTGAGAAAGTGGGTAGTATCAATTTAAAGAATAAAGCCAATTCAATGACCATTTATGAAGTTATAGAATAAGCTATTAAATCTAATGAAAATGGAAAATAAAAAAATAAAAAGAGATAAACATACCGATGATTTAGTCGATCATTATTGGTACAGTATAAGCTATGTAATGGATCTTATTAAATCCTCAGAACTTAAGGCCGGTCTTATCTTATCCTTTTATGGAATACTTCTTAACTTTATTTTTCAAAGTGCGACTAGCTTGTCCGATACCCTCGGAAATGACCCTATACTTTATGTTTTTCTTGGCCTATGGGTGATTTGTACTGCGGCATCTATTTTCTTTTGCGTTCGCTGTTTTATACCCAAAATTGAAGGCAACTACGAAAAAAACATGTTCTTCTTCAAAGATGTTATTTCACAATTTGGAAATATTAAACAATTCGCGCGTATTTTTTTCGAGAAAAGCTGCGATGAAGACGAACTCTTTGAACAGCTTGGAGAACAAATATTTATTATTTCTAAAATAGCGGACTGGAAATTCAGCAATGTAAAACGAGCCATAAACCTTCTGGCTATTGGTCTTATTATTTTGTTCTTTACAGGGGCGTATCATGTTGCTATTTTATTATAGAAACTACTAGACATGAGCATGATTAAATTTTGCGAACTGAATCAGTCAATTGCAATTAGAGACTACCCTATATTTAATATTCCGTATCTTTTGATTTCAATTTTTTAAAATGAAACAACTCACAACTTTAGCATAATGCCTTCTCACATTGTGCGCTTTTGCACAATTTAAATCTTTAAAACCAAAACTTGAAAACATAGCATGGATTTCTGGCACTTGGCATGGAGAAGCTTTCGGTGGAGAAACAGAAGAAATTTGGAGTACGCCTTCGCTTGGTTCTATGATGGCATCTTTTAAACTTATAAATGAGGGCAAAGTCACTTTTTATGAAATTGAAATTATTAGAGAAGTAGAAAACACTTTAATACTTCAGCTCAAACATTTTGGTCCTGACTTAAAAGGTTGGAAAACAAAAGACGAAACTGTAGATTTTCCGCTTAAAGAAAGTACAGAAAACAAAGTTGTTTTTGAAGCTATGTCTTTTGAGAAAATTTCTATAAGCGAAATGCATGTTTATGCCCATATTGAAGATAATGGAAAAACAGAAACTGTCAGATTCAATTATAAAAAAAAGGTTCAAAGCCTAACAAAACACGAAAACAACTTATTAAAGTGAAACAAGGCAAAATATGCCGAAAAATTGATGGCATAGCCAATAAAGCCATTTGAGGTAATTCATAAAGGCATTAATTAGACCAATTAGAGTTAAGACAACAGTATTCTCCTGAAGACTTTCAAGGATATTAAAGCAGACTTGGACAAAAGTCTGCCTTTTATAACGTAGCCGAAATAAAAGATGACGCACGTATAGCTAATAATTAGCGACCACTTATGGCGGTATGAGATGACAATTGCTTAAAAATTTTCAGAACTTTGTTAGTAGAAGAATAGACGAATCGCCTGTGTTATTAACAAAAATTTAAAACATATTAATTAGTAATCTATTACTTTTAGATATCTAAAAAACTTATCAATAAATGAAACAATTACTACTCTTTATCACGATTCTATATTCTGTTGGTATTCAAGCTCAAACGGATCAGAAAATCTATGATATTGTAGATGCAGTATCTGAAGAAAGACTCAGAAGCGACGTTAAAACGCTCGCTAACTTCGGAACAAGACACACATTAAGTGATACACTTTCAAAAACAAGAGGTATTGGCGCAGCACGTCGCTGGATAAAAAGTCAATTTGAAACTATTTCAAAGGACTGTGATGATTGCTTAGACGTCTTCTATCAAAAAGATCTCGTAGAGAAAGGACGAAACCAACGCATTGTTAAAGATGTAATGGTAGTTAATGTTGTGGCTATTCAACGCGGTACCACATACCCGAATCGCTATATTATTATGAGTGGTGATATTGACTCTAGAGTATCAGACCCTGCAGATTTTACTTCAGATTCACCAGGTGCCAATGATAATGCAACAGGCATGGCTGGCGCAATTGAAGCCGCTCGTGTTTTATCTAAATATAAATTTGAAAGTAGTATCATCTATGTCGGATTATCAGGAGAAGAACAAGGCTTATTTGGTGGTCAAGGTTTGGCTAAGTATGCTAAAGAAAATAAATGGGACATTATTGGCGTCTTAAACAATGACATGATTGGAAATATATCTGGTGTTGACGGCGTCATTGACAATCGTACATTTCGAATTTTCTCAGAAGCCGTTACTACAGATGAAACTGATCCTAAAAAATTAGCACAACAAGCAAGAGGACGTCGTTTTTACGGTGGAGAAGTGGATGGAACATCACGTCAGTTGGCGCGTTTTATTTATAAAACTACTAAAACGTATATGCCAGAAATGAACCCTATGATGGTATACCGTTTAGACCGTTTTGGAAGAGGAGGTCACCACAGACCATTTAATGAAGCTGGCTTTGCAGGCATACGTATTATGGAAGCTCACGAAAATTACACGCAACAACATCAGGATATACGTACAGAAAACGGTATTAATTATGGAGATACCTTTGAACACGTCAACTTTGCGTATTGTAAAAAGTTAACAGCCGTTAATGCAATTACAATGGCAAGCCTTGCTTCTGCTCCACCTTCACCAAAAGAAGTCAGTATTGGTGGTATTGTTGAGCCCTCTGCTAAGTTCCAATGGGATAAAGTTGAAGGCGCAAAAGGCTATAAAATTTATTGGCGAGATACAACGTCTCCTACTTGGGATCACAGTCGTTTTGTTGGAGATGTTACCGAATTTACGTTAGAAGGTATTGTTATTGACAATTTCTTTTTTGGCCTCGCTGCCGTTGGTAAAGATGGTCATGAAAGTATGGTTGTTTTTCCGAATAAAATCTTGAGATAATCTCAGCCCCTATTAAACCTTCCCAAAGGGAAGTAACTATGACGGATAAAAAACTCAACAACAATTAAGACATCATAGAATCTACGGAAGGTAGAAAACTTAAATCTTTCATACCAGATCTATTTTTAATCGCATATGTTATCTATTATTGGACTTTGACTTATAACCCTTTAAATATCTAAAACTAAAAATTAACTAAAAGTGAAAAATACCCTAAGCCTATTTTTTATTGTAGTGTTTTCAACTATACAAGCCCAACTACTTCAAGAAAACACAAACTTCACAAAGCAAGACACCTTAAGAGGAAGTATAACACCAGAGCGCGCTTGGTGGGATTTAACTTATTACCACTTAGATATTGAAGTAAAACCAGATAAAAAATTCATTTCTGGGAAAAACACCATTCAATATAAAGTTTTGAAACCAAATCAAGTGATGCAAATTGACTTACAAGAGCCAATGCAAATCACTAAAGTGTTACAAGATGGTACAGAATTAGATGTCAAACATGATGGTAATGCACATTTTATACAACTAAAATCTAAACAGAGAATTGGAAAGATTAAATCCCTAACTATTTATTATAATGGCAACCCAAGAGAAGCCATACGTGCGCCTTGGGATGGTGGTTTTTCTTGGAAAAAAGACGAGAATAGAAACCATTTTATTGCAACATCTTGTCAAGGTTTGGGTGCTAGCGTTTGGTGGCCAAATAAAGACCACATGTACGATGAAGTAGACAGTATGCTTATTAGTGTGACCAATCCAAAAGGTTTAACGAATGTCTCTAATGGTCGTTTACGGCAATTAGTAGAAAACGAGAATAACACAGTGACATCACATTGGTTTGTTAATAATCCCATTAATAATTATGGTGTTAATATAAACATAGGTGATTATGCTAACTTTTCTGAAATCTACAAAGGAGAAAAAGGAGATTTAGACATGAATTATTATGTACTAAAAGATAATCTTGAAAAAGCGAAAGAACAGTTTAAAGACGCACCAAAAATGATGAAAGCGTTTGAGCATTGGTTCGGACCCTACCCCTTTTATGAGGATAGTTTTAAATTAGTTGAAGTGCCTTATTTAGGAATGGAACATCAAAGTTCTGTAACCTATGGCAATCAGTATAAAAAAGGCTATTTAGGGCGCGATTTGTCGCGAACGGGATGGGGTTTGAAATTCGATTTTATTATTATCCATGAAGCTGGCCACGAATGGTTCGCCAATAACATTACCAATAAAGACATAGCTGATATGTGGGTTCACGAAGGTTTCACAGCGTACTCTGAAAACCTATTCTTAGACTACTATTACGGAAAAGAAGCCGCAGCAGACTATGTAATTGGTACACGCGCTAACGTTCAAAACGATAAGCCTCTTATTGGTGCTTATGATGTCAATAATGAAGGCTCTAGCGATATGTATTATAAAGGGGCAAATATGCTTCATACCATTCGACAACTTTTAGAAGATGATGAAAAATGGCGCCAAATACTGCGAGGTTTAAATTCGAAATTTTATCATAAAACGGTTACGACAAAACAGATTGAAGATTATATCAGTAAAAAGTCAAACATTGATTTAACAGCATTTTTTAATCAGTATTTACGTGATGTTCGTGTTCCAACTTTTGAATATAAGATAGAAGATGGTGAACTTCAGTACCGTTACACCACTATTGTAGACGGGTTTGATATGCCTATTCAAATTGAAATAGGAAACAAAACGCAATGGATTTACCCGAAAGCAATATGGCAAACTATGCCTTATACCGGAATCGAATTAAAAATTGATCGCGATTTTTATATTGAAACAAAGAGAATGTGAAATTTACACGGAAATAAATAATCGTTAATGAAAAAAGGCATTTTTTACTGCTCCTTGCTTTTAATTTTTAGTTCATTTATTGTTTTAAATGGTAATGACTTTACGTCGCTAATTGAAGAAAAACTTCAGAATTACAGTAAAATCGAATGGCCTGAAAAAATTTATATACAAACCGATAAGTCCTATTACACAATTGATGATACTATTTGGTTTACGGCATATTTGGTAAACGGAATAACGCATTTAAAAAGCACTAAAAGTAACGTCATTTATGTAGAGTTTATAAATGATAAAGACAGCGTTGTTAGTAAAAGAAAATTATATAGTGATGATTTAAGTGTTCAAGGTGATTTTAAAATTGCAAAAGACTGGAAAAAAGGCAAATACGTATTAAGAGCATATACTAATTATATGAGAAATACTGATTCAGATTACTTTTTTCAAAAGAAAATAGATATTTGGTCACTAGAAAAAAAAGAAACTTCCAACAGTATAAAAAATATAGAAGTATCAGAAGAACCGCTGTTTTTAGAGAAACCAGATTTAAATTTTTATCCCGAAGGAGGCTATTTGGTAGAAAATTTAACTTGTAAAGTTGCTATTAAAATTAAAAATGATATTTATAATAAAACACATTTTACAGGCCATATTATAGACAATGAAGGCAGCATTATTTCAGTATTTAATACTTTAGATTTTGGGTTAGGTCTTTTTTATTTAAACCCAAAACCAAATAAAACATATTACGCAATCTTAGATTTAAATGGTTCTGAGTATAAATATCAATTACCCAAAGCATTAGCATTGGGCTATAATTTAAGCATCAATTATAAGGATAACCATTTATTAATAGATGTTAAATCTACAACAGAAGATGGTCTTGCTGGTTCCTATCTAATGCTACATCAACGTGGTAAAATGCTTTTTAACAAACTAGAGACAGAAAACAAAATTAATTATTTCCTTAGGTTATCAACCGATGACATGCAAGATGGTGTAACACATCTCACCTTGTTTAATTCTGATGGCAAACCCGTTTGCGAACGCTTAGTTTTTATTGAAAACAAAAAAAACAAAGCAACTATTAAGATTGAAAAAGACAAAGGTATTTTTGGAACCAAAGAAAGAATTTCAATAAAATTAACTACAGAAGACTCTAAGGGTTCCGATCTTCCATCTTATTTATCGATGAGTGTAAGAGATGTCACTGCTACTCCATATAACAACCATTCCTCAAATATTAAAACTTGGTTATTGTTAAATTCAGATTTAAGAGGAGACCTAAAAAACCCTGGTTATTTTTTCTCAAAAAACACAGATCACAAAACCAGATATCTTTTAGATCTCGTAATGATGACTAACGGGTGGAGACGTTTTACTTGGCAACATTTGCTGTATGGTAAACCTGAAATAAACACATTTCTTGCTGAAACAGGTATAACAATTTCTGGCACTACTAAAATTTTAAAACCACCACATGCAGCAGCATCCACATTTACAACCTTAACATTTTTTGGAGATCGAATAAGTGAAATCTCTGGTAAGAAATCTAATGTAAAAGGAGAATTTAGCTTTGGTCCTTTTATATTTTACGATTCAATACCAACTATAATTCAATCAAGATTAACTGATTTTAAATCGGATGAAGAAAAAGCTAGTAAAGTCTTGATTTTAATGGATAAGGATGCACCTCCTCCTGAAGTAAAAGGACATATACATAAAAAAGATAAAAATTTAGATAATTTAAAGATGTCTAATTACATTCGAGATATTAATTTTCAATATAACCCGCCTACGCTTAGTCAAAAATTAGATGAAGTCGTAGTTATAGGAAATAAAAAATCTAAAAGAAAAGAAGAAATGGAAGACCGATCAAGATTGGGTGGCCCTAGTTATAGATTAGATATAGAATCGGACGAATCTTTAAGCAAGCAAACGGTTATTAGTTTATTGGCCCGTTTGCCGGGAGTCTCATTTATGGGCGGCAGACCAAAGAAAATTTCTATCAGAGGAGGCAACTTAAATCCACTCATATTTCTTGATGACATACCTGTTTCCCTAGACTATTTAGAACAAATACCTGCTAATCAAATTTCCTTTATAGACTTGTATAAAGGTGCTAACGCGGCAATCTTTGCAAAATCTGAAAATGGGGTTATTGTTATTTATACAAGAAGAGCGAATTCTTTATCTTCGGGAGAGATTAAAAGAAAACCAGGTGCCATAAATTTTGATGCACAAGGGTTTTATACGTCCAAAGAATTCTATGCTCCAAACTATAGCAGCGAAACTGACCAAAATACTAAAGCTGATATTCGTACCACACTTCATTGGGAACCAAAAATTAGACTAACCAAGCAAAATCAGACTCAAAGTATTTCATTTTTTACTTGCGATATAAAAGGTGATTATATTATTGAAATTGAAGGCATTTCAGATTCTGGTATTCCGTTGCATCAAACTAGTACTTTTTCTGTGGAATAAATAACAGGTGCTAACTTCACAATTAATAATTGAAAAAAACTTATAAATAAAACAACAGAAACTTAACTCAATTGGAACTACCTGAACTTTATTTTAAACGCGATTCAGATTTCTATGATTGGTTATCACATAATCACGAGCAGCACAATGCTATATATCTGATTTTTTACAAACTTGAAACGGGCATTCCAACCATGCGCTGGGAAGAGGCTGTGAGAGTCGCTTTATGTTTTGGTTGGATAGATTCTACTGTAAAAAATTTAGGAGATGGTAAAAGGAGGCAATACTTCTGTCCTAGAAATCATAATGGCGTTTGGAGTGCGGTAAACAAAAGACATGTTGTAGAACTCATTGCGAATGGTTTAATGCAAGAACAAGGCTATAAACTTATAGAGATTGCAAAGCGCAATGGCAAATGGACGGAAATGGATGCCGTTGAAAATGGTATAATTCCAAAAGAATTACAAATTGCTTTTGACAAAAACCCTAAGGCTTACGCGAACTATCAAAACTTTTCTAGAGGTTATAGAAAGAGCTATTTATCCTGGCTTCACAGTGCTAAACGCGAAGTAACTCAGCAAAAAAGAATCGCAGAGATTATTAAACTCTGCGATGCTAATATTAAAAGTCGTGATACTTGGTAACTACTCCTTTTTAAATTAAGCTTAGGCCTGTGGCATTAACGTCTTCTTAAGATGATCTCTTCAGTAAATTCTTTAGATTCGCAAACTAACTCATACTTTGAAAAAAGAGAATCAATCTTTAGCTAAATCCTCACGTTGGTATCGTAAAGCACATCGGTTCGTGGCAATTCCGTTGTTACTATTCGTTGCTATTATGAGCATTACGGGACTATTACTGGCTTGGAAGGACCAACTACAATTGAAGCCTCCGACGACCACTATTACCTCCGATGGAAGAGCGCTTTTTTCTTTAGATAAAATTGAAAGTAATGCAATCCGCTATATCGATAGCTTAAAGCTTTCAACAGAAATCAATAGAATAGATTACAGACCACGAAAAGGTATTGCCAAGGTGCGATTTGAAAAACACTTCACCGAATTACAAATTGATTGCTACACAGGAAAAATAGTATCACAAAAAACAAGAACCGTTACTATAATTGAAATGATTCACGACGGTTCTATAGTGGATTATGTATTTGATTCTAATGGAAAAGCAACAAAGTTGTTCTACTCGACACTCATCTCATTAGGTCTATTATTTCTTTCTTTTAGTGGGTTTTGGCTGTGGCTAAAACCAAAACAGATTAAGAAAAATAAGCGTAATAATTAAACCGTCATTGCACGTAACTGAAATCAAAATATATTTTGAATAAAAGTATGTTGCGAAGTAAATAGCAATCTCATTAAGAGATTGCTACGTCCTTCGTACTCGTAATGACGGTTCGACTATTATCTACAACCCACTAATATAACTTCCATAAGGATCTTGAAACTGTAAGCCTTCCGAATAACGATGCTTACTTAACTTTTTAAATTGTACTAATCCCCAAAGAATAAATTCTTTTTCAAAATAGACATCTCTTGGATCAATCTCTGGTTGATAATCCGCAATTAAAGCATCTAAAGGTGTAACAGCGTCTAACTTAGCTTTGTAAGTCACATCATCATATTCATCTAATAACTCAAAGCCCTCTCCGTTGAAAAACCAAGAGATTAAATCATCATAAGGCGTTTCATCGCCTTGCTTTTCTAACTTTTCTACTTTAGGAAAATAATCAGGAAACAAGGTTTTCACCGCATCTTCCATTAAAGCATTAGCTACAAAATCAGCACCTTCTTGTTCACCTTCGTAAACCAATTCCACCTTACCTGTAATAGCAGGAATCACGCCAATAAAATCAGATAAACGTACAGCTGTTTTATTATCTCCCGAAATTAAAGCACGTCGCTCGGCTGTACTTAATAGATTCTCAAAAGCAGTAATACTCATACGTGCACTTACCCCACTTTTTGTATCGACATATTCGCTTTCTCTAGCTTCAAAACTTATTTGTTCTAATAAATCTTTTGCTAATTCTGGTACATAAACAGATTCTGCTTGTCGCGCATCTAATTTGGCTTCTTGAGATGTTATGGTTCTAGCTGTTTCAATAGAATCAGGATAATGCGTTAATATTTGCGAGCCAATTCTATCTTTTAAAGGCGTTACGATACTTCCTCTGTTGGTGTAATCTTCAGGGTTTGCCGTAAAGACAAACTGCATATCTAAGGCAAGTCTCAATTTAAAACCTCTAATTTGAATATCGCCTTCTTGCAAAATATTAAATAAAGCGACCTGAATACGTGCTTGTAAATCTGGCAACTCATTAATTACAAATATGCAACGATTGGCACGAGGTATCATTCCATAATGAATAACACGATCATCTGCATAACTCAACTTTAAATTTGCTGCTTTAATAGGATCCACATCTCCAATAATATCAGCTACAGTAACATCTGGTGTTGCTAATTTTTCAGCAAAGCGATCATTCCGATGCAACCAGGTAATTGGAGTATCATCCCCTTTTTCTGATACTAACTCTAGAGCGAATCTAGATATAGGAGCTAATGGATCATCATTAATTTCAGAACCTTCAACCACTGGAATATATTCATCCAGTAAATTCACCATCATCCTAGCCAAACGCGTTTTTGCTTGTCCTCTTAAACCTAATAAGTTAATATTGTGTCGCGACAATATAGCACGTTCTAATTCAGGAATCACGGTGTTCTCGTAACCATGAATACCTTCAAACGTAGTGACTTTATTTTTAATGTTTTCAATTAAATTATCTCTCAGTTCATCTTTTATAGATTTCGATTGATAACCTGCTTTTTTTAATTGTCCTAATGTTTTTATACTTTCTATTTTCATTTTATAGCTTTGAGCTGTTTGCGTTTAGCTACTAGCGTGCTCTTTTATTTGAGCTAAGGGCTAACACCTAAAGGCCAACGGCTAATTAATTATCCTTTAATTCTTTTTTTTCTATTGTTTTCGTAATCTTCAAATATCATTTCGCCAAGGCCTTTTAGACCCGTATAGAATGCTTTACCCCTATTGGCTTTTGTAAATTCTCTAATAAATTGCATCAGATATGGATCTTCAGCAATCATAAACGTTGTAATAGGAATATGCAAACGTCTGGCTTGTTGCGCCATAGCATAGCACTTATTAGTAATAAAGGGATCTAACCCGTTACTGTTTTTATAATATTGTCCATCTGGCATACGCAAACAACTTGGTTTACCATCTGTAATCATAAAAATCTGCTTATTCGTATTTCGCTTTCTACGCAACATATCCATTGCTAATTGCAATCCAGCAACCGTGTTGGTATGGTAAGGCCCCACTTTTAAATAGGGCAATTCTTTTATTTTAATTGGCCATGCATCGTTCCCAAATACTAAAATTTCTAAGGTATCTTTTGGATAACGTGTCGTAATTAATTCCGCCAATGCCATGGCCACTTTTTTAGCTGGTGTAATCCGGTCTTCGCCATAGAGAATCATACTGTGACTGATGTCTATCATAAGCACGGTACTCATCTGGCTTTTGTGAAGGGTTTCTTCAACTACCAAGTCATCTTCAGTTAGACTAAAATCACTAATTCCATTATTAATTTGCGCGTTCCTAATACTTTCGGTCATAGAAACTTTATCTAAAGCATCACCAAATTGATACGCTCTAAAATCACCTGTATGTTCATCTCCAAGACCTACACCTTTACTTTTATGATTACCCGTTCCACTGCGCTTGATCTTTCCGAAAATTTGATCTAAAGCTTGCTGGCGAATGGCACGTTCTGTTTTTGCTGTAATGGACATGCCACTTCCTCCTTCGCCATCACCATTAGGATCTAATTCCTCTCGGATATAGCCCTTAGCCTTTAGGTCTTCAATAAAATCATCAATTGTATATTCTGGTGTGGTCAACTTGTATTCTTTATCAAGTTGACGCATCCAGTCAATGGCCTCATCAAAATCACCAGAAGTATGCGTAATTAACTCTTTAAAAATCTCGAAGAGCTTTTCGAACGGAGATTGGTTGGGCGATTCGTAGGTTTTAAATACAAAACCCGATTTATTTGGTTTTTCTTTCATAGCTTTCTTAACTCGTCTCAATATTTTCTATTTTCAAAAAAATGATTGAAATTCATTTATATTTCGTTCCTTTTCTAATGCGTATCTCTGCTATGCATTTCTAAAAGTGCCTTATCTTAATAAATTGCATCTCATTTTCGGATTAACATAAAATATGAAGACGCGTTCAGGTAAAAATAATACTTTTTAGAATCAAAAAATAGTAAGACCTACAACTTAACAACACATTAAGAAATCTATCGTTTCTTTTCCTTAATTTTAAACCTTACTTAACTAACCTTTACAAAATGAATAAATTTTTATCTGTTGTTATGCTCTTTTGCGTAACGCTTCTTTCTGCACAAGAATTTTCAATGGACCTAGTCAAAAATATGGCACCAAGAAATATTGGTCCAGGTGGAATGTCGGGTCGTGTTACTGCGATTGATGTCGTTACTACAAACCCGGATGTTATGTACGTTGGAACTGCTTCTGGTGGCTTATGGAAATCGACTTCTGGAGGCATAAAATGGGAACCTATTTTCGAAAAAGAATTAACAGCTTCAATTGGAGCCGTTGAAATTCAGCAATCTAATCCAAGTGTGATTTGGGTTGGTACAGGTGAAGGAAACCCTCGGAACTCCCTTAATGGTGGTTTTGGCGTTTATAAATCCCTAGATGGTGGAAAAACTTGGATGGCTATGGGGCTGGAAAAAACAAGGCATATACATAGAATCATTGTAGATCCAACAGATCCAGATGTGGTTTATGTTGGAGCTATTGGTTCACCTTGGGGAGAACATCCTGAACGTGGCGTTTTTAAGACGACAGATGGCGGAAAAACATGGAACAACATTTTATTCGCTAATAATAAGACCGGAGTTGCAGATCTAATTATGGATCCTACAAATCCTAATAAATTAATTGCGGCGATGTGGGAGCATAAACGCGACCCTTGGTTCTTTAACTCTGGGGGTGAAGGTTCTGGTTTACATATCACACATAATGGTGGAAAAACTTGGAAGAAAATCACAGAAGATGATGGTTTCCCAAAAGGAAATCTTGGTCGTATTGGAGTGGCTATTGCGCCAAACAAACCAAATATCATCTATGCCTTGGTTGAAGCTAAAAAGAATGCCCTTTATAAAAGTGAGGATGGTGGTTTTAAATGGAAAATGGTTAATGATAAAAATGATATTGGTAATCGTCCATTCTATTATTCGGAAATCTATGTCGATCCACAAAATGAAAATAGAGTGTATTCGGTTTACACCTATATCAATGTGTCTGAAGATGGTGGAAAGAACTTTACACAGCTTATGCCTGCTTACGGTGTAAGCAATGGTGTGCATCCAGATCATCATGCGTGGTGGATTCATCCTGAAAACGGCAATTTTATGATAGATGGAAATGACGGTGGAATGAATATTACTAAGGATGGTGGTAAAACATGGCGTTTTATTGGAAACTTACCCGTTGCACAATTCTACCATATTAATGTAGATAACGAATATCCATACAATGTTTACGGTGGCATGCAAGATAATGGGTCTTGGAGAGGTCCAGCTTATGTATGGCGAGCTCAAGGTATTAGAAATAGTTATTGGCAAGAAATTAGTTTTGGTGATGGCTTTGATGTTGTTCCAGATAAAGACGATTCGCGATACGGTTGGTCAATGAGCCAACAAGGCTATGTGAGCAGATATGATTGGCAAACGGGAAACAATTATGGAGTCCGTCCTACGCATCCAGATGCAGACGTTAAATTACGCTTCAATTGGAACTCTGCTATTAACATAGATCCATTTGACAATAGCACCTTATACTTTGGAAGTCAATTTGTACATAAATCAACTGATAAAGGAGAAACTTGGACTGTGATTTCTCAAGATTTATCAACGAATGATCCCGAGAAGCAAAAGCAATCTGAAAGTGGGGGCTTAACCATGGATGCTACTGGAGCAGAAAACCACTGTACCATTTTAGTTATCGAACCTTCTCCCCTTGAAAAAGATATGCTGTGGGCAGGTACTGATGATGGCCGTGTGCATTATACCACGGATGGTGGTGATTCTTGGAATGAGGTTACAAAAAATATTAAAGGGCTACCAGAAGGTAGTTGGGTTACACAGATTAAAGCCTCAAACAAAAATAAAGGTGAAGCACTCTTAATAGCTAATGATTATAGACGTTTTAATTACACACCATACGCCTATCGAACTAAAAACTATGGTAAAACATGGGAACGCATTGTTGATGAAAGCGATGTTCAAAGTTACACCTTATCTATAGTTGAAGATATAGTGGAATCAAATTTGATATTCTTAGGGACTGATGATGGTTTATATGTTTCAATAAATGCTGGAGAAAAGTGGACGAAATGGACCGAAGGGTTCCCTACAACTTCAGTTAAAGATTTAGTGATACAACCTAGAGAACACGATTTAGTGATTGGAACTTTTGGTCGCGCAGCATGGGTTTTAGATGATATCAGACCTTTACGCGAAATGGCTAAGAATACTGCCGTTATCACTTCAAACATTAAATTATTTGAGCCACCAATAGGCTATCAAGCCGCATACCAGCAGCCAACAGGAAGCCGTTTTGGTGGAGATGCGATGTATCATGGTGAAAATCGTGAAGGTGGTGCTCGTTTCACCTATCTATTTAATAAAAGCGATCAGGCAAAACCTGAAGCAAAAGAGAATGACGAAGCTAGTAATGAAGATTCGGAAGCGGAGGAAGATATTCTGAATGAAGATCAGAATGACAACAAAAACGGTATCAAATGGGATTCGCTTACTCTAAAATTATATGATGGTGACCGATTAATTAGAACATTAAAAACAAAAGCACCGAAAGAAAATGGGCTTCATAAATGGACTTGGTATATGGATGAAGCAGGCGTTAGTAGACCCTCTCGAACGCTTAGAAAACAAACAAGCGAGCCTGGCGGAGTTTCAGTAAGACCGGGTACTTACCGAGCTGTTTTACAGTATGGGGACCTAATGTCTGAAACAACGATAAACGTAGCGTCTGACCCAAGATTAGAGGTTTCACAACAGAATATTGATGAAGTTTATGCTGCGGCAAAGGAATTAGAGACATTGCAGGAAACAGCTGCAAATGCAGTTAAGCAATTAATAGAAAGTAAAACTATTGCAGAAACCTATAAAAAGAATCTTACCAAATTAGATAAAGAGGCGTATAAAGATGAAATCAAAGCTTCTAAAGCTATTGTAAAAGCGACAGATAGTCTTATTGATAAATATGTTGGAAAAGTTGATAAGCGTCAAGGTATCACTAGGAATCCAGAAGTGACTCCTTTACAGCGCCTGGGTAATGCAGCCAATTATGTTTATGATAGTCAATCAGGTTTAACCTCCACCGAAACGACTTTAATAAAGCATGCAAAGGATGCTCTGGGTGAGTTGTTAGGTGAAACTAATACGTTTTTCACAAAGGAGTGGTCCACATATCAATCTACTATGAAGGACGTTAAAATGGATCCTTTTAAAGAGATAAAAGTCTTTGGAATTGATTAGATCTTTACAGAAATTCAAACAAAATAAACGCTCTAGATTTAGGGCGTTTTTTCATTCAATACGTTTTAAACCTTCTAAATTTTAAATTTTAATCTGTTTTCCTGTTGTAGAAATGAGACCCTCTTTTTTAAATTGAGATAAAATTCTAATTGCAGGTTCTGTAGCTGTACCAACAATTCCAGCATAATCTTCTCTCGATAAAATAACACCTAAATAACCATTTGCATCAGCATCAAAATTTTCATGCAAAAAAAAACATCTGCCAAACGTTGTTTTACTGACTTTTGAGCCATATCAACAATAACATTATCTGCACGCTTAAGCTCTTTTGCCATTTCTTGGAGCATATCCATAGAAAAACTTGGATTTTTATTGGGGCTGTGAAGCACTTCATGTTTTGGAATAAAACACACTTCCATTTCATTACCTGCAATAGCGGTGAGGTTAGATTTCTCTTCGATCACTAAAGAGCGTTTGCCAATGAAATGCCCTCTGACGACCAATTTTACGATTTGGTCTTTACCATTAGCACTCAATTCGGATAGCTTACAGACACCATCTTTAACACAATAAACAGCATTTAGACTTTCAGCTTCACTAAACAAAATTTCGCCTTTTTTAATAAACCTCGACGTTTTACACCCAGAAATACGAATTAAATCTTTTTTCCCTAAAGCATTTAAAACCTTAAACTATTTGACGATACATTGTTGGCACTGACTCATACAAACTTGTTAAATTAAAAGTTAATTAAAACGTTACAAAATGATAGTGGAATATCTATTTGATGATTTTTTATTCAATCCATTTAAGACCGTGAACATCTTCAATCTTTATGCGCTTGCCTGATGTAGAAATTAAGCCTTCTTTTTTGAATTGGGAGAGAATTCTAATAGCAGACTCGGTAGCTGTCCCAACAATACTTGCATAATCTTCACGAGATAAAATGATACTTAAATAGCCTTCAGAGTCATTCCCAAAATTATCTTGGGCATATATTAGTATATCCGCCATTCTGCGTTTTACGGACTTCTGAGCCATATTTACCAAAGACTCATCTGATTCTTTTAAATCTTCAGCCATTTCCCTTAAAACATCCATTGTGAATTTTGGATTTCTAGCCAAATCACTCATGATTTCACTCTTTGGAATAAAACACATTTCCATATCGTTTAAAGCAACGGCACTTAGATTTGTTTTTTGCTCTGATACTAGCGAGCGTTTTCCTAACATACCCCCTTTAACGACAAGCTTAACAACCTGATCCTTACCATTTTCACTCAACTTAGTAAGTTTACAGACGCCGTCTTTAACGCAGTATACTCCGTTCAAGATCTCACCTTCTTCAAAAATGACTTGCCCTTTTCTATAAATTTTGCCTGTTTTACAAGCCGAAACGCGCATCAATTCATCTCTAGTTAAAGATTTTAAGGCATTAAACTCCTTAACAATACATGAATCACATTTACTCATACCTATTAATTTAGTGTCTATTCCAAATATACTAATTACATGACAAATATCATGTTTTTGAAGTTATGTATATTTCATCTTTGTTAAAGGTATAATTGAGCAAATTAAAATGGAAAATACATCTTGTTTTCATTGTGGTGATGATTGTAGTAATCATATAATCAAGCTCCAAGACAAATCGTTTTGTTGTAATGGTTGTAAAACTGTTTTCGAAATTTTTAACGAAAATGATTTAACCTTTTACTACGATTTACATAATTCTCCTGGAGCCATTCCGAAAGAAATTGAAGAAAAATATGACTTCCTAAGTCAAGAGAATATTATTGAAAAACTCACAGAATTCAGAAGTGACACGATAGAAATAACTACACTTTACATTCCACATATACACTGCAGTTCTTGTATTTGGATACTTGAAAACTTGAATAAGTTAAATCCACATATCTCTGATTCTCAAGTCAATTTTGGCAAAAAAACGGTCAGAGTCTCTTACAATTCAGTAAAAACTAACTTAAAGTCTGTTGTTTTACTATTGAGCTCTATCGGCTATGAACCTTACATTAGTTTAGACGATTTTAAATCTGATAAAAAACAGATCAACAGAACATTAATATACAAACTCGGTGTTGCAGGGTTTGGTTTTGGGAACATCATGTTTTTATCCTTTCCTGAATATTTTGAAGTCAATGAGTTTTGGCTAGATCAGTATAAACCGGTATTTCGCTGGTTAATGTTTGCCTTGTCATTACCCGTTGTATTTTATTCTGCACAAGACTATTTCATTTCTGGCTATAAAGGTTTAAAAGCGAAAATTTTAAATATTGATGTCCCTATTGCTCTAGGAATCTCTGTCCTATTTATTAGAAGTACTATTGAAATTGCTCTTGATTTAGGATCAGGGTTCTTTGATAGTCTTGCAGGGTTAATTTTCTTCTTATTAATAGGTAAATTTTTTCAACAAAAAACGTATGATTTCTTGTCCTTTGAACGCGACTATAAATCGTACTTCCCAATCGCAGTCACTAAAATAAATCCTGAAGGTTACGAAGAAACTATTCAAGTTTACGACATCGAAAAAGGCAACCGAATTCTAATTAGAAATGAAGAGTTAATTCCTATGGACGGCATTTTAATTAATGGCAAAGCTAAAATAGATTACAGTTTTGTTACTGGCGAGTCTCAAACTGTAACTAAAGTATCGGGAGACAAACTTTTTGCAGGTGGCAAACAAACCACTGGAGTCATTGAGATGGAAGCCTTAAAATCCGTTGAACAAAGTTACCTTACACAATTATGGAGTAATGATGTTTTCAATAAAAATAAAGAAGATGGCTTTACGACGATTACAAATACCATAAGTAAACATTTTACGATTGCTATTTTGAGTATTGCTGTCATAGCAACAACGTTTTGGTTATTTAAGGATGCGAGTAAAGCAATAAATGTGTTTACTGCAGTACTAATCATCGCTTGCCCTTGCGCAATTGCATTGTCTGCACCTTTTACGTTTGGAAACGTATTGCGAATCTTCGGAAAGCTCAAATTTTACATTAAAAATGCAAGTGTTATTGAACAATTAGCACAAATAGACACCATCATTTTTGACAAAACAGGAACCATTACTTCTAATAAAAATTCCAATGCTGAATATGATGGAGACCTACTTTCTGCTTCTGAAAGCTTAGTTCTTAAAAATTCACTTCGTGGCTCTAATCACCCACTAAGCAGGACTTTATACAAGGTTCTCGACGCACACAATATTGTGACACTAGATACTTTTGAAGAGCACATAGGACAAGGCATAGAAGCCCGACATGATGATGTAAATCTTAAAATTGGGTCGGCAAATTTTGTAGGTAATCCTGAAGAAATATCTGTTTTAAATACTGCGGTACATGTAAGCAGTAATAGTGTTTACAAAGGTAAGTTTACATTTTACAATAGCTATCGAAAAGGTGTCTCAAAACTCTTCAACCAGCTCAAAAAACAATTCGATTTAGTTATTCTTTCTGGTGATAATGAAGGAGAACGCGAAAATCTAAAGAAATTATTACCTGCTAAAACAAAACTAATTTTTAACCAGAAACCAGAAGACAAATTAGAGTTTATAAAATACCATCAATCAGAAGGAGCAAAAATTTTAATGATTGGTGATGGGTTAAATGATGCTGGTGCTTTGGCTCAAAGTAATGTTGGTATAGCAGTCTCTGAGGATGTTAATATATTCTCACCTGCTTGCGACGCTATATTGGACGCTTCAAAATTTAAGCACCTCTACCAATACATAAAAGCTTCAAAATCAGCTATAAAGATTATACACTGGAGCTTTGTACTCTCATTTTTTTATAATATTATTGGATTATACTTTGCTGTTACCGGACAATTAGAACCTGTAGTAGCAGCGATTTTAATGCCTTTAAGCTCTATTAGTATCGTTGTGTTTACGACGATTGCTACAACTCTTTTAGGTAGAAAATTAAAATAAATTATTCGACATGATAAAAGTCATGTTTTTAAAACTGGTTCAATCTTAATTTTGAACAATAACTTCAAGTAGGTATGAGTGTTATTTATATTTTATTAACTGTTAGCGTCATTATTGGCGTGGCTTTCTTTATAGTGTTTTTAGTAGCTGTAAAGTCTGGTCAATACGATGACGGCTATACGCCTTCTGTACGGATGCTTTTTGAAGATGAGCTAGTAAAACCGAAAACTAAACAATCAACAAATACGAAAACTGACTAATTACATTTAATATGGAAATGCAACAATTCTATTACGACAATAAAATCGTTAAAAAATTCCTCTACGCTACAATAGTTTTTGGCGTTGTTGGTATGCTTGTAGGACTTCTACTGGCGTTTATGTTTTTATTCCCTAATCTTACCGATGGTATTTCATGGTTAAGTTTTGGTCGTTTAAGGCCATTGCATACCAATGCGGTGATTTTTGCTTTTGTCGGTAATGCTATTTTTGCTGGAGTTTACTATTCTACCCAACGCCTTTTAAAAGCTAGAATGTTTAGCGATTTTTTAAGTAACCTAAATTTTTGGGGATGGCAACTTATTATCATCGGTGCGGCAATTACGCTTCCGCTTGGCTATAGTACATCTAAAGAATATGCCGAATTGGAATGGCCTTTCGATATTGCCATTGCATTAATTTGGGTCGCTTTTGGTATTAATCTTATTGGTACTATGATAAAGCGTCGTCAACGCCATCTTTATGTCGCCATTTGGTTTTATATCGCCACTTTTGTTACGGTTGCTGTACTTCATATTTTCAATAGTTTAGCACTACCTGTTAGCTTTACTGGTATGAAAAGTTATTCGGTTTATGCGGGTGTTCAAGATGCACTAGTACAATGGTGGTACGGACACAATGCCGTTGCCTTTTTCTTAACGACACCATTTTTAGGATTGATGTATTACTTTGTTCCTAAAGCCGCAAACAGACCTGTATATTCTTATCGCTTATCTATAGTCCACTTCTGGTCTTTAATCTTTATATACATTTGGGCAGGACCACATCATTTATTATATACCGCTTTACCAGAATGGGCTCAGCATTTAGGTGTTGCATTCTCAATTATGCTATTAATGCCTTCTTGGGGTGGTATGATCAACGGATTACTAACCTTGCGTGGTGCTTGGGATAAAGTACGTACAGATCCTGTTTTAAAATTTATGGTAGTCGCTATTACGGGGTATGGTATGGCCACTTTTGAAGGTCCTATGCTCTCCCTAAAAAATGTAAATGCTATAGCGCACTATACGGACTGGATTATAGCTCACGTGCACGTTGGAGCTTTAGCATGGAATGGCTTCTTAGCCTTTGGTATGATCTATTGGTTAATCCCAAGGCTATTTAAATCAAAATTATATTCTATAGGTTTGGCTAATGTCCATTTCTGGATAGGCACTTTGGGTATCTTATTATATGCTTTACCAATGTATGTTGCAGGCTTTGCACAAGCTAGTATGTGGAAACAATTTAATCCAGATGGCACATTAGTTTACGGAAATTTCTTAGAAACCGTAACAGAAATAATGCCTATGTATTGGATGCGAGCTATTGGTGGTACACTTTATCTTATAGGAATGCTCATCTTAGTCTATAACGTTATAATGACTGTTGTAAAATCTGAACATAAAGTAACAGATGAATTGGCCGAAGCACCAGCATTACAGCGTGTATCTAAAAGGCGTGTTGCAGGAGAAGGATGGCACACTTGGTTAGAGCGTAAACCCGTTCTATTAACCATATATGCAACAATAGCTATATTAATTGGTGGTATCGTTCAGATCGTCCCAACTCTAGTTGTAAAATCTAATATTCCAACGATTAGCAGTGTGCAACCTTATACGCCTTTAGAGTTAGAAGGTAGAGATTTATATATAAGAGAAGGATGTGTGGGGTGTCATTCACAAATGATACGTCCATTTAGAAGTGAAGTTGAGCGTTATGGCGAATACTCTAAAGCTGGAGAATTTGTTTATGATCATCCATTCCTTTGGGGAAGTAAACGTACAGGACCAGATTTACATCGTATTGGAGGTAAATATTCAGATAATTGGCACTTTAACCACATGTACGATCCTCAAAGTACCTCGAGTGGATCTATTATGCCATCTTATAAATGGTTAATCGTAGGTAAAGGCAGTAAATTAGATAAGTCTATAACTAAAGAAAAAATGGAAGTCATGGTTACTTTAGGTGTTCCATATTCAGAAGAAGACATTGCAAATGCACAAGCTTCTATGTCAGAACAAGGCACACAAATTGAAAAAAACCTATACAGTGATCCTGATTTTGTAGCGTCTTATGAAGCTGATAAAGCAGCAGGTGGTGAGGATTTTGTAGAAATGCGAGATCGAGAAATTGTAGCTATGATTGCTTATTTACAGCGCTTAGGCACAGATATAAAAGTAAAAGACAGGAATAACAAAACCACTCAAAACTAATTACATTATGCTAAAATTTGTCAAAAATCATATGGATAGTATTGCTGGTATAGAAATCTATCCTATAATTTCCCTTTTGATCTTCTTTTTATTCTTTGTTGTCCTCTTTTATTGGGTAATCACAGCGAAGAAAGACTATATAACCACTGTTAGTAACTTACCATTAGACGATAACGATAACGATACCATACTATGAGACATTTAATCCCATCATATATCAGAGTTCCATTGGTGTTTTTTACCATTGCAGGACTCATAGAATACTTTGTAGATTCAGGAGACCAACCTGCTTTTATGGAGCAACCCATCATCTTGTTATTCCTATTGCTGGTACTGTTAATTATTTTAGCTATAGAGGGAATTGTTAGTTCAATAGACAATATCCTTTATCAAAGTTTAGATGAAAAAGGAAAAGAACGGTATTTGGCGGCTAGAACGAAATCACCTCAGTTTACTAAAATTAATGCGTGGTATCAAAAACTATTAGACTCTAAAGCTATTGAAGAAGAAGGTGAAATTATATTAGACCATAATTATGATGGTATAAAAGAATTAGACAACAATTTACCACCATGGTGGGTTTATTCCTTCTATATATCAATAGCTATTGCCGTTGTTTATATGGTGCGTTATCATGTTTTTGATGCAGACGACCAATTTGCAGAGTATGAGACTGAATATGCTGAAGCGAATCGTGCTATTGAAGAATACAAAAAAACAGCTAAAGGTTTAGTTGACTTTAACACCGTTGAATTATTAACTGAAGCATCGGACTTAAAGGCTGGTAAGAAAATTTTCGAAGCCAATTGTGTTGCCTGCCATATGGCAGATGGTGGAGGTGGCATTGGACCAAACCTAACCGATGAAAATTGGATCCTAGGAGGAGGTATTAAAAATGTTTTCAAAACCATTTCTGAGGGTGGACGAGATGGAAAAGGTATGGTGGCATGGAAACAAAGTCTAAAGCCTGCTGAGATGGCTCAAGTGAGCAGTTATTTATTGCAATTTCAAGGTACAACACCTGCCAACCCTAAAGCTTCAGAAGGCGATATTTGGGTAGAAGAATCGGTTGAAAAAGAAACTGAAAGTGAAGTCGAAAATGAAAATAAAACGGAAGACCTTGACGTAACATCAGAGGATGCAAAAACGGTAGCTTCCAAAAATTAAGACAGAAAAAGCTATCCCAAAATGGAAACACCAGAAAATGAAGTTTTTAGAGATACTATTGCTACCATCAACGAAGACGGAAAGCGTAATTTTATTTTTCCTAAAAAACCATCTGGACCATTATATGAAAAGCGAAAATTAGTAAGTTACTTCTTATTAGCCTTTTTACTGGCTGCGCCATTTATAAAAATCAATGGAAACCAATTTCTATTATTTAATATACTAGAGAGACGTTTTAATATTTTTGGGTTTCCTTTTTGGCCGCAAGACTTCTACCTATTCGTTATATCGATGCTAATTGGTGTTATTTTTATTACACTCTTTACGGTAGGTTTCGGACGAATCTTTTGTGGATGGATTTGTCCACAAACCATCTTTATGGAAATGGTTTTTAGACGTATTGAATATTGGATAGACGGAGATCGAAACAAACAAATGCGTCTGCAACGTCAGAAATGGGATACAGAAAAAATTAAAAAACGCCTGTTAAAATGGTTTGTTTTTTTAGTGATTTCCTTCATAATTGCAAATGTGTTTTTAGCGTATTTAATTAGTGGCGATAAACTCTTAAAATATATTACAGAAGGTCCTTTTCAGCATTCAGAAACACTCATTCCGCTAGTTATATTTACTAGTGTATTCTATTTTGTGTTTGCTTGGTTTAGAGAGCAAGTTTGCATTATAGCTTGTCCTTACGGTCGCTTGCAAGGGGTCCTTTTAGATAACAAATCTATTGTTGTTGCGTATGATTATAAACGTGGCGAAGCAGAAAATGGCAGAAAGAAATTTAGAAAAGATGAAGACCGAGAAGCCTTAGGTAATGGTGATTGTATTGATTGTATGCAATGTGTTAACGTCTGCCCTACGGGTATAGATATAAGAAATGGTACGCAATTAGAATGTGTTAACTGTACAGCCTGTATAGATGAATGCGACTCTATAATGGAGAAAATAAATCTTCCTAAAGGTTTAATTCGTTTTGCTAGTGAAGATAATATAGAGAAAAAAGAGTCCTTTAAACTCACGGCGCGCTTGAAAGGCTACATTGCTGTATTAGCAATTTTAATTGGAGTATTGGCAGGGATGCTAGCCCTACGTAACGATGTAGAAGCACGAATTTTAAGATTACCGGGGCAACTATACGAACACAAAGACAATGGTATTATTAGTAATGTGTATACCTTTAAATTGGTGAATAAAACTTCCGAAGAGATTGATGATTTAAGCTTTAAACTAAGAGGAAGAGATGGCACTATAACTATTGTATCTACATCTAAAACCTTTATTGTTGAATCTCAAGGAGTTGCTGAAGGAACATTGTTTATAGAGTTGAAGCAAAGTGATTTATCTGGTGATAAAAATGAATTAATGATTGATGTTTATAGTAATGGTGAACTTATAGAAAATACCTCGGTATCGTTCTTAGGGCCCCGAAGCTATAATTAACATATTATCATGCCGAACGTAGTCGATGTGTCTGTATAAGATTCTGAGACAAGTTCAGAGCACCAAAACAAAAATTAAGAAAATCCTGAAACGCGTTCAGGATACAACTAAAAAAACGGAGATTCTTGCTTTCGCAGGAAGTTGAGAGATGAAAATAAATTGGGGAACAGCTATAGTTATTGCTTTTGTATGTTTTATATCGTTTATTATGTACTTCGTTATAAGCATGAGTACAAATAAAAAGTACGAGCATGATTTAGTCGTTGAAGATTATTATCAGCAAGAACTAAAGTTTCAAACCGATATTGATAAGGAGACCAATTCTAAATCATTAGAAACTAATATCTCTTGGACAAAAACCGCCGATGGCATACAAATTACGTTCCCAAAAGATTTAGATATTAAAAAAATTGAAGGACAAGTGTTCCTATATAGGCCATCTAACAAGCAATTAGATTTTGAAATTCTGATTTCTTTATCTAACCACAATTTGCTCATACCTGACAAAAGCCTGTTGGATGGTCGTTGGAACATTAAAATAGATTGGAAATATAATAATAACAATTCCTATCTCTATAAAACTGAAATCACCTATTAGATGTTAGTTTCTGCTCTCATATTAGGTTTATTAGGAAGTTTACACTGCGTTGGTATGTGTGGACCAATAGCCTTTATGTTACCTGTAGATCGTTCTAACTCATTTAAAAAAGTCAGTCAGATTGGAATGTATCATTTTGGAAGATTGCTGGCTTATAGCATTATCGGCTTAGTTTTTGGCTTAGTTGGTAAGAGTCTTTATATTTTTGGCATACAACAACAACTTTCTATTATTATTGGTGTTTTAATGATTGTCGTGATACTGTTGCCAAACAAGACCATTGGCAAATACAATCTTTCAAAACCGCTCTACAAGATAATTTCAAAAGTAAAAACAGGTTTAGGTAAAGCTCTAAAAAAGAAAACAGCAGATACGTTTTTAACCATTGGCTTTCTGAATGGGTTCTTACCATGTGGTTTAGTTTATATGGCTGTATTTGGAGCCGTAGCAACGGGCAACTTATTAGAAGGCAGTTTGTATATGGTTTTATTCGGTTTGGGAACAGTTCCTTTAATGACCTCAGCTATTTACTTAGGTAAGTTTTTGAATAGTACCATCAAACAACGGATTCAAAAAGCCATTCCTGTTTTTGTAGTTATTATTGGCATTTTATTTATTCTTCGAGGTTTGGGGTTAGGAATTCCTTACCTCTCTCCTGCTCCTGTTGTTGAAATGGTTTCAAGTCCCCTTGAATGTCATTAAATTTTGAGTTTATAAATTATTCAGGAAATAAGCGAAATCAGAAAAAACGCCAAAGAATCGAATCCTTGACGTTTCTTGCACTCTTATTGCTTAAACACTGAATACACCCTGACTTCTGGGTTTGCCTCCAAAAAGGGCTTTAGCGCGTTTACCACATCTTGCCCAAAAAGATCAGAACTTAAATACTTACTCGCCTCTTCCTCTGATGAAAAACCGTGTAGCACTTGTACGTCTTCAGTTCTTATTAATAATTCTTTAGATAATGCACCTTGAATTTGTTCTAAAAATGGCGCCTTGTATTTTAAATAAACTCCGGCAGCGGCTGCTCTGTTTTCAGGTTTAATGTCTAGGCTTATCTCTAAATAAGCACCTATAGATTTCGAATCATCTTTTTTCATAGATGTTAATGTTGTTGTTACTAAAATAACGGCTACAAATGCCGTGACTCCTTTTAGAATTGATGTTAATGTTTTATGCATAATATATATGTTATTTGTTTGAAGCAAAACTAATAACATCTAGACTTCTACTTGGTGTACAAAAAGGAATATTGAATGGAGAAATAAGACTAAAGGACAATTATTATCGCAATGATCTATAAACTGTTGGAGAGATTTTTACGTGACGCTTAAAGTACTTCACAAAATAAGAGGGGTCCTCAAAACCCAGTTGATATCCAATCTCATTAACTTTTAATGGTGTAAAAGCGAGTAAACGCTCTGCCTCTAAAATGACACGTTCAGCAATAAGACTTGAAGGAGGTTTAGCGGTTAATCGGTTCGTAATAGTCGTTAAAGTTTTAGTGGAAATATGTAATAAATCCGCATAATCCTTTACCGAAAAATTCTTATTAAAATTAGCTTCTAATAATTCTCTGAACTGAAGGAATTGCAATTCATATGAATTACTGAATTGTACTGCTAGTAAATTTTCTTTTCTATGCTCGCGTTCAAAAATAATTAATAGTGATTTTAGGAGATAGCGAATCACTTGTTTGTGCCCAAAATCTGAATCTTTAGTGAGCTCTTCTGTGATTAATTTGATATAAGAATTGGCTAAATTTTGAGTCTCCTCTGAAATACTATAACATGGTTTTCTTAGATTATTAAATACGTTATATTTCAAAAAAATATCCACGTCAGATTGCATTAAAAACTGCTCATTAAAATGAATTATCAAGCCTTTATGCTTAGCGGCCTTATCAAAATAATGAATTTGATTTTTTGATATAAAAAAGACGGTATTAGCTAATGCTTTATACCCATCAAAATCAACAAAATGTTGACCTCCTTCATTGTAAATCCAAAGTATTTGATAAAAACTATGGGAATGAGGTACTTGCGCATGCTCACCACTAGCCACTAAATAGTCTTCTAAATGATAAATCTGAAATTGCAATTTTTCAGGATGTGCTTTATGCAAATGATAGTGTTCAATCTTACGACGCACTTATTTAGTATTTAAAATTTGCTTTGCAGCTGTTAGCCCACTTATTACAGCGCCTTCAAGATAACCACCATGCTGTTTTGCTGTTTCCGTCCCAGAAAACAACACCTTACCATTCATATAAAAATTAGCAAATAAAGCATTCCCATATTGCGTACTCATGTGCCCAGATTTCAGGTTCTCACAAGTGGTAAACTGATCTTTTGACCAATCTTTTTCAAAATAATCTGTATAATTCCGCACAGACTCACCAAGATATTTTTCAAGATAACTTAAAATACGTTCCCTTCTATCTTCTGGCTTAGCATTTCTTAAGCCTTCATTTACAAATCCCATTAGACTGAAACTGTTATCATCAAAATTGCAATGATCATATAATTCTATTACGGGACCATTTTGCCCAATGACAGTTCCAGAATAGTTCTTTTCGCGCCAAAAAGGTGTACTAAAAATCATCCCGACCTTAATAGCATTGCTCATCCAGGTATGCGTTTCTTCCATTGCAGAAAGCAACTGTTCTGGTAATTTAGGATTAAAATTTAATGTCGTGGCAAGTTTTGGAGGTATCGTCACAATTACCTTATCTGCAGAAAACACGCCCCTATTAGTCGCAATCTCTAAACCATTGTTAACTTCAGTAATAGTTTCAACTTTAGTATTGAGCTCTATTTGATTACCTAGATCTTCAGATAAGGTATCTATTAAAGCAATTGAACCTCCTGCAATTCGTTTTGCAGAAGATTCATCTGTTGCACTTTCAAAATAATGCGCTGGTGCCGTCGCATTATACACTAAAACACTTTGCCCTTTTTGATATTGCTGAAATGAACCGATATTAAGTTGTTTCAATAAACGCGTTAAATACTGATGTGGTTGTTGAAACCAGGTCGCCCCAAGATCCACGTTCTTATGCGTTACTATACGTCCACCGATTTGTGGTCGTCCTTCTAAAATACTGACATCTGTAATCCCATTTTTTTTTAGGATATAGGCGGTTGTCAATCCTGACAAACCTGCGCCAATAATTATATATTTCGAATGTTTTGCTTTCAAATACTTTAATTTAGTAACGTAAAATTAAAACTAGGGATATCACAAGTCACTGTAATATATAGAGAATATATGGTACTATTGGGAAACTAAGACATAAAAAACGCCAGAGAAATTAATCTCTGGCGTTTTATCTTGATATTTAAAACACTAACTAATAGATATCAAGATTTAAATTTTAAAGGTCATTACTGGTAACGTAGAATGATTGGCCAGATCCTCGGAAACACTCCCTTCAAAGAAATGGGCTAGACCTTTTCTTCCATGTGTTGCGACACCAATAAGATCAGCACCAATTACATTAGCAAAATTTAAGATGCCATTTTCTATAGAATAATCTGAAACTATATTTACATCACTTAAATGTTCTAAATCACCATCTGCTTTTTTTAAAAAGTTAGCAATACGTTTATCAATTTCAGAAGAGCTTCTAAAATTACCATCTGGAGAATTCACATAGACCAAATGCATCTTTGCTCGAAGCTTACCAAAAATCGTTTTGGCTTTAAGATATACCGCTACGGAATCCTCAGAAAAATCACTAGCAAATACTCCATTTTCAAAGTCAAATAATATAGGGTTATGTTTTATCACTAAAACAGGAATATCGGAATGACGTACCACCTTTTCAGTGTTAGAACCAATCAATACTTCTTTTATACCACTTGTTCCGTGTGAACCCATAACTACTAGGCTCGCATTATGCTTATTGGCAACATCATTTACTTCGCTCCAAACTTTAAAATGTTTTACAATAGGAGTCACTTCAATACCTTCTAAATAAGGTTTATCTAAAAAAGTTTCAAACCTTTGTTCTGCTAGTTTCAGATAGAATACAGCTTCTTCACCTAGCGCAGTGCTGTCTGCTGTTAAAATAGCATTAGATAATTCTAGCATGTGTAAAACTATCAGTTCAGAGTTAAATTTTCGAGCGATATTAGATGCTGCTTCTAAGGCATATTCAGAGTGTTCTGAGAAGTCTATGGGTACAATAATTTTTTTCATGTGTTTATATTTAATGCTTTTTAATAGTCACATGCTGTTCGCTATTCATCATTCCTTTGGGTGATAAAACTTTTAGCATGCTCGTTTCATTTCTTAGTTATTTAAATGGTCATTGAAAATAATTGGGTATCGGGCTTTTTACGTTGTAATAACAAATCGAAAGCCATACATATATTTCTGATAAAAGGTTTTCCTTTTTCAGTTACAGTCACTTGTTTTCTTTCAAATTCAAGTAAACCGTCTATTTCAAATTCTTTTAGCTTTAAGAGGACTTCTGATAATTCTGCGAAAGTCATTTCAGGATCGAACCAAGAGGTCTTGAAATGACACATGAGATTAAGAATATGTTTTCTAATGACAAGGTCTTCAGCACTTAAAATATGACCTCTGTAAACAGGAATAATACCTTCATCTATTAAATGATAATATTCTTCAATAGACTTTACATTTTGTGCAAACCCATACCAACTGTCACTTATAGAAGACACACCTAAACCAATCATAGCCTGAGTTTTAGACGCCGTATACCCCATAAAATTACGATGTAAGGTTTCGTGCTGCATCGCCTTATAAAGGGAGTCACTTTCTAAAGCAAAATGATCCATTCCTATTTCTACATAGCCTGCTTTTTCTAGAAGCCACTTTCCTGTTTCGTATTGATTACGCTTAGAATCTGCTGATGGTAAATTTTCATCCTTAAAGCCACGTTGTCCATTGCCTTTTATCCATGGCACATGCGCATAGCTATAGAATGCGATACGATCTGGCATTAAAGCTTCAGTCTTCGCAATCGTTTCAATAACATCAGCTTCCGTCTGAAATGGTAAGCCAAAAATTATATCATGCCCTACAGAAGTATAACCAATCTCTCTAGCCAACTCAGTAACGCGTTTTACATTTTCAAAAGGTTGCACCCGATGAATTGCTTTCTGCACCTTTACGTTATAATCCTGAACTCCAAAACTCACACGTCTAAA
Organism: Flavobacteriaceae bacterium; assembly: GCA_034112185.1. Lineage (GTDB taxonomy): Bacteria > Bacteroidota > Bacteroidia > Flavobacteriales > Flavobacteriaceae > Winogradskyella. Next base: position 45,956 of record JAWUVW010000019.1, on the reverse strand, counting down.
GCCCAAATCGAATAAGGTCTTTAAATGGCCTTCGCTTGTATTGTTGGGATGCCCTTCAAAACTAAATTCGTAACTCTCAGCAATCTCAGTGACTTTCAGCAAGTCAGAAATTAAAAACTTAAGGTTTTCTGGTGAGAAAAATGTAGGTGTTCCTCCACCAAGGTGTAGTTCTTTTAGCTTAGGCTTTGCTCCTAACAACTTTCTGTATAAGCTCCACTCTTTTAGAAGAGCTTTTATATATGGCAATTCTACATCGTGCCGTTTGGTAATACGTTTATGACAGCCACAAAAGGTGCACAAACTTTCACAAAACGGTAAGTGTAAATACAAGCTTAAACCTTCACTAACATTGCTTTCTTCGAAAGATTGTTGTACTGTGTTTTTCCAATGTTGTAACGAAAACGTATCCATATCCCAATACGGAACCGTTGGATAACTGGTATAACGAGGCCCTGCAACGTTGTATTTATTAACTAATGAATGACACATAATTATATATTGATACTCAAAATTAGTCGTATCCCTTGGTTAAAAACATGATATTTGTCATATCTACAAAAATTGTAGTGATGAAGAATGCAACTCCTACTTGCGTGAACGCATTTATCTACTTAACTTTACTAAAAACTAAAATTACTGGCCATGAAAAACTTAAAATTAATAGCACTTGCGTTTTCTGTTGTATTTGCAACATCTTGTAAAGAAAATAAAACTGAAGAAGCGATTATAGATACCGAAATTGAAAAGGTTATAGAAGCAAATTCTACTGAGAAAAAATTATCTATTACCTTGTCTCCAAAAAGCGATAGTAATGTCGAAGGCACCATCAATTTTGTAGAGAAAAATGGCATGGTCACTATGGTTGGTACTATTACAGGCTTAGAAGAAGGTGAGCATGCGATTCATATTCATGAAACGGCAGATTGTTCTTCTGCAGATGGAAAATCTTCAGGTGGTCATTGGAATCCCACAGCACAACCGCATGGTGCTTGGGGAGATGCTACAGGCTATCATAAAGGTGATATCGGAAACTTTAAAACCAATGCTACAGGTAGGGCAACCTTAACTAAAACTACAGATGAGTGGTGTATTGGTTGTGGTGATGCCAATAAAGATATATTAGGAAAAGCTGTAATTGTTCATATAGGTGTGGACGATTTGACATCCCAACCTTCTGGTGCTGCTGGAGCTCGCGTAGGTTGTGCAGGAATAATAGAATAATTAAAACTTATCCGATAAGCAAAAGAAAGCTGCATTTAGGTAGCTTTCTTTGTTTTTATACTAAACTGACGCTATATGAATCCATCGGCTAATGGCTGGATAAAAAAATTGCTAAACGAAGTTTCTGAAACGATGTATTCGCAAACAGAAACTTCTAAGTTTTACGATAAATTAAAACAGGCAGGATTCATCTATGGTAGTAATGTCAAAGTGGTTCTAGATATTGTAAAACCTTTTGATCTTAGTGAAGAGGAGCGTTGTAAAATAAACCTACTACTCACCTACTATTTTATTTATAAAAAAGAACAACCCGATGAAGATTTTATAGATTCTCTCATTAGATACTACAAGTCGATAAGCGATCAGAAACGCTCATTTTTTGAAGAATTATTTGGCGATAAAAAATCAGATAACCTATTAGAAGGTATCATTCATAAGCGGATTCATATTGATGATAATTTTATTTCAAAAAGTTTTAATTATTTTTTAATCAATGCCCTCTTATTTGTTGATGTTTTGGGTTATCAACGTTTCTTAAAAGTTGAAAAAGGTATTAAAGACTATGTAAATATGCTTGAATCTGCACTAGAAACGATTGTGTTTTCAGTGATAGACGCCAAGTCAAAAAAAACGGAGTATGATCAGAACCTCATTAAATTGTTTGAAGGTTCTATTCGTCATAAAAACTCAGAATTACCTTCTTATAATCAAGCTGTAGCTTTTATCAATACTACTTTAGAGAAGTTATATATTGTAGATTTAGTGTGCATGGCTTCTTGGACGGATAAAGTCATTGATAAAGAAGAACGCGACTTCTTAAACCGTTTAAAAACGGACCTGTCATTAAAGACTGAAAATATCATTAAATCTGTAGATGATATTAATAGCTTCTATGAAGAACACAAGGAAGATGTGGCCTTTTTAAGTTCTAAAAACTTGGCACAAAGTTTTTATAATAATAGTAGTAAAGTAGTTTCTAAACTCATAACCAGAAATAGTAAACGACTCATCAAAGAATTATCAGAAAGTAAGGAAGCCATGACGCTTTTAGCACAATCTACGCAACGCAATCTTACAGACGATGAGCAAAAAAAGATTCAATCTCAGTTATTAGATATTTTTAAATCTATCCCGAGTTTGGCTATTTTCATGCTACCAGGAGGTATGTTATTATTGCCGTTATTTGTGAAGTTTATTCCGAAGTTATTACCATCTGCTTTTGATGATAATAGAATTGAAGATTAAATGCACTTCTTTAATTTTAAAATATTCTATTGTTTGTTCTCTAGCGTTGTTATCCTCACCGCTATTTTTAACAGTGTCTAGTTATACCCGTTCTGATTTAAAATTGATCAAATAAAAAACAGTAATTTTTTGATTAGACAAAAAATAAAACGCACGCATAGCATAGCTACGGTTAAGTTTTATTTTGAAGTTTAGGCTAAAATGAACAAGTTTTAGTGAGTAATTTTGAGTCGGAAATGGTAGTATTACTCTTTAACAAATTTAAATACAGAATCCGCCGTACCTGTTCTAAGTTTAATAATAAACAACCCTGAATTTAATTGAACCGTCGAAATTATAATTTGTGCCGTATTATCTATTTCACCAATACTAATAATACGACCACTTAAATCATAAATAGTGAAGCTGCCTTTCTGAATAATATTTTGAAAACTTATTTTTAATTCACTACTTACTGGGTTTGGAAATAATAGGGCGTTTAAAAAACCTCTATCATTATTAGACAAAGTCATATTGGTGAGAGCGGAACTTACAATATTAGAGCTCAATGCATTATCAATAGAGTGCGCTGTTAACCTAAACCAAACATCTTGTCCATTCGATAAAGGGTTCTCAGTCCAAACGTAATTTTGATCTATTAAATTTTCAACAATAACTGTAAAAGATTGCTGGTTATCAATACTATATTCTAAATCATAAAATACATTTCTGCCGTCATCAGGATTATTCAAATCCCAAGAGATCATATCATCCATATTATATAATCCGTCTAGTTGACTTGTAAATTCGGGAATAGGATCTTCATAATGATGCAACAATTCAGCAAATCCAATACCTGTTACTGTAACACCATCAACCGTTCCTGTTATATCAATTGAACCCTCAAAAAACCGAAAAGGCAATAACACCTCTGTATTATCATGTAACGTGGAAATAGCGAGATCAATATTATTTATTTCCGATGTGAGTCGCCATTGTTTAGAATAACACCTTTCTCCATCTGGCATGCAATTAAATGCCAAGCGTTCAATTTCAAAATCGTTAATAGTATATTGGGTACTCTCATCTATATATGCAGCCAATATTTTATATTGCTCTGTATTTGGAATCTCTCGGTTGTCGTTAAAAATAGTCCATAGATTTAAATCCACCCCATTGGATAATTGTATGCTAAACCATTCATACTTTTCACCTGTTAATGGATTAAAACTACCATATTGTCTGTCTATCCATGCTGTTCCTACAACAGATTCTGTTATACCATTAAAAGTTAAAGTTCCATTGACAGCGTTAGATGTTTGTGAAAAATAATAAGTGTAGTTTGTTTGCCCTTGTTCTAAATACCCATCTTCACCTAAAATTAAAGGTCGTTTTAAAGTTTCTAATGTAAGGTCCAAACCACCTGTGCCTGAAGCCGTAAATAATTCATACTCAAATGGGATACTGCTATTTGAAGCATCTTTCCGATTTCTCCAATACTCAATTCCTGCTTGAAAAACATTGGCCTCTATGTCGAAACTTGAAGTTGATAATGTAGTGTAGTTTAAAGGCTTTACATCCTGAAAAAACTCACCAGTCGTATCATCCGTTATATTCAATATTCTAAAACCATCAAATATACTCTGAGGATAATGAAAAACCGTATACATAAAACTATAACGCTTACCAGATGTCTGACCTGTAACATGCCCAGAGGTATACCACCACTCTATTGGTTCGGTAGTATGTCTCCCTTCATCTTGCGAAAATGCTATTTGACCTGATGGATTATAGGGATATACTTTCCAATCTTGAGCTTGGCCTATAATTGTAAGTAAAAAAAATACAGCAATAGGTAGTAATTTTGATTTCATATATGGCATATTATTAACCGAAAACTAATGGTTTCTTGATCCTCAAACAAAAATCTCAGTTACGTGTCTCTAATTACACTATGAGTTACACTATTTATTCTTATTCCAACCAATTCTTAAAATCCTTAACTCGTTCTCTTGCTACAATTATCTCTTGCTCATTAAACCGATTAAGCTTTATCTTTAATCTAGAATTGGTATAACTCACCATATCTTTTATTGCATTAATATTTACATAGAATTTTCTACTTACTCTAAAAAATATATGTGGCTCTAATTCATCTTCTAGTTGATCTAAAGTTGGATCTAGCAGGTAATTTCTCCCTTCGTTAGTAAAGGCATAAGTTCCTTTATTTTCGCTATAAATACATTCTATGTCTTCTATATTAATTAGTTTTAAATGTTGACCTACTTTCACTGAAAAACGTTTTTTATAGTCGCGTTCAATCGGATTAACCAATAATTTCTTTATGTCATTAAAATCTAAAGTCACAGCTTGCTTCTGTGGCGCACGACTCTTAAATTTATCTACGGCCGTTTTTAAATCATCGTCGTCTATTGGTTTTAATAAATAATCAATACTATTGAGTTTAAAAGCTTGTAGTGCATATTCGTCGTAGGCCGTCGTAAAAATAACAACCGAATTAATATCTATAGCTTCAAAAATTTCGAAGGACAGTCCGTCACTCAATTGAATATCTAAAAAGATTAAATCTGGATGCTCATTATTCTGAAACCATTCGATAGATTCTTCAACTGAATGTAACATCGTTTGCACTTCAAAATTTAAAGACTTTAGCATGCGCTGTAAACGTCGCGCTGATGGTTTTTCATCCTCTATTATAATTAGATTCATTTTCTTAGATTATTTTTCTTATTACAATTATTATAATTTGACCGAATTATCGTATTCCCAAAACGTGGCTTCTTCTTCATCTTTCTCTTTTAAAAAACGATCTGTTTTTTTTCTTTCCAGCTCTTTTTAAAAATTTTTCGTGCTTTAAAAACGATTAACCCATGCACCAAAATAAAAACTGTCCAAGCTACAATGATACTAAGGTTTAAACTTATGATTGTATTTTTATAGTAGACTTCAACGATATATAGATTATCGACGATAAAGGCTAATAAATACGCCGTATGCCACTAAATGGATATAAAAAAGCATGATTTTTCGCGCTGTATTTTTTGCTTTAATTTAATATTTTTGTTCTTCGCTATTTATTTTCATACAGCGACTTCTTTACCTGTTTAACTTTTTTTTTAAATGACCTTAGTAATACTCAATAAGTTTAGATCATCCCTATTGTAAACTTTCAACCTCTTATTACCAATCTTTGCGCTCTTTATCCATATACTCTTCAACTTTTCGTTTTTCCCAGTTGTTACCAAAAAAGAAATCTGGTCCAAAAACTCCAATAAAATGAAAAGCTAATCCAATACCCCAAAACGTCGCTGTTGAATAAGGACCAAAACTTGTAAATCCTTCACTAGAATTGAAACCAATAAGTAAAATTAAAAATAGGTTGACGACAATGTAGACTGCCAGATGCCAGTAGAATCCAATTAGCTTATCTACCTTTTTTTTCGCTCTTAAATAAGCTTCTTCTTTTCTAAAGTCTGAAACCTCTTCATCCTTACTATAAGGTTCTATATTAAACTTTTCCATGATCTTATTCCTTATTATTGTTTGATAATTCTTTAGTCATTAACTCTTCAATTTTACGCTCTTCCCAATCTTGTCCATAAATCAGGGATATAAAGTGTATTAATAATACTAATCCCCAAATCGTCCAAACACTTAATACATCGATGCTGAAAAGCTCATTTTTAAAATTCGCCCAACTGTCGAGGTTATTTGAAACTTTAAATCCGGTAATTAAGATATTAACCATAATGTAAATAACAATATGATTATAAAAACCTTTTAACTTTTCAACTCTATTTTTAGCCTTTATATATTTTAAATTTGATGGTTCTGTTTTCATGACTATTAGACTTAGTTCCAATGATTTTTTTTATCTTCTTTTTGCATGTATTCTTCAATTTTACGCTGCTCCCAATTGATACCTAAAGTCCCTTGATCTACAAAGACGCGATAGGCTTGAAAAACTAAACTCAGTCCCCAACCTGCCATTGGGAACCAAAACCATTGTATCGTGTGACGCGAAAATTGATACCAAATAAATATTAAAAACGGTATCCCTAAACAATAGGATATTAAACTATAATAGAATCCTTTTAATTCTTCTACGTGCTTGCGTGCTCTAACATAATCGTCGCTCAGACGCGCTTGTGATTTTTGTGTTGTTCTCATGATTGACACTTGTTTTGTAAGCATAGGAATTGCAACTGCAAAATCCTTGTCTCGATGATTGATGTGTACCTTGCGTTCTGAAAGCAGTTGATAACGCTGTTTAATATTTTCTAAACCAACGCCACTACTCTTCTTCACGATTTGTTTGGGCTGAAGATTGTTCATCACCACTAAGTGATCTCTATCTTCGTATATTTTTATATGTAATGGCTTGCTAGACGTCACCATATTGTGCTTCACTGCATTCTCTAAAAGCAATTGTAATGCTAAGGGCACGACTTTACTTTCTGAATTTGTAGCCTTATCAGGGATTTCGAAAATGATACTATCTTCAAATCGCATTTTTAAAAGCGACATATAAGTTCTAGCAAAATTTAACTCCTCATCTACTGTAACTAATTCTTTACTTTTTTGCTCTAAAACATAACGGTATACTTTAGACAAAGAGGTCGTAAACTTTTGCGCGTTCTTCGGATTTTCTTCAATTAAACTCGTTAATACATTTAAGCTGTTAAACAAAAAATGTGGATCTAATTGATTCTTTAAAGCATCGAACTTGGCGCTTGCCGTGCCCGCTATTACTTTTTGCTCTTTAACTTTATTCTTCTGATAACGATTGTAGAAGTAAGTAATATAAAAAATCGATATAATGGTCAAAGTAACCCATAACCCGAATGAATAGCCTTGCCAACTATCATGATCAATAAACTCCCTAAATGATTCATTGTAAATCCCAACCGTAATAAAAGCACGTAAGAGAAATATCGTAATAATAGTGATCACAGTAGTACCGAAAATACCGAAACCTATTCGTTTTACAATTTCATAATTCTGAAATTCACGCGATTTTAGAAAGTTAAAAAACTTCATATTAACATAACTAAGAACAAAAGTATAGAGTTGAAAGAATGAAAATTCTTTTAAAAAGTCGTTCGTAGTTTCATAATTAAACCCATCACCAGACATAAGTTGAGCAACGCTATAAATAAGACACGCTACAAAAAATGTTACAACGATACTTTTAACTGATTTAGTCATGATTAGTTTTTTCTATTTTACGCTTTACAGCCCTTTAAAGCTTCTTCTGCATGTTCTTTCCCCCACTTTGGGTGAAATTCGGAGACCGCTTTAAAGGTATCAAAAAGTTCTATTGATGCTTCTATTTCTTTACAATAAGGTGCTGTGTCTTTTCCAAAATACTTTGCACTATTGATGTTCCAAGTCGCTTTATTAAAAACAACTCTTGGATTGTTTGGTGCTAATCCTAAGGCATTAGCATATAATTGATTCACTTTTCCCGAGTATTTCATACCGTATGTCATACCATCAAAAGCAACCCAATTGGTGAGTACTTGCGCCTGCATTACCAATAACTCTGCATTGTCTTCACTTTTAGTCATTGCAATATCTAAATGCTCCTGTGCTTTATCTAATTGACCTTTTAAAACACTTTCGTCTTTAATATTCCAGCTTTTTATGCTATTAATTTGTGCGATGTAATAATTAGGTAACCATTCGTTTGGCTCTGCTTTTGCTATACGCTCAAACATGTTTTCCGCTTCATCTGTTTTATTGGCTTCCCATAACTCAAAGGCTTTGGTCATACCTTTTTCAAAATTAGTTTGTGCCTGAGTACCCCCTGTAATTGCGAGTAAAGCGATTATGATTAAATTCTTCATAGTACTCAATTTTAGTGTTATGGTGTTATTGATTTATTTTCCTTAAGATAAAATTTCGCATCTTCCTGTTTTGGTGGTCTTATAAAACCCGAAGCATCATTAGAACATCCGTAATCTTCTTTCGGAATACCCATAAAATCACTATCCATTTTACCATTGTCATTTTCATCGTGAAAGATAGAAACGGCATAGGTACCAGAAGTAATATCATCAAAAGTCACGGTGTATGTGTTATTTGTAATTTCACTCTTTGTTTCTTTAAAAATTACATCTAAGAATTCGTCTTTAGTATCGTATAAAGCAATACCAATTTTGCCATCATTATTATCTGCTTCATTTACAACTACTGTAATACCATAATTTTCTTGGGCTTTCATTTCAGTCATTACGAAGCTAACGATTAATGTGATTACGATTTTAGCTATTACATTCATGTGTTTGTGTTTTATTTGATACAAATATCTAAAACAACTTATTATTTTTAAAACCAGACTTACTGAATTGTGATTTTTTAATGACGAACTGTGGTTTTTAGGAAATTACTACTAAAAACAGTAAGTGACTAAGATTAAATTTATACAGCCTAATTGCATTTTTTATAGCCAAGCGGAAGTTTAAGGCTTGAAAAAGATAAATAACTATAAGGAACAAAAAATATATAGCTATAAAACAAAAAAGACCATCTCAACAGATGGTCTTTTTTAATATTATAAAATGCTTTGACTTAAAACATTTCTCTACCTGAAAAATGAAAAGCACCTTCAATAGCTGCATTATCATCACTATCACTTCCGTGAGCGGCGTTTTCACTAATAGAATCTGCAAACATTTTACGGATCGTACCTTCTGCTGCATCAGCAGGGTTCGTTGCACCAATTAACGTTCTAAAATCTTCAACCGCATTATCTTTTTCTAATATGGCTGCAACGATAGGTCCACGTGTCATGTATTCAACCAATTCGCCATAAAATGGACGTTCACTATGTATTGCGTAAAATGCTTGAGCATCTTTTGTAGTCATTTGTGTAAACTTCATCGCTACGATTCTAAATCCTGAAGCTGTAATTTTTTCTAATATTGCGCCAATGTGTCCTTTTTCAACAGCATCTGGCTTTAACATTGTAAATGTTCTGTTAGTTGCCATGTATCTTTTTTTTATTTAGCACCAAAATATTTTGGTGAATGAGCATGCAAAAATAATGTATTTTATAGAATTTACAAGTATTAATACTGCTGTGTTAGCTCTTGTAGTTTTTTGTTATTATTACCTCTCATCTCCATAGTAATACTTTTGTCTTCAAAGTTAAATTTCAAAAGACCAAAGCTGATTTCTGAAATCACATTACCTATTCGATACTCATTTGGCTCGCCAGGAAAGCTAGAATAAGAATGTGTTAATCCGCTAGATGTAAAATCTATTAATGGATAATCTAGATCGTTTATACTGATTTTAGAAAATTCTGAAATATGGCGATCACCAGAAAGCAATAGGACCCCTTTTGCTTTAGACTTAACAATAGTTGATTTTAATTTTTCTATTTCAAATGGAAAATTACCCCAAGTTTCAAAACCGTGTTCATGGGATAACAACTGAATACTGCTCACAATAATATTAAAATCTGCTTCAGATGTATTTAATTCTTTTGTTAACCATTTCCATTGGGCATCTCCTAATAGAGTAGCATTTTTATCTGCATTTGGTTGATAGCGTTTTTTGCTTGTAGTATCTTTAATTAATGCTGATCTAAAATAGCGTGTATCTAAAACAATAATCTTTATAGATCCCTTTTCGTTCATAATAGATTCCGAATGATAGACACCTTCTCTTTGGCGTCTTTCTGAAGACTCAGGTATACCCATAAAATCTAAAAACAGTTGCTGACTCTCTTGCTTCTTTTCAAATTCTAGTCCACCATCATTAAGCCCATAATCATGATCATCCCAAGTGCCAATAATCTTTGTAGATTCGATAAGTTTCTTATATCCAGAATTATTCCGTTGTTTATCGTATTCCGACTTTAATTTACCCATATCCCTTGTATCTGCATAGATAATGTCACCACCCCAAATCCAAATTTCTGGCTTGTTCAACAAAACATCATCCCATAATACGTTTTCGGCATTCTGCTTATTACAAGAACCTAAAGCAATAGTAAAATCTGTCTGACTCAAATTCGTTGAAGACTCTTTCTCCTCGATTTGTTTTTTATCTGAAGTTTTACAACTTACAAACAGCACTACGCCACCAAAAAATAATATAATAATTCGTTTCATATTTAACCCATTTAAAATTCAAAGTTAGTCTAAAATATGTGTTTAGCATTTCAAGAGTATGTTAATATATTGTATCTTCGCGAGCTATGATTAAAGCACATATTCCAGATATTAAGTTACTCTTAAGCACCCCAAAGAACATCGTTATCGTTCCGCATAAAAACCCAGATGGTGATGCTATGGGCTCTACCTTAGGCTTGTATCATTATTTAAAATCATACGGTCATAACGCAGTTGTTATTGCACCAAACGATTATCCGGATTTTTTAAAATGGTTACCAGGAGATGATACCGTTTTAAAATTTGAATCGCAACAAGACCAAAGTAAAACGCTAATTGACAAAGCAGATGTAATTTTTACTTTAGATTTTAATGCCTTCCATCGTGCCGGCCAATTTATGGCTGAAGCCTTAGAAACCTCTAAGGCGATAAAACTCATGATAGATCATCATCAACAACCAGACGATTATGCGACGTACACCTATTCTGATGTGAGCATGTCTTCTACCTGCGAGATGGTTTACAATTTCATAGAAATGCTTGGTGACGCAGATAAAATTGATGACAAAATCGCTACTTGTTTATATATTGGGATTATGACGGATACAGGCTCTTTCCGTTTTGCAGCAACCACAAGTCGAACACATGAAGTAATAGGACACTTAATTGATAAAGGTGCAGATAATTCTCAAATTCATAATAACATATACGACACCAACAGTTACAGTCGTTTACAATTGTTAGGTAGAGCACTGCAAAACCTAAAAGTGATTCCAGAATTAAGAACTGCTTACATCACATTATCTCAAGCTGAGTTGGATGAATTCAAATTCAAAAAAGGTGATACTGAAGGTTTTGTAAACTATGCATTATCTCTCGAAGGCATTATTTTCGCTGCGATTTTTATAGAAAGCAAACAAGATAATATTATAAAAATATCCTTACGTAGTAAAGGAGCGTTTTCAGTCAACGAATTTTCAAGAACACATTTTCATGGAGGTGGCCATACCAATGCTGCTGGTGGGCGCAGTGAAACAGATATGCCCTCAACTATTGATAAATTTATTAGTATATTACCACCCTATAAAAAAGAATTGTCCCAAGCCGATAATAGGCATTAAAAAATTAAAAATGAAGTACCTGCTCGTAATTCTCTCTTTAGCATTGCTGTGTTTCAGCTGTAAATCACCTGAAGCAAGAATGCCGGAATCTGTGCAATCTGGTTCGTTCTTAAAAGAATCTGCTGAACGTAATAAAAAGCTCAATGAACTCGAGCAGAAACAGATTAAAAAAATCATAAAAAATAATCCAGATAAAGTCTATACTGCCTCAGAAAGCGGGTTTTGGTATTACTACAATACTAAAATAGAATCAGATAGTGTTAAACCACAATTCGGTGACGTTATTGATTTCGATTATAATATTTCTAATATTGAAGGCAAAGAAATTTATGCTAAGATCAATAAATCTTACATTATGGATAAAGAAGAGTTGTTTACGGGTTTGAGGGAAGGTCTAAAACTATTGAAGCCCACCGAAACAGCCACCTTTATATTTCCATCTCAAATAGCTTTTGGCTATTATGGAGATGACAATAAAATAGGAACTAATATTCCTTTAATTTGCGAAGTAACACTAAACACTATAATTAAAAAAAATGATTAAAAGAGCACTCACAACACTTGTTGTTTTATTAGTACTAGCAAATATTTCTTGCCAAGTACAATACCCTAATTTAGAAGATGGGCTTTATGCCGAATTTGTAACGACTAAAGGTACTATGGTTGCGAAATTAGACTATGACAAAGTGCCTGCCACAGTAGCTAATTTCGTTGCTCTTGCAGAAGGGACACATCCTTTAGTTAGTGAAGAGGATAAAGGAAAACGTTATTATGATGGCACAACATTTCACAGAGTTATGAATAATTTCATGATTCAAGGTGGTGATCCAACTGCCTCAGGCACTGGGTCGCCAGGTTTTAAATTTGATGATGAATTTCACCCAGATCTTAAGCATGATAAACCAGGGATTTTATCCATGGCAAATGGAGGACCTAACTCTAATGGGAGTCAATTTTTTATTATGGAAAAGCCTTGGCCAAGTCTAGATAACAGACATGCTGTTTTTGGTGACGTTGTAGAAGGTATGGAAGTTCACGATTCTATATCTAATGTAGAGGTTATAGACCCAAAAGCTAGAAACAACAAACCAGTTGAAGACGTCGTTATTACAAAATTGAATATTATTAGAAAAGGATCTGAGGCTAAAGCATTTGATGCTCCTAAAGTAATAGAAGAAGAATTCCCACTTATAAAAGAGAAACAAGGGAAGTTCAAAGAAGACGCAAAAAAGAAAGCAGAAGAATTAGCAAAACAATCACAAATAGAATTCTTAAAGAAGAATGAAGAATTAACAGGGCGTAAAATAGAATCACCAACAGGAATGGCGATGATATTTTTAAACGAAAGTGAAGGTATTAAACCAAAACCGACAGATCGTGTGAACATCGATTGTGCTGGGTATTTAGAAAATGGCGAGCTATTTTGGACAACATCGAAAGACGTAGCAGAAAAAAACGGCAAATATGAAGAAAGACAAGATAATGCTGGTCGCTATGCTCCATTTGATATGCCATACAATGAAACTGCCAGCTTAATTGCAGGCTTTAGAGAAGCGATGCTTAATATGAAAATTGGAGATAAAGCTAGAGTGTTTATTCCTTATTATTTAGGTTATGGAGAAAGAGGAAATCCACCTGTGATACCACCTAGCGCAAACCTTGTTTTTGATATTGAATTGACTAGTATTAAAGAATAACTCACAAACTATAAAATAAAAAAAAGCAGCCATTGGCTGCTTTTTTTTATTTTATAGTTTGTGAGGTTTTTAATAACCCTAAGTTATTTTTTAGGAATATTCTCCAAAATCTCTAATACAAATTTCCAATACTTTTGAGCAGAAGAAACCTGAGCGCGCTCATCTGGCGAATGTGCACCTTTAATATTAGGTCCAAAACTAATCATATCCATATTTGGATAGTTAGTTCCAAGAATGCCACACTCCAAGCCTGCATGACAAGCGGCAACATGAGGCTTTTCACCATTATTTAATCGTTCATAAATTGGTACTAAAACTTTTAAAATTGCAGAATCCATATTTGGTGCCCAACCAGGATAATCACCAGAAAACTCAACTTCACAACCTGTCAACTCGAAGGTTGAACGTAAGGTATTTGCTAAATCTAACTTAGAACTCTCAACCGAACTGCGTGTTAAGCAACCAATTTTAATGGCGCCATCTTTTACAATAACTCTGGCAATATTATTTGAGGTTTCTACTAAATCTTTAATATCCGGACTCATACGATACACACCATTACAAGCGGCATATAAAGCTCTGGTAATACCTTCTTGAACTCCTAAGTCCATTATCTTATCTGGAGTATCTGATTTAGAAATCACAATTTCTAAATCAGGTTCCATAGTTTTAAATTCTGTTTTAAGAGTTTCTGAAAACACTTTCATTTCCGATTCAAAAGCGACTTCATGGATCGCATCAATACAAACTTTAGCATTACTTTCTCTAGGAATAGCATTGCGTAAACTTCCACCATTAATTTCAGAAATACGTAAACCAAAATTTTCAAAACCATCAAATAATAAACGGTTCATCAATTTATTGGCATTACCTAAACCTTCATGTATTTGCATTCCAGAATGACCGCCTTGTAAGCCTTTTACTGTAATTGTGTAACCAACTTTAAATTCTGGTGTTTCTTCTTCTTTATAAGCCCGTGTAGCGGTAACATCTACACCACCTGCACAACCAACTCCAATTTCATCATCTTCTTCCGTGTCTAAATTTAGGAGGATATCACCTTTCAATAGCCCACCTTTTAAGCCTTTTGCCCCAGTCATTCCTGTCTCTTCATCAATAGTAAACAAAGCTTCAAGCGCAGGATGAGCAATCGTATCACTTTCAAGGATAGCCATAATTGTTGCGACCCCTAAGCCATTATCTGCACCAAGGGTTGTCCCATTTGCTTTTACCCAATCTCCTTCAACATGCATCTCTATACCTTGAGAATCAAAATCAAAAACAGTATCGTTATTCTTTTGATGCACCATATCTAAATGCGATTGCATTACAATGGCCTTACGCTCTTCCATGCCTCTAGTGGCTGGCTTGCTAATAATCACATTTCCTACTTCATCTTCAATAGTTTCTAAGCCTAAGTTTTCACCAAAGTCTTTCATGAATTTTTTGACACGTTCTTCTTTTTTTGAAGGTCGTGGCACCGCATTTAAATCTGCAAATTTATTCCAAAGCTGTTTTGGTTCTAAGGCTCTTATTTCTGAACTCATAAATGTTATTTTAATTATAGCCTGTAAAGGTACAAAAAAGACCTTGTGAATATATCATCCTGAATTTGATACAAGACCTTTTCGAAATAATAGAGTTTGCTTGAAATGGATTTGCCATCAAGTGCTAAATGATAAGTTTTTCCCTATTTTTGAAACATGCGCATCAACAAAAAATTAGGGTTAGTCATTTTTCTTGGAGTTCAGATTCTAGTGATTTCAATACTGAAAAACTATCCTGAATTTGTTGAACAATTTTATAGTAATGGCCTTTATGTTTTCTTATCTAAAGCAATGCGTTATGTTTTTGGTTGGCTGCCCTTTTCCTTTGGTGACCTATTATATACTCTAGCTAGCATCTACATCCTAAGATGGTTAATTATAAATAGAAAACGCATTATAAAAGACACTCTAAATTGGTTTCTAGATATAGGCGCAACGCTATCCATCGCTTATTTTGCGTTTCATCTACTTTGGGCTTTAAATTATTATAGACAGCCACTTTATAAATCTCTAAATATTGAAGCAGAATACACGACAGAACAATTAATTGCTTTTACAAAAAAACTTATAGACAAATCGAATGTAATTCACCATAAACTAGGAGCTAACGACTCGTTAAAAGTCGAATTACCATTTACCAAAAACGAGATCTTTCAAAAGGTTCAAAATGGGTATGAAAAGCTTTCAGAAACATACCCTCACCTCAAGTATGAGCCAAAAAGTATCAAAAAATCACTTTATAGTATACCTTTAACCTATATGGGTTTTTCGGGCTATCTAAATCCATTTACTAACGAAGCTCAGGTCGATGGCTTAATTCCGACTTACAAATTCCCAACGACTTCTTGCCATGAAGTCGCGCATCAACTTGGATATGCTGCCGAAAATGAAGCCAATTTTATTGGCTGTCTAGCGGCAATTCACAATGACGATATTTATTTTCAGTATTCAGGTTATACCTTCGCATTACGGTATTGTCTTGCTGAACTTTCTAGAAGAGATCCAGAGATTTACAAAAGTATTGCACCAACTGTAAATAAAGGGATTTTTGAAAATTATAAAGACGTAAGAACCTTTTGGTTGGCCTACGAAAACCCTTTAGAACCGATCTTCGAAAAAACCTTTGATAGCTTCTTAAAAGCAAACAACCAATCTGCTGGTATGAAAAGTTATAGTTATGTGGTTGCGCTTTTAGTTAATTACTATGAGGATAGAGACTTATAATTAAAAAAGGCGGATCCCCTAGAGTAACAGTAGCCTCTGGAGCTTTAGGGCAAAACAATTGAATTCTTTAGATTTTTACACCCTTCAACCTGACAAAATTATCCCAAGGCACAAAACGTTAAAATATTTTACCTTTTAGCTTTAATCCCTATCTTTATGAAGTTAATATAACCAACCCGTTTTATGATAAAAACACATTTACGACTGCTCATTTTTATGTGCAGTTTTTCATTATTTGCGCAAGATTACTTTCCTAGTAATACTGGAGTCATAGCAATTAATTCAAATTACACAGCATTTACGAATGCCACGATTCATGTATCACCATCCGAAATTATAGAAAACGGCACACTCCTTATAAAAGAAGGTAAAGTTATTAGTGTTGGTCAATCCATAAATATTCCCAAGAATACGACAACCGTCGATCTTTCAGGAAAAACGATTTATCCCTCTTTTATTGACCTATACACAACATTTGGTGTTACGAAACCCGAACGTGGTGGTGATGGACCACAATATGGAGCTAGTAGAAGTGGCTTCTATTGGAACGACCATATTATGCCAGAACAAGATGTAATGGCTAGTTTTAAATACGATGCTAAAGCGGCATCCGAAATGCATGAATTAGGATTTGGTGTTGTTAATACACACATGCCAAATGGTATTGTTCGTGGCACAGGAGCACTAATTGCTCTTAATAATAATGCTGATAATTCTATGCGTGTTGTCGATGGAGAAACCACACAGCATTTATCGTTTAGTAAAAGTATCACCTCACGTCAGTCTTATCCGTCTTCTATTATGGGAAGTATGGCTTTATTGCGCCAAATGTATGATGATGCTAAATGGTATGAAGCTGGTCATATTGATACCAAAGATTTATCATTAGAAGCCTTAAACGGCAATAAAAACTTACTTCAAATTTTTGAAGCAGGTAGCAGAGCTAACCTAATGCGAGCAGATAAGGTTGGAGATGCCTTTAACATACAATACACTATTGTTGGAGGTGGTGATGAATATGAACGTATTAACGAGGTAAAAAAGGCGAATGCTACTATAATTTTACCTCTTAACTTTCAGCTAGCTTATGATGTAGATAATCCTTTTTTGGCTTCAACACTTTCACTTAGCGATATGCGATCTTGGAATCAAGAACCACACAATCCTAGATTATTAGCAGAAAACGGAGTTCAATTTGCATTAACGACTCACGGTTTAAAATCGAAAAAAACATTTTCTTCTAACTTAATGAAAGCCATTGAAAGCGGGCTTTCTAAACAAAAAGCTTTAGAAGCACTAACAACAATTCCGGCAAGTCTATTAGGAAAATCTAATGTGCTTGGAACCTTAAAAACTGGAAGCTATGCCAATTTCTTAATCACTTCGGGTGATATTTTTGAAAAGAAAACAAAGCTTTTTGAAAATTGGGTACAAGGAACTCCCCATGTCTTAGAGAATATGAATACTAAAGACATTGATGGTGATTACAATTTTAAATTGGCTGGTGAGGACTATAAGCTTTCAATCTCGGGAAGTACAAGTAAACCAAAAGCGAAACTAGAAAATGAAGAAAAAAGCTTGGGTACTAAAATGACCTACAATAATGATTGGGTTAATCTAACTTTTAAAACCGCAGACAGTACTAAAAAGGACTATATCAGAATTGTAGCCAATGTAACACACGGAAATAGTTTAAATGGTAAAGCCATAATGCCAAATGGTAATGATTTATCCTTCTTGGTGAGTAAAGTCAAAGAAAATACAAAAGAAAAAAGCAAAGGAGAAAAAGCTAAAGATTCTATAGCAGATGATCCCTTTATGAGTCCAATCTCCTATCCTAATTTGGCTTATGGATTCACAGAAAAACCAAAATCAGAATCCTTGCTATTTAAAAATGCAACCGTTTGGACCAATGAAAAAGATGGTGTTTTAAAAAATACTGATGTATTAATTAAGGATGGAAAGATTTCAAAAATCGGAAAAGACCTTTCGGATAAAAATGCGAAATTAATAGATGCTACAAACAAACATATCACTGCTGGTATTATTGATGAACATTCACATATTGCTGCGGCATCGATTAACGAAGGTGGTCATAATTCTTCAGCCGAAGTTACTATTGAAGATGTAATCGATGATGAAGACATTGACATCTATCGTAATTTGGCTGGAGGTGTTACTTCAATTCAAATATTACATGGCTCTGCCAATCCAATTGGTGGACGATCAGCGATCATCAAATTAAAATGGGGAGAAGAAGCCAATGATTTAGTCTATGACAACTCACCTAAATTTATCAAATTCGCTTTAGGCGAAAACGTAAAGCAATCACGAAGCCGAACAAATTCTCGTTTCCCACAATCTCGAATGGGAGTTGAGCAAGTATTTATGGATTATTTCAGCAGGGCAAAAGCTTACGATCAATTAAAGAAAAGTGGAAAACCCTATCGCAAGGATACGGAAATGGAAGTACTTGCTGAAATCTTAAATAAAGAACGTTTTATTTCATGTCACTCTTATGTACAAAGTGAAATTAATATGTTAATGAAAGTCGCAGAGAAATTCGACTTTAATATTAATACGTTTACTCATATTCTTGAAGGTTATAAAGTCGCGGATAAAATGAAAGCACACGGCGTTGGCGGTTCGACCTTTAGTGATTGGTGGGGCTATAAATATGAAGTTAATGATGCCATTCCTTACAATGCGGCTATTATGCACAATGCAGGTGTGGTTGTCGCTATTAATAGTGATGACCCAGAAATGTCGCGTCGCTTAAACCAAGAAGCTGCAAAATCTGTAAAATATGGAGGTATTAGTGAAGAAGATGCTTTAAAATTTGTAACCTTAAATCCTGCAAAACTATTGCACTTAGACGAGCGTGTTGGCAGTTTAAAAGTTGGTAAAGATGCAGATGTTGTATTATGGTCAGATCATCCGTTGTCAATTTATGCGAAAGCTGAGAAAACAATTATTGAAGGGATTACTTATTTCGATTTAGACCGCGACTTACAAATGCGCGAAGCCATTAAAAAAGAAAAAAGTAAACTCATTAATTTGATGCTTCAAGATAAAAATAAAGGTTTAAAAACACAGCCAGTAAAGAAAAAGGAGAAAGTACTGTTGCATTGTGACTCGATGGAATGAAATTCAGTTTTCAGTCGCAATTTTCAGTTAATAAAATTATGCTACATGGACAATACTGAACGTATTTCAGTCTCTAAAACCTTGTGGTTATTAAAATAAAAACATTAAACATGAAAAAAAACATATTATACATACTCGGTTTTTTGCTCTGCAATTCTTCGATTTTCGCACAGCAAACACCGGCATCAAAGCAAACTAAAGATTTTGCAATTGTTGGTGCTACCGCTCATATTGGTAATGGTACGGTTATAGAAAACAGCATTATTGTAGTTAGTAATGGAAAAATAACTACGATTGGACCGGAAGCCACTACACCACTCACAAAACAAAGTATGGCTATCATTGATGCTAAAGGAAAACACGTCTATCCGGGTTTTATAGTATCTAACGGAACTTTAGGGTTAGTAGAAGTTGATGCCGTAAAAGCCTCTAGTGACATTTCTGAAATGGGAACTTTTAATCCACATATCAGAAGTATTATTGCTTATAATGCCGAATCTAAAATTATAGAATCCATGAGACCTAATGGTGTCTTACTAGGTCAAGTTGTACCAAGAGGTGGACGGATAACAGGAACCTCATCTGTAGTTCAATACGATGCTTGGAACTGGGAGGATGCGTCTATTAAAATGGATAATGGTATTCATATTAATTGGCCAAATAGTTTTAGCAGAGGCCGCCGGTGGTTAGGAGAAGACCCAGGTTTAAAACCAAATAAAGACTATGCTAAACAGGTTAAAGAATTAGCAGATTACTTTAATGAATCTAAAAGTTATAATAAAGGCAATAAAGATGAAAGTCACTTGCCTTACAAGGCTCTAGCGGGAGTATTTGATGGCTCTAAACATTTATACATTAATGCTGACGATGAAAAGGGTATTACTGATGCTGTAAACTTCGCAAAGTCTCAAGGCGTTTCTAAGATTACTATTGTTGGTGGTTACCAAGCTAGTAATATCACAGATTTCTTAAAACAAAATGAGGTTTCTGTGTTTTTAAGACGTGTGCATACGAGACCCGAATTAGAAGATGACGATTACGACTATACCTTTACGCAAGCAAAAAAGCTAGTTAACGCTGGTATTTTAGTGGCATTAGAACCAAGCGGACAAATGGAACGCATGAATTCTCGTAACCTTCCGTTTTATGCAGGTACAACTGTAGCGCATGGTTTAACTAAAGAACAAGCTTTGCAGTTAATCACTGAGAATGCCGCTAAAATTCTAGGCATAGATGACTTATATGGCACTTTAGAAGCTGGTAAAAGTGCGACACTTTTTATTAGTGAAGGTGATGCTTTAGACATGCGTACTAATCTATTAACGCATGCATTTATAGATGGAAGAAAGATCAGTTTAGAGACACACCAAACTGAACTTTGGAAACGCTATTCCGAAAAATATAATGAACAAGATTAAAAATAAAAAAAGCGAACTGAAAAGTTCGCTTTTTTTTTATACATTTCGGATGCTTAATACGAATTGCACTAATTTATTTACACTATGAATCCTTGGAATACTCTAGACCGAACCGTTAAAAAAATTAAACGTGACGGTATTAAGAAGACACTAAAAGCTTCATTTTCTCATATTTATGATCTGTATTTTGATTGGAAATATAATGTTGATACCGTAACATGGGTCTCACAAGAAGATTTAATTAAAGAAAACAATATCTCTAAGTATTCGGGACACTACCAAGGAACTAATGCCTGTCTAATTAAAAGTCTATTTAAACGTTTAAATTTTGCAAAAGACAGGGCTTTTGTCGATTTGGGGTCAGGAAAAGGTCGTGTTTTATTATTAGCTCAAGACTATGGATTTCTTTCTATTAAAGGGATAGAACTATCACAAAAATTATGCGACATCTCGAGAAAAAATATAGAGTCTTTCAACGCTAAAACTGACTTAACCTCTCATATAGCTTTATTAAATATAGATGCTACGACTTATAAATTTGATAAAAAAGATTCTATATTGTTTATGTATAACCCTTTCAATGGTGCGGTTTTTGAAAAAGTTGTCCAGAATTTAAAGCACTCATTAGAAGACTATCCTCGTAAAATGACTATTATTTATATGAATCCTACCGAAACTGATATTTTAGAATCTAATTTAGTTTTTTCTTCTATCGAAAACTATACATGGAACGAAGACTATATTATTTATACTATCAATTAATGATATGGCGCAATCTACTAATTTAGAATTTTAGCACCTTTAGGTTTCGTAAACATAGTGGCTTCTGGAGCATTTTCTGAAAGTGAGATATCACTAAACTCAACTGTATTTCGCTTATCTATCGGTAAATTGTTGTCATAAGTGTACCAATCCATACTTTTTGGTAAAACTAAACCACTAGTTGTTTGCCAGTTATTATATCGTATAAAATGAAAATCTTTGCTCTTACCATCTTTACCAAACGTCACTGTATAGCCTAACCATTGCATTTGCCCTGTTTCAGCATCGTAATAAAGAATATATTGATCATCTGGAGAGGCTCCAATACCAGTATCATAAGAAATTAAAATTCCTGGATATGTTTTTCCTTCAAAAACTAAAGGCGCAGCATCTTCATAAATGATTCCATCATCACCAACTATAAATGGCATCGCATAGAAGTACATCATAAGTCCTTTGTAGAATTTAGCATTTCCTTTGTATTCATTTCCATCTTTTTCATTTACCCAAAGGCTAGTTCCATCAGACCCCATAGCGTAGGTTGGCGTATCAATACGTTCTGCTCTTGTTTTCAAATGCGTTGTGGTGATTTCCTTACCATTTGGTTTTTCCATAGTAAAGGATAGTGTTTGCATCTTATTCCAATGATCTATTCCTCCATGTGCATCAAAGACTTTGGTAATTGATTCTGGATAGATACTTGTGATGATATCTTCTGTTTTAACTTCATCTATGACTGTGGATTCTTGTTTTGGTTCATTTTTACAGCCAGTAATTAAAATTGCCAGTACTAATAAATAAGTTATTCTTTTCATAATATGCTTTTTAGTTCAAATTTTCGACGTAAGAAAACGTTCAAAATTACACTACTTTTGTAATAATTATGAATAAATCGATTAAAAGCCCGCAAAACTCTTTTATTAAACAACTTGTTCAGTTGAAAGAAAAATCACGTGAACGTAAAAAATTAGGTCTATTCCTAATTGAAGGCAAGCGCGAATTATCTTTAGCCATAAAAGGCCGCTATACAATTGAAACAATATTGTTTTATCCTGAATTATTTTCGAAAAGTGAGGCCAAAGCATTGTCGCAATATAACATTGAGATTATAGAAATCTCAAAAGAAGTATTTCAGAAGTTAGCACATCGAGATACCACTGAAGGGGTTATTGCTGTGGTAAAATCAAAGCATCATGATCTTGAAGATTTAAAATTCGAATCTAAAAACCCATTAATACTCGTTGCCGAAGCACCAGAAAAACCTGGTAATATCGGAGCATTATTGCGCACTGCAGACGCGGCTAATGTCGATGCTGTGATTATTGCCAATCCGAAGTCAGATTTATACAATCCTAATATCATTCGTTCTAGTGTTGGTTGCGTGTTTACTACAGAAATTGCTATGGCAAGCTCAGAAGAAACGATTGCTTTTTTAAAAACCTACAATTTCAATATTTTCTCTGCCATTTTACAAGAATCAGAACCGTATCACACTCAAAATTACACTTTACCAACCGCAATTGTTGTTGGAACAGAAGCAACAGGTTTAACAAAAGAATGGCGAGCTGCAGCCACTCATAATATTAGTATCCCTATGCAAGGCGTTATCGATTCGATGAATGTCTCTGTTGCCGCAGGAATTCTTATTTTTGAAGCGAAACGACAACGGAAATTTCTATGAAAATTTCGTACTAATCAAATCTCAAAAACTAAATTACAATTAGTACGATTGGAATTTGGTATTTAACACATTGGAATTTTAACTTTTATGACAACAAACATATTATTCTACATCATTATAGGAATCATTATTATCAACTTTATAAAAGACAAAGTCCTAGATGCTATTAATGCGAAACATTACAACGATCCAATCCCTAAAGAATTAGAGGATGTCTACGACGCAGAAGAGTACAAAAAATCACAGGCCTACAAAACCACTAATTACAAGTTTGGCATTTGGTCTTCATTATTTTCTTTAGTACTGACTTTAGCATTTCTCGTCTTAGATGGCTTTGAATATGTGGACAATATTGCCAGAAGTTATTCTGAAAAGCCTGTCGTTGTTGCTTTATTTTTCTTCGGTATTATTATGCTAGCTAGCGATATTATCACCACACCTTTTGCCTATTATAAAACCTTTGTGATTGAAGAAAAATTTGGGTTTAATAAAACAACCAAAAAACTTTTCATTCTAGATAAGTTGAAAGGATTACTAATGATGGCTTTGATAGGCGGGGGTATTATTGCACTCATTATTTGGTTTTATCAACTCACGGGAAATCAGTTTTGGCTCTATGCTTGGGGCACTGTAACTATATTCACCGTATTAATGAATATGTTCTACTCAAAACTCATTGTCCCACTATTTAATAAGCAAACACCTCTTGAAGACGGCGCATTGCGCAATAAAATCTCAGACTATGCAAAATCTGTTGGTTTCAGTTTAAATAAAATATTCATCATCGACGGTTCAAAACGTAGCACTAAGGCCAATGCTTATTTCTCTGGTTTCGGCAGCGAAAAACGCGTCACACTTTATGATACTTTGGTAGAAGATTTAAATGATGAAGAAATCGTAGCTGTTTTAGCTCACGAAGTTGGGCATTACAGAAAGAAGCACATTATTTTTAATTTAGTAAGCTCTGTCTTACTCACAGGATTAACACTTTCTATCTTGTCTATATTTATATCTAACCCATTATTATCTAATGCAATTGGAGTAGAAATTGCAAGCTTTCATGTTGGACTCATCGCTTTTGGGTTGCTCTACTCTCCTATTTCAGAGCTTACAAGTTTAATAATGAATCACCTCTCACGTGTTTTTGAATATCAAGCAGACGATTATGCGAAAAGCACGTATAAGGCAGAACCTTTAATAAGCTCATTAAAGAAATTATCTAAAAACAATTTAAGTAATTTAACACCGCATAAAGCTTATGTATTTATGCATTATTCTCATCCGACACTTTTGGAACGCATTCGGAATTTGAAGACGTCAACCCCTTGATTTTTTTCGAAATTTTCAACGAACTTCCTTCAAGATTGACATCAGTCATTAAAGGAGCGTTTATCATTAAAGTTAACAAACAAATAAAACCTTGAAAAGTTCCAATACAGAAGATCAATACATGCAAACCGACAGTATTGAGGCTTTAGAGTCAGACTATCTATATATTAAATCTTCACAAATTAAAAATGCAGGTCAAGGTTTGTACACTGCAATAGACATCTATAAAAATGAAATAATTTCTTTATTTAAAGGAGAAATTATCAGCGATAAAGAAGCCGAAAAAAGAGCTCAACTAAACCACGACAAATATTTCATTAATTTATTAGATGGCAGTATTTTGGATAGTATGCATAAAGATTGCTTCGCTAAATATGCCAATGATGCAAAAGGCTTATCTCAAAGTAATTTTAAAAATAACGCAGCAATAACTTTAGATAACGACAATAATGTATGTATTCGAGCTACAAAAAAAATAAAATTTGGTAACGAGGTGTTTTGCGGTTACGGCAAACGTTATTGGAAAAAACACAGCTAATAAGACATATAAAGCATACTCGTTTATGCATTATGTGCACACTACATTATTGGAAGGGATTAAAAATTTAAAAAGTCAACTATTTGTTAATGCGCATTAAAGCATCTCACTTGAATTGTTTTAACTCACACAAGAATAAA
Organism: Flavobacteriaceae bacterium; assembly: GCA_034112185.1. Taxonomy (GTDB): domain Bacteria; phylum Bacteroidota; class Bacteroidia; order Flavobacteriales; family Flavobacteriaceae; genus Winogradskyella. The sequence goes on along the minus strand of JAWUVW010000019.1, from coordinate 20,763 downwards.
AATTTTTAGAAAAATTAGATTAAGCGCATTGACCAAAGGTAGTTTTAGTAAATACCTTATTTATGCTATCGGTGAAATCCTATTCGTTGTAATAGGAATTTTAATTGCCTTATATCTTAATGATAAGAAAGATATTTCTGATCGTCAAGAAAAACAAAAAAATCATCTGGTTTTGATTAAAGAGGAGTTAGAAAACAATTTAATAATACTTGAGAAAGAAGACAAAGACCTTTCAAATATTATAGATAGCATTAAAGATTTAATTAACCTTGAAAGTTCAAATAATTTAGAAGAAGAAATTAGTGAACTTGAGCTTTCTGAAATCCTATTTCTGCCATTAACACGAGGTATAGCTATTGATTATGAAAATGGAGCTTTCAATGAATTCTCTGTGTCTGGCAGTTTAAAAGATATTAAAAATGACAGCCTTAGAAGCTTTTTACGATCCTGGCACAGAAAACTAGAAATCCTTAAACTCCAAGAAGAGGTTGTGCGTCAATCCTTAGATAAATCAAATGATTTTATAGAAACTCACGGGGCTTTAAAAACTATTTTCGACACCACTGATTTACCCGAAACCTACCTAGAAATAAACAAATCATCTATAACCAGTGACAATAAACATATCCTAAATTCTCGACAGTTTGAAAATATCCTTATCAAATATTTAGGTGTCGCCACTCAACTTCATAAAAAACCATATCAAAAATTCAAAAATGATATCTATATACTTTTACGCCTAATTGACGATGAGATAACTAAGTAAACACTGTACAAAACTAATGTCGTTATTCATTATTCACATCCTATGTTTTTAGCGCGTATTCGCAATTTAAAAACCTAAGAAAATGAAAAATATACTTTTAGTATGCGCTACCAATAAGCAAAGATCTTAGACTGCCTCGAACTATTTTTATAAAAAATATGATTCTATTAAATATGAGCTTATTCAATAAGATTGTTTATTCTGTTTTTTAACTAAAATCAAATAATTTAATTGAAGGTCGGTCTAATGAAAATTCGGGGTAAAAAGCAGTAATTACGGAAATTGGCTTAGAAATATTAGACGACATAAAATAAAACTCGCGGTTGCTATAGATTGAAAGAAAACAGCAAATAGAAACTCAAAATTTACATCCAAAAAACCATTGTCCATCAAATAGGTTTTACTACATTAGTTCTATGACTGAGGAAGCAATAGAAACAGAAAATAAAGGCATTGCAAAAGCTTACAAAGAACTACTTAAGGTAAGCTATCAGACATTGACTGCTGACGATAAAAAATTAATTCGTCATGCTTTCGAGGTCGCTTTAGATGCGCACAAGGGTCAAAGGCGTAAGTCTGGTGAAGCCTATATCTTCCACCCTATTGCTGTAGCTAAAATTGTAGCTCAAGAAATTGGTATGGATGCGACGTCTATTGCAGCAGCTTTACTTCATGATGTGGTAGAAGACAATCCGAATTACACACTTGCTGACATGGAGCAATTGTTTGGAGAAACCGTAGCGCGGATTGTTGATGGTCTTACCAAGATTTCGTCTCTAAAGAAAAATATGGACGTGTCCTTACAAGCTGAGAATTTCAGAAAAATGTTGCTCACGCTTAATGACGATGTCCGTGTGATTATCATAAAAATTGCAGACCGTTTGCACAATATGCAAACTATGGATTCTATGCAAGCGGACAAACAAGTTAAAATCGCATCAGAAACCTTATACATTTATGCACCACTTGCACATAGAATTGGACTTTACAATATTAAAACCGAACTCGAAGATTTAGGTCTTAAGTACACTGAACCTGAAGTTTATAATGATATTTTAGAAAAGATAAAAGACAGTAAAGAACAGCAAGATGCATATATCAAGGCCTTTTCAAAGGTTATTGAAAAAACTTTAAACAAAGAAGGCTTAAACTATGAAATAAAAGGACGACCTAAATCAATTTTCAGTATTCGACAAAAAATGGTAAAACAAGGCGTGTCTTTTGATGAAGTCTATGATAAATTTGCCGTTCGTATTATTTACAAATCTGACTTAGCAAATGAAAAATTTCTAGCGTGGAAAATATATTCTGTCGTTACAGATCATTTTACTCCAAATCCTATTCGACTTCGCGATTGGATTTCCTCACCTAAATCCTCGGGTTATGAAGCCCTTCACATCACAGTTGTAGGACCCAAAAGCCATTGGGTAGAAGTTCAAATTCGAAGTGAACGTATGAATGAGATTGCCGAAAAAGGCTATGCTGCACATTACAAATACAAAAACAAAGAAGACAAAGAAGACAAAGAAGATAATCTCGATTTATGGATTAATCGACTTCAAGAAGCTTTAGAAAACAATGAAGCTGATGCTGTGGATTTTGTCGAGCAGTTTAAACTCAACTTATATTCTAAAGAGATTTTTGTGTTCTCTCCAAAAGGAGATTTAAAATCCTTACCTAAAGGTGCTACACCACTCGATTTCGCCTTTAGTATTCACACCGAAGTTGGCATGAAAACAAGAGGTGCTAAGGTAAACGGAAAATTAGTTCCGCTGAGTCATGTATTAGAAAGTGGGGACCGTATAGAGATAATGACGTCCGAAAATGCCAAACCGAATGCGAACTGGTTAGATTATGCGACTACAGCCAGAGCTCGGAGCAAAATTAAATCGGCATTAAATGAGGACACAAAAGAAATTGCAGAAGAAGGCAAAGAAATTTTAAGGCGTAAAATGAAACAACTTAAAATTACTTTGAATGAAAGTTCAATCAACCAAATGGTGAGCTATTTTAAGCTAAATACATCTTTAGATTTGTTTTATCGTGTTGGTATTGGTTCTATAGATAATACAAAACTAAAAGCCTTTGTCGCCTCTAGAAGCAATGCTTTTGTAAGTTACTTTAAAAACAAAATATATAAACCAACCGTACATAAAGATATTAATAAAGAAGAGATTACCTCTAGTTATGACATGTTGGTTTTTGGAAAAGAAGAAGAAAAGCTCAACTATACCTTGTCCAATTGCTGCAACCCAATTCCTGGAGATAAAGTATTTGGTTTTGTTACTATTAATGATGGTATAAAGGTGCACAAAAAGAATTGCCCAAACGCTTTAAGTTTACAATCTAACTACGCATACAGGATTATGCTAGCAAAATGGATTGACTCCTCTCAGCAAGTTTACACGTCACAAATCACCTTGTCTGGCATTGACAATTTGGGTCTTGTTAATGATATTACAAAATTGATTTCAGAAAACATGCACGTTAATATGAAAAGCATAAGTTTTTCTAGTGATGATGGTGTGTTTTCAGGTAAAATAACTGTACAGGTAAAGAACCAAACCATGCTAAAGAAATTAATTGATAAGCTCAAAAAAATTAATGGTATTGATAAAGTTACTAGAGTATAAGCCTTATTTAAAACGTCCTAGAAATACTATTGAAAACTTGTTCATTTCTTTCATTTTTAATACCTTATTTTATAATTCATATCATATAAAATTTACTTAAATTTGTTTCTTAATTATGGATGTAACCACAGCAGAAAGTAACCAAGAAATCGTAAAGCGCGTCTTTACGCAGTTCCTTGGAGATAAAGGTCATAGAAAAACACCTGAGCGCTACGCTATACTTCAAGAAATTTACGAAAGTGACGATCATTTTGATATCGAATCCTTGTATATTAAAATGAAAAATAAAAACTATCGTGTTAGTAGAGCTACACTCTACAATACTATAGAATTACTTTTAGAATGCGCGCTTGTTCGCAAACATCAGTTTGGACAAAGCCAGGCACATTACGAAAAATCTTATTTCGACAAAAATCACGATCATGTTATTTTAACAGATACCGGAGAAGTTATAGAATTTTGTGATCCACGCATTCAAACCATCAAAAAAACCATCGAAGAGGTTTTTGATATTGAGATAACTAATCATTCACTATATTTTTACGGTAACCGTAAAAAAGAAGACTAATTAATTTTACAATGGCAGTAGATTTACTACTTGGATTACAATGGGGAGATGAAGGCAAAGGAAAAATTGTCGATGTATTTACCTCTAAATACGATATTATTGCGCGTTTTCAAGGTGGCCCAAACGCAGGACACACTTTAGTTTTTAATGGCAGAAAACACGTGTTACATACAATTCCCTCTGGAATTTTTCATGATAACACAGTGAACCTTGTTGGGAATGGAGTGGTCATAGATCCTGTAATTTTCAAAAAAGAACTCCTTAAGTTAGATGAACAAAATGTCGATTATAAAAAATCCCTTCGCATTTCGCGAAAAGCACATATCATTTTACCTACACATCGCTTACTAGATGCGGCAAGTGAAGCTTCAAAAGGCAAAGCGAAAATAGGCTCTACGTTAAAAGGAATTGGCCCGACGTATATGGACAAAACTGGCAGAAACGGGATTAGAGTCGGTGATATAGAATTAGCGGACTGGAAAGATAGATACAGAGCTTTAGCCGATAAACACGAAGCGATGATTGCGTTCTATAACGTAGACATTCAATACGATTTAAAAGAATTAGAAGCTGATTTCTTCAATGCTATTGAGACTTTAAAAAGCTTAAAATTCATTGATTCTGAGGAATATATATATCAAGCGCAACAATCTGGAAAATCTATTTTAGCAGAAGGTGCTCAAGGATCACTCCTAGATATCGATTTTGGAACCTATCCTTACGTTACCTCTTCTAATACGACTGCTGCAGGAGCCTGCACAGGATTAGGTGTTGCACCAAACCAAATTGGTGAAGTCTTCGGCATTTTTAAGGCCTATACAACACGTGTTGGTTCAGGACCATTTCCAACAGAATTGTTTGATGAAGATGGTGAAACTATGGGACGCGTTGGTAACGAATTTGGAGCAACTACAGGTAGATCGAGACGTTGTGGTTGGTTAGATTTAGTAGCTTTACGCTATGCTTGTCAAGTTAATGGTGTCACCCAATTAATTATGATGAAAGGTGATGTCCTTTCAGGGTTTAAAACATTAAAAGTATGTACAGCTTACAAATATAAAGGTGAAACAATAACACACTTACCATACAATATTGAAACCGAAAATGTAACTCCAATTTATACCGAAGTAAAAGGTTGGGCTGCAGATTTAACGGGAATGACAGAAGCATCACAATTGCCAGAAAACTTAAACGCTTATGTTGAGTTTTTAGAAAACGATCTCAACATTCCAATAACTATTGTTTCCGTAGGACCAGATCGCAAGCAGACGATTATCAGAAAGACTTTATAGTTTCAGATTTTTAGATTCTGAACTCATCTTGACTTTTTGTTTTTAACCGAAAATGAGATAAAAATTGTTCAGATGGAACTATTTTTGCAAGACATAGCATCGTTACGGATAAAAAAATAGCTGAAATAGGAGCAAATTTTAGCCATTTTTTAGGAAATAGAAAAAGTCAAGATGAGTTCCCTGTTAAAAAAACTGTTACCCCATACTAAAGCGAATCTATAAGTGTTATTTTATGAAAAACATACAGCTTTGAATCGTTTTAAGAGTCTTATTTTTATTCTATGCTTTAGTAGCGTATCGTTTTGTTTTGCTCAAGAAAAACAAAAAATCATTATTGAATATGCTGGTACAGGTTATACAGATCCAGATATTGAAGATGGTGCGAAAGTGTTCTTAAGAGACGAATCCCAACAAGTTCATTTTATACATAAAGGCGTAAATATGTGGTGCGACAAAGCCATTTATTACGAAGACCAAGACTATATTGAAGCCTTTAGTAATGTCGTATTGAAACAAGGTGATACTATAAATATGACCGCTAAATATTTAGAATACAGCGGGAAAACACAACTAGCTTATGCCAGAGGTGATGTGGTATTAACCGAGCCACAATCTACATTAACTACGGATAAACTTTACTTTGATAGAACACGGCAAATAGCCTATTATAACGATAAGGGCAAAGTTGTAAGAGATTCTTCCGGAACGATTACAAGTGACGTTGGTCGCTATTATATGAATGCTCAAAAATATCAGTTCACTAAAGATGTGGTCCTTGTAAATCCAAACTACACCTTAAATACAGAACGACTCGATTTCTATCCCGAAAATGGGCATGCTTATCTTTTCGGACCTTCCACCATTATAGGAGAAACGAGTAAAGTCTATTGCGAACGCGGCTTTTATAACACTAATAACGATACGGGTCATTTTGAACGCAATGCCAAGATCGATTACGATAATAGAACGGTAGAAGGTGACAGTTTATATTTTGATAGAAATAAAAGTTTTGCCTCAGCTACAAATAATATAACAGTCACAGATACCATCAATAAGAGTATAGCGAAAGGTCATTATGCAGAAGTTTGGCGCGCTAAAGACTCCATGTTTATTACTAAACGTGCTTTAGCAATAAGCGTTCAAGAAAAAGATTCTGTTTATATGCATGCGGACACATTAATGGTGACAGGCCCACCAGATAATCGCATAACACGTGCCTATTATAATGCAAAATTATATAAAATTGATCTCGCCGGAAAATCGGATTCTATCCATGTTAACCATAAAACAGGATTGACACAAATGCTGAATATCAGTCGTTTCAGCTCTACGGATGCCTTTGCAACCGCACGAAAACCTGTCCTTTGGAACATAGGTAACCAAATGACTGGTGACACCATTCATTTAATTTCTAATGTCAAAACCGAAAAGTTAGATTCATTAAAAGTGTTTAACAATGCATTTATAGTCAGTAAAGATACTTTGAGTGCCGATGGATTTAATCAAATAAAAGGGCAACGGCTTATTGGTTTATTTAGGGACAATGAACTTTATAACGTTGACATTATAAAAAACGCAGAAGTCATTTATTATTCCAGAAACGCAGAAAATGAATTAGTCGGTATTAATAAATCTAAATCAGGAAGTATTAATATTCAAATTGAAGAACAAGCCATACAAGAAATACGTTTACTCAATCAGATTGATGGTGAGTTATATCCCGAATCTATGTTTCCTAAAAACGGAAAACGTTTAAGAGGTTTCGACTGGCGAGGTGAAGAACGACCACTATCTGTTGACGATTTATTTAAAGACGATCCACCTTTGGTCTTACCAATAATTAAAGGTCTAGACGACTATGTGCCACCTGACGAATTTATTGATGACAGTGTCAATGAGCGCATTAAAAAAGCAGGTGAAGACACACCAAATAAGCCTAATAAAGCAGCCAAGAATCTGCCTGAAGAAACGACTACAACACCCTTAAAATCAAAGGTGAAACAGGTAGAGGAACCAAAAGAAAAAATTAAAAAGAAAGGTCAATAATTGCAAGACGACTTTTTTAAATATCAAGCACAGACTACACCACATCCTTTGGCTATGGAGGTAAGTCATGCCAAAGGCTCATACATTTATGACACTACAGGAAAAGCGCATCTAGATTTTGTAGCCGGAGTTTCTGCTTGTAGCTTAGGTCATTCACATCCTAAAGTAGTGAATGCTATAAAGGACCAGCTAGATAAATATTTACATGTTATGGTCTATGGTGAGTACATCCAAACACCAGCTCTTGAACTTTCCAAATTACTCGCCAAGCATTTACCTAAACCCCTAGAAACAACTTATCTCGTCAACTCAGGTACAGAAGCTATTGAAGGCAGTATGAAACTGGCACGACGTTTTACCGGACGCTCCGAAATTATTGCAGCAAAGAAGGCCTATCATGGTAATACTATGGGTTCGTTAAGCCTGATGGATTACGAAGAACGCAAGCAACCTTTTGCACCGCTCATTCCAGATATAAAACATATTACTTTTAACTGTGATTGGTGTCTTAACCAGATCACAGAGAAAACGGCAGCAGTCATTCTAGAAACGATACAAGGAGGTGCAGGATTTATTGAACCTACGAACAATTATTTACAAAAAGTACAACAGCGTTGCAATGCCGTTGGTGCTCTTTTCATTTTAGATGAAATTCAACCAGGAATTGGCAGAACAGGTAAATTATTCGGTTTTGAAAATTATAACTGCCAACCAGATATCGTAGTTACAGGAAAAGGTTTAGGAGGTGGATTACCCATTGGAGCCTTTACAGCATCACGAGAAATGATGGCCTGTTTGAGCGATAATCCAAAACTTGGACATATTACAACATTTGGTGGTAATGCTATAATTGCAGCCGCAGCCTTAGCCACATTAAAAGAAATCACGACCTCTAATTTAATGTCTGAGGCCCTAGAAAAAGAGCAACTAATTCGTAAACATCTTCAGCACAAACACATCAAAGACATTAGAGGTCGCGGTTTAATGTTAGCCGCTTTTACTGAAAGTGCGGCACTCACAAATCGCCTTATTATGGGTTGCAAAGACCAAGGTTTGATTCTGTTTTGGTTACTTTTTGAACCCAAAGCCATAAGAATTACGCCTCCATTGACGATTTCAAATGCCGAAATCATAGAAGGTTGTAAGATTATAACTTCAGTTTTAGATTCTATTTAGTTTTATATTAAATCACCTATACAATTGTTTAACAACATCTTAAATGCTTAAATCGAAGTAACTATTTAATGTTAACTATTTTGTTCAAAACATTAAATTCAAAATCGACGAGAAGCGAATGATAAGTGTATTTTTATTACAGTGAATCATTAAACCGCTTATGAATTACAGTCACGACGACGAAAATTTCTCTCTTACTCGATTTGAATCAATGCTAAAAACAAATGATATCTTGTTTTTTGATTCAAGTGAATTCGAAAATATCATTCACCACTACCTCGAAAATGGCAAAGTTGCTTTAGCTAAAAAAGCTATTAAGTTAGGCTTAGAACAGCATCCAACATCTATTAATCTTAGACTATTTCAAGTTGAATTATTAGTCATAGAAAATAAATTCCCAGAAGCAAATGGTATTCTCGAAAAGTTACATCATTTAGAACCTGAGAATGAAGAGATTTTTATTCAGAAAGCTAACGTATTATCAAAACAAGATCGGCATAAAGCGGCAATAGACACCTTGTTAATTGCAATTAATATGTCTAACACACCAGAAACGGATGGTGATTTATATGCCTTAGTCGGGATGGAATATTTGTTCTTAGACCAATTTAAAGACGCCATTATTTATTTTAAGAAGTGTATAGAAACAGATACCGCAGATTATTCGGCCTTACATAACATCGTTTATTGCTTTGACTTCTTAGATAAGCATGAAGAAGCGATACAATACCTAAATGAATTTTTAGATACAAATCCTTATTGTGAAGTTGCGTGGCATCAATTAGGAAGGCAATATTTTACCATAAAAGATTATGCTAAGGCTAATGTCGCCTTTGATTTCGCGATTATTTCAGATGATACGTTTGTTGGTGCCTACATAGAAAAAGGAAAGGTTTTAGAAAAACTAAAACAATACGAAGAAGCCATTGAAAATTATAAAATCACACTAGCTTTAGACGACCCAACATCGTTTGCTTTATTGCATATTGGCCATTGTTACGATAAATTAGGGCAGCCAGATTTAGCCATTCAATTTTTTAAAAAAACCATTGATGAAGACCCTCTTCTCGATAAAGCTTGGATAGCCATCACCAAATTTTATATGAAACGCTTAAACTATCAAAAAGCGTTATATTACATCAATAAAGCGGTTAATATTGATGGAGATAATGCTGTATATTGGAAACTGTATGCAAAAGTAAATAAGCGTTTAAATTTTCTTGAAGAAGCGGAACGTGGTTACAAAAGCACATTAGAATTAGGGAATTATGAATTAGAAACTTGGCTAGAAAGAGGTGATATCTTAATCGCTTTAGGTGAATATGAAGCCTCAATTTTTAATTTAATTCAGGCTGCTGAGTTTTATCCTGAAAATGCTGAAATCGAATACAGACTCGGAGGTTTACATTTTTCTATACATCAAACCGAAGAAGGCCGTTTTCATCTCAAAAATGCCGTTCGACTTAATATTGATTATAGCTTTATCATTTCGGAGTTATTTCCCAAGCTACACGATAAGCCAATGGTTAAGGCTATAATTTCAGATTCTAAAAAGGCTTCTAAATAAAAAAATCCATACTTTAGCATTTCTTATTTTTTTAAAAAAATGCGCAGACGATTTTCAGATTACTTAGTTATCATTTTTAAAGGTATTGCAATGGGAGCAGCTGATGTTGTTCCGGGTGTTTCTGGTGGAACAATCGCTTTTATATCTGGTATTTACGAAGAACTTTTAGAAAGTATTGACAAGGTCAATCTTGGCGTTTTCACAGTTTGGAAAAAAAAGGGTTTTAAAGCCGCATGGACCTCTATAAATGGAAGTTTTTTATTGTCCCTATTTTCTGGTATTGCGATTAGTATTTTGTCTTTGGCAAAATTGATAAAATGGTTACTACACAATGAACCCATTTTATTATGGTCCTTCTTTTTTGGATTAGTTTTAGCTAGTATCTTTTACATCGCAAAACAAATTAAAGGCTGGTCAGCCAAAATTGTATTAGCTATAATCGTCACTTCAATCTTATCGTATTTTATAACATTAGCGGAGCCGTTTGCATCACCTGATAGTCCATTCTATCTCCTTTTTTGTGGTTTTATTGCTATTATAGCTATGATTCTACCGGGTGTTTCTGGTGCGTTTATCTTATTAATTCTTGGTGCTTATCAAACAGCAATTGATACTATAAATAATCTAGTAGAAGGATTGACCACAGGTAATATGGATGTATTTAAAGATGCCTTTCTAAAATTTAGTTTACTTGCAATTGGTGCAGTTGTTGGATTGAAAGTATTCTCAAAAGCTTTAAACTGGATGTTTAAACATCAAAAGAATTTAACCTTAGCCATCTTAACAGGGTTCATGATTGGATCTTTAAATAAAATTTGGCCTTGGAAAGAAATCTTAAAAACACGTATTAATTCTAAAGGTGAAGAAGTTACGCTTCTAGACAATAGTATTTTACCATCGTCATATGATGGAGATAACCAAATGCTCATGGCGTTAGTATTTATTGTCATCGGTTTTGCCGCAATACTGATTTTAGAAAGCTTAGGCAAACAAAAAAACAAAGCCTAATGCAGAGTACCAGAGCCCTTAAAGATCGTTTGTTTTTGGTCATTAAAGGCTTGGCAATGGGTGCTGCAAATAAAGTCCCTGGGGTGTCCGGTGGTGTTGTTGCCTTTGTAGCTGGCTTTTACGAAGAGTTTATTTATTCCTTACAACGCGTTAACAAAACCGCATTTAAACTTCTGTTTAATGGTCGTTTTAAAAGTTTCTACCGCTACATTAATGGCAGATTTTTAAGCCTTCTATTTTCAGGAATGATCGTAAGCTATTTTAGTGTTTCTAAAATTCTAGATTATCTCATTGTAAACTACGAACTGTATGTTTGGAGTACATTCTTTGGAATGATTTTAGGATCTATTTATTATATCAGTAAGGATTTTAACGCATGGAATAAAAAAACAATTATAGCTTTAATTCTGGGAGCCATAGCAGGAGTAAGCATAAGTTTTCTAGACCCAGTCACAGAAAATGACAATCTATTTTTTGTTTTTTTCTGCGGAATCATTAGTGTTTCTGGCATGACGCTTCCAGGGTTTTCAGGCTCTTTTATCTTAATTATATTAGGCAATTATGTATTACTGCTAGTAGATTCTGTTAATGCACTTAACGATACAATTTTTGATATTTTAAGTGGTAACTTCGAATTTGTTCATAGTCAAGTTCGAATGCGAATGCTTAAAGTCTTGGCGGTGTTTACATTTGGCTCTGTAGTTGGCTTAGTTACTTTTTCTCATATACTTAATTACATCTTAAAGCATTATAAAAATACCACCTTAGCTACCATTGCTGGATTTATTATTGGATCTCTCGGAGTGGTTTGGCCATGGAAAAACACTATTTACAAATCAAATTCTGAAGGTATATTTATTTTGGATTCCACTAGAAACCAAATCATTTCCAATTACGAACGTTATTTCCCGGAATTCAACACCCAAACTTATATTGCAATTGCTTATATTGCCCTAGGAATCCTCATAGTTTTAGGATTAGAATGGTATGGACAACGCACAAGACAAATCAAAGCTTAAATTCGGATTGGTAGGACGACATATCTCCTATTCTTTTTCTCGAGGGTATTTTGCAGAAAAATTTAAATCAGAAAATTTACCACATACTTATGTGAATTTCGATTTACAATCTATTAACGAGCTTGATGATATCATAAGAAATACACCAAATTTAAAAGGTCTTAATATCACCATACCTTATAAAGAAGAAGTGATACCAATACTTGATGATTTAAATAAACAGGCTCGAAAAATTGGTGCTGTAAACACCATACGAATCACGCGTTATCAAAAATTAATTGGCTATAACACGGATTATTACGGCTTTAAAAAATCACTCAAACCACTTTTAGAAAAACATCATAAAACAGCTTTAATTTTAGGGACAGGAGGTGCTTCAAAAGCTATAGCTTACGCTCTTAAAAAGTTAAACATTGCTTATGATTACGTCTCTCGTTCTGAAAAAAAAGGTGTCAAGTTTTTATACTCTGATTTAACTGATGACATTATTTCATCATATTCTATAATTATTAATTGCACACCAATTGGTACATTTCCAAATGTAAATATATGTCCAGAGATTCCTTATGATGCTATAACAGAAAAGCATATTCTGTATGATCTCATTTACAATCCAGAGCAAACTAAATTTCTCAGTTGTGGTGATATGAAAGGTGCCACAACAATTAACGGTTTAGAAATGCTACGATTACAAGCCGAGAAATCTTGGAAGATTTGGAATAAGTCCTAAAACACTTACAAATAAGCAAGTCATAGCCTTATTTCCATTTTTTTTTCAGCATTTGTCACTATCTTTAACATCTTAAAAATATTTTGATTATGTCTGAGAATGATAACCTGCAAGAAGCAGATGGAAAAAACGAAGTAGTATCCCAAGAAGCTACTCCAACACAAGAAACAGCTTCAATTATTAAGAATGAAGTTGAAACCAATGACGTTAAAACTGAAATCGAAACTAAAGTTGAAACTGAAGTTGAAACTGAAGTTGAAAAAACTGCGAAAGTAGAAGACGTTGACGTTGAAACCAACGACCTTAAAACTGAGGTTGAAATTGTAGAAACTGTAAAAGCAGAGAAAGTTAAAACTGAGACTGAGACTGAAACGAATGAAAATGTAGAGACGGAATACGTTGAAACTAAGGTAGAAACTGATGTCAAAGAAGTGGAACCTAAATCTAATGAAAACTCAGAAACTGAAGCTACTGCAGAAGAACACGTTGATGAGATTGAAGCGTCAAATGCCGAAGATGCTGAAGATGAATCAAATGCTGAGCGTCACGAATTAGAAGAAAAAGACTACCATGCCATGACCATGGAGCAATTGGTAACTGAATTCAGTGCGCTTTTAAAACATCATAAAATCCAGACCATTTCTAAACATGTCAATGAAATCAAAGGCGAATTCAACTCAAAATTTAGTGCGCTACTCGATGAGAAAAAGGAAGAGTTTATTAACGATGGTGGTAACGAAATAGATTTCTATTACACCAACGATACTAAAAAATCATTCAACTCCCTTTATAAAGATTACAAACACTCTATAAATGCATATTACAAGGAACGCGAGTCAAACCTCAAGCAAAACCTTGAAAATAGATTACAAATTATTGAAGATATTAAAGGCTTGCTTAATGTTGAAGAAAACATGGGCACCACTTATAAAATCTTTAAGGAACTTCAAGAAAAATGGCGCAATGCTGGTCCGATTCCTAGAGATAAATATAATAATGCTTGGAATACTTATCACCATCATGTAGAACGTTTCTACGACTTCTTGCATCTCAATAATGATTTGAGAGATATGGACTTTAAGCACAATTATGACCAGAAGTTAAAAATCATAGAGCGTGCTGAGGAGTTAGCCCAGGATGAAAATACGAATCGTTCATTTAGAGAACTACAAGTATTACACAAATTGTGGAAAGAAGAACTTGGACCTGTAGGTAAAGAACATAGAGACGAAATATGGGAACGCTTTAGTAAAGCGACGAAAACCATACATGATAAGCGACAAGTCTATTATGCAGACATGGATAAAGCTCATGAAGTAAACCTTGTACGAAAAGAAGACATTATAGCACAAATAAGCGCTGTAAATGAAGACACTACAGATTCTCACAGTGCTTGGCAGAAAAAGATAAAGACCATTGAGAAACTTCGTGAAGCGTTTTTTAATGCTGGCAAAGTGCCTTTAAAAGTTAATGAAGCGACTTGGGCAAAATTTAAAGATGCAGTTAGAACTTTCAATCGCGGTAAAAATCATTTCTACAAAGATTTAAAGAAAGACCAGTACGAAAACCTTAAAAAGAAAAAAGATTTAATACAGGTTGCTGAAGATAATAAAGACAGTAAAGATTTTACTACTGTGACTCCATTGATGAAAAAAATTCAGAATGAATGGAAGAAAATTGGACACGTACCAAGACGCGATAGCGATAAAATCTGGAAGCAGTTTAAAGGCGCTTGTAATCATTATTTCGATAAGATGCATGAGGAGCGTAAAGCGAAGGATCAGCATTTATATGATGCCTTTGATAAGAAAACTAAGCTTCTAGACGACTTAAAAAGTCTAGAATTAACAGAAGACGCTTTAGCCGACATAAAAATACTTCAGAATAAAATTTCCGAATGGAAAGACATCGGCTATGTACCGCAAAACAAACGTTACATCGATGGTAAATTTTATAAAGCCATTGATGATGCATTTGACAAGTTGAAGATGGATAAGTCGAAACTGGAGATGATAAAGTTTGAAAGTAAGCTAGAAAATATTGCCGATCCAGATGACACAACGCTATTAGACAACGAGCAAAACTTTATCCGTAAAAAGATTGACGATATTAAATCTGAAATCAACCAATTAGAAAACAATCTTCAGTTTTTCTCTAATGTAAAGTCAGATAATCCTTTGGTAAAGGACGTGCATAAAAACATTGACAAGCACAAAAAACAATTAGACACTTGGAAAGCTAAGCTGACTAAGGTTCGAGGGATGTATCGTTAAAACACTTTCTGAGGTTCTTGGCAAGAGTGAAACACGACAGATAACCGTATCTAAAAAATAGGCAAAGCTATAAAATATCAAAACCCACTTGTGCTTTACAAGTGGGTTTTGCCCTAACTAAACTAAATTAATCTTAATTACAACCGCTTAAATTAATAATTAAGATATCCTACTAAGATTATAAAATCGTTTCTTGACTTTATATATAGTATTTACGTGGGAAAATTACTTTTGGATGTTTTAAAAATGAAAGTTTTAGGATTTTGATAACCCGACTGATATAATTAATTATCAGTAACTTGGCAGAAGATTAGCTTTCGAAAGCTAGAAGAATTTAAATAAAATAGACTCCTATTAAGTAGAGGTTTTTTTAGAGTAACTTTGCCTCTTCCCAAAACACATCCATCTCAGACAGCGTCATGTCTTTTAGAGATTTGTTTAAATCTTTGGCCTTACCTTCAAGATATTGAAAGCGTTTTATGAATTTTTTATTAGTGCGTTCTAATGCATTTTCAGGACTAACCTTGAGGAATCTTGCATAATTAATCATAGAGAATAACACATCGCCAAATTCATTTTCAATGGCGTCTTGGTCTCCTCTTGCTATTTCAACTTTAAGTTCTGCTAGCTCCTCCTCTACTTTATCAAAGACTTGCTCAGGGTGCTCCCAGTC
This sequence comes from Flavobacteriaceae bacterium, assembly GCA_034112185.1. GTDB lineage: Bacteria > Bacteroidota > Bacteroidia > Flavobacteriales > Flavobacteriaceae > Winogradskyella. The sequence continues at coordinate 5,012 of JAWUVW010000019.1, read as the reverse complement.
AAACCCAACTCCTGATACCTTATCTTGTATACGATTGGCTTTTACCATGGCAGGTAAACTTTTAGGCACACCTTCTAAAACACTGCTTTTGCCTTCTTTCAGCTTGAGTTGTTCCCAATTACGTTTTACATCTTCTTCATTTTCAACTATAACATCTCCATAGATATGCGGGTGACGATTTACCAATTTATCACTTATGCTATTACAAACATCAGCGATATCAAAATCATTGGTTTCGCTACCAATTTTAGCGTAGAATATAATGTGAAGTAATACATCACCCAATTCTTTTTTAACCTCTTCTAAATCATTATCGAGTATGGCATCTCCGAGTTCGTAAACTTCTTCAATAGTGAGGTGACGTAAAGATTCTAAAGTTTGTTTTTTATCCCATGGACATTGCTCACGCAACTCGTCCATTATAAACAACAAACGCTCAAAGGCTTTTAATTGGGCTGTTTTATCAGACATATTTATTCTTCTTCCTCAGAAATAGCCGCACTATCTTCTTCAGATTCAAGTGCATCTAAAAGATTATTCTTTTGAAGTAAATTATACCATTGCACCACTTTCTTAATATCTGATGGATACACACGGTCTTCGTCATAATCTGGTAAGACTTCAAAGAAAAATTCTTCTAAAGTATCTTTACCATCTTTATGACTAATCGCTGTTGGTTGTCCACTTTCTTTTTCCTTTACTTTTTTAAGCACTTCTCTTAGAGGCACTTCTTCGGTCAAGGTATAAATAGCGATTTCACTTAGTATACTTATATTACTATGTGCACCAACAGTAATTCGTTTTTTATCAATTAAAGATTCGACAACCGCTCCTGTTCTTGTTTTCGTAACAATTTGGAATAATCCAGGCTTTCCGGAAATGGATAAAATTTTATCTAAACTCATATATTTTCTATTTTGTCAGGCTAAGCGCAGTCGAAGCCTCAGCAGTTTAACTTATCAAATCACTTCGACTGCTCTCAGTGTGACAAGTTACTTATATTTAAAAATTCTTTAACGCTTCTTGCTCATCGCAGGAAAACGCATTTTATAATCTATTGTAATCTTACCTTTTGAAATATTGGTAAGCTTTCCTTTTATTAAACGCTTTTTAAAAGACGATAGTTTATCGGTAAACAAAATGCCTTCAGTATGGTCATATTCATGCTGAATCACTCTGGCTATTAAGCCATCGTATTCTTCAACATATGTCTCAAAATTCTCATCTTGATATTGAATTTTAATCTTTGGTTGTCTAAAAACATCCTCCCTTACATCTGGAATACTTAAACAGCCTTCGTTAAAGGCCCATTCATCACCCTCTTCCTCTAATATCTTCGCATTTATAAAGGTCTTTTTGAAATTTTTCATTTGCTCTTTATCCTTTTCAGAAAGATCATCATCTTCAGAAAAAGGCTCAGTATCTACCAAAAACATGCGAATTGGCAAACCTATTTGAGGAGCTGCTAAACCAACACCAAAAGCACCATACATTGTTTCGTACATATTTTCGATAAGCGCATCTAGCTTTGGATAATCCTTATCGATTTCCTTCGCCTTTTTCTTTAAAACAGCATCGCCATAAGCAACGATTGGTAAAATCATAATTCGTTTATTTTCAAATGCAAAAATACAATTCTTATTTAAAAATTTGAAGCCAAATAACTTTGTAAAATAAGTGTCGCACTAATTTCATCAATCAAAGCTTTATTTTGACGTTGTTTTTTCTTCAAACCACTATCGATCATAGATTGAAATGCCATTTTAGAAGTGAAGCGTTCGTCAACACGTTCGACGGGAATATCGGGTATAGAATTCGTTAACTTTTGCAGAAATTTCTGAATATAAACCTCACTCTCAGAGGCTGTATTGTTCATTTGTTTAGGTAAGCCAACAACAAATTTTTCAACATTTTCAGAAGTTATATAGTTTTTTAAAAATACGATAAGCTCTTTAGTATCGACCGTTGTAAGTCCAGATGCAATAATTTGCATGTCGTCAGTCACAGCTAATCCTGTTCGTTTAGTACCGTAGTCTATGGCTAAAATTCGTCCCATGTTTACAAAGATAATGCAATAAAAAACGCCTCTTAATAAAAAGACGCATTTTTAAAAAAATTAGCTATAAATTAAGTTATGATATTATTTCCCTCTAGTAAATAAATCATTGCTTTAATTACTTTTAAGACACAACACTCTTATTTTTTGGAACATTTTTCTGATACATTTTTCTAAAAAAAGAAAACTTCTCAACAAAGCAGAGAGGAGTTTTCAAAATTAACTCTTAATTAAATCTCAGAAATTGTAATTATAAATAAATTATCATCGATTAATCCTTAATAATAAACCCGCTTTTTGAATAGCTCACAATTTTTATAAAATATTTTTTGATAGCCAATTATGAGCTTATCTTCGTATCCAAATTTCACTATTTAATATGACACAATTACAATCTATTATAGAAAATGCATGGAACGATCGTTCGCAATTAAAAAATGAAAAGACTATTAATGCCATTCGTAGTGTGATTGATCTCATTGATTCTGGAAGCTTAAGAGTTGCAGAGCCTATTGAAGGTGGTTGGCAAGTGAACGAATGGGTTAAAAAAGCTGTGGTTTTATATTTTCCAATCCAGAAAATGGAAACTTTTGAAGTTGGCATCTTTGAATACCACGATAAAATTCCTTTAAAGCGAGGTTATGCAGAAAAAGGAATTAGAGTTGTTCCTCATGCTGTAGCGAGACATGGTGCTTACATTGCTCCTGGCACTATTTTAATGCCGAGTTACGTAAATATTGGTGCTTATGTAGATGAAGGCACTATGGTCGATACATGGGCAACGGTTGGAAGTTGTGCTCAGATTGGTAAAAATGTGCATCTTTCTGGCGGTGTTGGTATTGGAGGTGTTTTAGAACCACTACAGGCCGCTCCTGTAATTATAGAAGATGGCGCTTTTATTGGTTCTCGTTGTATTGTTGTGGAAGGGGTACGAATAGAAAAAGAAGCCGTTTTAGGTGCCAATGTGGTTTTAACCATGAGTACAAAAATAATCGATGTTACTGGTGACGAACCCATTGAAACAAAAGGCTTAGTCCCTGCACGATCAGTAGTAATCCCTGGAAGTTATACTAAAAAGTTTAAGGCTGGTGAATTTCAAGTGCCTTGTGCATTAATCATAGGAAAACGTAAAGAAAGCACAAACAAAAAAACATCGCTTAATGATGCGTTACGTGAATATGATGTAGCGGTTTAATCCGTTGACTTAAATTTCAATCGTCTTCCCGTTTTTCTAAGTTTTTTAGCGCCTATCTTTTTTTGAAATGCACGACTGTGTTTTAGCATTAAAGCGTGCGTTTCTTCAAATGTTTTGCCATACAATTCAGCATAACGTGCGGCCATAATTTTAATAATGGCTTTTGACAACCACAAACGTCTTAAATTATGCATGCGTTTGTCAAAATTCATAATTTCAAATTGCATTCTGTTTAAATCAATTAAATAGAATTTATAATGACCATCAGCTCCTTTTGTTATTAAGGTGTTTCCAGGTGAATGGTCCAAAAAATTAATATTATTTTCATGAAGTTTAAAACTAAACTCTGTGAACTGCTGTAGTATAAATTCTCTATCCTGAAATTTAGGATTGTGAAGAAGTACTCTGAAATCAAAATCATAATCAAGATGTTTACTGATGTAATAACTTCGTTTTAATCCCAATGCATTAAATTCTTCAATATAAGCAATAGGGAACGGTGTTAAGATATCAGCTTTTAATAATCTGTTGGCATATTCATAGGAGCGTTTTGCCTTGGACTTTCTAAAATATTTATAAACAATTCTATTAAACCCATTTGGAATTTTAAATGATTTAATTGAAAGTTGTTCATTTTCAATTTCAACTTTGGCAATTAAGTTCCTACCATTATCAAAGACATTCGCATCGATACGATTAATATTAGCAGTTTCATTAAGAATCTGTGTTGTTAAATGCTTGTAATTTGGATGAATACAAACCACTTGTTTTGACTTACTCATATTTTTCAAAGATATACCAAATGAAATTTTAATAAAAGCAGAAAAAACAATATTTTGCGGTAACACCATTTTACGACTTACACTTGATGAAAAAAATTCTCATTATTCAAAATAAACGTATTGGAGATGTTTTACTTAGCTCTATAATTGCCAACAATATTAAAATTGTGTTTCCAGATAGTGACGTTCATTTTTTTACTTATGATTATGCGAGTGCTGTTCTTGTGAACAATCCGAATATTGACAAAATCATAATAGTTAATGACAAAGAATTAAAGAAACCAGTTAATTTATTGAAACAAGTAGTAGCACTTAGAAAAGCTGATTATGATATTATTTTTGATGCCTATTCTAAATTTCAAAGCAGACTCATTTGTTTGTTTTCAGGAGCTGATTACAGAATTGGTTTTAAACGAAAACATAAAACCCTAAAACTTCCTTTTTACACACACCCCGTTAATTTTTTAGACAAAAACTCTAAGTCTTGCGGAAAAGCAATTGAAGACAGAGTCAACATTATAAATTCTGTATTTCCTATAAAAGCCCCTGATTATGTACCGAAAGTGTTTTTAACTGATGAAGAAAAACAATATCACAAGCTAAATCATTTAAATGGCCCTATAATTATGCTTGGCGTATTAGGAAGCACACCACAAAAATCAATGCCTTATGATTATGTTGCCGACGTGGTAAATTACATCACGCGAACCTATAAAGCAAATATCTTGTTTAATTATGCGCCACATCAAAAAGCAGAAGCTTTAAAAATATATGAACAGTGCATAGATAAAGCCCATATTCATTTAGATATTTATGAAGATTCAGTGAGAGGCTTTATTAAGCTGATGAACAAATGCGATATTTTGGTAGCTAATGAAGGTGGAATTGTACACATGGCAAAAGCTTTAAATAAAGCAACATTTACTATTTACTCCCCTTATATTTTAAAAGATCATTGGGCTAGTTTTGAGGATCAAAT